>PLET01000032.1 GCA_003137095.1 Gammaproteobacteria bacterium
CGCTTCAGGTATTGATCGTAGGGGAGCACTGCGAGCGTCGTCGCTCCGAGAAAGTTGTTGTTCCAGACCGACAGCAGGCCCAACAGCGTCGGCATGTTGCGTGCGAGCGGCGCCGAGCGAAAATGCTCGTCCATGGTGCGCATGCCGCGCAGTAATTCCCGAAAGTGCGCATCCCCGATCGCGATCATGGTCGATAGCCCAATCGCGGAATCCATCGAGTAGCGGCCTCCGACCCAATCCCACATTGGAAACACGTTGCTCGGAGCGATGCCGAATTTAGCGACTGCGTCGGCGTTCGTCGAGACGGCAACAAAGTGCCGGGCGACGGAGCGCTCATCGCCAAACTTTCGCAGGCTCCAGGCGCGCGCCGCGTGCGCGTTGGTGAGCGTTTCGAGTGTCGCGAAGCTCTTTGAGCACACGATGAAAAGGGTTTCCTCGGGCTCCAGGTCTCGAGTTGCTTCGATTAGATCGGTTCCATCAACATTGGAGACAAAGCTCAGTGTTAGGTTCGCTGCACTGTAGTGGCGCAGCGCCTCATAAGCCATCACCGGCCCCAAGTCGGAGCCCCCGATGCCGATGTTGACGACGTTGCGGATGCGTTTGCCCGTGTGGCCGAGCCATTGGCCGCCGCGAACCTTTTCGGCGAGCTCGGCCATTCGATCGAGCGCTGCATGCACTTGGGTGATGATGTTGACGCCATCGAGGATGATCCGCTCGCTCGCTGGAGCCCGGAGCGCCGTGTGCAATGCCGCACGCTGCTCGCTGCGGTTGATCAAGTCGCCACGAAACATTGCGGCGGTACGCTCAGGTAGCCCGCAGTCAAGTGCGAGCGCCACGAGTAGGCGAAGCGTTTCAGCATTGATCCGGTTCTTCGAATAGTCAAGGTACAGGCCGGCCGCCTCAAGCGCAAAACGCGTGCCACGTTCCGGATCGGCAGCGAAGAGCTCTCGCATATGTTGTCCGCCCACGTGGGCATGATGCTCGAGGAGGGCCTTCCAGGTGCCTCGGGAGAGAAGGTCGCCAATTGGATCAGCGGCCGTAATCGCCACCGCCGCACTCATGCGGAGACCGCCGAGGCGACCGGTCGGGACTTTTCGCCAATCCCCGCGAGCAACGTGCGCCATGACTTAGCAAAGCTGGCAACGCCTTCGCGCTGGAGCCGTGCAGCGAGCGCGTTGTCATCAAGCCCTTCGTGCCGAAACTTGGCGATGATGTCTTCGCCGTAGCTTGTTTCTGTGAGCAGTGGGTTGCTCAATTTCCCGTGGTCCGCGAAAGCCAACAGCGTCGTCTCCGGGACCGTGTCGATCGTGCCTTCGGCGCCCAGCGCCTCCACATACAGCGTGTCGGGTGCCGCAGGATCCTTGGTGCCCGTGCTGGCCCAAAGGAGGCGCTGCGGGAGAGCACCAGCGGCCTCGAGCTTCTTCCAACGGTCGGATAGGAGTAGCTCGCGATAGGCTTTGTAGGCACGCGTGGCAATCGCAATGCCCAGGCGGTTGCGAAACGGACCGACGATCGACTCGTCGTCGGCCACGTCCCAACGGCTAACAAAAAGCGAAGCGACGGATCCGACTTTCAGGTCAAGGCTTAGGGTCGCACGGCGTTCAAGGCCACGCATGTAAGCCTGCGCCGCAGCCAGATAGTGATCACACGAGAAGAGCAGCGTAACATTCACCGCGATGCCGGCGAAGATGGATTCCTCGATCGCGAGAATTCCGTCAGGCGTGCCCGGGATCTTGATCAAGAGATTCGCGCAGGCCGCTTGCGAGTGCAGGCGCGCCGCCGCTCGAATGGTACCGGTGGCGTCGTGGGCGAGCAATGGCGACACTTCTAACGATACCCAACCGTCGGCGCCTTCGCTCGCTTCAAAGATAGGCCGGAACAAATCCGCTGCCTGCGTGAGGTCCTCGAGTGCAAGCTCAAAAAATAGCGCTTCACCCGACAGACCGGCGGCGGTCAACACACGAATGCTTTCATCGTAAAGGGTGCCGGTCGCAATGGCATGTTCGAATATCGTCGGATTCGAAGTAAGGCCGGTCACGGATAGCTCGCGGATGTAGCGAGCTAGCGTACCGCTTTGCAGCAGTTCGCGGGTGATGTTATCTAGCCAAAGACTCTGGCCGACATCGTGCAGCGCGAGAGTACGGGGATTCTTCATTAAGTCTCCAGGGGAGTCGGGATTCATGGGATTGCGAGCGAAGCCAGATCAGCGAAGGGAGGCCCGCAGGTGTATCAATCCCGATGGGGCGCCGTCTGTTCGGTGGGCCACCGACGGTGCGCCGCTGCCCAGGTATGATTTATTCAAAGTACACCAGGTGGGAGGCTCGTACGATGAATGCCGGTACCACACCTCGTCTCGGTTGCGAGTTCGATCGGTTTCTCTACGCTTCGGTGGGTGAGGACAACAACGGCATGCCGCTCACGGTTCTCTCGGCTCTGGCACGAGTGGACGTTGATCCGTGGGAGGAGGCCTCAAAGCTCACACAATTGCCGCTAGAGAGCGCAGTGACGCAGCTTGCGTCGCTCCTTGGCGCGCTTCGAAATGTGCCCGTGGTAGGCCTTGATCCCGCGCGTATCGCTGCCGCGTTGATTGCGCTCCTGCCGTGCCCCCGCGATCGCGTGCGTCCCATGCTTAAGGCAGCCCTTGCGCAGGCGGTGCCGACAAAAAATCCCGCGGTCGTCTCTACCCTGCTAACCGTCATGACGTTTGTGATCTTTATGATGTTGAGCCAGTGGCTGATGGGGGGTCTTGAGGCGGCCAGACCGGTAGAGCCACCCCCGGTCCCTGCCACCGAGTCACCGAGCACGCCGACATCGAGCGAGGGTCTGCAAAACGTCAAGTGAACACCCAACGAGTACTGCATGTGCTCGCACGAAGCAGCGGTTCCTCATCTCCTCGAGTTCCGTCTCTGTGGACCTTGAGCTGACCCAACCCCGGGTTTTTCAGCTGTTGCGAATGTTACGCGGTCACAAAAACGGGAGTACGTCCGCTTGCTCTGAGATGGGAGTTTATGGCGCCAGGTGTGCTTTCCAGTAATCGTCAATTTTCCGACTCTCCTGGGCGAAGTCACCATTCGCCGAAAACTGATTCTCCCTTACCTGCGGGCCCGCATCCAACGCATTCTTATCGGAATCGAGGACCAGAAGAGTCGCGCCCGGGGTCATCTTGAAATCCTCCCAGGGTACCGGAACGTACTTCTCATCGATGCCGAATAAGCCGCCGTGGCCGATTACCAAATAGCTGATTTTTCCTGTCAACGGACTTAACACGATGTCATCGACGCTACCAAGACTGTCGTTGTGGGGTGTGACCACAGCGGCTCCGATCAGCTGATCGGAGCGGAAGGATGCGGTGCTAGAGGTGACCGGCTGGGCGGCGGCAATCAGCTGGTTCTGCCAGCCTGACATGTCCGCCTTCGCGACACCCGTCTTGTTCAGATTCGCAGCATAATCCTTGTATATATCTCGAGTTTCGGCGAGCAGCGCCTCGCATGCCGCTTGTTGACCGCGTTGCGCCATGATATGGGCCGAGGCCATGAGCGTGCGAATCTCATAGCCCGGCCGAGCGTGCACTTCGGCCTTGGATTCAAACGTGTCGATCGGCAGCATCATCCCTCGTTCGCCGTAGACATAGCCGTACCTAGGATAACCGCCGCCATAGCCGGAACTGGAGAGCCAGTAGCCGCCCTTCTGTAGTTCGTCGTGAAACGCCTGCAGATCGGTTACGCATTGCTGGGCGACCTTTTGACGGGACGCGGCTTCCAAGGTCGGAGCGGCGAGCAAGTGACCTCCGACCCCGAGCGATAAGCATCCGGCGAGCACTGCGATTCGACCGCGTCTTGTAGTTCTGGAGCTTCTGCTTTTGTTCATTGCGACTATCCTAGTTTATGCGTCACGACGCGTTAGAGGTTCCGGTACGTGGTCGTGGGCGACCCCAGCGGTATGTTGCGGAATTCCGGATTCTGTAGCTGCACTTCACGTGCCCAATATCCGGGGCGCCGGTAATGATCGTAGATGCTCGCTTCCTCGTCCCGTTCGACCCTGCTTCCGGGCGCGTAAGGCGGGGAGACTTTCACCCCACCGCGATTTAGACTCACCGACACCTTCCTGTCATTCCAACTCACACCCACAATCCACTGCGGCGAGATGAGCACCTGGTGGCCTAACCACCAATTGCTCGTGTTTACAATGAGGTAGCGGATTGCCCAGGATTTCTCGTCGACGAGAATGCCCTGGACGCGACCGATATCACCGTCCTCCGCGTGAACGTCATAGCTCGAGATCTCGTTGCCACTGCGCAGATGTGGATCATGCGGCAGACCATTGCTGTTGCCGTCGGCATCTCCGCCGATCTTTTCTGCCTGAGCTCTGCTGGATTCGGTAGTTGTCCTTTCGGTTAGCCCGCCCCCAAGCATCATCCCTGGATTTACGCCCCAACCCCACAAACCGCCGCCGACCCAATAATGTGGATACCCGTAGTAACCGAGATACTCCTTCTCGTGCTGACGGGAAACCGGCTTATCGGTATCGATGCTCGGACTGTTTTTCACTTGCTCTTGCGTAATGACCGCCGGAAAACTGTGTTTGGACCAGTTCGGCTGATTGATCGCGATGGGCGAAATCAATACGTTTCGATGTAAAAGCCACTGACCGGTTTGCACCACGAGATAACGAATGACCCATGATTCGTCATCGAAATAGAAGTCCTTGACGTGGCCGATGACCCCGTCAAGCGCGCCAATGGTGTACCCCTCCAGATCCTTCACGCGATGTAGCACATATTTCTCCGTTGCGAAGCCGCTCGACATCTTGGAACTTTGCGCCCGGATACTTGCGCGAGTCTGTTCGCTACCCCACCCACCGTTGTATAGCGAAAGTTACCCGCAATGGTCGGGCCTCGGATCGTGCCCGCTCGTCGCGCTGACGCCGTCCACGCCAAAGCCAGTTTTGATCACCATGGCTTTCAATTGAGGAGTAGAGGTCAGGTGTTCGTCATAGTGGACCGTGACCTCGCCGGAGGCGAGCGACACCTGAACATCCTCGACGCCGGAGACTCCCCTCAGCGCAAGCGAGAGCTTTATTGGACAGCCGCCGCACTTCATTCCGGTGACTGTCATGGTTTCATATTGCATGGGGAGCTTCATTTCCTCGGGATGTATTGCCTGCGCGCTGCTGAAGGCTAGTCTGCACGTTGAAGTACAAGGAAAGCACGGACTCGATAGTGATCCGAACTCGGGCGTGCGCTGGCCCAGGGAGGCAATCCGCATTTCTCGCGCGCTACTCGAGTCGGACAGCAGGTATATCTGACTTACGATCGAGACCTTCGTGCCAACTCACTCGCGGGCTAGAGCGAACCGCGATGCGCTTTACGGGGCCAGCGGCACCGAGATGTCCGCTTGCAAGTTCGGCAATGAAACGTCAGTTCCAACTCCGCGCCCAGTCGCTTCAAC
>PLET01000039.1 GCA_003137095.1 Gammaproteobacteria bacterium
TGAGTTCCTCAAAGAAGCCGGCGCCCGTCCACCTTTCGTCAGCATTTCCGCGACATTACTGGCGTAAGTCCGTTGCAATACCAGAAACAGTTGCGCCTCCAGGAGGCACGGCAACTGATGCTCAACGAGGATCTCGACGCGAGCAACGCCAGCGGGCGGGTAGGCTACGAAAGTGCCTCACAGTTCAGCCGGGAATACTCCCGCCTGTTTGGCGCGCCGCCACAGCGCGACATACGAAGANNNCGATGCTCGCTGCCACCGCATTGAGTCGCTTGTCCAAGGTCCAAAACTGGCATTGGTCAATAGCCGCGCCAGCGAGCAGGTGAACGTCTACATACCCAACGCCTCGGCCGTAGAGTTTTTGCGCGCGGATGAAGGTCATGACCTCGTCGTGTTCAGCGACGGTTACCGAACGCAGTTGTTGCAGAAGTTCAAGCGTTGCTTCACGGTTCGAGAAGTTGCCGCAGGCGAGTTCGCCCACNNAAGAATCATGTTGCCGCGGAAGCGCGCCTTCTCGGGACTGGTTGAAGCTGAGGTTGAGTGCCGCCCAGCTTGGCGAGCCGTATAGCGCTTTCTCGCTCGATCAGCGCCTTAAGCCCCTCACGTAACATGCTAGAGCGATCAAGACCGCCCATCATTTTGGTCGCTTTGGCGAGCAAGTCATCATCCAGAGTTACCGTCGTGCGCATCGTCGTACTCCAATCCAGAGCACCTATATTAGCATCACTTGATGCCATAACCCGTGCCTAAAATGCGCGTAAATGCGTAGATTTGAGAATCCGCCTTCAGCGCCTATATCAAAGCACGCAGCGCGCGGACGAGTTCATAACTCTCTGATTCCCGATGATTACCGTCTCCCCAGCGGTATTTTCGATTCCCATCGCCCGCTCCAACTCCAGCCATTGCGGGCCAGTGACAGCCATTTCGGTTCCTCGCATCGGCACTCGCGAACGGCAGCTCTAAACTACGTGCGATGATTAATGCCCGGCTCGCGCGCCGCACTTAAAGCCACCAGGACCGGACTGGACGTCATTGGCGAGCTTGGAGGCGAAATAACCGCACATGCCGCATTGTCCCGCAGAGCCTCGCTGATCATGCGGGAGCCTAATCGAGAATAAAACCCTACTGCACCGGAATGATAAGAATTGCATAAGGCGTCCCGCCGAACATGACGAAGGGAAAATGGGTGTCCGGGTCGGGATCGTGCAGCGGCAATCCCGACTCATTGGCCATCTTGGCATCCAAGATCATGAAATGCGGCGGGATGTGGATATAGTCCTTACGGTCCGGCGGCAGCTTCTCCGCCATGGGATCAGTGTTGCTCCAACCTGAACCGCCCTGCAACATATAAGAATAACCCGGCTTCGCGGGATCGGGAGGTTGTCCGGCACCAAACGCTTTGAAGAAAGCTTGCCCGTTTTCATCGGTGCAGGCTGGACGCGGCTCAGGATCGCCGTCGGGATAAGGCGGATGGCAGATCCAGCCGTTATTTCCCTGGCGCAGCACGGTTTTGGCGCCGGAAGCGTCACGCGCAATCACGGTCGCGCCGGCAGCGATGGATGGCGGAGCCGCCGCAAGAGCGGCCGCGATCTGGGCTTGATCAAACCCGCTCTCGCTCTTTGCCGTCGCCGGCGCAGCCTCCATGCGGGTGCTGTGCAGGAAAGCCAGCTTCCAGCCGTTGCCCTGACGCTGCAGCGCTACCGATTCCAGCCAGTTGGTCGGCGTCGGCGCCGCGTCTCCGGGCTTTTGCATCTGCCCCCGGTTGAGGTAAGTGATCCAAGCCATGTCGCAATCGACATGCACCTCCGGATCGTTGATTGACCAAGCCAGCTTCATTCCTTGGCGATGCCACTCGATGAGGGCGCGCATGAGGGAGTCGCCCTCCCAGCGCTTGCCGCCGTCATAAGCGTAGAAGCTGCCGAGAACCAGATCGTGGAATTTGTCGAGATCGCCCCGGGCCGCCGCATCGAAGAAATCATGCATTGTCTTGACCACTGCGTCGGTGTCGCCGGGCCGAGGCCTGCAGGCCGCCGAAGCCGTGCTCGCGCCGCAGGACAAAAGAACCGCCATCAAAAGACATAGGATCTTCAAGCTGCTCCCTTTGAACCCGTCCGCAAATCCGCGTCTCGCATCTCAGACCGGGAATAGCTCGGGTTATTCAAGAACAAATCAGGCATTGATTTCAGGATTTTGGTTATTCTAGCGCGACATTTTCAATCCCCATCGCCCGCCCCTGGGCCGTAACCGTGATTACTACGCTCTGTCCTTCTGGCAGAGCGCTGGCTAGCGTTGCTTTCAAATCGCCTGCAAGGCGCCGGACCACCCTATCGAATCGAAGCTGTAGTTTTGCCGCCCTAACTCTCTCGCCGATCTCACGCTCAACGGTGTTTATCTTGAGCATTCGCGATTTGGAGGTCATGCAAGTACGGCCATCGATCTGCCGCACGTCAGCCGATGAAAGTGGCTCGCAGTCCATAAGACTCGTAAACCAAAGCCGCGCGACGATCGCAGGTAATCAGCGACGCCGAATGCGCTGCCGCGGTGGCGGCGACGAGCGCGTCGTATGCGCCACCGCCGGTTACAGAATGTTCCGGCAGCGCCAAGACAAAGTCCTTATAGAGTGGACCATCCATGCGAAGGAACGGTTCTACAAAGCGTGCTCGGAGAAAGTCTCGTACGACGTCTGCCGCACAACGATGCGGAGGAGGCAGTCGAGTCAATACTGAGTATGTCTCCAGCGCACAATGGTCAATCATGCGAAGACCACGATCTAGGGCTTCGCGCGCTCGATTATGGTGTTCGTGCCACGAAGCGAATGCAGCGACGACCACGCTGGTATCCGCCGCTTTCAACGTCGAATGTGCTCTAAGGTTTCACGCACTGCGTCGGCAGTGAGCGTGGGCAGTCCGACGTCCGGGACCGCAACGACATCCTTTCCGCGCCTCTTCAAGGTCATCGGAGTTGCGGTGATCTCTATTTCGAGTCGCCCATCACCGGCGCGAATCTCGAGAGTCTGGCCAGGTTTGATGTTGAGTGCCTGGCGAAGCGATTTGGGGACGACGATTCGCCCGGCGGCGTCGATGGTAGTTTTCATGGTAAAAATCATGGCATAAAAATGCCACCATAGCAACCAACGAGTGACTTACGACGGTGTCCTTGGCTGGCGTTGGTTCCTATGGCACCGTTTTTCACACAATAATCGCACGCAGCGCTCCAGCGATCTCATAACACCTTGATTTAAAAAGATCAGCGGCTTCGGAGCGATATGTTCGATTCCCATCGCCCGCTCCACTCCCCAGCCAAGCTGGCCAATGCAGCCAACGTCGCTTCGTCCCTGGCCCACGAATTGTTGCTGTCGGGCCGACTACAGCCATAGAGTCGGGCGACATCCGTAGAAACCATCGTTTGGCGGCATCGCTTAATCCGGGTCGCTTCCAAAGCGACGTAGCTTCTCCAGGACGTCACGCGCGGCAGCGATGTCGCGACCGGCGATCGAATCTGCGATGCGCCGTACGATCGAGGAGCGGGAAAGCCTATTGCCGTAGCGGCGTGAGAGCCAAATCGCCAGAGGGATGAACGCGATGCCGGCTGCGATGTTCCATGCGGCGTAGGCTCGGAATTTCGGCGACAAATATAGGTTCGCGCCGAACGCGCCGGCGACGACCACGATGAACGGGATCCACCACACGATCTGTCCAGTGAGGAACGCTAGATTGAACGCGCGGACGCGTGCGATGCGAAGCGATTCGACCCGCGCCTGCAGCTCGATGAGCGGCAAGCCGAAGTCCAGGTTACGCAGCGCCTGCTTCTGGCGCACCTGCACTATCCCGGTCGCGATCACCCAAACGTCGAGGACGAGTGCGGTGACGAAGAGCGCAGGCTGATTCGCGTGCGTGCCGAGGAAAAGGCCCAACAGTACCGCCGTCGCGATCCATATGGCCATGCTGAACTTCCCGAACGGACCGAGCTTCCACATGTGCTCGCGCTGTCGTTCGATCCAGTCGTCGCGAAGCAGATGCGCATTCAATTGCAAGTGCTCATCGAGCCGTCGGCTGTGGCCAACCCATTCGTTGCGAAGCTCTTCGAGGGTAATACTCATGGAACGGTCTCATGGTTGCTTTCGAGGCACGCGAATCCGCGTTGCAGTTCGTTCTTTACGCGGTTCATGCGGGTGGTGACATTGCCCGGCGAGATTCCGACAATCTCGGCGATCTCTTCCGAGGTGTGACCTTCCAGGTAGAGTAGGATCAATGCGCGGTTCAGTCCGTCGAGCCCGTCGATCAAGCGGCCGAGTATTTGCATGTTGTCGCCCGCTTCCCCCGCCAGCGGATCGTCGGCCGCGACGTCGTAAGCAAGATCGTCGAACGGCAACGTGTCGCGAATGCGCCTCTTTTCCACGCGAAAGTGGGAGATGGCCACGTTCATCGCGACACGGTAGGCCCATGTCGAGAACTTCACGCGGCGATCGTAGCGGCCAAACGAGCGCCACAGCTGGATTGCCATCTCCTGGACCAGGTCGACGCGGTCTTCGCGGCAGCGGCAATACCCGAAAGCCACCTTGTAAAGTATGGCGCGATGCGCTTGAAACAGCGCGAGGAATCGGGTTTTGTCGGTCGGTCTCATGCTGCGTTATTCGCCGGAGACGGCCGCAATCTCACGTGGGGGCCGGTAAAAGTGAAAGCGAGCCCATTTGGACCAGCGACCCAGCGCTGATGGCAGGATGGCCGCTCCGGTTCCGTGGTGTGCACAGGCAATTATTTTTTTGCATTGACGCAGGGCACGAAATCGCCTAACGACCCGCTCAGCCACGGTTGAAACTGTAAGTTATTGTATATACAATAACTGCCCGCGTATATCTTTCGATCCAGCAAAGCGATCCAAGACCATGACAGAACGCGGTCTCGATTTCGCTGACGCTGTGCGCGTATTCGAAGGCGTCACCGTTGAGGTCGAAGACACGCGCAAGGACTACGGTGAAAGGCGAATTATCTGCTTTGGCCGTCTGGAAGGTAGGATCGTCGTGATTGGGTATGCACCGCGGGGCGCATCTGTACGCCACGTATTCAGCATGAGGAAAGCCAATGATCGTGAACAAGCGCGGATCGCACCGCTCCTTGAAATCTGACCTTGCACGTGTGGACGCTCACGTCATCAAGGCGGCGGAATACAAAGAACTGCCCGAACTGACAGAAAAAATGCTGTCTCGAGCGACGGTGAAGAAGGGCGGCAGGCCACGGTCGCTGAATCCGCGCAAAGCGATCTCTCTGCGGCTGCCGGCGGATGTAATCGAACTGTGGCGGGCCACCGGTCCTGGATGGCAGACTCGAATGGCAGACCGCTTAAGCAAGGTGCGTCCGCGCAGCTAGCTCTTTGGGCCAGGTTGGGGTGCCCGGCGGACGGCACCTTCCCCGTGGGTTCGATTCCCATCGCCCGCTCCACTTCCAGCCATCGCTGGCCAATCCGAGCCAATGATTTGCCGCTTGCAGTGCCGAAAAATCAAGTTGGCGGACGTTCTGCATATTCCGGCTGATCGTGATCACGGTTTCCAGCGCATCGTGAACGCGGTCGCTGGAATAGTGACAACGATGCCGTGCCGGCATCGATGATGGGGCTTACTGCAATGGGAATCGTCGTCAAGACAGGCGGGGTCGAGTGACTGATGCCCGTTCCGGTCAATGGCAGGACTCGACCCAATCCGGCCGGTCACGAACGGCAGGTCGGGAGCAGCCCACTTTTGGAGCGATTACTCTCCCGACTAGTCAAACCACCCCAGATCCTTCGTGTCCGGCATCGCGAACGGCCTGTCGAAGAAATCGAGTACCGTTCTGTTGAAGCGCGAAGGATCTTGCGCCGGGATCATGTGTGTCGCGCCAGGGAAGATGGCCAGCTGCGATTTCTGAATGGCGTGGAACATGCTGAGCGTATGCTCATCGCGGATCACATCGCGGTCAGCGGCCATCACCAGTGTCGGCGCCATGATGATGGCCAGATCGGTCAGCGGTATGTGTGGCTGCTTTCCCAACAAATCGAGTAATTGCAGTTGGAGCCGTAGGGGCTTCGGATTCTTGCTGGTGGTCAGTTGCGCAGTAATCCGGTTACGAACGCGTAAATTGCCATCCACCGCCCACGGATACGCTGCATCCGGCTGGAGGTTCGCACCCATCACTGCGAGCATGCCGACTTTCTCCGGATGACGGATTGCCAATAACAGGCCGATGATGCCACCATCACTCCAGCCCAGAACCTTGACCTGACTGAGCCTGAGGTGATTTAGCAGCGCATTGGTATCCTCGGCCATCTGTTCATAGGTTAAGGCAGCTGTCCCCAGATCGGATTTGCCCTGTCCGCGGCTATCCATGGCAATAACCCGGTGGTGGCTCGCGAAATCTCCAATCTGTCCCTTGAAACTCCCGATCGATTCACCGTTCGCGTGGATCAGCAGCAGTGGCACGCCCTCGCCGTAGGTTTCGTAGTAGAAGCGAGTGCCGGCGAAGACAAAAGAATTGCCAGCCGCAGGATTGCTGCCGTAGGCAATATAGGTGGGCTGCGTGTCAGCGCTTGCAACGCCGCCACCGCCAAGGACAACAAGTGCGGCTATTAGAACGATGCGGGCGACGGGGAACCTGGCGTTCATTATTTTCCTTTGCGTCGGCTGATGGCAGGTGCAGTGACGTCACGGAACGAATCTTGTCCGAGGAGCGGGGCCGCGGTTGTCCGGGTCGTAGGGTTGAGGACCGCACGAACTGGTTGGCAAACGGAGAAGCTGCTTAAACCCTCGCATCGTCTTCTCTCCTACATCAACGAAACGCGATGAAAATATTTGACAACGCCAGCGCGATCCTTGCCCGCCGGCTGGAGCAATAGAACACTTGCCCAAGGGCACGTCAAACATCATGCGAATGGTCGGTCTCCGGAAGCCACTTCGGCCGGTTGATTGACTGCAGTTGGCCCAACTGCGACCTTCAAAGATGGCC
>PLET01000082.1 GCA_003137095.1 Gammaproteobacteria bacterium
CGCGCGGCGTCAAGCACACGCGCCGCGGCAAGCAAACGCGCGGCGTCAAACGCTGATTGATGCGCGCCGCCGTGGAGGCGCTGCTCGCCACCGGCGTTGCCGTCCACGACGGCTTCCTCGATGCGCGCGCGCTGCGCGCGCTGCGCACCTGTGCCGAGCGGCGCATGCGGGGCGGCGAGTTTCGTCCCGCGAGCATCGGCGCCGGGGGGGATCGGCTGCGGCACGCGGAGATCCGCGGCGATTCGATCTGCTGGCTGGCCGAACCGCGGTATGCAGCCGAGCGCGATCTGCTGCGCGAACTCGAGCAGCTGCGGCTCGGGTTGAACCTCGAGGCCGGCCTCGGAGTGTTCGAGTTGGAATTACAGTACGCGTGGTATCCGCCGGGGGCCGGCTACGCGCGCCACGTGGATCAACCGCATGGCCGCACCGCACGGCGGGTGTCGCTGGCGATTTACTTGAATGCCCGCTGGGACCCGCGCGCGGGCGGTGAGCTGCGGCTGTACGATGCGGCCGGCGCATGCCTCGACGTCGAGCCGAAGGGCGGCAGGCTGGTGTGGTTTCTGACACCGGGCCGCGAGCACGAAGTGCGGCCCGCGCGGTGCGGCCGCTGGAGCTTGAGCGGCTGGTTCTGCAGCCGCCCGTGACGGGTTCTGCAGGCTCCGGTGAGGACATGCGCGCGCGGCATTGCGCCAGAACCGTGCGGCATGCATCGATGACCGCTCCCTGGGACGGCGGCGCCGGCGGTGGACGCGCTCATTTCGGCAATTTGACCTATTCAACCCTCTGGCACGATTGTTGCTTGCAATGTTTGTGTAGTATACGGATGTGAACCGTCGAAGGGCAGGTTCGTCCTCTGTAATGTCCTCGCAGTCCACCGTGGTTGTTTTTTTATGCGCCTGCCGTCGCTCAAATTTCTCAAGACATTCCAGGTCGCGGCCAAGCTGCAAAGCTTCAAGGCGGCGGCCGAGGAGTTGTTCGTCACGCCCTCGGCCGTGAGCCATCAGATCAAGTCGCTCGAGGAGCAGCTCGGCGTCGCGCTGTTCGAGCGCGGCGTGCGCACGCTCTCGCTCACCGACGCCGGCGCTCATTACCTCGAGCACATCAACGACATTTTCTCCAAGCTCGAATCGGTCACCGAACAGCTGCAGGAGCGCTATGGGCGCACCATCATCCGTCTGAACGTGCCGCCGTTCTTCGCCAACGAAATGCTGCTGCCGCGGCTCGCCTCCTTCTCGCAGGCCCGCGAGGAGACCGACATCCGGATCGAGACGGCCCTGTCCGCGCCCAAGTCCCATCCGCCCGAGGCGGACCTGTCGATCGTGGTCGGCGCGGGGCCGTGGGACGGGCTGACCGTGCACGAGCTGTTCGCGCAAAGCTTCATCGCGGCGTGCTCGCCGGCGTTCCTGCTCGACAATCCCATCGATGACTACGCCGACCTCAACGGCAAGACGCTGCTGGTGCACGAGGAGCGGCGCGATGCGTGGGAACGCTGGGCGCTGGGTCTCGGCATCGAGCCGACCAAGCCCAACCGGCTGGTGCGGCTGGACACCATGTCGGCGGTGGTGCTCGCCGCGGAGCAGGGCGTCGGCGTCGCGCTCGTGCCGGCGCGGCTCAGCGCCGATCGCTTCGCCGCCGGCGGCCTGGTCAAGCTGTTCGACGCGGAGCTCACCACCAACGAGAGCTATGTGCTGCTGCAGCGGCCCGAGGATCGCGAACGCGAGGATCTGCAGGAGCTCACGCGCTGGATCCTCAACGAATGCCGCGTGGCTTGATGTCGGCAATGTCCTACAGATGAGAAAAATCCGACGGCCGCCCAAGTTTTCTCGTTTGTAGCACGTCCGGCGGCGAACTATGGTGTCGGCGGGGCGTTGGTATCTTTGACCCTCAAGGAATACCACCATGAATATCCGTAATGTCGTAGTCTCCCTGGCCGCCGCGGCCGCCATCTCACCCTCGATCTCCAGTGCGTCTCCCGAGAGCGCATCGCTCGCCGCCTGCGCGCAAGCGTTTGCGACGGGCATCGCATCGCCCGGCTCGGCCGCACCGAAGTACAAGGTGTCCTATCTGACCGATGGAAACTTCGGCAACTTCTCGCAGATCTTCGCGCGTGAATTCACCTTCGAAATGCAGGCGAAGGATCCGAAGACGGGCCTCGACGTCGCCACCGCCCGCTGTTCGGCGAGCACCGAAGGCGTGGTGACCGAGCTGGCGATCAAGCCGCTCACCACCGCATCGCGGCTCGCCGCCCGCAACTAAGGGGGGTCGTTTCCCGCCCGGCCGGCCGCGATGGCTGGCCGGCGCGGACGCCGCGCGGTATAACTTCCGGGTGCACACACCCGCCCTGGAACTCGTGCTCGCGGCTGCCGAAAACGATGTCATCGGGCGCGGCAACGCGCTGCCCTGGCATCTGCCTGCGGATCTGCGGCGCTTCAAGTCGATCACCCTCGGCAAACCCGTGCTGATGGGCCGCAGCACCCATGAGGCCATCGGCAAAGCGCTGCCGGGGCGGACCAATCTCGTGCTGAGCCGGCGCACGGACTTCCAGGCCGCGGGCTGCAGCGTCGTATCGACGCTCGATGCGGCGCGCGCCGCTGCCGCCGGCAGCGAGACCATCATGGTGATCGGCGGCGCCATCGTGTACCGCCAATGCCTGGCGCTCGCGCGGCGCATCCATCTGACGCTGGTGCATGCGCAGATCGAGGGCGACACCTTCTTCGACGGCTGGCGCGATCCCGGGTGGCGGGTGACGCAGAGCCTGCGCCATGAAGCGGACGCGCAGCATGCCTGGGCGTACAGCTTCATCACACTCGAGCGCAGTGCGGCCTGATTTTCCGGCGCGGCTAAATCGGCGGCAGCAACGAGCCGATCTCGCGGGCCGCGTCCTCGAAATCGATCTGTGCGAGGTTCGTGCGGCCGGCCGTCAGCCGCGCGAGCAGGCGCGCCTGGACGGCGCCGCGCTCGAGCGCCAGCAGATAGGGAATCTCGTGGTGGAACATCACCATGGAATAGCGCGGGATGAAGCGCTGCGGATGGCGCCGCTCCAGCTCCAGGGCGAGGGCCTGTTGCAGCCTGAAGTCCGGATCCGCGACGCGCTCGCGCATCTCCAGGTAATTCTCCAGGGCCATCGCCGCGATGGCGTCCGTGTTCGGCTTGCGCAGCGCCTCGAACCGCGCGAAGCACGCCTCCCAGGACTCGTGCCGCCCGACGCAGGTGTCGAATTCCACGCAGTCCTCGAAGCAGCAGTTCATGCCCTGGCCGTGAAAGGGCACGATGGCATGCGCGGCGTCGCCGATCAGCGCCGTCATCCCCGCGTGGCGCCAGGACGCCGCGTACACCGTGCCGAGAAAGCCGATGGGCCGGGCTTGGAATTCGCGCACGCGGTGGGGCATCAGCGCACAGGCGTCGGGGAATTGATCCCGCAGGAAGCCCTCGATCGCCGCGGGGTCCTCGAGCGTCGCGAAGCTCGGGTCGCCGCGATTCGGCAGGAACAAGGTGGCCGTGAAGCTGCCGTCCTCGTTCGGCAGCGCGATCAGCATGTGGCCGCCGCGCGGCCAGATGTGCAGCGCGTCGTGCGCCATGCGGTATTCGCCGTCGGGTCCCGCCGGAATCGACAGTTCCTTGTAGCCGTGCCCCAGATCCACCTCTTGCGCCCCGATCAAGCCGTGCTCGACCAGGCAGCGGCGCATGCGCGAGCCGGCCCCGTCGCCGGCGAGCAGCGGCCGCATGGCGACATGCAGCAGCCGGTCGCCGCGCAGGTCGCGCAGCTGCGCCGTGCCTGCCGCGAAATCGGCGGTCTCCAGCCGATGTTCGAAGTTCACGCGCGCCCCCTGCTGCGCGGCGACCTCCAGCAGCGCCCGGCGCAGCCGCTCCCGCGAGATGGAGAGCAGCATCTCCTGCGGCCGCTGCCCGTACGGCTGCAGCGAGGTGCCCCCGTGCCGGTCGTGGATCATCCGGCCGCGCATCGGCACGCCCGCGCTGCGAATGGCGTCGTAGACCCCGGCGGTCTTCAGGGCGTGGATGCCGCGATCGGCGAGCGCCAGATTGATCGAGCGGCCCGCATCGGCGGATTGGTGCAGCGGCCGGCTGTCGTACACGGTCACCGGCATGCCGCGCCGCCGCAGCAGGATGGCGAGCAGCGCCCCGGTCGGGCCGGCGCCCACGATGCTCACGGGCTGCGAGCTCATGGGCGCAGCGCGTCCGCGAGCGCCTGCACGGCGGTGAACACATCGGCATACGAATTATAGAGCGGCACCGGCGATAGCCGCAGCACGTCGGGCTCGCGCCAATCGCCGAGCACGCCGGCGGCGCGCAGCAGTTCATGGCAGCGGCGTGCGGCGTGCGGCGGGCGGTTGATGCGCAGACTCAACTGACAGCCGCGCGCGTGCCCCTCCGGCGGCGTGAGGATCTGCACCGCCGCGCCCAGCGAACGCGCGATGCCGTCGTGCAGATACGCGGTCAGCGACAGCGACTTATCCCGCAGGCGGCGCAGGTCCGCCGCATCGAACACTTGCAGCGAGGCGAGCAGCGGCGCCATCGACAGAATCGGCGGATTGCTGATCTGCCAGCCTTCGGCGCCCGCCATCGCCTCGAACCCGGGCTGCATGCGGAAGCGCGCCGATTTGTCGTGGCCCCACCAGCCGGTGAATCGCGGCAGCGTGAGGCTGTGGGCGTGGCGCTCGTGCACGAAGCAGCCGCCGACCGCGCCCGGTCCGGCGTTCAGGTACTTGTAGCTGCACCACACGGCGAAATCCGCGCTCCAATCATGCAGCCGTAGCGGCGTATTGCCGATCGCGTGGGCGAGATCCAGACCGACCGCGGCACCGGCGGCCCGCGCGGCGGCGGTGAGCGGCGCCAGATCGAGCGCCTGGCCGGTAAGATATTGCACGCCCGGCAGCAGCACCAGTGCGAGCCGCGGTGCCTCGCGGCCGATGCACTCGACCAGGTCCTCCGTGCGCAGCGAGCGCTCGCCCGGGCGCGGCTCGACTTCGATCAGCGAGGTCTGCGGATCCAGGCCATGGTACTGCAGCTGCGACACCACGGCATAGCGGTCGGAGGGAAACGCCGATTTCTCCATGAGCACGCAATGCCGGCTGCCGGCCGGTCTGAAGAAACTCACCATCATCAGATGCAGATTGACGGTGAGGGAATTCATCGCGACCACCTCGCTCTCGAGGGCACCGGCGAGACGCGCCAGCGGCGCGGCCGCCGCCTCGTGATAGGCGATCCAGGGGCGCAGGGCCTGCGTGTGGCCGAGCACGCCCAGGCGGCGCCAATCGCCGAGCTCCTGGTCGACGAATCCGGCGGCCGACTTCGGCTGCAGACCGAGGGAGTGGCCGCACAGATAGGTGAGCCGGCGTCCGGCGTCGTCGTGCGGAAGATGAAATTCGGCCGCGAACCGCGCCAGCGGGTCGGCCGCGTCGCGACGGGCGGCGTCCGCGGCGGAGAATTCCATGGCTAGCGGCTGCAGACGCCCCTCACCTGACCGGCGCCTGCATGACGCTGCCGCAGGCCCCGCAGGTGCGCTGCGGCAGGCTCGAATAGAACCGTTCGAATATCGCGGGCAACTGGGTCTCGATGTCGCTCACCGCAACCCGCTCCAGGTGCAGGCGGTGGCCGCATTGCTCGCAGTACCAGGAGAAGCCGTCGAGCTCATGGGGCCGGCGCCGCCGCTCCACGACGATTCCGACGCTGCCCGCCGGCCGCTGCGGCGAATGCGGCATTTCCGCTGGCAGCAGGAACAACTCGCCGGCCCGGATGGGCACCTCGACCAGGCGGCCGTCCTGGACGGTCCTGAGCAGCATGTCGCCTTCGATCTGGTAGAACAGCTCCTCGCTCGGATCGTGATGAAAATCCTTGCGCGCATTCGGACCACCCACCGCCATGATGATGAAGTCGCTGTCGTGGAACAGCAGCTTGTTGCCCACCGGCGGCTTGAGCAAAGCGCGATTTTCCCCGATCCACGCGTGCAGGTTGAAGGCTGGCATCAATGGCATTGGCACATTATAAGCGCGAAGTGAAACTTCGCCGCCAGCGGCATGGTCAAAACAGCCGTCGGGGGTTGCGTCAACGAGGTATTCATGGGATGTCCTAGGTTCATGGCGGCTTTGTGCCTGAGCGGCGCATTGGCGGTCTCGCCGGTGCCGGCGCCGGCACAAAGCGGTGCGACCGTGACCGCCGTCTGGAGGAAGCAGCACCTGCAATTCGCCTACCTGGGATTCACCATGCGCTACACCTGCGACGGCCTGCGCGACAAGGTGCGCGCCATGCTGATCGAATTGGGCGCCCGTCGCGATCTGCACCTGCTGGCGCAGGGCTGCGCGGACTCAGGCGCGGAACTGCGGCGCGGCGGCCCGATTCCGCGGCTGGTCGTTGATTTCTACTCGCCGGCGCCGGCGTCACCGGACAAGCCCAAGCCGGCGCAACCGGGCGACCCGGAACCGTTCGAGGCACGCTACGAGCCGTTTCGAATATCGACGGATGTATTTCGCAACATGGGGGCGGGCGAGTGCGAACTGGTGGAGGAATTCGCCCGGCAGATTCTGCCGAAACTCGCCACCCGCGCCGTGACGCAAAAAATTACCTGCGTGCCGTACCAGGAGAGCGGCAGCAGCTACCGGGTCATCGGCGAGGTGTTGCGGGCGGTGCCCAAGCCCTGACGCGCCGCCCACGCAAGGCGCGCTCACACCCGGCGCGCCCGGCAACCGACCGATACCGGCTTCGCATCCGACACATCCAGACGCAGCGCCGTCAGGCTGCCGCCCCAGACGCAGCCCGTATCCAGGCCGATCACGTCGGCATTGCCGAAGAATCCGAGCGTCGACCAGTGGCCGAACACGATGCGCGTGCCGCGCCAGCGGGCGCCGGGCACCGCAAACCACGGGATCAGCGACTTCGCTTCGCCCTTGTGCGGCGCTCCCTTGGCGCGCAGCGCGAGTCGCCCGTCGGGATGCAGGTAGCGCAGACGCGTCAGGCAATTCGCGACGTAGCGCAGCCGCCCGGCACCCGCGAGCCGCGCGTTCCATAAATCCGGCAGATCGCCGTACAGCGTTGCGAACAGAGCGGCCGGATCGGCCTTGAGAGCGGCTTCGAATTCGCGTGCACAGCCTTCGGCGGTGGCGATGTCCCATTGCGGCGGCAGTCCGGCGTGCAGCAGGCACAGTCCGGCGGCGGCATCATGATGCATGAGAGGGCGCGCCGCCAGCCAGTCGAGCAGCACCTCGCGATCCGGCGCGGCCAGAATCTCATCGAGAGTGTCGCCGCTACGCTGCGGGGCGCCGCCGCGCGCCACCGCGAGCAGGTGCAAATCGTGATTGCCGAGCGTCACCGTGGCGGCGGCGTCGAGCGCACGGATCCTGCGCAGCACGCCGGCCGATTCCGGACCGCGATTCACGAGGTCGCCCACGAACCACAATTGGTCGCGGTCGGCCGAGTAATTCAATTGATTCAGCAGCTCGCCGAGTTCGGCATCGCAGCCCTGCACGTCGCCGATCGCGTACAGCGCCATATCACGTCGCCCTAATGCAGCACTCCCGGCATGGCGAGCCTGAAGGGCGCGATCGGGGCATCGAACTGGTGCCCGTCGTCGGCCATCATCTGATAGCTGCCCTGCATGGTGCCGACGGGAGTCTCGATGACCGCGCCGCTCGAGTAGCGAAATCCCTGGCCGGGCTTCAGGTAGGGCTGCTCGCCGACTACGCCGTCGCCGCGCATTTCCTTCACGTTGCCGTTGGCGTCGGTGATGATCCAGTGGCGGGTCAACAGGCGCGCCGGAACCTGGCCCTCGTTGCGGATGGTTATCGTGTAGGAGAACACGAAGCGTTTGTCGCGCGGGTCGGATTGTTCCTCGATGTAGGAGGTTTCGACTTCGACGCGGATTCGGGGCCCAGAGTGCTCGGTTGTCATGATTTGCACGGAATTACGACAAACGCACCGCCAGCAAGTCGCAGTGTGCGGCGTGCAGGACCGTATCTTCCGTGAAATTCACCAGAATTGCGAGACCGTGGCGCTCGCGGCTGCCGAGCACGATCAAATCCGGTTTCTCCGCCGAGGCGACCCGCAGGATCTCCGCCTTGGTCGCGCCATTTTCGACCCGGCAGCGGGTGCGTGTCATGCCGAGCCGGTGCACCAGGTCCTGAAGCTGCTGCATCGAACGTTTCGTCAGCTCCATTTCGATCTGCATGGTCGGCATCACCGACTCGCCCATCGGTTCGACCGGAATGTACTCGACCACATGCATGGCGATGATCTCGGCGTTCGAATGGGCCGCAAGATCGCGGGCGGCGACGGCAACCTGTTCGCTGTCATCGGACAGATCCAACAGCACCAATAATTTGCGGTATCCGGCCATCTGCGACCGAGTATAGCGGACTGCCGCGGCGCCTACGGGCTTTGTCGCGCCGCTGCCTCGCGCCGCTGCCGGTAGCGGGCGGCAAGCAGGCCGAATTGCCGCGGAGCAAGGGTTTCCGGGCGCAAACCCGCGTCCACGCCGCAGGCCTCCAAATCCGCGGAGTCCAGCAATCCTTTCAGACCATTGCGCAGTGTCTTGCGCCGGTGCGAGAAGGCCGCCGTGACCACGGTGCGCAGGGCCGCATCATCGCCGATCTCGAAGCGGGCGCCGGGTGCGGGAATAAGTCGCACGATCGCCGACCAGACCTTGGGCCGCGGCTGGAACGCGCCCGGACCCACGTCGAACAGGGCCTGCACTTCGGCGTAGGCGGCGAGCATGACCGTCAGGCGACCGTAGTCCTTGCCGCCGGGCCCGGCCGCCATCCGCTGCACCACCTCTTTCTGAAGCATGAAGTGCATGTCGGCGATGGCTGCGCGCTGCGCCAGCAGGCGAAACAGCAGCGGCGTGGAGATGTTGTAGGGCAGATTGCCGATGACGCGCAACCGCGGACCGTCGCCGCGCAGCCGCAAAAAATCCGTGTCGAGCACGTTCTCGACATGTAGCGTGAGGCCTGCCGCGCGCGGGTCACGCGCAAGCGCCGCCGCCAGATCGCGGTCGATTTCCACCGCATCCAGACTGCCGGCGCGCTCCAGCAGGCCAAAGGTCAGCGCTCCGCGGCCGGGGCCGACCTCGACCAGGCGCTCATCGGGCCGCGGGGCGACGGCCTCGATGATGCGGCGGATGGTTCCGGTGTCGTGCAGGAAATGCTGGCCGAAACGCTTACGTACCGGCATGCCCGGGGCCGGAGCCCGCAGCTGGGCTCGACAATTGGATGGCGAGCGCCAGCGCGGCGCGCAGACTGCCGGCGTCGGCGCCACCGCTGCGCGCCAGCGACAAGGCCGTGCCGTGGTCCACGCTGGTGCGCAATATCGGCAGTCCGAGCGTCATGTTCACCGCATTGCCGAAGCCCGCGTACTTGATCACCGGCAATCCCTGGTCGTGATACATGGCGACGACCACGTCGGTGTCGCCGAGCAGGCGCGGCGTGAAGGCCGTGTCGGCCGGCAGGGGACCCTTGAGATCCAGGCCTTCGGCGCGTAACTGATCGATGACGGGAGCGATCACCTCGATCTCTTCACGGCCCAGATGCCCGGATTCGCCCGCGTGCGGATTCAAGCCGAGCACCGCAATGCGCGGTGCGCCGAATCCGAAATGCCGTCCCAGATCCGCATGCACCACACGCAAGGTGGCCCGCAGCCGCTCGCGGGTGATCGACCTCGGCACTTCGGCAAGCGGCAGATGGGTGGTGACCAGGGCGACCCGCAGGGCGCCGGTCACCAGCAGCATCACCGGCAGCGCCGCGCGGGTTCTCGCGGCGAGGTACTCCGTGTGGCCGGTGAATGGGATGCCGGCGTCCATGATCACGCTTTTCTGCACCGGCGCGGTGACCATCGCCGCGAATTCGCCGTTCATGCAGCCGTCGCATGCGGCATCGAGCTGCCCGAGCACGTAGCCGGCATTGGCGGAATCGAGGCGGCCGGCAACCACCGGCGCCGCCGTCGGCACGTGCAGCACCCGCAGGCTGCCCGCGGCATGCGCCGCATGCGCTGCCGACGGCTCGTAGCGCGTCAGGCGCAGCGTCAATCCGAGCTCGGCGGCGGTCGCGGCCATCAGGGATGCGTCGCCGGTGACCACCAGATCGGCCGGCCAGTCCGACTGCGCGATCACGACGCAGGCGTCCGGCCCTATTCCGGCCGGCTCGCCCGAGGTGATGACGATCCGCGGTACGTACACTACATCTTGATTTCGACGAAAGCCTCGTCCCGCAGACGGCGCAGCCACAACTCGGTTTCCTCGTCGGCCTTGCTCTCGCGGATGGCGGCGAAGGCGTGCTGTCGGCGCACGTCGGCCGTGCTGTCGTAGGTGCGGGTGCCCAACAGCTGCACGATGTGCCAGCCATAGCGTGTCTTGAACGGCTCGCTGATCTCGTTGACCTTCAGATCCGCGACCGCCTTGTCGAATTCAGGCACGAAGGTTCCGGGACCGGTCCAGCCGAGATCGCCGCCGTCGGGTGCCGAACCCGGATCCTCCGAGGTGGCCGAGGCGATGCCGGCGAAATCCTCACCCTTGAGGATGCGCTCGCGCAGCTTGGAGAGCTTCTGGCGCACCGTCTCATCGTCGTCGAGCTCGTTCGGCTTCATCAGGATGTGCCGCACGTGGATCTGATTGATGATCACCTGGGCCTCGCCGCTGCGCCGCTCGTTCAACTTGACGATGTGAAAGCCGCTCGGGGTGCGCACCGGTTCGCTGACGTCCCCGGGCTTCATCTTGGTCACCAGATCCAGGATGAATTGCGGCAGCTGGGAGCCCTTGCGCCAGCCGAGCTGACCGCCGTCGAGCGCGGTCTGTCCGTTCGAATTGGCGATGGCCAGCTGGCCGAAGTCCTCGCCCTTGGAGGCGCGGTCCGCCAGATCACGGGCCTTGCGCGTGATTTCGGCGAGCTGTTGCGGGGTGGCGGCCTCCGGCAGGGACAGCAGGATGTGCGAGACGTTGAATTCATCGTTGGTGGCGGCGCTTTGCTGGCGCGCGAGATATTGTTCCAGCTCGTGCGGGCTCACGTTGATGTGGGCGATCACGTCGCGCTCGCGCAGCGTGCTCAGCACCATTTCCTTGCGCATCTGTTCGCGATAGGTCTTGTAGTCGATGCCCTGGGCCTGCAGCGCGGTGGGCAGCTGGTCGAAGGGAATCTTGTTGCGCGCGGCAATCTCCTGCAGCGTGCCGTTCAATTGTTCGTCGGATATCGCGAGGCCCACACGCTTGGCGCGCTGCACCTGGATCTCCGACAGGATCAGCCGCTCGAGCACCTGTTGTCTGAGCACGCTGGCGGATGGCATCTGCACCTTCTGTTCCTGCAGGCGCTTGGTCACCGCGTCGATTTGCGCGTCGAGCTCGCTCTTGAGGACCAGGCCGTCGTTGACCACCGCCGCGATGCGATCCAGCAATTCGCCGTGCACGCCGAGATCGCGCGTCTGCGCCAGGGCGACAGGAACCCGCAGGATTCCGATCAAGACCAAACCGAGAACGGCTAATTGGCGCATCACATCCACTCGTTGAGAATTTCAAGGCAACTGGGCGTCCGGCTGGCGCGCGGAGTATCCGCGAATCGAGCGCTCCAGGAAAGTATCCGCCGATTTTCCGACCGAACTCAAGCCCACGAGTTCCAATTGTAATGCAATCGAGGTGTCCAGTGTGCCGGTGCGGCTGGTGAGATAGCGGCGCTGCACCACCTGAATCCGCCAGCAGCAGCTCTTATACTCGAATCCGGCCACCTGTTCGATGATTTGATGGTCCACGAGCGAATACACCATGCTGCCGACGGTGTTCCAGTGGTCGGCGATCGGCCAGGCGAACGAAGCGTCCCATTGCTCCAGGATGTCGCGTTGGAAGCGATAGCCGACATTCACCACCTCGGAGGGGTTGGGGCGGTACTGGATCAGGACCTCGGATTTGTCGGTGACCGAGGTGTACGGATTCCATTGATATTCGAGGTTGACGCTGAAATCCTTGTAGGCGGTGACGGAGACCTGGCCGATGAGATCCGAGGCCCGGTAGATCTCCGGAGTCAGGCCGGGCAGCGTCACCTTGGGCTCCGAGAAGTAGCGTGTTTGACCTAATGTGGCCGACAGGTATTGTAGTCCGGTCACGCTGTCGAACAGGCGGGTGGTCATGCCCATGCTCAGCTGATCCGCGTCGCCGACCCGGTCGGCGCCCACGAAACGGTTGGTGCGGAACAATTCGGTCAGGTTCAGATCCGGCAGCCCGGTGTCGAACAACGGCAGAGCGTCCTGGTTGCGGTAGGGCACGTAGCTGTAGACCAGCCGCGGCTCCAGGGTCTGGGTGCGCCCGCCATCCGCGCCGGCGTCGCGCTCGAACACCAGTCCGGTGTCGAGCCGCGCATACGGCAGAGCTCGCGTCGGCGTTTGCGGATCGCCCGGCTGCACGTTCTGCAGGTCGTACTGGGTGAAGCGGTAGCCGACGGCCGGCACGAAGAACCAGCCGGCGGTGCGTTCCGACCAGCGGAATTCCGGGGACAGATCGAGGCGCAGGCCGGTGGGCCCCACGCCGCGCAGGAAATCCACCGCTTCGGCGCCCATGGCGAATTCGAAATTCGTGTCGCCGATCGGCCACAATCCGTCGGCCTGCACCCGCGGCACGCTCGAGTAGGGCCGCTGGTCTGCGGCCAGCGCAATGTCGATGGTCTGGAAATTCTGCAGCTGGGCGCGCACCCGCCAGTAGTCGTCATCGTAGAGCAGCGAGGCGCGCCGCTCGAGGTAGGTGACGCTGGTCTGGTCGGATCCGACCGCGAAATTCTCGAAGTAGTTGCTGTCGCTCACGCTGGCGACGTCCACGTCGAGGCGCAGCCGCGAACTGAGGTCGGTGATGTCCGTGACGTGCATGTAGGCGCGGTCGCTGTGCGCGATGGCGTCGCTCGGCAGAAAATTGGTCTCGATCTGCGCATGGGAGGCTGCGCCCAGGTAGCGGAATTCGCCGCCGAGCTGCACGCCCCGCGCGCTCAGCACTCCGGGCGTGAGCGTCAGGTCGTAGTTCGGCGCCAGGTTGAAATAGTACGGGATCTCCACGTCGTAGCCGTTCGTGCCGGAGTGGGCGAAGCTCGGAAACAGCAGGCCGCTCTTGCGCGCATCGCCCAGCGGGAACGACAGATAGGGCGTGTATAGGATCGGCACGCCCTTGAAGCGCATGTGCACGCCGCGCGCCACCCCCTGCTGGAGTGCGGTGTCGAGACTGAGCGAGGAGGCCTGCAGCATCCAGTCCTGGTTGCCGACCGGGCAGGTGGTGTAGCGCAGCATCGCGAGCTGCACCTTGCCGTCGGGGTGCACGTCGATGGAACTGGCGACGCCACGCCCGTTGCGGTCGAGCAGGTCAAAGGCGGCCTCGCCGAATTTCGCGCCGCCGGTGCTGTCGTAGGTGCCGGTTTCGCTGCGCACCCGCAAGCGAGGATCCTCGAAATCCACCTTGCCATGGACGGTGATGCGGCCGCTGTCGTTGTCGTAGGTGACCGAGTCGGCGGTGACGCTACGCTCCTCCTGGTGCACGGTGACGCGGCCGTTCAGGACCGCATTGCCGTCGACGCCCAGAACGGCGTCATCGCTGTCGATGTGGATGCGGTGATCGTCGGCGGCGATCTCGGCGGCGGTGCGCGGCGTGTGATGCGGCGGGGCGGGACACATGTCGCCAGCGCGGGCCGCACCGGCTGCCGTCAGGCAAAAAAAGACCAGTGCGGCTCGAACTCGAAAGGCCATGGGCAAAGGGCGTCGCCTTGGGGGTTTAGGTCGGCACCGCCATTATAGTCGGTATACTTGCGGGCGCCGCATCTGCGGCTGGTCGGCGGCGACGTATGAGTGTAGATGATGCGAGCGATTTTCGCCTGACCCTGCTCGGCCGCTGGCTGCGCGAGGAGCTGGGTTTCACGGACGGCCGGATCGTTCCCGCCTCCACGGACGCGAGTTTTCGCCGCTATTTCCGCGTGACCCGCGGCGGCGACACGTACATTGCGATGGATGCGCCGCCCGCCAAGGAGAGTCTCGGGCCGTATCTGCACGTCGCGGGCATGCTGGCGGGCATGGACCTGCACGTTCCGGCCGTGCTCGCGCGCAATCTGCAGCAGGGCTTCCTGCTGTTGACCGATCTCGGAACCCGCCAATATCTGGAGGATCTCGCCCGGGACCGCGACGTGGATCAGCTGTTCACCGACGCCCTCGGCGCCCTGGTGCACATGCAGGCGGGCGGCCGGGAGATCGGCCGGATGCTGCCGAATTACGACCGCGCGCTGCTCGTCAAGGAAATGCAGCTGATGCCGGAGTGGTTCCTGCACCGCCATCTGCGGCTCGACCTCGATGCCGGGCAGCGCGCCATGCTCGAGCGGCTGTACGCGGTGCTGCTGCAATCCGCGCAGGCACAACCGGCGAGCTTCGTGCACCGCGACTATCATTCGCGCAACCTGATGGTCTGCGAGGAGAACAACCCGGGCATCCTCGACTTTCAGGATGCGGTGTACGGACCGCTCACCTACGATCTGGTGTCGCTGCTCAAGGATTGCTACATCGATTGGCCGAGTGCGCGCGTGCGCGGCTGGATACTGCAGTACCGCGGGCTGCTGCGCCGCGCCGACATCGATCCGGACGTGAGCCATTCGCAGTTCATGCGCTGGTTCGACCTGATGGGCCTGCAGCGGCACATCAAGGTGCTCGGCATATTCTCGCGGCTGTTCTACCGCGATCACAAGCCGCAATACCTCAAGGACCTGCCGCGCGTGCTGCACTACGCCCGGGACGCGGCGGCCGAGTATGCGGACACCGCCGAGTTCGCCGAGTTCCTGGCCGCGCACGAGACGCAATTCGAGCAGGCCCAGGCGCGTGCCTTTCCATGAGCGGTGCGGCCGGGCCGCTGCACGCGCCCGAACGTCCGCTCGCGGCGATGATCCTCGCCGCCGGACGCGGCGAGCGCATGCGACCTCTGACCGACAGCGTGCCAAAGCCGCTGCTCGAGGTGGGCGGCGAACCGCTGATCGAGCGCCATCTGCGCGCGCTCAAGCGCGCCGGCATCGTGCGGATCACCATCAATCTCGCCTGGCTGGGGCCGCTCATCCGCGCGCGTCTCGGGGACGGGGCGCGCTTCGGGCTGTCGATCCGCTACAGCGAGGAGAAGCCGCAGGCGCTCGAGACCGCCGGCGGCATCTTCCGCGCACTGCCGGGCCTGCTGCCCGGCCCCTTCGCGGTGGTGAACGGCGACATCTACAGCGACTATCCCTTCGAGCAGCTGTGCATCGGCGCCGGCGCCGATGCACATCTGGTGCTGGTACCGAACCCGCCGCAGCACCCGGGCGGGGATTTCGGGCTGGAAAACGGCCTCGCCGTGGCGCACGCACACCGGCCGCACACGTTCTCGGGCATCGCGGTGTATCGGAGCTCATTCTTTGACGGCTGCGTGGACGGGGTGTTCCCGCTGCGCCCGCTGCTGCTGCGCTCGATGCAGGCGCGGCGCTGCAGCGCGGAGCTGTACGCCGGAAAATGGGAGGACGTCGGCACGCCCGAGCGGCTGCGCGCCCTGAACACGGCCACCGGAGTACAATTCCCCGCATGAGTGCATTCAAGAGCGGCGAGAAGTACACCACGCCGCAGGGCTTCACGGCCATCAAGGACGGCATCAAACCCTCCTCGGTGCCGGCCGCGACCGAAGCCCCGGCCGCGGCGCGCAAGCCGCCCTGGCTGCGCGCGCCCTGGGCCGCCGGTGCCGGTTTCTCCGCGGTCAAGGCCATCGTGCGCGAGCACCGGCTGAGCACGGTGTGCGAAGAGGCGAAATGCCCGAACATCGGGGAATGCTGGAACGCCGGCACCGCCACCATCATGCTGATGGGCGCGGTGTGCACGCGCGCCTGCCGGTTCTGCGCCGTCGACACGGGCAATCCGCACGGCTGGCTCGATGACGAAGAGCCGCAGAACGTGGCCCGCTCGGTGGAGTTGATGAAGCTCCACTACGTCGTCCTTACCTCGGTGAACCGCGACGACCTGGCCGACGGTGGCGCGGCCCACTATGCCGCCGTGGTGCGCGCCATCAAGCGGCGCAATCCCGGCACCGCCGTCGAGGCGCTCACGCCGGATTTCAAGGGAGTGCTGCGCGACGTGCACACCGTGATCGATGCGGGTGTCGAGGTGTTCGCGCAGAACGTGGAGACCGTCGAGCGCCTCACGCATCCGGTGCGCGACCCGCGCGCCGGCTACGCGCAAAGCATCGGCGTGCTGAACGCGGCCAAGGCGCACCGGCCGGGCATGCTCACCAAGACCAGCCTGATGCTCGGCCTGGGGGAGACGGACGCGGAAATCCGCCGCACCATGGCCGATCTGCGCGCCGCCGCCGTCGACATCCTTACCCTCGGGCAGTATCTGCGGCCAACGACTCATCATCTGCCGGTCGAGCGCTATGTGACCCCGGCGCAGTTCGACGAGTACCGCCGCTGGGCGCTCGACCTCGGATTTCTGGAATGCGTCTCCGGTCCGCTGGTGCGCTCGAGCTACCGCGCCGAACAGGCACTCGCCCGCAACAACGCCGGATTGGTCAATCAGGGCGCTGGATGACGCACGCGCCGCTGCTGCGCCATCTCGGCCTCGCGCCCTATGAACCGGTGTGGCGCGCGATGCAGCGCTTCACCACCGAACGCGGACCCGACACGCGCGATGAGATCTGGTTCGTCGAGCATCCGCCCGTGTTCACCCTCGGCCTGAACGCGAGCCGCGAACATCTCATCGCCCCCGGCGACATCCCCGTGGTGCAAATCGACCGCGGCGGCCAGGTGACCTATCACGGGCCGGGACAGCTGGTGATCTATCCGCTCATCGACATTCGCCGCCGCGCGCTCGGCGTGCGCCAGCTGGTCGTCGCCCTGGAGGATGCCATCATCGACACCGTCGCGGGCTTCGGCATCCGGGCCGCTGGCCGGCGCGACGCACCCGGGGTATACGTGGACGGCGCCAAGCTGGCGAGCATCGGACTGCGCATCCGCCGCGGCGCGAGCTATCACGGAATCGCGCTCAACGTCGCCGTCGATCTTGAGCCGTTCCGGCGCATCAACGTGTGCGGCCATCCCGGTCTTGCGGTGACGCGGCTCGCCGACCTGTGCGGCGCCGAAGCGCCCGGTGTCGCTGACCTGGCGCTGATCGCCGGGCGCGTGACGCCGCATCTGTTGCGCCGACTGGGCTTCGAGGAGCATCACAGCGCCATCAGCACCGATTTGCAGGCGGTGAGTTCGCGATAGATGGCATCGAGCTGCGCCTTGTTCTGCGCCACCAGCAGATACGTGATGGCCAGAAAATTGCCGTCCGCGCTGGTGCGCACGCGCACCCGCTCGGGCGGCAGCGCACCGGCGTGGCGCTCGATGATGGCGCGGCTCGCCTCGGCCACGTCGCCGTCGTGGCGACCCATCACCTTGATGGGAAATTCGCAGGGAAAATCCAGCGGCGAGCGATCCGCGGCGCGGCTCACAGTGCCGGCGTCCCGGCGAGTTCGCCGACATAATCGTGAAAAGCGCCGTGCAGGCGCCGAAACAGGGCGCCCGGCCGGCCGTCGCCGACCGCGGCATCGTCCAGGCGGGTGACCGGCAGCACGCCGCGCGTCGAGAACGCCAGCCAGATCTCATCGGCCGAGCGCAGCCGCGCTTCGCTCACCGGGCCGCTCTCGCAGCCGATGTCGAGGCGCGAGGCGAGCATCTCGACCACCTCACGGGTGGTTCCGGGCAGCATCTGCCGGCCGTTCGGCGGCGTGCGGATCACGCCATCCTCGACCACGTGCACGGTGGTGGACGAACCCTCGGTGAGCTGGCCGTTCTCCAGCAGGATGGTTTCATAGGCGCCGGCATCCACCGACAGCTGCTTGAGCAGCACGTTGGCGAGCAGCGCCGTGGATTTGATGTCGCGCCGCGCCCAGCGCGTGTCCGCGGCGGTGATCGCGCTCACGCCGCGCTCCAGGATCTGCGCCGACAGCGGCTCGAGTCGCGATGCGAAGGCGAACAGGGTGGGGGGCAGCGCCTCCGGGATGGCGTGATTGCGACCGAACTCGGCGCCGCGGCTCACCTGGACGTACAGGTACTGATCGCCGCCGCCGTTGCGGTCGATGAGCGTGCGGCACACCGCCGCCAATTCCTCGTGCGACAGCGGCGCCGGCATGCGGATGCCGGCGAGGCTGCGGACCAGCCGGTCGGCATGTGCGCGAAGGCGGAACGGACGGCCCGCGTACACCGGGATGACCTCGTACACGGCGTCGGCGAACAGGAACGCCCGATCGAGCGGCGAGACGCGCGCCGCCTCGAGCGGCAGATACTCGCCGTTCAAATGGCAGATCGGCAGCGGCATGTGCGCAGGCTCCCCGGCGTCACGCGAACCACAGGCGCACCCCATCGATGAGCCGGCGCCACCAGGGACCGGCGTCGATGCCCTGCAGCGGATGCAACACCGCGGTCGCGACGGCTTGTCCGCCGGCGAACACCCGCAGCCGGCCGACCGCGGAGCCTGCGGAAAGCGGCGCGATCAGGCGCTGCTGCACGTCGAGCGCCGACTTGATCGCCTCGGACTCCTCGCGTGGCACGGTGACGTACAGATCCCGGTTCAGGCCCACATCGACCGGCGAGCTGCGCGCCTTCCACACCTGGACGGCGGCGAGCCTGGCGCCGGCGCGGGCGATCAGCCTCGTGTCGTAGAAGGAGAAGCCGTAATTCAGCAGCGCGGCGCTGGCGTTCTCGCGCGCCTTCATGCTGCCCGATCCGAGCACCACCGACACCAGCCGCATGCCGTCGCGCAGCGCGGACGTCACCAGGCAAAACCCCGCAGAATCCGTGTGGCCGGTCTTCAGTCCATCGACGCTCGGGTCACGGCCGAGCAGTCCGTTGCGATTCGGCTGCCGGATGCCGTGGTATTCAAAATCGGGCTGTGAATACCAGCGGTAATACTGCGGAAAATCCCGGATCATGGCGGTCGCGAGCAACGACATGTCGCGCGCCGTTGTGTAGTGCCCCGGCGACGGCAGGCCGGTGCTGTTGTCGAAGTGGGTGGCAACCATGCCGAGCCTCGCGGCTTCGGCGTTCATAAGCTGCGCAAATTTCTCCTCGGTGCCCGCGACGCGCTCCGCCAGCGCGATGCTCGCATCGTTGCCGGACTGAATGATCATGCCAAGGATCAGGATCTGGGCGGGTACCGCCTTGCCCGGCTCGAGGAAGGTTCGCGATCCCTCGGAGTGCCAGGCCTTTTCGCTCACCATCACCGATTCGTCCAATTTGAGCCGACCCGCCGCCAGCTCCTGGAACACCAGGTAGGCCGTCATCAGCTTGGTGAGGCTGGCAGGCTCCATGCGCGCCACCGCCTCCTTGGCGGCCAATACCGTGCCGGTGTGATAATCGACGAGAATATAGGCGCGCGCGTCCACCGCCGGCGCGGCCGGGACGGCGGCAGCGGCCGGGACGGCGGAAACAGCGGGAACCGCGGGAACGGCCGGAACGGTGCTGCACGGCGCGGCGGCGGCCAGAAGCACCAGGGGCGCGAGCACGGCGAGCGGATGGCGGGACATGGCGGGACGATCACCTCGGTCAAATCGGGCAGTCTACCGAGATTCGGCCTAGTCGGTCAGTAGCGGCCGGTCAGCAGCGCGCTCAGTCCAGAGCGAGGTGCGCACCGCTGATGCCGACCTGTTCGAGGGCCGCGACGATGCGGTCGAATTCCGCGACGTCGGTGACCGGGCCGATGCGCACCCGGTACAGCCGGCGCCCGGCGATGCGGTTGTCGCGCACGAAGATCTTGCCGAAGTTGCCGCCGCGCAGCCGCGCCGCCATGCGTTCGGCATTGGCCGGATCGCTGAAGGCTCCCGCCTGGATGAACAGCGCACGCCCGGTGCCTACATTGCGCGCCACGATCGGATTGCGCGCCGCGGTGCGCGCCCCGGTCGGATTGCGGCGGGCGACCGGGGCGGCGGCTTCGGCCGTGCCGGCGGCGTCCGGCGTGCCGGCGGCGTCAGGCGTGCCGGCGGCCTCGACCGTGCGCACCTCCACGATGGCGGTGCCGTCGCGCAGCATGTCGAGCTTGGAGGCGGCGGTGTACGACAGGTCGATGATGCGGTTGTCGACGAAGGGTCCGCGGTCATTGACGCGTACCACCACGCTGCGGCCGTTCTGCAGATTGGTCACGCGTACATAGGCCGGCAGGGGCAGCGTCTTGTGCGCCGCCGTCATGGCATACATGTCGTAGGGCTCGCCGGTCGATGTCCGCACTTCGTGAAATCCCGGTCCGTACCAGGAGGCCACTCCGCGTTCGACGTAGCCGCTGCCCGAGGACAGGACGTAGTAGCGCTTGCCGAACACATCGTAGAACGGCGGATTGCCGTTCGGCGAACGCGGCTCGGCCTGGGGTATGGCATCGGGCACGGACTGCAACGCCGCGGGCGGCGGCGGCACCACGGCGCCACCCGGCACGCCCGGCGCTGCGGCGGCGGGCGCCGCGGCCGTCGGCGAGGCGGCCGGCGCAGGCGCCTTGCGGGCCGCGGGCGATGCGGTTGCGATGGGCGGGGCGGGCGGTCCGCGCCGCGGCGGCGCACTGCAGCCGGCGGCGATGAGCGCGCCGGCGGCGCTGAGCGCGCCCGCGGCGGTGAGCGCGATCCGTCGGCGGCCGATCACGGCTTCGATGATGCGCCGCCGGGCGCGCCGCGCGCGGTTGCCGGCGCCTCGGCGGATTGCAGCGCCGTGACGAGTATGCGCGTCTTCACGGCCGCGGCGAGTTCATACACCGCCATGGCGTACAGCGCGCTGTGGTTGTAGCGCGTGATGACGTAGAAGTTGGTGTAGCCGATGCGCCAATGCACGCCGTCGGCCTCGTCGACGGCGATCGGCAATGCCGGCGACTGCGCGGGCAGCGTGGTGTCGAACACGAAGCCCTGGGCGCTCAAGGATCCGACCGTGTCGCTGAGCACAAGCTTGCGCCCGGTCTGCGACACCCTGGCCGGATCGGCGGCGGCCGCGGTCAGCACCGGCTCGCCGGGCAGCCAGCCGAATTGATTGAGGTAATTGCCGATGCTGGCGAATACGTCGGCCCAGCTGGTCCACAAGTCGATGCGGCCGTCCTTGTCCGCATCGACGGCATAGCGCCTGAAGGTCGAGGGCATGAACTGCGGTGCGCCCATGGCGCCGGCGTACGAGCCCATGGCGGTGAGCGGATCGACGGCCGCCTCGCGCGTCAGCAGGAAGAACTGTTCCAGCTCGCCCTGGAAATATTTGGCGCGCGCAGGGTAGTCGAACGCCAGGGTGCACAGCGCGTCGAGCACGCGGTAGCGGCCGGTGAGGCGCCCATAATAGGTTTCCACGCCCAGGATGCCCACCAGATATTCGGGCGCAACTCCGGCGACGGCGCTGGCGCGATCGAGTTCATCGCGATGCGCCGTCCAGAATTCCACGCCCTCGCGGATGCGCTTTTCGGTGAGGAAGGTGGCGCGGTATTCATACCAGAGCTTGGCCTTCTCCGCGGGCCGCTCCATCGCGTCGAGGATGGAGGACTGGCTCTGCGCCGCCCCCAGCCAGGCGCGCAGCCGGTCCGCGTCGAAGGCATGGGCCTCGATCATGTGCGTGATGAAGCTCCTGACCTCGGGGCGCTCCACATCGAGCGCCGCAGCCGGTGCGGTGCCGGCAACGGCGAGCACCACCGCGAGCAGCAGAACGGTGCGCACGTCAGGACCCGATGAGCTTGCGGTGGGAGTGCAGCGACATGAGTATGCCGAAGCCGGCGAGCAGCGTGACCATGGAGGTGCCGCCGTAGCTGATCAGGGGCAGCGGCACGCCCACCACCGGCAATATGCCGCTCACCATGCCGGAATTGACGAACACGTACACGAAGAATCCGAGGGCGATCGCCCCGCCGGTCAGACGCGCGAAGGTGTCCTGGCCCTGCATGGCCATATACAGCGCCCGCGCGATCACGAAACCGTACAGCGCCAGCACCAGCAGCTGGCCGAGCAGGCCGAACTCCTCGCCGATGACCGCGAATATGAAATCGGTGGATCGCTCCGGCAGGAACTCGAGCTGCGCCTGGCTGCCGTTCATGTAGCCCTTGCCGAACACGCCTCCGGAGCCGATCGCGATCTGGGATTGGATGATGTGGTAGCCCGCGCCGAGCGGGTCGCTCTGCGGATTAAGGAACATGAGCACGCGCTGGCGCTGATAGTCGTGCACGAAATGCCACGCGGCCCACGCGGCGGCGCCGAGCAGCGGAATCGAAATCAGCATGATGCGGACCGCCAGGCCCGCGAGCAGCATCACGATGAGCCCCGATGCCGCGATCAGCAGCGCCGTGCCGAGGTCCGGCTGGATGACGACCAGAGCGGTCGGAATCGCGATCAGCAGCGCCATCATCGACAGGTCCCTGAAGTTCGGCGGCAGCGGCCGCTCCTGCATGTACCAGGCGCACATCATGGGCACGGCCAGCTTCATGATCTCGGAAGGCTGGAAGCGGATTAACCCGAGGTCGAGCCAGCGCTGCGCGCCCTTGCCGATGTGCCCGGTCACATCGACGACGATGATCAAAAGCACCCCGATGAGGTACGCAAAGGGCGACAGGATGCGCAGATACTGCGGCGTCGCGAACTTGGCGATGGCTATCAGCGCGGTCACCGCGACCGCGATGTTCATCAGATGATGCTCGACCATCCTGAGGTTCTGCCCGGATGCGCTGTAGACCACCAGCACGCCGATCGACACGATGAGTGCCAGCACGCCGGTGAGCGGTCCGTCGAGGCCGAGGGCGCGCAGGGTGCGGCCGCCGGCGGTCAGGGTGCGGCGGGTGCGCGAGGGTGAGAACTCATCGTAGATCACGGCGTTCCGACCTGCGAGGCCGGCCTGTCCGGCAACAGGTAGGCGTCGAACAGCTTGCGCGCAATGGGCGCCGCGGTGCTGGCCCCGTGCCTGCCGTTTTCGACAAACACCGCCACCGCCAGCCGCGGATCCTCCGCGGGGGCGAAGGAGACGAACAGCGCGTGATCCAGCATGCGCTCGGACAGCTCCTTCTCGTTGTATTTCTCGTTCTGCCCGATGGTGAACACCTGCGCCGATCCGGTCTTGCCGGCGACCTTGTAGGGAGTGCCGATCATCTCCCGGCCGGCGGTGCCGCCCGGCGCCGTGACCTCCTCCATGCCCTCGATGATCACGTTCCATTCATCGGCGGTGACCTCGGACACCGTCTTCTCCGGCACCGCGGCACGCCGCGTCACGAGATTCGAGCCCGGCGCCCGCACGCCCGTCACCAGCCGCGGCTTGAAGCTGCGGCCGCGCGCGGCCATCACGGCGGTGGCATGCGCGAGCTGCAGCGGGGTGGCCAGCATGTAGCCCTGGCCGATGCCGACGCTGATGGTCTCACCTGCGAACCACACCTGATCGGCGGCGCGCTTGTAGGTACGCCGCTTCCATTCGGCTGAGGGCATCAGTCCGGGCTTCTCGCCCGGAATGTCGATGCCGGTGGCGTCGCCGAAGCCGAAGGCGCTCATGAACTCGTGCATGCGGTCGATACCGAGCCTCTCCGCCACGTTGTAGAAGTACACGTCGCAGGACTGCGCGATCGCGCCGCGCATGGAGATCAGGCCGTGGCCGGTCTTCTTCCAGTCCCGGAAAAGATGCGTGCTGCCGGGCAGTGTGAAATACCCCGGACAAAATATCGTCCGCTCCGGCGTCATGACGCCGTACCGCAACGCCGCCAGTGCGTAGAACGGTTTCACGGTGGAGCCCGGCGGATAGGCGCCGCGCAGGGCGCGGTTGATGAGCGGCTTGTCGGCGTCGTTCTGCAGTTCGTCGTACTGCTTGTTCGACAGGCCGCGCGCAAAGCCGTTCGGGTCGAATTCCGGCGTGCTGGCGAGGGCTATCACATCGCCCGAGCGCGGATCGATCGCCACCACCGCGCCGCGCAGACCCGCGAGTCCTTCCTCGGCGGCGCGCTGCACGCGCGCGTCGATACTCAGGATCAAATCGGCGCCTGCCACCGGCTGCTGGGTCTCGAGCTTGGGCGTGAAGGCACCCTGACGCAGCACCGGACGGCCCGCGGCGTTCACCAGCACCTCGCGATAGCCGGCGGTGCCGTGCAACTCTTCCTCGTACGCGCCCTCGACGCCCAGTTTCCCGATTAGGGTCGTGCCGGCGTAATCGGTCGCGTCGATGCGTTTGAGATCCTGCTCGCTGATCGCCGCCACGTAACCGAGGGCATGCACCGCGAAAGCGCCCAGCGGATAATGGCGCGACAGCCGCGCGCGTATGTCGATGCCGGTGAATTCGTGGCGATGCACGGCGAAACGCGCCATTTCCTCATCGTTCAGCTGCAGCTTGATGGGCACGCTCTCGTACACGTGATGCGAGAGCAGCGTGCGCCTGATCGCACCGATCTCCTCGGCATCCAGCAGGCCGATGTCGACCAGACGTGCGAGGCTGGCATCCACCTGCGCCTGCGGGCCCACCTGTTCGCGCACCAATTCGAGCTGGAATGCGGGCAGGTTCTCGGCCAGCACCACCCCGTTGCGGTCGAGAATCAGTCCGCGGCTCGGGGGTATCGGATCGATACGAACCCGGTTTCCCTGCGAGAGCTCGGCATAGTAGTCATGGCGCAGCACCTGCAGATAGAAGAGGCGGGAGGCGACCGCCAGCAGCAGCGCCGCGACGATCGCGCCCGCGACGATGCTGCGCGTCGTGAAGATGCGCTGCTCGCCCCAGTGATCCTTGATGCGTACGCGATCCAGCAACGTCAGGTCCTGCGCGTCAGCGCTCGTGCAATCGGGAGAGTGTACGCGCAAGCAGCGGCCAGATCAGCGCCCCGGTGATCGGCGCGAGCCAGCGCCCGAAGGCGGTCACCGGATTGCCGGTGGCGCCGTCGACCCAGAACAGCACGAACTGATAGGCCGTGAGCAGCGCAAAGACGGTCAAGGACTGCGAAAGCACCGAAAACACGCGCAGCCGCAGCCGCAGGTGCGTGGCCCAGGCGGCCGTCAGCGTCAGGGCGAGCGCGTGCTGGCCGAGGACCACGCCGCCCACCACGTCGAGGGCGAGCCCGGAGAAAAAGGCGAGCGAGAGCCCGCCGGCCTGCGGCTGCTCGATCGACCAGTAGTACACCACCAGCACCAGAAAATCCGGCCGCAGCGGGTCGAGCAGATCCGGCAGCGGCAATATCGCGAGCCCGAGCGCCGCGAGCGCCGACAGCATCACCGGCATGCGGCGCACCCGCGTGTCGCGCATCATGGGGTGGGCGCCTTCGCGGCCGGTTTCAGCCACACGAACATCAATTCGCGCGCACGGTCGAGCGCCGCGGCCGGACGCACGTCGACGTCGGCCAGGGATTGGGCGGGATCGCGCTTGACCTCGGACACGGTGCCGACCGGATAGCCGGCCGGAAATCCACCGCCGAGCCCCGAGGTGACCAGCGTATCGCCCTTGAGTACGTCCGCGCTGGTGGATATGTACGCGAGCTTCAGCCGGTTCATGTCCCCGGTGCCGAGCGCGACCGTGCGAAGGCCGTTGCGGGTGATCTGCACCGGAATGGCGTGGGCCGCATCGCTGATGAGGATGACCTCGCTGGTCAGCTGGCCGACACGCGCCACCTGTCCGAACACCCCGCCGGCATCGAGCACCGCCTGGCCCACGTACACGCCGTCCTGCGCGCCCTTGTCGACGATCACCCGCTCGCGGAAGGCGTCGATGTCCAGATCCATGATGTCGCCGATCAGAAACCGCGCGGCCACATCGGCGGTGTTGTCGCGCAGGCCGCGCAGCCGGCGGTTCTCCGCCTCGAGGGCATCGTAGCGCTGCAGCCGGAATCGCGCGCTGCGCAGATCCTCGGCGAGTCTGGAATTTTCGGCGCGCAGCGCGTCGCGCGTGCTCAGGATCTCGCGCAGCCACGCCCAGCCCCGGAACGGCGAGGCGACCGCGACCTGCGCCGGATAGGCGACGACCGACAGCACCCTGCGGATCCTGCCGAGCTGATCATAGTGCTTGTCGGCGATGATCAGCCCGAACGCCAGCAGCGAGAACAGTATGCAGCGGAACAGCAGTCCCGTGGGGCGCCCGGATATGTCGGTGCTACGAAATGCGACCATGGGCGGCAGCTTCCCCCGGCGCTCGCATTACTCCAGTCCGAAAATGCCCGGTCCATGCTCCTCGGTCAGCTCGAGGATACGGCCGCCGCCGCGCGCCACACAGGTCAACGGATCATCCGCGATGACGACCGGCAGGCCGGTCTCCTCCATGAGCAGTTTGTCGACGTCGCGCAGCAAAGCGCCGCCGCCGGTGAGCACGATGCCGCGCTCCGCCACGTCGGCGCCGAGTTCCGGAGGCGTCTGTTCGAGCGCCTGCTTGACCGCGCCGACGATGCCCTGCAGGGGCTCCTGCAGCGCCTCGAGGATCTCATTCGAATTAAGCGTGAAGCTGCGCGGCACGCCCTCGGAGAGGTTGCGTCCCTTGACCGAGATCTCGCGCACCTGCTGGCCCGGGTACGCCGAGCCGATCTCGAGCTTGATGCGCTCGGCGGTCGCCTCGCCGATCAGGATGCCGTAGTTGCGCCGCACGTAATTGGTGATGGCCTCGTCGAATTTGTCGCCACCGATGCGCACGCTCGCCGCATAGACGATGCCGTTCAGGGAGATCACCGCCACCTCCGAGGTGCCGCCGCCGATGTCGAGCACCATGGAGCCGCGCGCCTCNNGCGCCGGCGCCCTCGGCCGATTCCTTGATGGCACGGCGCTCGACCTGGGTGGAGCCGAAGGGCACGCAAACCAGCACGCGCGGACTGGGGCTCAAGAAGCGGTTGCCGTGCACCTTCTTGATGAAGTACTGCAGCATNNCCGTCCTTCATCGGCCGCACCGCCGTGATGTGGCCCGGGGTGCGCCCCAGCATGTTCTTCGCCTCGACCCCGACCGCGACGATGATCTTGCCGCCGCGCATCGGTTCGTCCTGCACCGCGACCACCGAGGGCTCGTTGAGCACGATGCCGCGCTCGCGCACGTAGATCAGCGTGTTGGCGGTTCCAAGATCGATTGAGAGGTCATTGGAGAAATAACCTCTAAGGCGTTTGAACATGGGGTGTTTTTCGGGGCGAAACAGGGTGAAAAAAGTTGCGCTAATGTAACAACCGACAGGACTTTCAGCAAGGCAACGTGTATGATCCCAAGACCTGCGGCGCCCTCGTGGCGCGCCTCCGGCAGCCCTATGAGCCTAACCCGTCAAGATGTGGAAAAGATCGCGCACCTGGCGCGACTCTCGATAACCGACGTTGAAATGCCGGTCTACGTCAAGAGCCTGTCGAGCATCGTCGATTTCGTCGCCGAGCTGTCGAAAGCCGCAACCGACTCGGTCGAACCGATGGCACATCCGCTCGCCGGCCAGAGCCAACGGCTGCGCGCGGACACGGTGACCGAGACCGACCTTCACGAAAAATATCAGGCGAACGCGCCGAGTGTGCAGGCGGGCTTGTACGTCGTGCCGCGAGTGATCGAATAGCCGCACGACACGATGCCGCATAATCTTTCCATCGGCGAACTCGCCGAGCGCCTCGCCCGCAAAGAGACATCGAGCACCGAACTGACGCGCCACTTCCTGGCGCGCATCGAGCGGCTGAATCCGCCGCTGAACGCGATCATCACGCTGACCGCCGAGCAAGCCCTGGCGGCCGCCGGCGCCGCCGACCGCCGCCGTGCCGCCGGCGAAAGCGGACCGCTGCTCGGCATACCGCTCATCCACAAGGACATCTTCTGCACGGACGGCGTGCGCACCAGCTGCGGCTCGCGCATGCTGGATAATTTCATTTCGCCCTATGACGCCACGGTGGTGGCACGCCTGAAGTCCGCGGGTGCGGTCATGCTGGGCAAGGCCAACATGGATGAATTCGCCATGGGCTCATCGAACGAGACCAGCTGGTACGGGCCGGTGCGAAATCCGTGGAACACCGCCAAGGTGCCCGGCGGATCCTCCGGCGGATCGGCGGCGGCCACGGCCGCGCGCCTCGCGCCGTTCGCCACCGGCACCGACACGGGCGGTTCGATCCGCCAGCCGGCGGCGCTCACCGGCGTGACCGGCGTGAAGCCGACCTACGGCCGCGTGTCGCGCTTCGGCATCGTCGCCTTCGCCTCCAGCCTCGATCAGGCGGGCGTGTTCGCGCGCTCGGCCGCCGACGCGGCCGTCGTGCTCGCGGCCATGGCCGGCTTCGATCCGCTCGACTCGACCAGCGTCGATGCGCCCGTGCCCGACTACGCCGCGGCCCTGGATACGCCGCTCAAGGGCCTGAAAATCGGCCTGCTGCGCGAGTTCTTCGATGGATTGGAGGCGCGCAATGCCGCCCTCATCCACGACGCCATCGCGGTGTATCGCTCGCTCGGCGCCGAGACCCGCGAGGTGAGCCTGCCCAACCTGCCGCTGTCGGTGCCGACCTATTACGTGGTCGCGCCCGCCGAGTGCTCCTCGAACCTGTCGCGCTTCGACGGCGTGCGCTTCGGGCATCGCTGCGCGGCGCCGAAGGACCTGATGGACCTGTACGAGCGATCGCGCGGCGAGGGATTCGGCGCGGAGGTCAAGCGGCGCATCATGACCGGCACCTATGTGCTGTCGGCCGGCTACTTCGACGCGTACTACCTGAAGGCGCAGAAGGTGCGCCGTCTGATCACCGATGATTTTCGCGCCGCGTTCGAGCAGGTGGATCTGCTGATCGGACCGACCACACCGACGCCGGCCTTCGACATCGGTGCAAAGATCGACGATCCGATCACCATGTACCTGAACGACATCTACACCATCGGCGCCAATCTCGCCGGATTGCCCGGGCTGTCCATGCCGTGCGGCTTCGTGGACGATCTGCCCATGGGCCTGCAGCTGATCGGGCCGCATTTTGCCGAAAGCCGGCTGCTGAACGCCGCACACCGCTTTCAACTGGCGACTGATTGGCACCGCCGCGCGCCGCGGGGCTACCAATGACGGGGGTGGATTGGGAGGTCGTCATCGGGCTCGAGATCCATGCGCAGCTCGCCACCCGCTCGAAGATCTTCTCCGGCGCCTCGACGGCCTACGGTGCGCCGCCCAACACGCAGGCGAGCCTGGTCGATCTGGCGTATCCCGGCGTGCTGCCGGTGCTGAACGCCGAGGCCGTGCGCATGGCGGTGAAATTCGGCTTAGGCGTGGGCGCCGCCGTGGCGCACCGCTCGGTGTTCGCGCGCAAGAACTACTTCTATCCGGATCTGCCCAAGGGTTATCAGATCAGCCAGTACGAGCACCCCGTCGTGGGCCGCGGCTCGCTCAGGATCGTGCTCGAGGACGGCAGCGAGAAAATCATCGGCATCACGCGCGCCCATCTGGAGGAGGATGCGGGCAAGTCCCTGCACGAGGGACTCGCGCACGCGAGCGGGATCGATCTGAACCGCGCCGGCACGCCCTTGCTCGAAATCGTTTCCGAACCGGACATGCGCTCCGCCCGCGAGGCGGTGGCATACATGAAGAAGATCCATACCCTGGTGCGTTATCTGGAGATCTGCGACGGCAACATGCAGGAGGGCTCGTTCCGCTGCGACGCCAACGTCTCGGTGCGCCCGCGCGGCAGCGACAAGTTCGGCACGCGCGCCGAAATCAAGAATCTGAATTCCTTCAGATTCGTCGAAAAGGCGGTGCAGTATGAGGTGGCGCGCCAGATCGAACTGCTGGAGAGCGGCGGCAAGGTGATTCAGGAAACGCGGCTGTACGATTCCGACCGCAACGAGACCCGTCCGATGCGCTCCAAGGAGGAGGCGAACGACTACCGGTATTTCCCCGATCCGGACCTGTTGCCGCTCGAGATCGACGATTCGTTCATCCGCGCGGTGCGCGCGACCCTGCCTGAATTGCCCGATGACAAGGCGACGCGTTTCGCGCGCGATTTCGGCCTCTCGGCCTACGATGCCGGCGTGCTGAGCGCGAGCCGGGAACTCGGCAATTATTTCGAGGCCGTGGTCGCGGCAACCGGAACCCCGCATGCCAAGCTCGCGGCCAACTGGATCATGGGCGAGCTGTCCGGCGCCCTGAACCGCGACGCCGTGGAGATCACGGCGGCCAAGGTGGGTCCGAAGGAATTGAGCGGCCTTTTGGCACGGATCAACGACGGCACGATTTCCGGCAAGATCGGCAAAGAGGTGTTCGAGGCGATGTGGTCCACGGGCGCGGCGGCCGATGCCATCATCGAATCGAAGGGGCTGAAGCAGATCACCGATGCCGGCGCCATCGAGGCGGTGATCGACGCGGTGATCGCCGCGAATCCGCGCCAGCTCGCCGATTACCGCGCAGGCAAGGACAAGCTGTTCGGATTCTTCGTCGGCCAGGTCATGAAGGCGACCGGCGGAAAGGCCAACCCGGCGCAGCTCAACGAACTGCTCAAGGCCAGGCTGGGCGCCGCCGATGCATGATCGCGACTGCCTGCATCGGTTCATGTTCGAGCACTTTCCGATCCGCGGGCACCTGGTGCACCTGGATTCGGCCTGGCACGCGCTGATCGAGCACCATGACTATCCCGCACTGATCCGCGACATCCTCGGCGAAACCGTGGCCGCGTCGCTGCTGCTGGCGGGCACCATCAAATTTGACGGCGTGTTGTCCCTGCAGCTGCAGGGCGACGGGCCCGTGCAGCTGATGCTGGCGCAATGCACCAGCGGACTCGGCGTGCGCGGTCTGGCGCGCCATCGTGCGGGCTCCTCGCCGGCCGGTGGAATCGGCGATCTGATGGGGGCGGGGAATCTGACGGTCACCCTCGAGACCGACGATGGCACGCAGCGCTACCAGGGCATCGTGCCCATCACCGGCCGGCGTCTGGCCGAGTCGCTGCAGATCTACTTCGAGAATTCCGAGCAGCTGCCGACGCGGCTGTGGTTGCATGCCGATGCGCGCGGCGCCTCCGGCATGCTGCTGCAGCGGCTGCCGGGGCCGGCGTCGGAAGCCGCCGACCCGGCCGCGATCGATGATGCCTGGCGGCGGGTGCAGCTGATCGGCGAGACCCTCACCGCCCCGGAGCTGTCGACGCTCGCCGATGCGGAAATCCTGCACCGGCTGTTCAATGAGGACGACCTGCGGCTGTTCGAACCCTCGCCGGTCTATTTCCGCTGCCGCTGCTCGCGTGAACGGGTGAGCGGCATGCTGCAGGGGCTGGGGGCTGCCGAAACCCGCTCGGTGCTGGCGGAGCGCGGCGAGGTCGAGGTGCGCTGCGATTTCTGCAATCGCGCCTATGTCTTCGATGCGGTGGACGTCGAACAGCTGTTCAAGGCGGCGGTGGCTGGCGGCAGCTCGGTGCATTGACGGTGTGCCGCTGACAGCGGGCGTCGGACATCGCTTATAATGGCCCGCAAAGCCACAAGAGGCCGAACCGATGCGCCTGCATAGACTCCATCAGAATCCCGTCTCCTGCCTCGCCGTTCTCGGGCTGTGCCTGGGCCCGGCGGCTTGGGCACAAGCCGCGAGCGCCGCCCGCGGCTGCGCGAACGATGACACCGGCCTGACGCTGCCCGCCGGCTTTTGCGCCAGCGTGTTCGCGGACGGCATCGGCCACGCGCGTCACCTGGTGATGGCGCCGAACGGCGTGCTGTACGTCAATACCTGGTCCGGGCGCTACTACGGCAATGACATGCCGCATGCCGGCGGATTCCTGGTTGCCCTGCAAGATACGACCGGCGCCGGCCGGGCGAACGTCATCGAACGGTTCGGGGAGACCGTGCAAAGCGGCGGCGCCGGGGGCACCGGCATCGGCTACTACCAGGATGCGCTGTACGCGGAACTCAACGACAAGATCCTGCGCTATCCCTTGAGCGCCGGCTCCATCATTCCGGGTGCCGCCGAGACCGTCGTGTCGGGCCTGCCGTTGACGGGTGATCATCCCATGCATCCGTTCGCCATCGACGCCGACGGATCCTTGTATGTCGATGTCGCCACCGCGACCAATGCCTGCCAGCGCGAGAATCGCACCCTCAAATCGCCGGGCCTGGAGCCATGCACCGAACTCGAGACCCGCGGCGGCATCTGGCGCTATGACGCGAACAAGACCAACCAGGTGTTCTCCCCGGCCGGGCGCTTCGCCACCGGCATCCGCAATGCCGAAGGCTACGGCGTGGATCTGGCCGAGCATCGCATCTACTTCACCCAGCACGGACGCGACCAGCTGCACATGAACTGGCCGGATCTGTACAAGGCGGACCAGGAAGCCACGCTGCCGTCGGAGGAGTTGCTGCTGCTGACCCGGGACGGCGATTACGGCTGGCCACGCTGCTATTTCGATCCCTTCCGCCACAAGCTCGTCCTCGCCCCGGAATACGGCGGCGACGGCAAGAAGTCCGGCCCGTGCGCGCAGAAGATCGCGCCCGTAGCGGCATTCCCCGCGCATTGGGCGCCGAACGGCATGGTGTTCTACGACAAGGTGCAATTTCCGGCGCACTACCGCAACGGCGTGTTCATCGCGTTTCACGGCTCGTGGGACCGCTCGCCCTATGCGCAGTCCGGCTACAACGTCGTGTTTCAGGGATTGGCGGGCAAGGCCGCCGGCAGATGCGAGATTTTCGCCGACGGATTCGCCGGCCGGGTCAGATCGCCGGAACAGGCCTGGCATCGTCCGGACGGTCTGGCGGTCGGAGCGGACGGCGCCTTGTATGTCTCGGATGACGTGCGCGGACGGATCTATCGCATCGTGTACCAGGGCGGCGGCGGCGCCGCGAAAACCACGCCCTGTCCGAGCCTCCTCGCGGCGCCCAGGAAGGTGCGCATCGCGAAATCCGCCGCTGCGGGTGGCACCGGCGCCGCGCCCGCCACCGCGGATCTGCCGGTGCCAAACGGCGCTAGTCGCGAGATGCTGATGCAGGGCGATCGCATTTATCACGGCGAGCTGGCCGGAGCGACGTGTGCGGGCTGTCACGGTGCGAATGGGGCCGGCGGGCCGCTCGGCCCGAATCTCACGGATGCCGAGTGGCTGTGGAGCGATGGCAGCATGCGCGGAATCGCCATGACCATCCGCAACGGGGTCATGCAGCCCAAGAAATATCGCTCACCCATGCCGCCGATGGGCGGCGCGCAATTGACTCCCGAGCAGGTGTCGGCGGTCGCCGCCTATGTGTGGGGCCTCGCGCACCGTTGAGCGCGGCGGAAAATGAGCACTTGAGACACTAACGGCCTGGGGCGAGCGATGTGATTTTTCCGGTGTGCATGCATCGGGAATCGAAGCGGCGGGCCCCGGATTGCCCGCTCACCGAGCGTCTATCTTGACTGGAGCGCTGCGTGGGCTGTCGCCGCGGCGGCGGTCGTCGGGATTTTCCTGATTTTTATTGGACCGGGGCTGGAGTGATGGGAGCATTCATCCGCAGCCAGCGTGCAGCCAGCGACGGGATCAACAGCAGGCTCACCAGAGTCGATGAGACCAGGCCGCCGAGGATCACGACGGCCATGGGTCCTTCGATTTCATGGCCCGGCTGATTCAGCTGCAGGGCAACCGGCAGCAGGGCGAGTGCGGTGAGCAGGGCGGTGAGCAGCACCGGCGTCAGGCGTTCCTCGGCGCCGCGCAGCGCGGTCGCAAGGTTCCAGGGCTGGCCCTCTTCGTGTACCAGATGGTCGTAGTGCGAGACCAGCAAAATGGTGTTGCGCGCCGCCATGCCGAACAAGGCCACGAAACCGACCATCGAACCGAGGGTCAGAGTGCCGCCCGTGAGCGCCACCGCGACGCCGCCGCCAATCAGAGTGCTCGGCATCACCAGCAGTACCAGCAGCACGTGGCGCCATTCGCCGAAGGCGAGCCCGAGCAGCAGCACGATCAGCACGAATGCCGCGGCGGAATTCAGCAGCAGTTCATTGGCGGCCGACTGCTGGGCCTCGGCCACACCGGCGTAGCGCAGGAAGATGCCGGGCGGCAGCGCCACCCGGGCCTCGATGGCGCGGCGCGCGGCGGCCGCATAGGCCGACTGATCGCCACCGGTGGTGGTCGCAACCACGATCTGGCGCCGCAGCCCGTCCTGGTGGTCGATCAGGCTGCGCTCGAGCACCCGCTTCAGGGTTGCGACGCGCGACAGCGGGACGAGCGAGCCGTCGCGGCCGCGAAGCGTCAGGTTCTCGAGGGTCTGCGGATCGCCGCCGGCGCCGCGCAGCCGCACCACCACGGGCACGCTGCGGTCCGCCAGGTTCAGCTGTGCGGCCGCGCGTCCGTGGAAGGCGGCGTTCACGGCCTCGAGCACATCAGCCGCCTGCAGACCCTGGCCGGCGAGCGCGTCCGCCAGCAGCGTGATCTCAAGCTCCACCTGGCGCGGCGGCACCGACAGCCGCACGTCGCGGCTGCCCGGCACTGTGCGCAGCACCTCGACGATCTGCGCACCCACCCGGTCGTCGGCATCGAGGTCCGAGCCGATGATGCTGATCGAGAACGGCGCGGACTCTCCGGACAGGGTCTCGCCGATGCGTTCGGCGAGCACGGAATTGATCTCGATCAGCTCGTTCGGAAATCGGTCGAAGACCCGGCGGATCGCCGCGTCGATCTCGCCGGCTCCATGGTGCAGCTGCGGGTCGATCTGCACCTCGAATTCGCTCTTGTTGGGGGCGTCGGGATCCTGGCCGTTCTCGGCGCGGCCGATCTGCTCGGCGACGCTCTTGACGCCGGGGATGGCCGCCAGATCGCGACTGATGCGCTGCCCGACGCGCGCGGTTTCCTCGATGGACACCCCCGGTCTCAGGGAGGCGTGGGCGATCAGGTAGTTCTCGCGAAAATCGGGCAGCAGCCGCGCACCGAGCAGCGGCAGACACACGAGGCCGGCGATGCCGGAGCCGATCAGGATCGCGAGCGCGGTACGGGGACGCACCTCGAGCCAGCCGATGACGCGCAGCTGCCCGCCCTTCAGCCGCCGCAGAAAGCCCGCTTCGGGTCTGGGCCGGTGCGTCGCCATGGCGAGCATGCACAGCGCCGGAGTGGCACTCATCGCCACCAGCAGCGACAGGCCGATGGCCACCAGAAAAGCGATCGACAAGGGCCGGAAGAACGCGCCCTGCAATCCGGACATCAGCAGTATCGGCAGAAACGCCACGGCCACCGCGGCGGTGGCGTAGAACACCGGACGGCGCACTTCCAGCGAGGCGGCGGTGAACAATTCGCGCAATTCGGATTGGACGCCGGCACCGCGCCGCCGGCGCAGGATGTTCTCCACATCGATCACCGCGTCGTCGACCACCACGCCGAGCGCCACCACCAGTCCGCCGAGCGTCATGGTGTTGAGGCTGAGTCCGAACGCGTGCAGTATCCACACCGTCGCGAGCAAGGTGAGCGGTATGGCGCTGAAGGACACCAGGGCGCCGCGCCAGTCGCGCAGCGTGACGAGCAGCAACGCGACCACGAGCAGCGCGCCGATCAGCAGCGAATTGCGCAGCTTCTCGATGGCGCTTTCGATGAAACTCGCCGGCCGCAGCAGTCCGGGGTGATACTGAACGCCCTGTTTGGCGAGCGCGGCGGCGAGCGTGTCCAGCCGCTGTTCCAGCGCGCGCGTCACCTCGAGCGTGTTGGCGCCGAATTGCGTCGAGGTCTCGATCAAGATCCCGCGCCGGGCGCCGATCAGCGCATCGCCGAAGCGCGGCTGCGCGCCGTCGCGGATCAGCGCCAGATCGCCGATCCGCAGCGGCAGCCCGTTGCGGGTGGCGACCATGGCCGCGGCCAGCTCGGCCGTGGTGGCCCCCGGCGTGCGTGCGCGAATCACGACGCGCTGGGTGGCGGTCTCGATGAAGCCGCCGCCGATCGATGCGGTCGCGCGTTTCGCCGCGGCTACGATGTCCTCGAGCGCGACCTCGTTGGCGGCGAGTTTGGCCGGATCCGCCTCGATCTGCCATTCGCGCTCGTCGCCGCCGAGAATCTGTGCCTGGGCGACGCCGGGAACCGCCAGGATCTGCGGCTTGACGGTCCATTCGATCAGATCGCGCAGTTCCAGCGGCGAGAGCCGCTCACTGGTGTAGCCGAAGTGCACCAGATATTCCATCGAGGAACTCAGCGGCGAGAGCAGCGGTGCACGCACGCCCTCGGGCACCAGACCTGCGAACTCCGCCAGGCGTTCGGTGACCACCTGGCGCTGCCGGTAGGGATCCCCGCTCCGGTCGAAGACGATCTGGATGGCCGAGAGGCCCTGGCTGGAGGTCGAGCGCAGCGCCTTGATGTTTTCGGTACCGGCCAGGAGCGATTCGAGCGGGCGGGTCACCAAGGCTTCGACCTGGGTGGCATCGAGCCCGGGCGCCTCGGTCTGCAGCAGCACGTGCGGCGGCGCGAAATCCGGAAACACATCGAAGCGCACCACCGTGAGCGAGGCCGCGCCGATGAGGCCGATCAGGCAGGCGAGCGCGGTGACGATTCGCGGATTGGCGAGCGAGGCGCGGACGATGACGGCCAGCATCGTTTTCCTCAGTCGTCGTCGTCGACGACGCGACCGCGCAGCCCCTCGAGCGACCACAGCACCCCGGCCCCGGCGACCACGATGTCGTCGTCATCATCGACGCCTTGCAGCAGCCATTGCCCGCCATGCGGCAGCAGCAGCTTGACGTTCACCCGCACGTAGCGCAGCTTCTCCTTCGGTTTGGCGCGGAGCTGCTTGAACACATAGGCGCCCACCTCATCGAACAGCAGGGCATCGCGCGGCAGCAGGAAGCCGGAGCGCTCGGCCATCTCGAGCGACACCGGCACGCGTGCGCCGGCGCCGAGACCCGCGGGCGGCCTGGCAAGGCCGAGCAGCACCCCGGCGCTCTGGGTGGCGTCGCTTTGGCGGAGCACGCCGAGCACCTGTGCGGAGACCTTCAGGCCATCCACGTCCAGCTGCGCCCGGGCGGGTGCGGCCGGCAGCGTGTGGCGGCCGGCCACACCGGCGCGCAGCAACAGGCTCCGTCCGCTCGCGACCGCCGCGAGCAGCCGTTCGCGGCGCGCGCGCGGCAATCGCTGCAGCGGCGCCCAGCGCTGGGTGAAGCGGGCCGCGGCGAGACGCCATTGCGCAAGCGCCCGGGCCTCCTCGGCCCTGGCGGCTTCAAGCATTTTCAAGGACGCGCCGGCGCCGTTCTCGTACAGGCCCGTAAGACGCAGCACCTCGGTGCGCGTCGCGCGGGCGGCGGCATCGGCGGCCGCGAGATCACCGCTGTCGGCCACCAGGCTCTCGGGATCCAGGACCAGACCCAATCCCTCGAACTGCTCGCCGACCCGGGCCGCCACCGGATGGGCGAGCGCGATGCCCACCGCCTGTTGCTGCTCCACCGTAAGACTGAGTCCGGAGGCCGCCTGGGCGGCGTCCGCCGGTTTGTCGTCATCATCGTCCGCCCAGGCATCGGGCATCCAAGCCAGCGCCGGTGCCAGCGTCAGCGCCAGACAGGCGACCCGCGCGACGAATCGGCGCGCGGTGATCATGAGCCGGGCACCGGCGGTCGGGCGGCGCGCAACAGGGAGAGCTCCGGACCGGACAGCGGCATGTGCAGCGCGTCCTCGAGCTGATTGCGCGCGCGCTGCAGCTGCCCGCGGGTCCGCAGCAACTCCAGTTCGGCACGAATCGCGACGATGTCCGCGGCCAGCGACTCTTCGAGGCCCGTGTCGCCCAGGCGCAGGGCGAGTGCGTGGTGCGCGACGTCGCGGCGCGCGGCCTGAAGCTCCTGCTCTGCCACCGCCGCGGCGTCGCGCAGCCGGCCCTCGGCGCGCTCGGCGGCGCTGATCTGCCCGATGATATCCGCCTGCAGCGCGAGCATGCGCCGGCCGGCCAGCTCGCGCGCCGCGCGCGCCTCGGCGATTTCGCCCCGGTTGCCATCGATCGGCAGGGTGAATCCCAGATCGAACGGCCACTTGGCGATGCCATGGTCCCAGTAATAACCCGGCTCGACATCGATGCGCGGGTACTGGCGCGACACCGCGAGCTTAAGTTCGGTCTCGGCGAGGCCGTACTCGCCGATCGCCTCCGCCAGATCGCTGCGCGACAGCAGCGCCCGTTCGCGCTCGCGGCCGTCCGACGCGTCGAGCGGCGGCGGCTCCCCCCAGTCGGGCCAGTTCAGGCTCAAGCCCTGCACCGCGGCCGGCGCTACCCCCAGAGCCCTGGCGGCCGCCGCCTGCGCGGTGGACAGATCGATGAGCGCCTGGACGTGCTGCTGCTCGATGTCGAGCCGCGCCGTTTCCACCGGCACGATCGCCGCGGGGGCATCTTCTCCCGCAGCGATGCGCCGCTGCTCGAGCTCCTGCAGCCGTTCTTGGTCAGCCGCGAGCCGATCCAGCAAGTCGAGGCGGCGGCGGACGCCCTCCCAGCCCGAGAGCGCTTCCGTCAAGTCCCGCCGCACCGCCCAGGTCTGCTCCAGGTAGTGCCAGCGGCTGTTGGCCGACTCGATGCGCGCCAGCCGCTGTGCGACGGAACGCTCGGTCGGGCGCAGCGGCAGGTCGAGGCCGATACCATACAGCCAGGGGCGGGCTTCCTGGCGCGCATACTCGGATTGCAGAGTGACTCCCGGGTTCGTCGGGCGCGCGGCGGCGAGTTCATGCGCCAGCGCCTGGTCAATCTGCGCCTGGACGGTGGCGAGTTCCGGGTTTCGCAGCAGCGCGGCCGCCAGCAGCTCATCTCGGTCCCAACGGTCCAGCGGCCAATTGCGCAGGTCGCGCGCCAGCACGCGTTGTAGTTCCAACCGCAGTCGCGGGTCGTCGAGGCGCCGCGCCGCGAACGCCGCGGCGCTCGCCGGCGGCGCCAGCGGCGATTCCTGGTAGTGCACGCAGCCCGGCAGCATGCCGAGTATGCACCAGGCGGCTGCCCCGCCTGCGCGCCTGCCGACTTGCCGCCGTGTCATCGCCACCCTTGGGTTTCACCGTTGCTCCAACCATCTAATGTTAAATGGCTTGCGTCGGCGATTTCGCGACCCGGGTCTCAGTAACACATTTCAAGACCGACAACCGTTGACCTGAATAGGAATACGAATTATTCTCATTTGCACATCGGAAATGGCATGGGCCGGGGCGGCCGATGAACGGGAGTGCCAATCGACATGCAAATGCGGAATGTCCGTCTCGGGTTTATCGCGTGTGTGGCCGCGGCGGCGTGTGGCACCGGCGATGCGGCGCTCGCGGCACCGCCGCCGATTTCCGTCCCGCTCAGTTCGGAGCAATCGGCCGGCATGCCGGCGAGCGACCTGGACAGCTTCCTCAGCCAATTGAAGCGCAGCAATTTCCTGCTCGGCGACATGTTCGGCCTGCGCACCTTCTTGAGCCGCTATGGCATTTCGTTCGCGGTGCAGGAGACCAGCGAGGTGCTGGGCAACGCCAGCGGCGGCATCCGCCGCACGGCCGAATACGACGGACTGACGCAGGCCATCCTGCAACTGGACACCAAACGGGCCTTCGGCTGGTACGGCGGCCTGTTCAACGTGAGCGCACTCAACATTCACGGCAAGAATTTCAGCGCCGATGACCTGGGCACCCTACAAACCGCGAGCGGCATCGAGGCGGATCGGGCCACGCGCCTGTGGGAGATCTGGTATCAGCAGAAATTTCTGCTCGAGGACCGCCTCGACGTAAAGATCGGCCAGCTGAGCGCCGACCAGGAGTTCATCGTGAGCACCAATGCCGCTTATTTCGTGAACACGATGTTCGGTTGGCCGGCGCTGCCCTCTTATGATCTGCCGGGCGGCGGACCCGCCTATCCGCTGTCCGCGCCCGCCGTGCGCGTGCGCCTGCGGCCCATCGATTCGGTCAATATTCTGGTCGGCCTCTTCAGCGGCAGTCCCGTGACCAGCGAGGCCGGCGATCCACAGCGCCAGAACGCCTCCGGCAGCAGTTTTCCGCTGCACCAGGGCAGACTCCTATTCACCGAACTGCAATACGCCTACCCGTCGCTCGGCAGCATGGTGTATCCCGGCGCATCCGCGCCGCTGGCGCGCACCTTCAAGATCGGCGCCTGGTTTGATTCCGAGCCGTTTGCCGACCAGCGCTACGACACCAACGGCCTATCGCTGGCGAGTCCCGCGAGCAACGCCACGCCGGCAAATCACCATGGCGACTGGTCGCTTTACGCGGTGGCGGATCAGATGCTGTGGAGAAATGCAGATGACCCGAACAACACCCTCAATGCCTTCGGCCGCGTCATGGACGCGCCGCAGGCGGACCGCAATCTCATCAGCGTCAGCATGAACGCGGGCCTCGTGTATCACGAGCCGTTCCGCTATCGGTCCGACGACACGTTGGGGGTCGGCATGGGAAATGCGCGCCTCAGCAGCGCCGTGGCGGGCTACGACAGCGATGCGTCGAGATTCGCCGCCGCCGCCAATCCCGGCAGCTACAACCCGGTCCAGTCCGCGGAGACCTATGTCGAGGTGACGTATCAGTACCAGGTGCGTCCCTGGTGTCAGCTGCAGCCCGATTTGCAGTACGTATTCAATCCGGGCGGCGGGATCATCGACCCGGCCTCGCCCGCGCGGCGCATCCAGAACGAACTGGTGTTCGGCCTGCGCATCAACGTGTTGCTATGAGGACCTGGGAGATGAGGACCTGCGCGATGAACCGATTCGCGAGCCGTGTTCTGCCGGGCCTGGCGCTCGGCCTGGTCTTTGGCGTCGCTTGGGCCGCAGAACCGAAGGGCCTGCTCGAAACAATCCGCCGCCACGAGACCCTGACCTCCTCCGTCGCCGACAACGGCGACCTGAATCCGTATGCCGTGGTGGTGGCGCCGGTGTCGGCGGGCAAGATCCTCAAGGACGATGTGCTGGTGGATAATTTCAACAACATTTCCAATCTGCAGGGCACCGGCACCACCATCATCGACTACCGGCCCTCGACCAAGCAGACCACGCTGTTCGCGAAGCTGCCGCAGAAGCTCGCCGAATGTCCGGGCGGCGTCGGGTTGACCACTGCGATGACCATGCTCAAATCCGGCTGGATCCTCGTCGGCAGCGCGCCGAGCACCGACGGCACGACGGCGACCAAGGGCGATGGCTGCATCATCGTGCTGGATGCCAACGGCCAGATGGTTGCGGCCTGGTCCGGTCCCACCATCAACGATCCTTGGGGCAACATGGCGGTGCTCGACGACGGCTCGAGCGCCACGCTGTTCATCAGCATGGCGGGATTCGGTCTGCCGGGTCCCGACAAGCTCGACCCCGCAACCGGCTTTCCGGTGCGCCTGCACCAGGCCACGGTGCTGCGGCTGAATTTGCGCATCGACGCCGGCAAGTCGCCGCAAATCGCCGCTCAAACGGTGGTCGCGGACGGCTTCTCGCAGCGCGCCGATCGCGATAATTTTCTGCTGGGCCCGACCGGACTTGCGCTGGGTGCGGACGGTACCTTGTACGTCACCGACGGCCTCGATAATCTGATCGTCGCCATCCCCGATGCGCTCACGCGCACCACCAGCGCCGGTACCGGCCGGGTGGTCACCCAGGGCGGCCTGTTGAGCTGGCCGCTCGCCATGCTCTACACACCCGCCGGCCATCTGCTGGTCTGCAACGGCAAAGATGGACAGGTCGTGGAAATCGATCCGGTCGCAGGCAAGCAGATCTACAGCCAATGGATCGATTCGGATCAGGCGCAATCACCGCCCGGCAACGGCGATCTGTTCGGCATTGCGCTGACGCCGGATGGGGAGGGCTTTTACTATGTCGAGGATGACATGAATACCTTGGTGCTCGGCAAGAGGAAATGACGACGTCATGCGCTACAGGAACACCATGAGCGGTGCGGACGATGAGCGGCAAGCAAGCGACCAGCGGCAATCCATGAGCGGCAGCGGCGATGCCGCAGACGAGGATCCCACCATGCCCTCGCGACGCCGCTTCTTCGCCACGGCCGCGGGAGCGGCAGCCGTCACGGCGCTGGGGCCGGGCGCCGCCGCGCTGGCCGCGCCCGCGCGCGATGCCGTGACCTTTTGGGGCAGGAACCAGGGCGGCATCGCCACGGCGCAACAGTCCTATGCCTATGTCGCCGCCTTCGATCTGACCACCGCGAAGCGCGATGAGCTGATCGCCCTGCTGCGCACCTGGACGGCTGCGGCGGCACGCATGGCGGACGGCCAGACCGCCGTCGCCCTCGGCGATGATCCGGCCGCCGAACCGCATGACTCGGGCGAGGCGCTCGGTTTGCCGCCGAGGCGCCTCACCCTCACGTTTGGCTTCGGCCCGTCACTGTTCAGGCAGGACGGCGTCGACCGCTACGGCCTGGCGCCGCGCCGGCCTGAAGCGCTCATCGATCTGCCGCGCTTCAACGGTGACCAACTCGTGCCCGAACGCACCGGTGGCGATCTGTGCATACAGGCCTGTGCCGACGAACCGCAAATCGCCTTTCACGCCGTCCGCCAGCTCGCGCGTCTGACCTATTCGGCGGCGAAGATGCGCTGGGCGCAGGCCGGATTCCTTCCCATCAACAATCAGCAAGAGACGCCGCGCAACCTCATGGGGTTCAAGGACGGCACCCTGAACCCGCCGCTGTCCAGCGCGCCGCTGCTCGAGCGACTGGTGTGGGTGGGGGAGGAGGGCGACTGGATGCAGCATGGCAGCTACATGGTGGTGCGGCCGATCCGCATCGCCCTCGAGCATTGGGATCGGATGAAACTCGGCTTTCAGGAGCAGGTGGTCGGGCGCCACAAGCGCTCGGGCGCACCGCTCGGGAGCCGGCACGAACATGACCCGCTGGATCTCGATGCGAGCGATGCCGACGGCAATCCGCGCATTCCGGAGAACTCGCACGTGCGCCTCGCGGCACCGGCCGCCAACGACGGCGCGCAAGTTCTCAGGCGCGGCTACTCCTACGACAACGGCCTGAGCTTCACCGCCGAACGCTGGCCGCCGTGGCGCCAAGGAATGGAATTCGACGCGGGACTGCTGTTCATCTGCTTCCAGCGCGACCCGCGCACCGGCTTCGTCAAGATTTTCGACAAGATGTCGAAGTTCGACATGATGAATCAGTTCGTCACGCATGTCGGCGGCGGACTGTTCGCCTGCCCGCCGGGCGCCGCGAGCGGCGGCTTCATCGGGCAGTCGCTGCTGGAGGGCGCCTGAAGAGGGAAACCGACCGCCGATCACGCGATGCGATTTGCCACGCGGGGAATCTCCAGTCAGCGATCCTGGCCGCGCCAACCGCCGCCGAGCGCCTTGAACACGGCGATCTGATCCTGAACCAAGGCGGCATCGGCTGCGGCCACCGCGGCGTCCGCCGCCACCCGCGATTGTTCGCTGGTGAGCAGATCCAGATTGCTGAGCGCCCCGGCCAGGAATTGATCGTGCGCCATGTCGAAGGCTAAGCGCAGTTTGTCGCGCGCCTCGCCGAGGGCTTGGCGCTGCGCGAGCGCCGCCCCGTACAGGGCGAGCGCCTGCTCGGTTTCCTTGAGCGCGTTGAGCACCACCGAGTCGAAGGACGCCAGCGCGGCCGCCTGCGCGGCCTTGGCCTGACGCACGCGGGCGCGGGGTCCGGCCATGTTGGGGAACGTCCAGCTGATCGAGGGGCCGATGCCCCAGGTCCGGCCGAGGTTGGTGTCGAGTTCGGACAGTCGCGATGCGGCGCCGCCGTAGAGGCCGACCAGCCGGATGCTGGGGTACAGATCCGCCGTTGCCACGCCGATCGCGGCGGTCGCCGCGGCCAGACGCCGCTCGGCCTGGCGCACGTCCGGACGCCGTTTGATGAGTGCCGTGCCGTCGCCCACCGGAATGAGCGCGACCAGACGCGGCGCCGTGACGCAGGATTGCAGCTCATTCGGCGCATCGGCAGGCGCGCGGCCGAGAATCGCCGCGAGCTCGAACAAGGCCGCCCGCCGCTGGCCTTCGAGCGCGGGAATGCCCGCTCTGACCTGGGCCACCAAGGCCTGCGAGCGCGTCACGTCGAAAACCGAATTCGCGCCCGCCTCATGACGCCGCTCGACGATATCGGTCTCGCGCGAGACGACTTCGAGCGACTGGCGGGCGACCTCCACCTGCTCGCCGAGCGCACACACCGCCGCGAAGCCGCGGGCGGTCTCCGCGGCCACCAGCACCTTCACGCCGTCACGCGCCGCGGCCACCGCGTCCGCGCCGGCGGCCGCCCCTTCGATGGCGCGGTGCACGCGGCCGAACAGATCGACTTCGTAGGCCGCTTGGATCACATCCTCGAGCAGCCACAGGGTCTGCGGAGAATGTCCGCCGAGTTCCAGGATCTCATCCGTGGCCGCATCGCGCCCGTACACTCCGGCGGCGGCGACGGACGTTGCCGGATAGCGATAGGCGCGTGCGCTCGACAGCACCGCCCGTGCCGCGGCGAAGTTGGCGTCAGCCGCAATCAGCGAACGGTTCGCCTGCAGCGCCTCGCGGACCAGCGCGTCGAGCCGCGGATCCTCGTATAGCCGCCACCAATCATCCGGCGGCGGCGCCGGGGACTCGGCTGCCGCATCCAGGGACACCAGCGGCGCCTCGGCATGCGGCGGCGGCGCGGGAGCCTGATAGTCAGGTCCCACCCGACACGCGGCGAGTGCGGCGCCGATGAGCCACGCCACCGCAATGACCCACGGCACACGCCTCATGGCAAATGCACGGCGTGTGGACACGTCATGGCGGGTCCGCGGTGCGCGGCCGGAACAGCGGCGCGGCGGAGGCGGGCCCTTGGGGTGCCGCGCTGCGAAACACCACGATCAGCAGCGCGACCGAGGTCAGGACGCTGACGGCAATGAAGCCGTCGATCACCGCCTGGGTGGTGGCCGCGGCGCGCACCTGGTTGCCGAGCACGGCGGCGCCGCGCGCTATGGCCGATCCGGGATCGATGACGCGGGTGGTGGCGGCGCCATAGGCCCGCAGCCGCTGGATGACCCGGGGGTCACCCAGCTGCACATGCTGTCCGAGCAGGTTCGAAGCCACCTGTTCGCGCACCCGGGTGAGCGTGGTCATGAACGCGGTGCCGATCTCTCCGCCCATGAGCCGCGCCGTCTGCAGTACCGCGCCGAAGGTCAGCGCATCCTGCGGCTTGAGGTGCAGGATGCCGAAGAACACGACGCCGGACAGTGCGAAGCTCTGGCCCACGGCCTGCAGCAGCTGGGATGGCAGAAACTGGCTCGAACCCCAGATCGGCGTCAGGTTGTACGCCACCTGCAGGCAGGCGATGCTGATGAAGATGAAACCCACCGCGGCGACCAGCCGGGCATCCGTGTGGCGCAGCAGCCACGCCGCCAGCAGACAGATGACGAGTTGCGGCGCCGCGATCCAAAACAGCGTCTCACCGACTTCCAAGGCGCGATAGCCGCGCACCGAGCCTAAGAACAGCGGGATCAAATAGGCGGTGGACAGTATGGTCAGCCGCAGGAAGCCGATCAGCAGAAATTGACTCGGCATGGGTGCGCCGAACAGCACCTTCAAATTGAGGAGCGGCCGGGGAGTGCGTGCCTCATGGATCAGAAAGGCCGCGAGCAGCACGGCGCCCGCCGACATCAAGCCCCACACCAATCCGGAGTTGAGCCAGTCGAGCCGATTGCCCTGATCGAGCGCGGCATAGATCAAAGCGAGGCCGCCGCCGCCCGCCAGCAGCGCGAACACATCGGCCGGCGGACGGGTGGTGATGGGCTTGATGGCAATGCCGCGCCGCAGGCACAGCGACATGATCAGGGCGAGCGGCACGTTCTGCCAGAAGATCCATCGCCAGGAATGGTGCTCGACATACCAGCCCTCGAGTGAGGCCGAGATGTTGAGCGACAGCTCGAGGTTCAGCGCATAGATCGCGATGCCATATGCCCAGTACTTCGGGGGAGTGTTCAGCAGAATAAAGCTCAAGGTGAGCGGAATGAAGCATCCGGAGGCCAGTCCGCCGAGAAACTGCATGCTCAGCAGCACGGGCAGCGTCGCGGCAAACGGCGTCAGCAGGGAAATCACCGCGAACGCGATGGATGCGCCGATCAGCACCCGCCGCGAGCCGTAGGCCGCGCCCATCCAAATGGCCGCCAGGGTGATGAACATCTGTGCGACGGTTTGTGCGGTGGTGATCCACGCGCCTTCATCGAATCCCGCGCCCACGGCACCGCGGATGTCGGCGAGACCAAAGGTGGAGAGCCGTCCGTTCAAGGTCGAAATGAAGGTGCCCATGAGGACCGCGAGCAATCCGAGCCAGGGAATGGAGGTCGGCGGCGAGGCCAGGGTCGGCGCAGTGATCCCCGGACCCGGCAGAGGGACGTTGGTGGCCATCAGCGCCGGCCTTCGCGCGCGTCGACATTGGCCTCCACCGACATGCCGGGCACCAGCCGCTCCGCCAGCCCGTCCGCCTCGTCGATGGCGATCTTCACCGCGATGCGCTGTACGACCTTGGTGAAATTGCCGGTGGCGTTATCGGGCGGCAGCAGCGCGAACTCGGCGCCCGAGGCGGGGGCGAAGGCCAGCACATGACCGCGCAGGGTGTGTCCCGGAAAAGCGTCGACAGTGATTTCCGCGCGCTGTCCGACCGCCATGTGGGTGAGCTGAGTTTCCTTGTAGTTGGCGATGACCCAAACCTTCGGCAGGGGCGTGAGGGTGGTGATCTGGCTGCCCACGCCCACCAACTGGCCGGGTTTGACCTGGCGCTGTCCGAGCACCCCGTCCTGCGGCGCTGTAATGGTGGTGTAGCCGAGATTGATCCGGGCGGCATCGAGGGCGGCGCGTTGCGCGCCGACCGCGGCTTCGCTCTGTGAGATCTGCGCCTCCAGGACCGCCAGCTGACGTTCGGCGGCACGCGCCTGCGCGCGGGCCTGCAGCCGCTGCGCCTCGAGTTGGGCGTGGGTGGTCGCCAGCCTTTCGCCGGCCTCGGCGGAGGAGGAACCGGTCTCCAGCAGGCGGCGCTGGCGCGCCAGATCGCGGGCGTTCTGGTCGGCCAGGGCGTCGACCGATTCGACGGCCGCCCGTGCCGCCTCGAGGTTCGCGATCTGCAGCGCATGCTGGGCGTTCAGTGCCTGGGATTGTGCGGCGGCGGTTGCCACCCCGGCCGCAGCCTGGGCCATGGCGGCGCGATAGTCATCATCGGCCAATTGCGCGAGTACCTGGCCCCGATGGACACGCTCGAAATCCTGAATCGGCAGCTCGCGGACGTAGCCGGCCACCTTGGCCGCGATGGGCGTCAGATCCGCCTGCAGGTAGGCATCATTGGTCCTCTGCCAGCCCGCGCCGCCCTCCCAGCGCGTCCAATTCGTCGACACCACGATGATGATGCCGATCGCCACGACGAATACCAGGATCCGCCAGGCGAACTCGAAAAACCGATTCCAATCGATCGCTAGTTTCATGGCTCCAGAGGATGATACACGGCCGGTTGACCCCCAAGTTTACGAGGCCAGGCGGGCGGGGCCCAGCAGGGTCGTGAGCGTGGCGGTGGTGAGGAGAATTGCGGCGCCCAGGATCATTTCCAGAATGATGGAGCGCCGCAGCGCCGCGACGGCCGATGGGTCAGCGGCGAGGAGACGCGGCGTTAAGCGCCATTTGTTCAGCGCGCCGAGGCCGAGCAGGCTGCACACCAATCCCAATTTGCACAACAGGGCCACGCCATAGGGGCTGTCCCACAACGCCGCCGGACTGGCGAGCAGTAGGCACAACAAACCCGCGCCGGCCGCCAGCAGAATCCCAACCACCCCAAGCGCGATGGCGCCGAATCGGCGGGCGACGCGGCCCAGTTCCGGTGCGGCCGCCGAGTGCGTCATCAGGAGCAACGGCGGCAGGGCACCCAGCCAGAAGCACACGCATACCCCATGCACGGCCACCAGCACCGTCGGCAGAACATTCGGCCGCAATGCATGCGCGTGGCCGATCCAGGCGAACGAGGTGGCCGCCACCAGCGCTGCGAGAACCGACCAGATCCGGGATCCGCGCGGCAGCGTCAGGGCGACCGCGAGCAGCGTCAAGCCGAGCAGACGTGTTCCGGTGGACCGGGCCTCCCCGGCGTTCCAAATCATGGCGATGAGGCCGCCGTCGAACATCCCGGCGAACCCGCCGGTCATGGAGCCGGCCAGCAGCGGGATGCGAAGCAGACTGCTCGCCACGCCCAAAGCGGCGGCCGCGGCGGCGATCTGGCGCATGCGCGGACGCGCGGCCTCGGCGACCAAGGAGCCGCTGTACGCGAGGAACCATGAGCCGCCCGCCGCCATCGCGGTGGCGGCATAGAGGATCGCCTTGACGATGACGGCCGCGACGTCCCAGGCACCGACGCCGTTCATGGGTTGATTGATAGGTGACTACTGTGGTTTCGGTGCCGATCCGAGCACCGAGAACGAAAAGTGCCCCTTGGTCACGTGGCCGTCGTCGGCGGCCAACGCGGTCCATTCGACCTCATAGGTTCCCGGCGACAGCTCGGGCAGGACAACGGTAATGCTGGTAGAGGCCTTGGCCTGGCGGTCGAGCGCGAGCGGCACGGGCGAGCTCGCCTTGGTCAATTTCAGGACCGCGAGTTGCGCCGCTTCGCTGAAGGTCAGGGTGAGCGCTTTCGGCGCCGCCGGCAGCTGCGCGTCGGCGGCGGGCGAAGATTTCAGCAGCCTCGCGTGGCCGAACGCCGGTGCCGCGAAGACGATCAGGGCAATCAGTGCCGGCCATGTGCGTTTCATTGAGTCATCCGCGGCGCCAGGGCCTGGATGATTGGACACGGATCGCCCGAGGCCGTGTGATGGCAGGCGTCGATCAGACCGCCCAGTGCCGCGCGCATGCGCGACAGGTCGCCGAGCTTGGAATCGATCTGCGCGAGCCGCAGGGCAGCGATTCTGCGGATGGATGAGCGGTCGGTGGCGCCGTTCAGACGCAGCAGCTCGCGAATCTCCTCGAGCGAAAACCCCAGTTCCTGGGCGCGCTTGATGAAGCGGATCCGCCCGACCAGATCCGCCGGGTAGCGGCGAAAAGCGCCCGCGCCGCGGCTTGGGACCGGAATGAGCTTGCGCGTCTGGTAGTAGCGCACGGTCTCGACGTTCACCGCGGCGGCTCGCGCCAGCCGCCCGATGGTCAGCAAGGAGTCGATCATGGCCAGGTCCTTGACTCTGGGGTCAGCTACGGAGTGTATCCTGCCGCGCGTGGAATCACACAGGAGCATGCGCGGCTGGCGCGTCGGGCGGCAGGCCGCGCCGGCGGCGCTGCCGGCGGCCTTGCTGCCGCTGCTGGCCGCCATGATGGTGCTGCCGGCGGCCAGGTTGCCGGCCGCCGCCGCCACAGCACCCGATCCGCTGGAGGCACCCGCCGCGGACGCTGTGCCGGCGATGAGCATGCTCGGCCTGGACGGCCCCTACCCGATGTCGCGGGAATCCTCCGGCACGAGCTGGCAGCCGGATTCGACACCCCACGAAGGCCTGCATGTCATGGGGGATCGTTGGATGACCATGTGGCATGGGTACGCCGATTTCATCTATGACGATCAGGGCAGCCCGCGCGGCGACACCAAGGCGTACTCCACCAGCATGCTGATGTTCATGGGCCGGCGTGCGCTGCCGGATGGGGATTTCGGTTTCCACGTGATGCTGTCGGCCGATCCCCTCATGGGCAAGAGCGGTTATCCGGAACTGTTCCAGACCGGCGAAACGGCCGATGGCGTGCATCCGCTGATCGACCGCCAGCATCCGCACAATCTGTTGATGGAGGCGGCCGGCACCTATAGCATGAACACCTCCGCGGACAGCGCCGCCTTCGTTTATGCCGGCATTGCCGGTGAGCCGGCGCTCGGACCGCCGGCCTTCATGCACCGCTTCTCCGGCAGCGATGATCCCGAGGCGCCGCTCAGCCATCACTGGCTCGATTCCACCCACATCACCTACGGCGTGGTCACCGGCGGCTATGTCTGGCGGCAGGTCAAGCTCGAGGCCTCGTCATTCAATGGCCGTGAGCCCGATCAGCACCGCTATGACGTGGAACTGCGCCGCTTCGATTCGTATTCGGCGCGCCTATCCGTCAACCCGACGCCGGATCTTGCCCTGCAGATCAGCAGTGGCCGGCTGGCGAGTCCGGAGCAATTGCAGCCCAATGTCGCGGTGCGGCGGACCACGGCATCCGCCAGCGTCAACCGCATGCTGTCCGAGATCCAATGGCAGACCACCGCCGCCTTTGGCCGCAACCAGCCTAAGCCTGGGACTGCGAGCGACGCCTGGCTCATCGAGTCGTGCTTGATCGTGGCCGATGCGCACAGCGTCTTCGCGCGCTTGGAACGCGTCGCGAAAGACGAGCTGTTCCTGCCGGGACAGCCGCTGTACGGCCGCACGTTCACCGTCAACAGCCTGTCGCTCGGCTACATCCGTGATTTCACCCTGCACCCGGTGCGGCTCGGCATCGGCGCCCTGGCGAGCGTGTACCGCTACCCCTCGCCGCTCGATGCCGCCTACGGGGAGGGACCGGTGTCGTTCCTCATCTTCACGCGCGTCAAGCTGTAGTTACCAGCGCCAGAAATCCGATCTCGCGCAGGTGCCGGCACGGGCCGGGCCCTGATCAAAAGCGCTTGCCGATGGTCAGTCGGGCCGAGATGGGTTCGAGCGGGTGGATGTGCAGGTCCGCGACCCCGTCCGCGGGTTCGCCCTGCAGGCGGTCGACGTACCAATATTCCATGGCGTNNTGGCCATCGACCTGGCCCTTGGCGGTGGGCGCATTGGCGCAGGAGGTGTAGCCGGGAAAATCGTTCGCCACCGCCGAATCGACGCAGGGTCCTGAGGATAGCGGGTAGGCGCCCAGGTAGCGGTAGCTCAGACCACCGCTCAAGGGCCCGAGATTCTTGACATAGACGTTGAACGAGCCGGCCGCAAAGGGTGCATTCGGCAGGTACTCGCCCAGATGTCCGGTGCCGTCGTCATAGGGCGTCTTGTAGCGGGCCCGGTCCTGCGAGAGGCTGCCGTAGAACTCCAGCCAGCGCAGCGCCTGATAGGTGATGTTGATCTCGTAGCCGATCCGCCGGCTTGCCGGTCCGGCGGCGTCCTGCCCGACGTCCGGGTCATAAGTCGTCTCGGATTGGGCGTCGAGGTTGAACACGGCGAGCGTCAAGGCGACCTTGCGCTCGAAGAATTCCTGACGCATGCCGATCTCCTCGCCCGTTTGGCTGGCGATCAGCGGCGCCCCCGGCACTCCGGTGATCTTGGCCTGATTGACTCCGCGCAGGTCGTCGCTGTGAAAGCCGCGACCCGCGCTCACGTACACCTCGGTGCCGTCAGCGGGCCGGAAGATCAGGCTGGCCTTGGGCTCGAACAGCGCCGAGTCGGCGGTGCCGTAGTTGGTGCCCGCGTCGCTGCCGTACTGGTAGTCCTCGCGCAGACCGAATACCGTGCGAAACCAGGAGTTCCAATGCGAGGTCGCCTGCAGGTACACGGCATTGCTGCCGAGGCGGATTTGGTCGCTTTCGTTGAGGTTCAAGGGATCGTCGGCGGCCGGCACGGGCTCTGCATCCTTGCTCGGGGTGCGCGACACTGTCAAAAAATCGTAGCGCGCCTGCACGCCTGCGAGCAAGTCGTGGTCCACACCAAAGAGCTCGGCCCCGTGTTCATATTGGATTGCGCCGCCCACGGTGGAGCGGTCTTCGTGCTGGTCTTCCTGGTCGCCGTTGACCGGATCCACCAGGAAATGGCTGAAGTCATTGATCAGCGTGAGGTGATTGCTGAAGGCGTAGGCGCTGGCCGCGAGCCGGCCGCCTCCGGCATTGCCGTGGTATTGCCAGGATAAATTGATACGCTGCGCCGCGCCCTGATCGGTGGGATCCAGTTCGCCGAAGCGGCTGATGAGACCCTCGGCAATGGCGCGCTCGGGCTGATCGGTCTGGTTGTTCCAGAGGCCATGATACAAGGAGGCCGTCAGACTGTAGCCCGCTTGCTCATCGCCTTCGCTGTAGCGCAGCACGACATTGATCTTGCGCTGATCGCCGGGGATCACCCAGGGGCCGTCGTAATGCTGCAATTCCAGGGCGCCGAGCAGATCACCGGCGCCCACCCCGGTGGAGCCCGCACTGAACACGCGCTCGAATCCCCAACTGCCGTCGGCAATGGACACCTGATCGGGAATCGTATCGAGATAATTGACGTGCACGGAGCCGACCGAGGCGAAATCGCCCTCATCGGCATAATAGGTGCCCTTGGTGTAGTGAATGTTGGTGGCGAGCTCCGGAATCAGGAAATTCAGGTCCGTGTAGCCCTGGCCGTGGGCGTGGGTGGGCTCATTGACCGGGATATCATCGACGAAGGTGGCCAGATCCGTGCCGTGGTCCAAATTGTAGCCGCGCAGCAGATACTGATTGGCTTTGCCCTCGCCGCTGTGCAGCGTGACCACCAGCCCGGGCACCGTTTCGAGCAATTGCCCGGGTCGATACGCCGGTGTCAGCGCCAACTCGTCGTTGACGACCACGCCTTCGCTGGCGGTGGTGGCCGAGCCGATCAAGCTCAAGCGTTCAGCCGTCACGGTGATGGTCTCCAGCACGTCGGGCGGGGTTGCGGCCGGCGGGGCGGCGGGCACGGGGTCCGCGGCCCCGGGCATGGCGCTGCAGAGCATCAGTGCGCCACCGACGGCCTTGGAACCCGCCAGGGCCAAGGTGCTGGATCGCTTTTGCACCCTCACGCTTGCCCTGCCTCGTTCATTCGTCCCCAGCCTGTCACGCAACCTGCCTGCGCTCAGAGTGCCCCAAGGTCAGCGAACACGTCAGGTAATTACGGTTTCAACGTACGTTAATAACAACGTTAATCAGGCCCCCGAGCAAGCGATCAGCGCCCACTACGGGTAAATCCTCATGCGCGGTCCAGTCGGCTGATCCACGGATCTGGCTGGAATCAAGGCGGCCGGCGACAGCCTCATCCTCAACTGCGAAATTAGCCGCAACACGGCTGCGGCTCAGCGTTTCGATTGAATCAACAGCTTTCCGGTCATGTTCACGCCGTCGAGCGCGTTGACCTCGAGCAGAGTCTCGAACGGCGTCGCCAGATTGGTGTGCTGCTGCAGTTCATCGAGCTTCACGGGATTGGTAAATGCTTCGGCGATCTGGCGCACGCCCTCGTCGCGCGTCCCGGAGATCACCATGAGGGTATTGCCGCCGGGACCCAGCAAGGTTGAAAAGTAGCCGTAGTCACGGTACGGCGCGTTGCCGTTGCTCGACGGTGGCACATTGATGAAGCGCTCGGCGGTTTGACTCGTGTAGGTGTGTTTGCCGATCTTGTCGAACAGTTCATCGAACGACGCCCCCACGGAGAAGCGCGAACCACTGAACACCAAATCCTGCAACATGCCCATGCCGCTGAAATAGCCGATGTAAATGATGTCCGCGGATTTGAAGCTTCCGGGCTGGACATTGGACATCAGATTCACACTCACCCGCCGATTCGCGGGCGCCAACACCGCCATCACGTCACGCAGCGCAAACGCCACTGCGGTGGGCAGATAACGGATGCCGACATCCATGTAATGTTCGGCAGCCTCCGGATGTTGTTGCACGTAATCATCCAGGTCACTTTTCGAGTTGACCGGGAATTCGCGCACCAAGCGTTTCACCTCCATCGACGAATCAGTCTCGCCGATGAGATAGTAATCGCCAACGATCAGGAGGATGGGTCGCTCGTCCCGCAAAATCGACGCCCACACCGGACTCGCCCGCACGAGGTCCAAATCGGACCGCGGGCTACGAATCCAAAGCAGGGTCAGCGCAATGCACAAGGCTGAACCGAGGGCGATGCCCATCCAAGCCGGGCGCATTGCTCGCGTCCGCGGCAGCGGCACGACAGCCTTTGGCTTGACCCTCAGGCGGTACTCGCCGCGCTGGATCTGCAGCTCTTCGACATCCGCCCCGCTCGCCTGGGAGTACACGCGCTCGAGTGCGCGGCGCAGTTTATGGATGTAAACTCGCACCAGGGCATCCTGCGAGACGTCGAAATCACCGGTCTTGCCGAACACGTCGATCGCTATCTCGATTTCCTTGGGCGAGTGGCCGGCCGCGGACTTGTCCACCAGATAATCGAATAGGTCGCGCAGCCGTGACTCGCCCAGCAGGCCGCTGGCGCGAACACGCTCAGCTTCGCGCAGCAGCACCGGGTCTGCGTCAGGAGTCGACAGCGTGTCCATTGGCGCGGCAGTTTAACGTCAAATAACGCCAGTCTGACCAGTAGTTTACAGAAGTGGTCGCGGCGACCTAGTG
>PLET01000027.1 GCA_003137095.1 Gammaproteobacteria bacterium
CGGGGACTTTGGAGCCCTTACGGCCATCCCAGCCCCTTGAATGATGATCGGCACGACCAAATGACTGAAATCAGCCTGCGTGTCGTAGCCGGTGCGCATATACAGGGACGCGCCGAAGATCAGGAAAGCCACCGTGGCGAGCAGGCGCGGATCGGCTTTCCCGACCCACTTGCCGACCAGAGGTGACAGCAGCAGCGCCAGAATCCCCACCGGTGCCGTGAGCAGTCCGGCGTCCGTCGCGGTGTAGCCCATGTACTGCTGCAGCCACAGGGGCAGAACCACGACGTTGCCGAAGAACACGCCGTAGCCCAGCGACAACGCCAGCGTTCCCGTCCAGAAATTTCGCCCCCGAAACAGCCGCAGGTCCACCACGGGATAGGGGTTTTCCACCAGTTCCCAGACGACGAACACGCAAAAACCGATCACGGCCACCACCGCCAGCGCGACGATGGTGCTCGAGTGCAGCCAGTCGAGTTCCTGGCCCTTGTCGAGCATCACCTGCAGGGATCCGACCCAGACGATCAGCAGCGTGAGGCCGATTACGTCGATGGGCAGTTTCTTCACGGGCGTCTCGCGCGATTTGTAGATGCTCCAGGTGGTGGCCGCCGCGAACACCCCCACGGGTATGTTGATGTAGAAGATCCACGGCCATGAAATGTTGTCGGTGATCCAGCCGCCGAGCAGCGGGCCCATCACGGGGGCGACCAGCGTCGTCATGGCCCAGATGGCCAGCGCCGAGCCCGCCTTGGCCTTGGGGAAGCTCGACAGCAACAGGGCCTGCGACAGCGGGATCATGGGTCCGGCCACCGCCCCCTGCAGCACCCGAAACGCGATCAACATCTGCAGCGAGGTCGACAGTCCGCACATCAGCGAGGCGATCGTGAACAGCACGATCGACGAAACGAACAAACGCACCGCGCCGAACCGCTGGGTCAGCCAGCCCGTCAGCGGCACGGCGATGGCGTTGGCCACGGCAAACGAGGTGATGACCCAGGTGAGCTGGGTGGTCGATGCACCGAGATCGCCGCCGATCGCGGACAGGGACACGTTCGCAATCGACGTGTCCAGCACGTTCATGAAGGTCGCCAGCGCCAGACTCAGCGTGCCGACGCTGCGCGCGGCACCGGTGAGCGGCAGGGGTTCGCTTGTCGCGGCCATGCGTACGGGTGCGGTCTTCAGGTTTCCTGCGGCCGCGTCATCCGATTGGATTCACCCTCCGTGTGCAAGGCGTGATCGGCACCGACGAGCATGTAGACTCCGGGAACAACAAACAGCGTGAACATGGTGCCGATTGCGAGGCCGGTCGCTATGGTCAGACCGATCGCGAACCGCGACGCGGCGCCGGCGCCGCTCGCGAACACCAGCGGCAGCACGCCGAGCACCATGGCCGCCGTGGTCATCAGGATGGGGCGGAACCTGGCGCTCGCCGCCGCCTCGATGGCGGCCCGCTTGGTTTTGCCCGTCTCCTGCTCCATGTTGGCCACCTCGACGATCAGGATGCCATGCTTGCTGATCAGACCCATCAGCGTGATCAGGCCGACCTCCGTATAGATGTTCAGGGTCGCGCCGCCGACCCCGAGCGAGATGAAGATCAGGGCGCCGGCGATGGACAGGGGCACCGATATGAGGATGACGAACGGATCGCGGAAGCTCTCGAACAGGGCCGCGAGCGCCAGGAACACGATGATGATGGCAAATCCGAAGGTCAGCATGATGCCGCCCGATTCCTGCACGAATTGGCGGCCCTGGCCGCCATAATCGACCGAATAGCCCGGCGGCAGGGTGCGAGCAGCCAGTGCCTGCAGGTATTTGAGGGCGTCATCGAGCGATACCCCCGGCGACATCACGCCCGACATGGTCGATGAGTTCAATTGCTGGAAGTGGTTCAGCGATTCTGGCACGACTTCGGGCCGGATGCGCGCAATGGTCGACAAGGGCACCGGCACGCCGCCGATGTTGGCCACGGGGTAATTGAGCAATTGATCCACGTTCAGGCGCGAGGCACGTTCGACTTGGGCGATGACCTTGTAGGAGCGCGTATCGAGATTGAAATAATTCACGTAATTGCCGCCGAGCAGGCCGCCGAGCGCGGTGCCCACCTGATTCATGGTCAGTCCGAGCTGGGCGGTCTTGTCGCGGTCGATTTCCACCACCGACTGCGGCAGGTCGAATTTCAAATCCGTATCCAGGAAAATGAACATGCCGCTCTTGGTGGCCTCGCCGAGGAATTCCTGGGACACCGTGTTCAGCCGCTGCGGCGATTCGGTGGTCACGATCGCGAATTGGATGGGCAGGCCGATGGCCCCTGGCAGGGAGGGGGGCTGGAAGACGGCGATGCGCTGACCGGCGTTCTGGCCAACTTGTTGCTGTAGTATCTGTTGAATCTGATTCGAGCCCATCTTGCGCTTGTCGCGCGGCGGCAGCGCGACGCCGGCAATCGAGCGGCCCGGCGCGTCGATCTGGAAAATGTGTTCCGGCTTGACCGCACGGGTGAGGATCTCGAACGTCTGCTTGTCGTAGAGCGTCTTCTGCTCCAGGGTCGAATTCGGCGCGGAGGTCGACTGCAGCAGGACGAATCCCTGATCCTCCTGCGGCGCGAGCTCGCTGCGCGCGCTGGAATACAGGAACACGATGCTGATGAGCACGACCACCACCAGCACGGCGGTGACGGGGGCATATCCCAGGGACGAATCGAGTCGTTTCAGATACCAAGCGCGGATGCGGTCGAATCGCACGTCGATGAACCGCACCAATCGCGATTCCCAATCCTGGCTGTCCGGCCGGTGGGCTTTCAAGAGCCGCGAACACATCATAGGCGAGAGGGTCAGGGCGATGACGGCCGACACCGTGACCGCGCCGGCGAGGGTAAAGGCGAATTCCACGAACAAGGCGCCGGTGAGACCGCCCTGGAAGCCGATCGGCACGAATACCGCCAACAGCACCACCGTCATGGCGACGATGGGTCCGGCCAGTTCGCGCGCGGCCAGACCGGCGGCGGCGACCGGCGCCATGCCGCCTTCCAGATGCCGGTTGACGTTTTCGACCACGATGATGGCATCGTCGACGACCAGTCCGATCGCCAGCACCAGGGCGAGCAGGGTCAGCAGATTGATCGAGAATCCGAGGGCGAGCATGATGGCGAGCGTGCCGACCAGCGACAGCGGAATCGCGACGATGGGTATCAGCACGGAGCGCGGCGAGCCGAGGAAGGCGAAGATCACCAGTATGACGATGATCAGGGCTTCGATCAGGGTCACCGCCACTTCGTGGATGGAGCTGTTCACGAAGTCGGTGGTGTCGTAGATGATGGTGCCATTGAGGCCATGCGGCAGCGCCGCCACGATGCCCGGAAACACCGCCTTCACGCCGTTGATCACGGTCAGGAGATTCGCGGTTGGGGCGATCTGGATGCCGACGAACACGCCGTTCTTGCCGTCGAAGGCGACCCGGGCTTCGTAGCTGTCGGCGCCCAGCACCACTTGACCGAGATCGCCCAGCCGCACGATGCTGCCGTTGACCTGCTTGACCACCAGATTGCGGAATTCGTTCAAGGTGTGCAGGCTGGTGGTCGAGGTCAGGGTGACTTGGATCATCTGCCCCTTGGTGTTGCCGATGGCGGAAATGTAGTCGTTGCTGGCAAGTGCCGCCGACACGTCGCTCGCAGTCAGGCCGTAGGCGGCGAGTTTCTGAGGGTCCAGCCATGCACGCAGGGAGAAGTACTGGGGGCCGAGAAGCTCCGCCGTCTGCACGCCAGGCACGGCCTGCAGCTTTGGCTGCACCACCCGCTGCAGGTAGTCGGTGATCTGGTTGGGCGCCAAGGTGGTGCTCGAGAAGCCCATGTACAGGGCGTCGGTGGTCTGACCCACGGCCACCGTGATGGCCGGTTGCTGCGATCCGGCGGGCAGCAGGTTCAGCACCGAATTGACCTTGATGTTGATCTCGGCGGCGGCCTTCGAGGTGTCGTAGTTCTGCCGCAGATAGATGACGATGGTGCTGGTGCCGCTCTGGCTGGTCGAGGTCATGTAGTCGATGCCGTTCGCCTGGGCCACGGCCGCTTCGATGGGCGTGGTGATGAAACCGGCGATGGCATCGGGATCCGCGCCGGGAAACTGTGTGGTGATGGTGACCGTGCCGTTCTCGGTCTTCGGATAGGCGAGCACCTGCAATGCGCTGAATGAGCGTATTCCCACCACCAGGATCAGCAGGCTGACGACGCTCGCCAGCACGGGTCGGCGGATGAATAGGTCGGTGAAGTTCACTGACGTCTCGCGATCATTCGTTGGGGGGCGCCGGATGCGCATCGTCGGTGGGCACAATGCCGTTGTTGACGACGACGTGTGCGCCGTTGCGCAGCTTCAGCTGCCCGCCGGTCACGATCACATCTCCCGTGGAAACCCCCTTCAGCACGGCGACCTGATCACCGCGGGTCTCCCCCAGCGAGACGAAGCGCTGCTGCACGGTGGCCGCGGCGCTGCCGCCGGCCGCTTCGCCCCGCAGCACCGCGTACACGGTGTCGCCGAAGGGGTTGTAGGTGATCGCCGTCGCCGGCAGGGTGATCAGCGTCTGCGCATCGCCGCTGGCGACGTCGACGCCCGCATACATGCCGGGTACCAGCCGATGATCCGCATTCTTGAAGGACGCGCGCACCTGAAAATTGCGGCTCGCCGAATCGACTTTGGAGTTGATGGATTCGATCACGCCGGCGAATACCACGCCCGGATAGGTGTCGACCGTCGCGCTCACCGCCTGGCCGTCCCTGATGTTGGCCAACGCCTGCTGCGGCAGGTAGAAATCGATCAGAATGGGATCGAGGGCCTGCAGCGTGACGATGGTGGTGCCGGGGCTCAGATACTGGCCGAGGTCGACCTGCCGGATGCCGAGCCTGCCGGCGAACGGCGCCTTGACGATCTTCTCCCCGATCAAAGCCTGTTGAGCCGTCACCGCGGCGCGCGCGGACTTGAGTGTCGACGCATCGCTGTCGAGCACGGCCTGACTGATGGCTTGCGCGGCGAACTGTTCCTGGTCGCGCTTGTAGTTCTGCTCCGCCAGCTCGGCGGCGGCCTGCAGTTGCAGAAGCTTCGCAGGGTCATCGTTCAGGCGCAGCCGCAGCAAGACGGCGCCGGCCTGCACTTGATTGCCGGAATCGAAGTTCAGCGCATCGACCACGCCGCCGATTTCCGCGGCCAGGTCCGCACCGCGCACGGCCCGCAGGCTGCCCACCGCGTGCAGCTGCGACTGCCACACCGTGGGCTTGGCGGCAATTGCCGAGACCACCTGCGGGGCGGTGGCGGCGGCCGCCATGCCTTTTTTCATCATCCTGCCCACGAAACTCTGCCAGCCATAGATGGCTGCCAGCAGCAGCGCTGCCACCGCCACCAGGACGATCAATGGCTTGATCATGGCCGACCATTTGACCGACGCGTGGCCGCCGTCTGCGATCCCGGTATTGATATTGCTCACTGAGGCCCCTTGCAACATTCGATTGATTTTGCGTTGACGTCATCGCGGTTCCACCAGCCGCCACCCAATGACTGGAACAATGCGGCGCTGTCGGCAAAGCGCTGTGCACGGGCCTTGACCAGCGCCACCTCGGCGCTTTGATAGGCCTGTTCGGAGGTCAGCACCTGGGTGTAGCTGGCAGCACCGCTCTTGTACTGCGCCTGTACCAGGCTCAGGCTGTCCGCCGCCGCATGCTGCGCGGCGGTTTGCGCCGCGAGCGCATCGGCATCGGCCTGCAGCGCATACAAGGTGTTCGACACGTTTTGGAATGCGGTGAGCACGGTTGCCTGGTAGTTGGCCGCCGCCTCCTGAGCGGCGGCCACGGCGGCGCGGCGTTGGTGCACCAGTTGGCCCCCCTTGAATATCGGCTGCGTCAGCGACGCGGCAAGACTCCAGACCACCGAGGCGGGCGAGAAGACCTTCGACATGCTCGCGGCCTCACCCCCATAGCTGCCCGACAGCGTGATTTGCGGCAGTAGATTGGCGGTGGCGACGCCGATCTGCGCCGTGGCCTGGTGCAGCAGGGCGGTGGATTGCTGCACGTCCGGCCGCTGCTCGACCAGTTTCGAGGGCAGGGAAACCGGCAGCTGCTGCGGCAGCGCCAGCGAATCCAGGCTGAATTCGGTGCCTGCATAGTCGGCCGGCAGTGCGCCGACGTAGGTCGCGAGTTGATTGCGCTGCTGCGCCAATTGCTCCTTTAGCGGCGGCAGGGTCGCGAGGGTGGAAGCCAGCGTCGACTGCTGCTGCGCCAGGTCGACGCGCGACGCGCCACCGGCGGCCACGCGCCGTTGAATGATATCGAGCTGCAGCTGCTGCGAGTGCGCAATCGCCTCGGTGGCGGCGACCTGCGCCCGCAACGAAGCCTCGCTCACCGCCGAGGTGACGATATTGGCGGTGAGGCTGAGATACGCCGCCTCCAGCGCGAACCGCTCGTAGTCGGCCTCGGATCGCAGCGCTTCGACGGCGCGCCGGTTGGCGCCGAATGCATCGAGGGTGTAGGACACGTTCACCGAGGCGCTGTTCAGCGAGTACAGATACGAGCCGGGCAGGCCTAATTCTGCGGCCGACGCCTTGTCGCGCTGCGTACCCACCGATCCCGAAATGCTGGGGTAATACAGGCCGCGTTGTGCGGCGGTATTCTCATTGGCCTGCCGCAGAGCGGCCTGCGCGGCTGCAAGCGTCGGGTTGTGCGTCAACGCCTGGTCGATGAGCGCATTCAACTCCCTCGACTGGAACAGCGTCCACCACTGGCCCGGAATGTCGAGACCGTTGACGAAGTCCTGGGCCACACCGCCGTTGCCGGGCGCCGCCGAGGTCGTGGATGGCAGCGCGCCCGCCACGTAGCCGTGGGCGGCGGGCGGCGCCGGTGGCTTGAAGTTCGGGCCCACCGCGCAGCCGACCAGAAGCGCGGTGGCCGCGGCGGCAGACCACGCAGGTCGTACGCCGGGCGCAACAGATGTCTGGCGCGTGCCGTTCTGCGTCATGAGTGGCCCATCTCTCGGTTGGAGCCTGCGGTGCGCGGCACGGCGCCGAACAGGAAAATGTCGACCACCCGTTTCACATGAGCGGTGTAGTCGATCTTGGCGATCGCATCCGCCGGGCCGAACAGCAGGCAGTCGCGCGTCTCGGCGCTCACCATCTGCAGGAACAGGGCGGCGGCGCGCTCCGCATCGTCGAGGGCGAGCGCCCCGCCGGCAATTTGCGCTCTAAAGTACGTGGCCAGGGCGGCCTCGAGACGCGCTTGGCCACTGCAGCGCAGTTTGGCCACCAATTCGGGAAATCGCTGCGCTTCGGCGGCGGCGATGCGACATAAGGCCACCGCCTCCGGTTCACACATCCGGTGGGTCAGCGTGCGGCCGAATCGAGTCAGGGCTTCCTGCGGCTCGAGCCGATCGAGTTCCGCGGTGGCGAATACCGTTGCCAAGTCGCGGTCCACCAAGCGGGTGATCACGGCAGCCAGCAGATCAGCCTTGTTCTTGAAACGCTCGTAGATGGTCCGGGTCGACACGCCGGCCTCGCTTGCCACCTTGTCGATGCTCGCCAGGCCGTAGCCATCCCGCAGAAAAACCTTGGTGGCGGCTTGAATGAGGGCGTCGCTGCGTTCGATCTCGGTGCCGCGGCGGGGCCGGCCGGCTCGATGAACCAAAGGCGTGGGGGTTTCGGTACTCACGGCGGCAAAAATGACACGTGTCGTTTTCCGATGCAAGAACTATTTGCAAATGAAACATTTCTAAAGCATAATGTACACAAGACAACTGTTAGATAACAAGTAGTTATGGTAGCTTCCGAAACGAAAGTGCATTCTCAATTGCGGATGATCGAGGCGGGGCTTGCCCTGCTCAGCAGCCGTCTGCCGCAGGCGCCCGTCAATGGGATCCTGCTCAGCCGGTTGATTCAGTTTCTGGGCCGCGACATGGGAGCGATGTTGGAGCATCACATTCGACCGGTGGGACTGGCGGAGGCGGAATTTCGGGTGCTGACCACGTTGTTTTGCCAGCCCGATGGGGTCGCACATCCGAGCGACCTGTGTTCCAGGGCGGCCCAAAGCCCCGCCAACATGTCGCGCATCAGCGATGCGCTCGTCGGCCGCCAGCTGATAACCCGGGATCACAGTGCCCAGGATCGGCGCCGCATGGTGCTGCGGATCACGGATGCCGGCGAAAGCCTGGTGCGCAGCCTGCTGCCCACGTTGTTCGGCCCCTTACGCGAATTGTTCAGCGACTTCTCCGACGCCGAACAATTGCAACTCATCGGCCAACTGAAGCGTCTGGCGGCCAAGCTCGACGAAGCCGCCAGGCCCGGTATCGTGGAGGCCGCCCCCACCGGCATCGTGGAGTCCGCCCCATGAGGCTGGCGCTCGCGGTCGGCTTGAGCGTCTTGCTGGCGGCATGTGCCGGGCTGCCCCCCAAGCCCAAGCCGGTGGATCTGCCGGCCGAGGCGCCGCTGGCGGGAGTGGATCTGGCCGTGGGTGGTGCCTGGCCCGCTGCCGATTGGTGGAGCCGTTACCAGGATTCCACGCTCGACAAACTCATCGACCTGGCGCTCGCTTCCTCCCCGACCCTGGCGACGGCGCATGCCCGCTTCGACTCGGCACGCGAGTCGGTGCGGGTTGCGGGCGCCGCCGCGGGTGCGCGGGTGGATGCCAACTCGGATTTCACGCGCCAGCGGCTGAGCGACAACGGGCTGTTCCCGCCGGAGCTGTTGGGGTTCCATTGGTACAACCTCATGGATCTCGGATTGCAGGCGAGCTACACCTTCGATTGGTGGGGCAAGCAACGCGCCATCGTGGCCGCGGCAGTCGACGAGGCGCATGCCGCGCGCGCGGATCGAAGCGCCGCAGCGCTGCTGCTTGCCAGTTCCATTGCCGACTCCTATTTCGGCTGGCAGGCCGATCAGGGCCGGCTCGCGCTCGCCAAGGAGCGCATGGCGGCGGTGCAACGCGAGGGATCGATCGCGCTCGAGCGCGTGCAGGCTGAATTGGATTCTGCGGATACCTTGCACGCCACCGCGGCTGCGGCTGCGGCGGTGAGCGAGCAAATCGCCGGCCTCGAGGGTTCGGCCCAGCTGCGCAGGGTGGCCGTGGCGGCGCTGGTGGGACGCTCCGTCGCGGAGTTGCCGGCCTTCGAGGTGAAGCCGCTGCCGGCCGTCGGCGCCGACCTGCCGAAGGACGCGCGCCTCGATCTGTTGTCCCGCCGCCCGGACATCGCCGCCAGCCGCTGGCGCGTCGAGTCCGCGCAAAAGAACCTGGATGCGGCGCGCGCCCAGTTCTATCCGGACGTCTCGGTCAACGTGCTGGCCGGGCTGCAAAGCATGGACATCCAGAGGCTGATCGAGTACGACAGCCGGGTGCCGCTGATCGGCGCGGCCGTGCATCTGCCGCTGTTCGACTCGGGCCGCCTGAAGGCGCGCTATGGTGCGAACCAGGCGCTGGTGGATTCGGCCGTCGCCGGCTACCGCGAGACCGTGGTCAACGCCGCCCGTGACGTCGCGACCGAGGCGCTGACGCGTACCCAGCTCGCCGCGCAAAGAGCCCAGCGGTTGATCCAGGTGGACGCAGCGCGCCAGCACCGGGCCAGCGCCGCGGCGCGCGTGCGCCAGGGCGTGATCGATGCCAGGGTCGAACTGCAGGCAACCGAATCGTGGATCGATCAGCGCGATGCCTTGATGCAGCTCGATGCGGCGGCGATGTCGGCGGACATCGGCCTGCAGCGGGCGTTGGGCGGCGGCTACGGCAGTCCGCCCGAGCTGGCAAATTCCAATTTGACTCCAACCAAAGCAACACCATGAATGCAACTGTAGAGACGGCGGCGGCCGACGCGCCCACCAATGGCAAACGGCGCAGGATCCTGCTGATCATCGGCGCGGTATTTCTCGTGCTGGGCCTGCTGTGGTTGCTGTATTGGATTCTCATCCTGTCGAAGCGCGAACAGACCGACGACGCCTACGTGAACGGCAACAAGGTGGTGATCTCGGCGCAGATCTCCGGCACGGTCGTGGCGGTGCTGACCGACGATACGCAGCTGGTCAAAGCGGGTCAGCCCCTGGTACGGCTCGATCCGATCGATGCGGCCACCGCGTTGAGCCGCGCGGCGAGCACGCTCGCGCAAACCGTGCGCCAGGTGCGCCAGGAGAAATCGACTGCCAATCAATACGATGCGCTCATCACCACACGCAAACTGGAGCTGGCCCAGGCCGAAACCGATCTCGCGAAGCGCCAGCCGCTGCTATCCGATCAGGCCATCGCACCGGAGGAGTTGCGCCACGCCCATGATGCCGTGGAACTTGCCCGCGCCGCCTTGCATCAGGCGCTGAGCCAGTCGATTGCGGCGCACGCCCTGGTCGATGGTGCCCCCGTGTCGGACAACCCCGCGGTGCTCGAGGCCAAGGACGCGTACCGCGATGCCTGGATCACTGCACAGCGTAATGCGGTCTTGGCGCCGGTCACGGGCTATGTCGCCGAACGCAGTGTGCAGCTCGGTCAGCACATCCAGGCCGGTCAGGCTCTCATGACGGTCATTCCGCTGAATTCGCTGTGGGTAGACGCCAATTTCAAGGAGGTGCAGCTGCGCAGCCTGCGCATCGGTCAACCGGCAGAGGTGCGTAGCGACCTGTACGGCGGCACGTCGATCTTCCACGGCCGGGTGAAGGGCGTTGCGGCGGGCACAGGCGCCGCGTTTTCTCTGCTGCCGGCGCAAAACGCGTCGGGCAACTGGATCAAGGTGGTGCAGCGGGTGCCGGTGCGCATCGAAATCGACGACAAGGACTTGCAGCAGCATCCGCTGCGGGTCGGTTTGTCGGCCACCGTGACGGTGGACACCACGACCCGGGACGGCCCGGTGCTGGCGCCGGACATTCCGGCCACCGCGGCCTCGGATACCCAGGTCTACACCCAGGATCTCGACAAGGCCAATGCCGAAGCCGATGCGGTGATCCGGCGCAATCTCGGCGGCGACCGGTAGTCAATCACACCCCATGGCTGAGTCCCGGCCGGGCGCGAGTCTGGAATACCCGCCACTGCACGGCGGCAAGCTGCTGTTCCTGACGGCGGCGATCGCGACGGCGTCGTTCATGGAGATTCTTGACATGACCATCGTCAATGTCTCCGTGCCCGCCATCTCGGGAAGCCTGGGCGTCAGCACCGCGGAGGGAACCTGGACGGTCAGTTCATACATGCTGGCAGCCGCGGTGATGCAGCCGCTGACGGGGTGGATCGGCCGGCGCTTCGGCGAGGTCAGAACCTTCGTCAGCTCCATCCTGCTGTTCATGGTGTTTTCGGCGGTTTGCGGCCTGGCCACCAGTCTGCCGATGCTGGTTCTGGCGCGTCTCATCCAGGGATTGGTGTCCGGACCCATGATGTCCGTGGCGCAGGCGATTCTGCTGCGCAATTACCCCATCGAACGGCGTGGCATGGCGATCGCCCTGTGGGCGATGGTGATCATCATCGCACCGATTTTCGGGCCCATCATCGGCGGATGGATCACGGATAATCTGTCGTGGCCCTGGCTGTTCTACATCAATCTGCCGGTGGGTGCGTTTTCCGCGATCGCCAGCTGGAGCATCCTGCGGCATCGGGAGTCGAAGCGCGTGAAGCTGCCCATCGATGTGATCGGTCTTGCACTGCTGGTCATCGGGGTTGGCAGCCTGCAATACATGCTGGACAACGGCAACGACAAGGATTGGTTCAATTCATCGGTGATTGCCGCCGCCGCCGTGGTCTCGTTGGTCAGCCTGACCTTCCTGATTCCCTGGGAACTCACCGATGCGCATCCGGTCGTCGAGCTGCAGTTGTTTCGCCGGCGAAATTTTCGGGTCGGCACCATCGTCATCGGCATAGCCTATTTCGGACTATCCGGCGTCAACATCATCTTTCCGCTGTGGTTGCAGACCACCGTGGGCTACACCGCGACCTGGGCCGGGTTGGCCGTGGCGCCGGTCGGCCTGCTGGCGCTGCTCGCATCGCCCCTCGTCGGGCGCAACATGAATCGCATGAACCTGCGCTTGGCGGCGAGCGTGGCCTTTTGCGTGTTCGGGGCGAGCGTGTTCTGGGTCGCCACCCTGAACGAAACGGCGAGCTTCAGCCAGTTTGCGCTGCCGCGGTTCTGGCAGGGTTTGGGGCTGGCGTTTTTCTTTCTGCCCCTGAACCAGATCATGCTGTCGGGCGTGCGCCCGGATGAACTGGCCTCGGCCTCCGGCCTGAGCAATTTCGTGCGTACCATGTCCGGCAGCATCGCCACCGCGGTGACCGTGTGGATCTGGAACACGCGCACCGACTACCATCACGCGGTGCTGTCTGAACACGTGAGAAATTCATCGGCCGGCTGGGCCGACTATAAGCCGCGGCTCGACGCGCTCGGCATCAGCGGCGTCAATGCCTTCCAATACGTCGACCGTATCATCACCCGGCAGGCAAGCACGCTCGGAGTGAGCGATGTGTTCCACTTGATCGGCTGCCTGTTCCTGCTGTTGGTGCCGGTAATCTGGTTGGCGAAGCCGCCGTTCGGCGCGCGCGCCGCCGGGCCGTCTCACTGAGGCAGGGCCGCCGTGTATTCGCCCCGTTGCCAGCCGCCGCCGAGTGCCTTGACCAGCAGCACGCTGGCATTCAACCGGCGCAGCTGAATGTCGACCGAGGCCAGCTGCGCCTGTAGTGCGGCGTTCTCGGTGGTTGCCACCTCGAGGTAGGTCACTAGGCCGGCCTTGTAGCGATACTGCGCCTGCTGCAGCGCCGTGGCCGTGGCCTTGACCGATGCGGCTTCGCTGCCGCCTTCCAGCTGCAGCTGGCGCAGCGCCGCCAGGTTGTCTTCGACGTCCTGATACGCCGTTAGCACGGTGCTGCGATAGTCGGCCACCTGCTCATCATAGACCGCGAGTGCTTTTGCCGATTGGGCGCGATGCCGCCCGGCATCGAACACCGTGAGCAGGGCGGTGGGCCCCACCGACCAGGTGCGGCTGGGGGCCTGCAACCAGGTCGAGGCGCGGGTGCTGTCGTATCCCGCCGAAGCGACCAGGCTGAACACCGGAAAATACGCCGCCCGCGCGACGCCGATGCCCGCGTTGGCGGCCGCGACGCGCCGCTCCGCTGCGGCGACGTCCGGGCGCCGCTGCAACAACGTGGAGGGCAGTCCGGGATCGATCGGCGGCGGCGCGTAGTCGGCGGTGAGGGGACTTGCCGTCAGTTGAAAGGCCGAGGGGTTTTCCCCGAGCAGCACCGCGATCGCGTGCAAGGTCTGGGCACGCTGCAGCCGGATATCGGCCGCCAGGGTACGCGCCGATTCGAGCTGCGCCTCGGCCTGCGCGACATCGGCCAGGGCGGCCGCGCCGCCGTCATAAAGATTCTTCGTGAGGGCGAGCGCCTTGCCATAGGCGTCCACCGTGGAGTCCAGCAACACCTGCTGGGTATCGGCGCCACGCAGCGAGAAGTAATCGGCGGCCAGTTCGGCCCGGATCGCCAGATCGAAAGCCGCCAGATCGGCGGCGCTCGCCTGCTCGGACGCCTTGGCTGCGGAGACGGAATTGCGCACCCGTCCCCACAGGTCGATTTCGTAGGAGAAGTCCGCCTCCAGATCGAAATTGTTGTACACGGGTTCATCGCCCGTCGGGTAGCGCGGTGAATTGACCGATGTGCGGGTGCGCGTCACGGTGGGGCCGACGTTCAGGGTTGGAAATAGATCCGCCCGGGCGATCCGGGTGTCGGCACGGGCCTGCTGCAGGCGCGCCAGCGCCGCCTTCAGGTTTTGGTTGGCATCGCCGATGCGCGCCTCGAGCGCATCGAGCTGCGGATCGCCGTAGGCGCGCCACCAGTCGGTGTGCGCTGCCGCCGGCCGGCTCGCGTCCACCAGCTGCCAGCCGCCGGCCTCCTGATAGGCCGGTGGTACGGCCACACTGTCCGGCGTCCGGTAGTGCGGGGCAAAGGAACAGGCCGTCATGGCGCCGGCGAGCAACAGGACCGCCGGGCGGGCGATCATGACGCGCTCGCCGGCGCGATGCGCATCAGCTCCCCGTCCACGATCGAATCCGGCGGGTTCAGCACCACCACGTCATTCGGCTCCAGTCCGGAGAGCACCTCGATGACGGTGCCGAAATCACGCCCCTGCACGATGCTCTTCAGCTTCACGTGCCGGTCCGCATCCAAGGTGGCCACCTGCAGGCCGGCGGATCGGAACAGGATCGTGTTGGCCGGCAGGCGCAGCGTCTGCCGATCGGTCGACAGCTTGAACCGCACCTCGGTGTACGCGCCCGGAAGGATTTCGTGGGTGGAATTATCCAGTGCCAGCTCGACCTGCAAGCTGCGCACATTCGGATCGAGGGCCTCTGCGGTGCGAACGATCCGCGCCGAGTAGGTCTTGCCGGGCCGCTCGGTGAAGCTCAGCTCGGCATCAACCCCGGTTTTGATGGCCGCAGCGTACGCTTCGGGCACCTGCACGTAGATGCGCAGCTTGTCGGACTCCGCGACGTGAAACAGCTCCGAGCCGGCGCTCTGGCCGGCATTGATCAGGGCGCCGACGTCGGTATTGCGCGCCGTAACCACGCCATTGAAGGGCGCCAACACGTGCTTGAAGGATTCCAATTCGCGCAGCCGCGCCACGTTGGCCGCCGCCGAGTCAGCCGCGGCCTTCTTGGCCGCCGCATCCCCGGCCTTCTCGTCGGCGTCCTGCTTGGACACCGAATCGGTGGCGAGCAATCCCTTCCAACGGATATTGGTGCTCTGCGCCAGGGCTTCATTGGCGCGCGCGGTGGCCAGATCCGCCTGCGCCTGGCTCAATTGCTGATCGATCTCCGGAGTCTCGATCTCGGCGAGCAACTGTCCCTTGACGACTCGCGTTCCGATGTCCGTGTACCAGGCCTTCAGATAGCCGCTGGTGCGTGCGTAGATCGGCGCTTCGATGAAGGCCGTGACGGTTCCCGGCAATACCAGGCTGTCGCCCAGATTGCTGCGCGTGGGAGTCACCGTGACCACCGTCGGCACCGCGGCCTCCGCGGTCTGGCGGCCCAGGGCGCTCCGTGCCAGCACCCGGCTGACTTCGCCCCAGATGCCGAGCGCGACGGCGACGAAGAGCAGCAGCACGCCGTAGCGGAGCACGCGCTTCTTGAGCGCCGCGTCTTGGGCGCTCGTGGGGGCCTCAGGCATTGGAAGTCTCCGCAGGGTAATCGGCGTCGGTGCGTCCGTGGATGATCGAGAAAACGGCCGGCACGAAGAACAGCGTCGCCACGGTCGCGAATAGCAGGCCGCCGATCACCGCACGGCCGAGCGGTGCATTTTGTTCGCCGCCCTCGCCCAATCCCAGCGCCATCGGAATCATGCCGATGATCATCGCCAGTGCCGTCATCATCACCGGCCGCAGTCGTGTGAAGCCCGCCTGCAGCGCGGCCTCGAAGGCATCGTCGCCGGCGTTCATGCGTTCGCGGGCGAAGCTCACCACCAGCACGCTGTTGGCCGTCGCCACGCCCATGCACATGATCGCGCCGGTCAAGGCGGGCACACTGACGGTGGTGTGGGTGAGGAACAGCATCCAGACGATTCCGGCCAGGGCGGCGGGCAGGGCGGTGATAATGATGAACGGATCGAGCAGCGATTGAAAGTTGACCACCAGCAGCATGTAGACGAGCAATATGGCGGCAAGCAGCCCGATCAGCAAGCCGTTGAAGGAGGCCTTCATGGTCTGCACCTGGCCGCGCACTACGACATTCGATCCCCTCGGCAGATCCTTCCTGGACTCCTCCACGATCTTGTTCACCTGCGATGCTACATAGCCGAGATCGGTGCCCTCCACCGAACCGAAGATGTCGAGCGCCGGCGTAGCGTTGTAGTGGCTCACCACCGAGGGCGAGACGCTGCGATGAAATGTGGCGACATTGGACAGTATCTGCGCCGTGCCCGGACCGCTGGTGCCGAGCGGTATGTTGGCCAGGTCGTTGAGATTTTCCATCGTATACTGGGGTGCCTGCGACACCACGTTGTACTGGGTGCCGGTCCTGGGGTCGATCCAGAAGGACGGCGAGGTTTGAAAGCTGCCGGACAGCGATACCAGCATGTTGCTGGCGATGTTCAATTCCGTCAGCCCGAGCAGCTGGGCTTTGGTGCGGTCGACATCGACGTTGATTTGTGGGTAGTCGCCGGGCTGCTGGATTCGCAAATCCACCGCCCCTGACACGCCTCGCAGCTTCTGCAGCAAGCGGTTCGCAAAAACCCGATTGCCCGCGGTGTTGAAGCCCACGACCTGCACGTCGAGCGGCGCGGGCAGTCCGAAATTCAATATCTGTCCGACCATGTCGGCCGGCAGGAAGGCGAAGGTGGTGGACGGAAAGCCCGAGTTGAGCCTGGGGCGCAGTTTGTGGACGAAATCCGCGGTGGGAGAGTGATTCTCGCGCAGATTGACGAAGATGTCCGCATCGCCGGGACCGACCGGCGCCGACGTGCTGTAGGCGAGGTTGATGCCGCTGTACGGCAGCCCGAGATTGTCGACGATATTGTCGATCTGATCCGCGGGGATCACCGTTCGGATGGTTGCTTCAACCGCATCGCAAAGCGCCGCCGTTTCCTCGATGCGGGTGCCCGTGCGGGCGCGCAAATGCAATTTGATCTGGCCGCCGTCGACCGACGGGAAAAAATCCTGGCCGAGGCCCGGCAGGGGTCCCAGGGGAAACGCGAGCAGGGCGGTGGCGGCCATCGCGCCCAGGAATATCGCGGCGAAGGGCTTGCCGTTATGCAGAGCGACGTTGAGTATCAGGCGGTAGCCTTCACGCAGGCGTTCGAAGGCGCGTTCGAACGCGGCCTGAAACCGCGACAGCGCGCCGCGCACCTTGAGGCGAACGTTGCGGTCGTGTGCCTTCAGCCAGAACTTCGCAAGCGTCGGCACCAAGGTTCGCGACAGCAGGTAGGAGGCCAGCATGGCGAACACCACCGCCTCCGCCAGCGGAATGAACAGGTACTTGGCGATGCCGACGAGCAGAAACATGGGCACGAACACGATGCATATGGAAAGGGTCGAGACCAGCGCCGGCAACGCGATCTGGCGCGCGCCGTCGAGAATCGCGGACTCGACGTCCTTGCCGTGCTCGAGGTGCCAGTTGATGTTTTCGATGGTCACCGTCGCGTCGTCCACCAGAATGCCCACCGAAAGCGCGAGTCCTCCCAGGGTCATGATGTTGATGGTCTGGCCGAGCGCCGACAGGCAGGATATGGAGGCGAGAATGGACAGCGGGATGGAAATGGTGATGATCAGGGTACTGCGCCAGCTGCCGAGGAACAGCAGGATCAGCAATCCGGTCAGCGCACCCGCGATGACCGCCTCGCGGATCACACCGTCAATAGCGGAGTGCACGAAAATCGATTGGTCGCCCAACGGCGCGAGGCGCAGCTCCGGCGGGAGCGCCGCGCGGATTTGCGGCAGCTTCGCTTTGATCTGGTTGATGATGTCGATGGTCGACGCGTAGCCCGTCTTCAGCACCGTCATGAGCACTGCGCGCCGCCCCTCGAGGCGCACCATGCTGGTCTGCGGCGAATAACCGTCGCGCACATGCGCAACGTCTCGAATGTAGACGACGCTGCCGTTCTGGGTGCGGATGGGGATGTTGTTCAGATCCTCGATCTGGGTCGGACTTGCGTTGAGTTTGACGTAGTACTCGACCGGTCCCATCTTCTCGGTGCCCGCCGGCAAAATGAGATTCTGGGCATTGATGGCCGCCACGACGTCATTGGCGGACAGGCCCCTGGCGCGCAGCGCGTCGGGATCCAGATCGACCTGCACCTGGCGCGTCTTGCCGCCCAAGGGGTAGGGCAGCGAGGCGCCGCCGACGGTAGCCAGCTGGGTGCGCACGATGTTGTTGGCCAGGTCGAAAATCCGCGATTCGGGCAGCGTGTCGCTCGACAGTGCCAGCTGTAGGATGGGCACGCTCGAGGCGTTGTATGACAGTACGAACGGCGGCGTCGTGCCCGGCGGGGAATTCGACAGCTGTACCTCGGAGATGGCGACGATCTGGGCGAACGAGAGCGATTGATCGACGTCGGGTTGGAAGAAGTACTTGACCACGGACGTGTTGCTGACCGACTGCGATTCGGTGTGCTCCACGTCGTTCACGGTGGTCTGTGCAGTCCGCTCCGAGTTGAGCGCGATGCGGGTGGCGATTTCCTCGGGCTGCAGGCCGGTATAGCGCCAGATCACCGCCGCGATGGGGATCTTGATGTTCGGGAAGATGTCGGTTGCGGTGTTCAGGATCGCATACCCGCCCATCAGCACGATCAAGAGCGCCAGCATGATGAAGGTGTAGGGCCGCTGTAGCGCTACCCTAACGATCCACATGGTTGACTCCCGGGACGGGGCCGTTCGCCTGGCGGTCGATCAGCATTGCATGCGGTGCACGGACAGCCGATTGGACGTGCGTGGGAATGGGTTAAAATTGCTGCGGTGCATGGAAAACAGGGACGACTTCGGTGCGATTAGAATCGCTAGCATACTAACTATATACGATTACGCCGCACGACGTGAGACCAAAGCGCGTCGGTGGCAGTTTGGTGCCGGAGTAGAGTGTAAGTCGAGCCCCCGACCCCGACCTTCGCCCCACTGGAGATGATAATGAAGCCGCGATTCTCGCTCGATGCCGATGACGTGAAAGCCGCTTTGGACGCGGCGCAAACCGAAGCGCACACCAATGGCTGGATCGTATCCATCGCGGTGGTGGACGATGGCGCGCATTTGCTGGGATTTCTGCGCCTGACGGGCGCAACGCCGCTGTCAGCCGGCATTGCGCTCGAGAAGGCGCGCACCTCGGCGCTGTCGCGGCGGGAATCGAAATTTTACGAAGAAGTGGTGAAGAATGGCCGGCACGCGTTTCTGTCGGTGCCGAACATCATCGCGCTCGAAGGCGCAGTGCCGGTCACCGTCGATGAGCATTGCGTGGGTGCCATCGGTGTATCCGGAGTCAAGTCCGACCAGGATGCGCAGATCGCGGCCGCCGGCCGGAGGGCCATCCTCGCGCGCCGATGAATTGCCGGTCGAGCACTTGCAATTCCCGCCTCGAATGTCATATTTCCAACATGGCCACCGGTTGGGCAAAGGATGGTGCGGTTCAGGATCAGATTGACGCGACGGTCAAGGATGCGATCAATCGTGCGCAGAGCCGTTTGCGTGAAGGACCGAGCCTGACCCACTGCGCCGAATGCGGAGCCGAGATTCCTCAGGCGCGACGCGATGCCATTCACGGTGTCAGGTTGTGCCTGTCCTGCCAGGACGTTCAGGACCGCGACGCGGCACGCTTCACGGGCTACAACCGGCGCGGCAGCAAGGACAGTCAACTGCGCTGAAAATCGGATTTCAGGTTCCCTGCGGCCGGTAGCCCCTGGCGTTGAAATCGCCGCGGATTTCGCGCGGAAGGCATTTGACCAGCCAGTGCAGCACGAGCGGCAGGACGAGAAGATCGTCAATCACGCCGAACAAGGGCAATGTGAAATTGAGCGGCTCGAAGGCCGAAAACGCCAGGAGGGCCACTGCGAGAATCAGCCATGCCGGGCGGTGCGGATGCCTGAGCGCGAACCACAGGAGCCGCAGATCCTGGCCCCCGCGACGCCAGAATCCGAGCAATCGGCGTGCCGTTCGCAGCAGTCTCATCGACATGAAGAACCTCACCGAACGTCGACTCAGATCCCCCCGCCAAGGCTCCTGTCCCCCGCTTTAGAGTACCACCGCTATACTTGCCGCCGCGCATCCGCGCACCGGGAGCTGAAATGAACAAGCTGCGCGAGCCGCTCCTTGCCTCGTTGGGTCTTTCGTGCTGCCTCGGTGTGTCTTGCGCGGCCACCGCCATGGGCGATCTTGCCTCCGCCGAGGCCGATGTGCGCAAGGCCGATGCCGCTTGGGCTGCGGCGGCCGGCACCGGCAACGTGGATGCCTGGATGGCGTTCTGTTCAACCGATGCCATCGTCCTCCTGCCTCGTGAGCCGCTCGCCAACGGTGCCGAAGCGGTGCGGGCGGCGGTCACGCGGCTGCTGGCGCTGCCGCATCTCGTGCTCCAATGGCACGCCACCCGGGTGGACATGGGTCCGTCGGCCGACCTGGCGCAGGTGCTCGGGGCCTACGAACTCACCTATGCCGATGCCGGTGGTGCTCTCCTCAGTGAGCGAGGCAGCGTCGTCGAGATCTGGCGCAAACAACCCGGCAGCTGGAAGTGCCTGGTGGACAGCTGGATAGCCGACGGCAGTACGGCAAACCCCGCGACGCCGACCCGTGTGCCGATGCCGGCCGGCGTGACGAAGTACGGCGATGAACCGGTGAATTACCCGATGGCAATCCGCCATTATTTTCAGGAGCGACTGAAGGATCCCGAGTCGATGCAGATTCAAGACATCAGCATACCGGAAAAGGGCTTCATGAAGGCGGTGACGGGTGCTTTGTTGATGAGTGAGACCCGGGAATACGGCTGGATCGTCAAGGCCACCATCAACGCCAGGAATTCGCACGGCCGCTATGTCGGCTTGAAGACCTATCAATTCCTGTTTCACGGCGAGCAGCTGATCCGCGCGCTGGCGCCGTTGCCGGAAGATGAAATCAAATGAGAGAGGGGGGAATCGCCATGCCGACCGTTGCGGATCTGAATGCCCTGGGCATTGATCACTTTCCAGACCATCTTGGAATCGTGTTCACCCGCGCCAGCCCCGAGGAAATCCGCTCCGAGCTCACGATCCGCAAGGCATTGATGGCACCGAACGGCTACCTGCACGCCGGCAGCGTGGTGACGCTGGCGGATACGTCGTCGGGCTACGGCTGCCGCCTGCATCTGCCGCCGGGCGCAACCGGCTTCACGACCATCGAATTGAAATCCAATCACTTGAGCACGGCACGCGACGGTACCGTCGAATGTAGTGCGAAGCCGACGCACATCGGCCGCAGCACCCAGGTCTGGGACGCCATTGTGACTCACCGCGAAACGGGAAGGACCTTGGCGCTCTTTCGCTGCACGCAGATGATCCTGTATTCGAAGTGACCCAGCTATTCGAAGTGAGCCCGCTGATCATCCTCGGGTGCGCGTGCGCGAAGTCGCTTCCTCAGCGGGAGGTGAGCAAATCCATGTCCGCCTGCATGCGCTGCACGTAATCGTCCGACCAGCGAGCGCCGGGCTTGGTTTTGGCGGTGTTCTGTGGCGGAGGGGTCGGCGCCATTTTGGCTTCAGGTCGGGGTTTTCGTGCGCCGGCTTTCAGCTTGAGCGTCGCTCGGGTCGTCGTTGAATTGGACGAGGAGTTCGAATCGTTCATAGGGGGAATTAAGGTAAGTAAATGTGTCGGTTTCCCAGCCGTGAGGAATGATATCGAATTCAGCGCGCGGCAAACATGACGGAACTCCCAATTGCGGTGTCGGAATTACGCCGACAGATCCGATAACCGGCCGGTACTTAGGGATTCAACGGGGGCATGTTGCGGATCCGAGATGGCGGTTGTCTGCTTTTGCCTACAGCCGCCGGGGACGGACGGTGTGTAGGATCGGATGCTGACGAGCGAGGCAATGGAATCATCTGCCTGGCGGCCCCCCCGCCGCTCGGCGCCCAACACCCTCAAGGAGGAGGGTGACATTTCCTCAAGACCTGGAAAGGATGCCGGGTCTTCGGGGACGTTGTGATGCCGGCTGTCGGCGCGCCGCTGAGCACACAAGTCCCGAACATGGCAAGATCCGAGCATGCGTAGCTTGGTCTCGTCGATGGCCACACTCATGCTGCTTTGTTTGTTGGCGTGCGCGCCCGGCCGATCGGCCGCGCAGACGCCCGAGCAGCTGAGCAACTGGGAGGCGCAGCGCGTGGCCGCCGCTGCGGATCAGAAGGCCAAGGCCGAGCGTCTGGAGCGCGAGCGGGCCGCGCGCCGCGCCGATCCGATGGCCTGGGTGCGCACGCTCGACCCGATGAGTTCGGGCGGCTGGGAATTCAGAACCGTCGCGACCGACGGATCCTGGGCCACGTTCAGCACCAACCATCAATTGAAGCGCTCGGGCAAAGGCGTGACTGTCTGGCTGCGCCAGGAGTTTGCCGAAACGCAGCAAAATCCTGGCGGCACTCCGTTTCTGAGCCTGGTTCAGAAGGTCGAATACGACTGCGCCCGCGAGCGCTCGCGTCCGCTGCTCGTGATCTACTATACGGCGAACGATCTCAAAGGCAGCGAGGAATCGGTCGAGGGGGAACCGAAGCAGCCCTGGAATCCGATTGTTCCCGGCACCCTCGGCGAATTGAATTTTCAATGGGCTTGCGGCGCCGCCGGCGCGAAGTCGGTGCGCTGAAGCGATCGTCAGCCACCATCAAATATCCCATGAAGCTGCAGCGTGTGACCCGAACGTCCCGGAGCGGGGGGCCTTGCCACGCCGAGGCCGACAGGCAGCGACCGGAACCAACCACTGGAGCTGTCATGCAATCGATCGCCGCCCGATTCGCCGGCGCAATCCGCAATCTGCCGCTGCGCGTCCAGCTGACGCTGGTGATCGCACCGCTATTGATTGCCACCACGGACGCGGAGACGCGCAGGTCGTATATTGGGAATCCGGAAACTGTATAGGAATGTTGCCATGGTGGACCAAGTTGCGAGCTCGCCCGCCGCACGACAGCAGTTGGACACTGTGGCGCTCACGGCGGGACTGCTTGCGCCTACTGCTCAATGAGTGGCCCGTCCTCGCGGCGGTTCCGGGCGCGCTCGTGGCAATCGCTGGAGTCGTTATAGTGCTGCGCGCGCCGGCGCGCCCAATTCGAATCGCGTAAGTTACCGTCAATCGTGAGCGCAGCAAATTGCCGCATCCGTGACGGTACGAGCTAGAAACTCGTCAGCGCGTCACGTTGGAATCCTCGACGCAGCGGCGCTTTGCGATAAACTCGCAACTCACTCACCTATCCGCTCTTATGGTCCGTCGGCGCCTTCGGTTGCAATAGTTCTCGAAGCTGTTTGAGAGAGAGGGCGTCCTCGGCGCTCACGGTATCCGAGCCAGGACATCGCGGGTCCGTGTGTTGGAGCGCTTTTAGCATCGGTTCTGTCAGAGGAATCGGATCGCAGCCATGACTGGTTTCGCAAACAAAATCCCATTTCGTTTCGGCCTTCAGATGGCACCCAAAGCAGTTGCCGCCGAAGCGGTTGACGACCTCGGCAAATCCGCGCTTGTTGATCGAAGTGCCGTCTTTGGACACGTTGAGTTCGAAGAATTCCCAATCGTGTGTGATTTCATTAAAGCCCTTGGGCTGCTTGACCATGACCTCGGTCGGCACGAGCTGAATCACCGAACCCACCGGGTACACACCGCCGTCGGGGGATTTGGCTACTTTCAAGGTGCCCGCAAGATTTCCAACTAGGGATGAAGAAGACGTGCGCAAAGTATATCGGCCGGAGAGTTCAGTGTCACGGTGACTGCAGGCGGAGCGCAATGCAACCGCGCTGGGGGCGGAACGTAAGTGGATTGGGACGGGGGGTGGAAAACGTGGCCCGTCGAACGCCGGCGTTCGATCCCTGAGTCACGTCGGACGCAACACCATGAACCAGCGGGTGGTGGCGATGAGGCCGATGCCGTTCGTGAAGAGGAAACCGGCGACGGTGGGATACAGCGGCCGGAAGGGCCAGGTGCTGTAGTCGAGGTTCTCGGGGCGGGTGTGGAGAATCGCGAGGGTGTCGAGAATGGCGAGGCCGTTGGCGATGATGACCATGAGCGGCAGCAGGCGGAGCATTGACCAGGCGAAGGTATTGAGGGGGCGGCGTAGCTCTTGGGCGATACTCGCGGGTGTTGAATCGGTGGTCGCGAACAAAGAGTGGGTGGTCCGTCCCCCGAACGATAGACACAGGGCGGCCAAGATCAACGGCCATGCCATCGTCATGGCGGTGTAGGGCCATTCGAGCGCGAGGATTGGGTAGCCGCAATAGGTGGCGCTCCAGCCAAGCACATGGGGGGCTACGAGCGATATATCGGCGAGGCTGCGTTGCAGGAGATATAGGGACAGGCCGGCGATGGCGGCGAGCGTTAGGTAATGGCGCCGGTTGCTGTACTGCAGAACTCGGGACAGGCTCATCGGATGAGGATCTCGAGCCATCGGGGTAGGAGAGCGCCGATGGTGAACGAGAGGCTCAAAGAGAGCCCGAGGATTGCGCTTCGCGTGTGGGTCATTCGAAGACCGAATGACATCGCGAGAGCGGCGATCGCCCAGAGGCCGATTAGCCAGGTGGCGGCGATAACGCCGCGCGATGCACCGAACCAGGAATCGCCGCGGGATTCGGTGATCACGTCTAGGAGAAACAAGACAAAGACGGCGACGACGCCGAGGACGAGCGAGACTGACAGTGGGGCCATGAGGCGATGGATGCGCGGCGTCTGACGCCAGTGGGTCCAGAGTAGCCACCCGCAGAGGAGCATGCCGCAGGGAATACTGAGTTCGTGGTTCAACATCGCTCACCGCACCGGGCGGGGACGGGCGGCGTGCCAGGCGGGGTGTTCGTCGAGAGCGGGCACGTAGCAGGCATCGCCGCAGGCGGCGACCAGGGCGGTCAAGAGCGCCAATTGCTCGGCGTTCACCAGTGGCGTGAGTACGGCAAGGACGGGATCCATGGTCCATTCCATTTCGCACCTCGGGACGTCGAGGGCGGACTTGAGGTAGGCGAGGTTCAGTCTCGGTGGTCCGAAGCCGTGTACCCCTGGCGGTAGAACATAACTTAGAGCCAGCCGCAACCAGAGGATACGAGGTACCACGTAGGCGGGCGCTGCGGTGCGCTGGGCCCAAGCGGCGGAGGTTTCCTTAACCGCCAACGAGAAGTGCTCGGGACCTTGTGTGATAGCAATGCGAGCCAGATGACAATGGCAACTCTCCGTCTCGAATTCCACGATCATGCACTGCCGTAGGAGCCGTGTGGCGGCTGCGTAATCGCCTTCCAGGTACGCGGACAGCGCTTGCATACGCCACGTCAAATATTCCAGAGCGCCGTTGCCGTCGGCTGGCTTCCGCGCGCAAGGTGCAAATTCCGCATGGCACGCGAATGGATCGCTCAAGTTCAGATGGCCGTCAGGCCCCACGATACAGTCCCAGTCACATTGATAGGGCGTGTGGTGACGAGACAATTTCTTGATCCAGTGCGCACGCAGGGTGGCGCGGCTGCCCAAGGGCGCCTCGGTCATCGCGTGATTGATCATCTGATCGGTCACGACGCGATGGTCTGGAATGAGCGATTTCTGGGTGAGGGTGGCGTGAACGCCGTTCAAAAGCTCGCCGAACTGCATATCCAATCTACAGAGCTGGGTTCGTAGCGCGGCCACCGCATCGATGTGGGACCAGCAAAGCCCGTGCGCGGCCAGCATACGCTCTGCTCGCTTGATCGCGGTACGACTGAGAATGCCGTTGCGGCGCATGATTTGGATGGCCGAACAATCAAGATTGCGGACGTCGGCGTCGACCGGGGGCGACGCAGCGGAGATGGATTCCAGGACGTCGGAGGCGGCATCGACGGTTTCTTGGGTCAGTCCGTGTCGTTGCATTTCGCGATTGAACAGTGCATGTTTCAAAGGCCAATCGAAGCGTGACTGGCTCATGGAGGGTGATTCGAGATCGTCCAGCGCATCGCGCCACGCCTTGCAGACGGCAGGTGCCCACTCGGGCCAGCGATGGTCGAGGCGATTTTCAATGGTGTCCAGTAGATACCTTTGCACGCCGGCCGCCGTCATCCAGGTTTTGATCCCTTTCAGCTGGACGCGAAGCGCCTTGAACGGGTGGTGGGCGCAGGACCTCATGGCTGCGATGGGGTCAATGATCTTCAAAGCGCAGTGGGGCGCCAGTTCAGCGAGCGCCACGATGAGGGCTGTCGTGCCTATGGTCAAAAATAGCGAGTTTTCGGAGCAGCATAAATTGCCCGCGATGACGTGGATGCGGCTATAGCCGTTCGCCAATGATTGATCGCGGGTGTTGAAGATGGCGCGCTCACCGCTGGTCGCGACGCCGGAGACGGCCGCATTAATAAAGGCCACGCGGGGTGACAGCGAGTAACGGATCCCGGGTGAGAACGGATCCAGGCCGCCGCTGCCGGTAAACACAAGGCGTGTCACAATGTGAGGAGTGAGCCAATCGATATAATTGTATACGCGGCGGTTGCCACAATAGTTTTCATGAAATCCCCAAGAAACGCGGCCTGCATAATCGACGTTCGTTCTAAAAATGGACGGGGTTGCGCCGGCGTCCAAGACATCGGGCAGGCGAGAGGCCATTTGCGCGACGAGCTTCAGTCCGGCGAGCAAGTTGGCGACCGCATCGGTTGGAGTTCGGCACTCGGCTGAAGCGATTTCGGGATGCGAGCCACAGTCAACGTAAAACACGCTCCCGTTGCCGAGATACAGGCGATTGTTTCCGCGACCCGGGAGGTGGGGCAGGCGGCGTTGCATTTGGTGAGTCAAGGCGCCGAGTACGAAGTCGGTGGACAGCGGCCTTCCTTGGCCGCTCAGTACACATATAGCCAACTCGGCCTCCGTGCCGAAGAGGGAACGGATGGGGCTATTCGCCGCTGCTCTGCTTCGCATGGTCGAGCCAGGTGGCGGCGTCTTTGTGCCTCTGTGCATCGAAGAGCCGGTCCGCGGCGTCGAGGAGCGCGAGCTCGTTTCTAGTAGTCGTCGGGGCGGTTCGGCTGGGAGAGTGGTGGGTCGCGTGCTCCCGGGGTCCGCTGTCGAGTACCGCGGTGCCGTGGTTGGTGTCGGTGTCTACGTGTTTCATGGAGTCCTCGTTGGTGGTGGTGGTCGATCAATCAAACGAAGGGCGCGTGCGAGCGCCGCAAAACGGTGTGCATACGACAACTATTCATCGGGCGCATACGGCGCATCCTTGGATGGCGCGCGGACCTGAGTGGTGGCGTGCCGGGGACGCGCGGAAGCGGTTGCGCCATTGGGGGCGGTGTGGGCGCCGAGCGCGGCGGCGAGATGATGATCGACTATGAGGTGGCGGACCACTTTGTGGCTGTTGATCAACTCGCGCACGATCCCGGCTTTTGATGAACCCATGGCGCAGAGCACCACTCCGGGGCCGCCGGAACGATCCGCGTTGTCATTAACCCGGCGAATGTGCTTTAGGGTGAGGCCGATCCACTGCTGGCGAAGTTTCTTGAACTCACTGCCGCAGTGTTGGCCGGGCGCGCGAATGACGACGCCGCCGATGTCGCCGGCAATGAGCTCGCGCAGGGTGTCGGGAGAGACATCCGCCCGCAGCATGGAATCGCTGCCAAACTGCGGCCAGAGCTCATTCGAACCGGCACCGGTGATCAGTCCGTCGGCGTCGTCGATCAGGCCGGGCTTGCCGTTAGTTGAACCGAACACGGCTTTATAGCCGTGCTGAAGTTTGAAGAATTCGAGGATGTAGCTGCGGTCGGGTTCCTCGGCGTACTTACCGCTGAGAAGTGGCGGGAAAGAATCCAACGAAGGCACATCCCCGGTGAGTCGCATTGCACGGCTTAACATCTGCGCGACCTGGGTGGCACTCCAGGCGGTGGTAGAGCCGTGGAGCACAGGGGGCAGGCCGACAGTGGGAAAGATAGGAACGTTGAGCACGGGATACTTTCCGGCGTGGGTGTCGCGATACTGCTTTAGCGCGTGGGCGCACTCTGACAAAGTGGGTCCCCAGCACACGCCGAGGCCGGATTTACACTGCAGGAGAAGCGGCATCAGATGGGGGGCGGTATTTCTGGCGAATTGGATGGCGTTGCGGGTGCGTTCTTCGTTTCGTTGGAAGTAGCTTCCTGGGCAGAGCTGTAGCCGACGGTCAGGGTCTTTAGGCTGCTGCACGACGAACTGACGAGCTGGCGTCGAATGTCGTTCCAGCGGTGACCGTGCGCAAGAGTCGCGAGCGGGGCAATTTCGTCAGGTGAAACGGCAGCCGGGTTGATCACCTCGCGCAGGAAGCCATGCTGCTTCGCCAGGGCGATGAGGCCGGAAATCTTGGATTCCGGACTCTTGCGGCCCGGGAACATGGTGCTGCCGATGTCGTAGTAAATCATGCCCTGAGTGCGTAAATACGCGGCGGTGATGACTTCGCGGCGCTTCTCAGGTGTCAGAGATGGCAGATCCTTCGATCCGATGGATTTTTTCATGGTGCGCCTCGCCTATATGGCCCAATTCCCCCGGGGTCAAGATTGCAAGACCCGGGAGCGGATGCAAGTGCGAGAGTGGAGTAAGTTTAGCCAAAATATGACTGAATAAATGCCAAGTCCTTGTCTTTGAAGGGCGGAGGCGAAGATTCGTGAATAGTTGTGAAATACGTGCTTTGGAGTGCAAGTTCTTGCGCATGAAATTGGACCGCAAACCGCGAATCGGGCGGAGACGGTGGGAGTGCGGCCGACTGCGTGTTGCGTGATCGCTTCTAGTGCGAGTTGATCGGCGACCACCGCCGTGGAGGCGCTCAAGCGATCAGGTAACGCTCGCGCCTCGGAGGCCTTCATCGGGGCGGCAGTGGCGGGTAAACATCGGTTGCAAATTATTGCAACTGGAAAGGGCAATTGCGAAATATCTAGCGGGGATCGTGTGAACACGGAGCGCTAATATGACCGACACAAGGGGCTGCGTATCCGATCGCGGCACCTATCGCAGGAGCGTTCGTCATGGCCAGAACATTGCACGTGCAAGCGCTGGATTGGGATCCGCGGCTCAATGAGCCGATGGACGGCGCGTCAGAGGGCGGTGCATTGGAGGGGGCTGATGTGGAGGTGGCGGCGGACACGCTGTACCGCGCAGAGAAGGCCATCGGAAACGTGACGTACGATGCTGCCGAATTAGAGTTCTATCGGTATGCCGGCGGGCAGCACCGCTTTGATTTGGCGGTTCAGTTCAATCCGGGGCGGGCGCGGCGGCCGTTCAGTCCCAAGCAATGCCCGGTGTGCCTGGCGACGATCCGCAAAATGGGCGCCCAGCATTATGTGTGCATCGGCATCAATGGGCGGCCATACGTGATGCTGGCGAATATCTTTCCGGTGATGCCGGGGGCACTGGTGATCGTGTCGGCAGAGCATCTGTCGCAGGATCTGAATGAGTATCCGGAGCGGGCGCGGGAGATCGTGCTGCGCAAGTGCTTCAGCGATATGGTGGCGCTGGCGAAGGCGCTACCGGATCATGTGGTTATTTTCAATGGCCGGCTGGCGGGGGCGTCGCTGGCGCATTTGCATTTCCAGGCATTTCGGTTGCCGGAGGGCTATGGGCCGCTGGCGCTTCAGCGAGCATCCGGTAACGGGGAGGTGCGCTGGATTGGCTTTGACCAGGATTATCCGTTGGCGGTGCATTGCGCGAACGGTGCTGCAGATGGCGTGATCGCGGATTCCGTCGAGGTGGCGTCGGTTTGGCGTACGGTGCAGGGCGCCGCGGCCAGTGCCAATGTGATCGCGATCGCCGCGGCGTCCGGAGTTAGCCTGTACTTTGTCGCCCGGAACGGATTGTTTCGGGTGGGGCTGTTGGGGGCTGCGCACGGCGCCATCGAGGCTGCCGGTCTTGCCATTTGTTCGAGCGTCGAGGATCGCGCGCGGATCCGCAGCGGCGAGGTGACTTTCGAACTGCTGTGGCGGAATTTGAGCTTCGTGCGGCCGGCGGCGGCGGCGGCGTGGCGGGAGAGGTGCGAGGGGTGAGTGACCAGGAATCCGCAGGGATTGGTATCGGTGTGGTTGGAGAGTATCGGAGTGGCAAGGCGACTGCCCGCGTAGGCGACGCAAGCAAAAGAACTGGCAGGTATATACAGAGGGCGCCCCGTACACGGATGACAAGGGTCGGCGATTCCCCCTAGTATTGGAGGCGTAAGAAAAGAAAACTAACTCGTTCCAAGGCAAAGAAGAGCAACGCGACTGGAGCCTTCGCAGACGTGGCGGGCGACCAAAAATAGCAATTGCATGTTGTCGGGCCTGTGGCCAACGCGAGACGCTATAAGTGGTCCGGTTAATAGACACGCACTCGGCAGGCGCGGCAAACGCAACTCACGAAGGCAAAGGGGCCACGTGCCGTTCCCTTAATCAATACTGGCCATTCGGCCTCAACTACAGCAAACGTAAACGGGGTTCGTTAGGACCATGACACGACATCCGAATCCAAATCAAGATGCTCAACGTTGGCAGACACGCATATCTGAAGCCTTCTGGTGCGATCCAACAGCCGGATACGAGTTCAAGGAGGCGACACTAAGTATTGCTCCGCACCGGGGCCATGTGTCGTGGCTGGACGAGTTGTTCGACGGCGGAATAAGAGTGCCCACCTTTAGAAGCGAACAACGAGCAAGCGCTCTGCATTTTGATTACTGGTCCGCCCGGATGCGGAAAGAGCACGCTCGCGCTGGAATTGGCCTATCGATGGGAAAAGAATGCGAAACGTACTACCGCGTATGTACTGACAGAGGCTTTCGCGCCTTGGATTCTTCGGAATGTTGAATCGTTCGGTTGGGATGCCGACAACATCTTTCGTGACGCTGCGAATGCAGATGGCCCGATAGGACGCGCTAATAACGGCGGCGTTATTTTGACTGATTTGACAAGCCTGGCGGGACTCCTGAGATCGGGTGTAAAGGCGGCGATGTGGGCGGGCACAAAATGGCACGAGTGACTAAAAAAGCTAAGAAATTAATGGCCGAGCCAAGTCTAAACCTACGGAAGCATCCCTACTCTTTAAACTCTGCCGCGACGGCATCGCCAAGACCTCCGAGATGAAACAACGCCTCGACTCCCTCGCGGAGAACTACACCGCCATCGCCACCCTCATCACCGCCTACCTGCCCAACGCCAAAACCCAAGAATTCATCACCGAGGCAAACAAGTTCAAAGCCTACGCCGCCGCCTGGCGCGATCGCTGGAATTCCTCTACAGAGCTCTACATGGCCGGCGGCAACTATCCCGCCGCGAGTCCGACGTTGCCGATGATCTTCGCGACGGCCGTCCAAGCCGAGATCGCAGCCGCGCCTGATCTCGCGACAACGTGACCGTGCTGGCATCGCGCTCGATACCGCTGCCACCGCCCTGATACTTCAAATGGGTTAATGCCGCGTTTCTAATTCCACACGCCGACGGCCACACAACACTGGCGAAAGGGTGAGGTGAACGTAGGCCAGCCGCGCATGCCGTTTGAGCAATGCTCAATCTTAGGGAGGACGAAATTTGGACATTTGTTTCCAGGGCGTGGAAAACAGCGCCCATCGCATGCGACGGGCGAGGTTTGATACGACGGCAAACCACCGGCTTTCGGCGCGACGCCGGACACCGAAAGCGCCGAAAGTTTTCCCCGCAGCCTCCAGGGGTCGAACGCATGCGTTCGACGGGTCGCCATGGGTCCAACGTATACGTTGGACGGGCGTCCATGGACGTACGCCCCGGGCTTGGACGAAGCAGGATAGCGAAGTCCAATGGCGACCCCGGGCTTGCGCGGAGCAGGACAGCGCAGCGCAATGGATTCACGGCGGCCCGGCAAACAGATTCGGCTCACCGACACCGTTCACACCTCCGAATAACCGCGCGCAACTTGATCGACGCTATACCGAAGAACCGCGTCCGCTCATGTATTTGTCTCCGCGCGCCCTGCGACAAAACAGTGCACCCCACCAACTTTAGTCTAATAACAACGCATCGACTCCACTTCGATCAAATTAAATTTTAAATTTTCAAATTGCTTTCCCAGCTCTTGATTTTTCATTGACCTCAACTGTTCCTTCGTAATATTTTCAAGGCGCTTCAAGTCGACTCGCAAGAACGAACAACAATCGATGGCAAGGGGATGACCATGACTGAATCGAAGCGCGCCGGTACTTATCGGGCTTCCCTGTTGACGTGCCTCATCATATTCGCCGGGCTCGGCGTTAGCGCCCCGGCAACCGCCGTCGACGTGCCGCTGCTGGTATTCCAAGGCGCCTGGGTCAAGACAAATCTCTATCTCCCCAGCGCCATCGTTACCTACAACGGCGCCAGCTATGTGAGTCTCTTTTTGAATTCCAACGTAACGCCCGGCACCAACGCAAACGACTGGGCGCTGCTCGATGCCGAAGGCGCCACCGGTCCGCAAGGACC
>PLET01000129.1 GCA_003137095.1 Gammaproteobacteria bacterium
AGGCTATCCTGCATCTACCCCCAATACACGCCAAAACTCCCAACCCCAGCGCCGCGGCGGCGGGCACACCGCCAGCCCTCACAACGACGATCGCATCGGCTTTGACTGCGGACAACATCATCGATCGGCATCCGTTGATCCGCCACGGAGTCCTCGTCTGCGCGACGGATACCCATTGCTCTCCGGGGTAATTGCCTTTTTTGCCCAAATACCTGGCGTGACTTCGTTGCAATTCTCTCGGAGAATCGACAGTGAGTGACAACTCGTCCCAAGGCGACCGGAACCACACTGGCTGGAAAGGTCTGCTGTGACTCGCGCCAACGCCTGCGACGCTGCTTCATCTGCATTGCAGCTGCGACTCGATTTCTCCACTCCGCCTGCGAAGCAGCAATCGCGTAGGTCAGCGTCGCCGCTCGTCACCCCGTGTCCGGCAATTCCCGCCCGCTACTTCACCCGTGCGGAGGCTGCCGCCTACATCCGGTGCAGTCTGCGGTTCCTCGATGGCATGAGCCTGCCATTCATCCGCAAAGGCCGCTGCAAGGTCTACGACCGGATTGATCTCGACGCCTACATGCAGGACGATAGGCATCGAGGGCGGGCCTATGGCCTCGTTCTCCCGGACGGACGACGCGTATGCCAAAGCACTGGGTGTATCAACCGCACCGATGCCGAAGCCCACGCCGTCCGCCTGAAGAATGAGGCACTTGAAGCCCGGCAGCAGGGGCTCCTTGGGATATTCGTGTGGCAGCAAGCGGTCGTGCGATATCTCGAGGAGTTAGCCGATAAGAGGAGCCTCTCGGATGACAAGGATCATCTGAAGAAGCTCGATCCATATCTGCGATCCCTGAAGCTGGAAGCGATCGACATGACGGTGTTGCAGCCGTTCATTCGCGATCGCAAGTTGAAGGATGGGGGTATCGAACGCGACAGTGAATCGCGCCCTCGAGGTAGTTCGGCGGATCTTGAATATCGCGCACCAGGACTGGCGATGGCTCCGTGGGGTGCCGAAGATTCGGATGCTGAAGGAACCGCGGCGGCGTGTGCGCTTCTTGAGACGCGAGGAGGCGGATCGATTGATCGAGGAATTGCCGGCCCACATGAAACCGATCGTCGAGTTTGCGCTCGCGACGGGGTGTCGTGCGGGCGAGATCCTGGGGGCTCGAATGGAGCCGCGTGGATCTGGACCGGAAAGTGGCCTGGCTCGATCACGGCACGACGAAGTCGGGCGACGGGCGCGGCATTCCGCTGAACGCGGACGCCGTGGCGGCGCTGGAAGCCACGCGGGGACAGCACCCGCGCTGGTGTTTCACCTTCGGCGGCCAACGCATCCAGCAGAGCTCGACCGCATGGGGCAAGGCAAAACAGCGTGCCGGGATCGAAGACTTCCGCTTCCACGATCTGAGGCACTATCTGCCCTCCCTGACTATGTCGGGTGGCCTCAGGCAAGCTTGCGGGCAACTCTGGATTTACATATTGCCCCGAATGAATGCACCACTGGTCACCCGACATAGTTTCAGCTTCACAGGCTGTTGAGAAAGCTCAGGAGTCGATCACCTGGCCGGAAGAGTTGCGGCCGCCCCTGTGGCGGTACTGTCTTTGCGAGGGCCTTCTCCTTCATCGCGAGAGTAGCTTCGAGATATATTTGGGTGGTCTCGACCGACTCATGTCCCAACCAGAGCGCGATGACGGCACGATCAACGCCAGCCTCGAGCAATCGGAGTGCCATGGTGTGGCGAAGCAGGTGGACTGTGACTCGTTTTCCTTTGAGCGAGGAGCAGACGCTGGTGGCGTTCGCCGCGTGCTTGGCGAGCATGTACTGGACGCCGTGGACACTCAGCCGCCCGCCTTTCACGTTCGGAAAGAGCAATCGTCCATCGCCGCGCGGTGGCTGACGGAGCCAGGCCTTCAACACCGCAACCGTGGGCTTTGCCAGCGGGGTGCAGCGTTCTTTTCTGCCCTTTCCGATCACGCGAATGTGGGCACCCGTTCCGAGGAGCAAGTCTTCGCGGGTGGCGGCGGTGATCTCCGATAGCCGTAGACCCGTTTGCACGGCGGTCAGAATGAACGCGTGGTCACGCCGTCCGATCCAGGTGCGCTGATCGGGTGCGGCAAGAAGAGCATCGACCTCAGGGCGCGTGAGAAAACGCACCAGCGTTCGGGTGAATCGTTTGCTCGGGATAGCAAGGACGCGCTGGATCTGCGCCGAGTGCGTCGGCAACTCGTAGGCCATGTACCGGAAGAAGGAGTGGACGGCGGTCAAGCGGAGGTTGCGGCTGCGAACACTCAAGCTCCGTTGCTTCTCGAGGTGATCGAGAAAAGCGGTCACCAAGGGTGCGTCGACGTCCTCGAAGAGCAGTCTGCAAGGAGCCTTGTGTAGGCGTTGCTCGGCGAACTTCAGGAACAGACGGAACGTATCGCGGTAGGAGCCGATGGTGTGGGGGCTAACCCGTCGCTCCTGCATCAGGCGGCGGGTGAAGAACCGCTCCAGGAGCGGCGCCAGATCGGTACTGGGGCTCATGGGCGCTGCTCCCAGTGCCGCTCGAGGCGCGAGACGGCTTCGCGCATCAATCCGGGCAATGCACTCAGATACCAGTACGTGTCGCTCCAGTGTACATGGCCGAGATAAGTAGCAAGGGCCGGTAAGCGCCGTTCGGGATCTTCCCCCGCCCGATACCATCGCAGCAGTGTCAGCGAGGCGAATCGATGTCTCAGGTCATGCAGACGAGGCCCACCTCGGTCCGTTGGGCCACGCAACCCAATCTGGCGGGATATGGCGTAGAAGGTTCGGCGGATGTCTCCGTCATCGAGGCGGTTACCGCGGCTCGAGACGAACAGAAAGTTCGATACGGGTCGCGTCGCCCACAATCGTTGGCGCCGTTCGAGGTAGCGTGCGAGCACCCGGCAACTCGAAGGATGCAACGGCACCAGGCGGTCCTTGCCAAACTTCGCGCCACGGATCGTGAGTACTCGCTCCTTGAGATCGACGTCCTGCAGCTGAAGGTTGCGGACTTCCCCGACCCGCATCCCCGAAACGCTCAGCAGACCCAACAGGCAGTAGTACGTGTCCGGCTGTAACCCTTCGCGCTGCAGCTTTGGGGCTGCGCGCAGCAACTCGCAGATCTCCCGATCCGAATACAGATACGGCCGAGCTCGCTTTGGGCGAAACGGCAACAGCTCTCCGGGCGGAACCTCGGTACGCGGGTCTGTGGCACGCCGGTATCGCGCGAAGGACCGCACGAAGCTCAAGTGCTGCGCCCAGGTAGCCAGTTGGGCGTCCGCTGGTTGCTTGGCCCAGGCAAGGGCCAAGGGGACCGTAATATACGGAGCCTGCTGCTGCTCCATGAAGGTGACGAAATCGATCAGCCTCGGAGCCACTCTGCGCAGCTTGAATCCGAGACTGCGACGCATCGCCAGATACTCGTGCGCGGCCTGCCGGAGCGTGTTCATCGCGCACCTCCCGGCCAGCGAAGAGCCAGTGTCCGCAGAACCTCGAGATCGACCTTGGCGTAGATCTTTGTGGTCTCGGGGCTGCGATGACCCAACAACTCGCCGATCTCCGCGAGTGAGGCACCGTGGCGCAGCATCTCGCTGGCCAATCCGTGACGAAACTGATGCGCACCACGGGTGGGCGCCTGGACTCCGGCGCGCACCAGCGCGTGCCGAACGACGGTGCTCACCGCGCTTGGCCCGAGAAATCCGCGCACCGGAGCCGTGGCACGCAGGAAAACTCGCCGACAGGGGGTGCGCGGACGCCCACGCTGCAGGTAGGCGGCGATCGCATCTCCGACATCCTTCGGTAGTGGGAGTTGATTGCGCCGACCCCCCTTGCCCCGGACGCTCAAGCAGCTGGCGTTCCAGTCGATATCCTCCAGCTCAAGCGAAACGATCTCCCCGGCGCGTAGTCCCAGCCTGGCCAGTAGGAGCACAATCGCATAGTCGCGCAGTCCAGCTACGGCACGGCGATCGACGTGCGAGAGCACCTGTCGCACGTGGTCTGCGGAAATTGCCCGAGGGATGAGTGGCTTCGACCAGTTCGCCACGATCGGCACCGCGGTGATCAAATCCGTGCGGACCTGCCCGAGGTAGCACCCGTAGCGCAAGAAGGATCGCAGAGCTGTGGTCAGCAGCTTTGCTCGTTTTACATGCAGACGTGGTGCCCGACGTCGGACGAAACTGATGACATCCGCCCCACACACCTGCGACAAATCAACGGGGCCCGTGCCGAAACAGTGCTTGAGGAACTGTGCAGCGAACGGTACGTAGTTGACGATCGTGGGTGATGCGAGCAGCCGCTCCTCGCGAAGGTACCGCTCGAACTCTCGCGCACATCGATCGGCAGCCGTAAGGCTGCCCGAGGCAATCCTCTCGGGTGCAATCACTCCCTGCTTGCGCAAATAGTCTCGAAACTGCTTCAGCGCAACTGCATCGCCGGGAAGAACCTTGCTGCGTCGCCGACGGTATCGCAGATACTGATCACAATGCTCGTTCTGAATCTCCGGTTCTTGCAGCGCGCGGCGTCCCAGCCAGCGACTGAAGTCGGCGGCAATCCGGGTCCGTTGTCGCAGTGAGTCTGGCTGATATCCCTGGTCGGCTACCCAGTCGGTAAACGGGTAAATGAAAGCAGCGACGGGTCCTTCCGGCCGCATTAGACGCAGCCGATCGTTGATGTCGTACTTCACGGTAGGCTCCTCTCCCCGATGGGGGATTAATGAAAGGAGCCAAGACTATGTCGCTGCCGTGAAGTGCGTTCGCCCTGAAAATCAGGCTGCCAAAATAGTACGAGACATAGTCAGGGATGGCAGATAGTGGCGCCTATGTCTCCGGAGACATAGGAGGCACATCTGGGCTTCCTGGCACGTGCAGAGCGGCACTTCGTTGCCGGAACTCATGGAACTGGGAGGCTGGAAGTCGTACGAGATGGTACTGCGCTATGCGCACTTGGCCCCGGAAAAACTCTGTTCCGTGGCGGGACGCATCGAGCGGCAGCAGTCGAGGGTCGTCCAGGCGCCACCGCTGGGCGCGAACGTAGCAAACAGCGCTACGTTTGCGCTACGGTCAGTGAATTGAGGCGTGCGCGACGTGCGCAAGTTCTTGATTAACTGGCGCGCCCGGACGGATTCGAACCGCCGACCACCTGGTTCGAAGCCAGGTGCTCTATCCAGCTGAGCTACGGGCGCATTGAGTGACCACTGATGGGAAGGTCGGATGCTCTTATGTGTGCATTGGCGACATTCTCCGGCTCTCATTGTACCGTTCCCGGCGGCTTCAGGGCGTCATCGCCGCGATCCGATGGACCTTGTGCGGAGCCGTGACGCTGCGTGCGGCCGGCGCCCGATGGCACGGTCGAAACTTGGCACTTGATTACATACCAACTGGTTGGTATGGTGGGACATGAGCGCATCCAAAATCGGTGCCCGGCGAAAGCTCCTGGATGCGGCATTGTCGATCATCCGAACCAAGGGCTACTCCGCCACCTCGGTGGATGAGCTCTGCGCGGCGGCATCCGTGACCAAGGGTGCGTTTTTTCATCACTTTGAGACCAAGGAAGCATTGGGTGTGGCGGCGGCCGACCATTGGGCATCCACCACCGATAGGTTTTTCGACGGTGCGCCTTACCAGCAGCTCGTCGACCCGCTCGATCGGGTGCTGGGGTACCTTGAATTTCGCAAGGCGATTCTGCGGGGCGAACTGCCGGAATTCACCTGCCTGGTCGGCACCATGGTTCAGGAGACCTTCGAGACCAGCCCGCCGATCCGCGAGGCCTGTAACCGCAGCATTGCCGGCCATGCCGCGGTGCTGGAGGCGGATATCGCGGCAGCAGTGCGGTTGCACGGAATCAAGCCGGAATGGACGGCCAAGAGTCTCGCGCTGTACACCCAGGCGGTGTTGCAGGGGGCTTTCATTCTGGCCAAGGCGGGCCGCAATCGCACCGTGGCTGCCGACTGCATCGATCATATGCTTCGCTATGTGAAATCACTGTTCCCGTCCCGAAAGAGCCTGCAACGACGCCGGCCTGGGGCGATCACACGAGGATTACAACAATGACGAGCAGCTTCATCTGGTACGAACTGTTGACCAGCGATCCCGCGGCGGCTGCGAGATTCTACGGCGAAGTGCTGGGCTGGACGGCGGGCGATTCCGGCCATCCGGGAATGGACTACCGCATCTTCAGCATGCAAGGCGTGGGCGTCGGCGGTCTGATGGCCTTTCCACCCGGCGCCGTGGAATCGGGCATGCGGCCGATGTGGCTCGGCTATGTCAGCGTCGCCGATGTCGACGCGAGCGTCGCGCGCTTTCTGGCCGCGGGCGGCGCGCTGCACATGCCCGCGCGGGACCTGCCGAACGTCGGGCGAATCGCCATGATCGCCGATCCGCAGGGTGCCCTGCTCTATGTCATGACCGCGCTCGGCAGCGGTCCGGCGACATCCTTTGCGCCGCGCAAGCCGGGCCACGGCGGCTGGCACGAGCTGCATACCAAGGATTGGGCTGCGGCGCTCGCCTTCTACCGGGACCAGTTCGGCTGGAACCAGGTTCACGCGATGGACATGGGCCACATGGGTACCTACCTGCAGTTCAATTTTGGCAGCGGCCCCATGGTCGGCGGCATGATGAATGACGCCGATGCCGACCGCCCCTTCTGGCTGTATGTATTCAATGTCGATGACATCGACACGGCCCACGGTCGCGTCATTTCCAACGGCGGCGAGGTACCGTTGGGCCCGCTTCCGGTGCCGACGGGCGAATGGGTCCTGCACGCGCGTGATCCTCAGGGCGCCAGATTTGCGCTGGTCGGCGGCAAACACTGAGGATCACCGCCTCCTCGCGGCATTCGAGGCCCGGTCAGCCGGCGGCGCGCAAACTGGCGAGCGGCGGGTAGTCGGTATAGCCGGCGGCTCCGCCGCCGTACAGGGTTTCGCTGTTCAATGGACTGAGAGGCGCATCGATTCTCAGCCTCTCGACCAGATCGGGGTTGCTGATGAACAGCTTGCCGAATGCCACCATATCGGCGGCGCCCCGGGCCACGGCGTCGAGCGCCATGCGCCGGGTGTAGCCGTTGTTGACGATCCAGGCGCCGTGCTCGTTGCCCTGTTTGAAGCGGCTGCGCAGTGCGGCGTAATCAAACGGTGCGCTGTCGCGCCCGCCGCCGGTGGCGCCCTCGATGATGTGCAGATACGCCAGCTTGAGCGGCGCAAGCTGCTCGACGAAATGATCGAACAGGCCCTGGGGGTTGCTGTCCTGCCCGGCGTCATTGACCGGCGTGACCGGCGAGAGACGCAGACCCGTGCGGCCGGCCCCGATCTCGGCGACGATGGCGTTCATGACCTCGAGCGGGAAGCGCACCCGATTCTCCATCGAGCCGCCGTAGCGGTCGGTGCGGTCGTTGATGCTGTCGCGCAGGAATTGCTCCAAGAGATAGCCATTGGCACCGTGCACTTCGACGCCGTCGAATCCGGCGGCGATGGCATTGCGGGCGGCATGGGCAAAATCCGCCACCACTCGCGGCAGTTCGTCGGCGCGCAGGGCACGCGGCTCCGACACATCCTCGAAGCCCTTGGCGGTGAAGGTCTTGGCATCGGCACGGCGTGCGGTGCTGGACACCGGCGGCTGACCATTGGGCTGCAACGACACGTGCGAAATTCTCCCCACATGCCACAGCTGCAGGATGATCTTGCCGCCCTGACGATGCACGGCATCGGTCACGCGGCGCCAACCGGCGATCTGGCCGGCGTTGTAGATCCCGGGTGTGCCGAAATAGCCCTGCCCCTCGGGTGATATCTGGGTGGCTTCCGCAATGATCAGCCCGGCTGAGGCGCGCTGCGCGTAGTACTCGGCCATCAGCGGCGTGGGTAGACGCGGTTCCCCGGCGCGGTTGCGGGTGAGCGGGGCCATCACGATGCGGTTGGCGGCGGCGATCTGTCCGAATTGAATCGGGTCGAACAAGGAGGGCATTCGTTGACCTTTGCGAAACGGCCGGGGCCGGAAACATCAACAATGCGGCCGGTTGCCGCCCTTTCAATGCGGGAACTCGACCGGGCTTCGGGCGGTCTGCATTAGAGGCTGGGTTCATCCTTTAAAAACATATAGTTACATGACATTCAGGGAACGCTGGCTGTCTTGGGCCCTTGGCCTTAAGATCATGGGGCTTCGTGACGATTCGTGCCGGTTCCGACAAAAGGTTCAGAAAACTAAAGGATTCCCGATGAAGTCTTGGATACCACTGACGCTGAGTCTCGTCCTGTGCGCCGCTGTTCACGCGCAGGAGTCATGCAACTACCCGCGGCCTCCCGATGCGCCGCCCGATGGCAACACGGCTACGAAGGACCAGATGATCGCTGCGAGAACGGACTTCAATCGCTACAACGGCGAGATGAACACCTATCTCGACTGCCTGAAGGTCAAAATCGACGCCATCACGGTCGCCGACGTCAAAGGCATGACCGACGATCAGAAAAAAGCCAATGATCAGCAGCGCAAGGTGAAGGAGAAACTCGTCCAGCAGAACAACGCCGCCGTCGACGAACTGCAGGCCAATGTCGGACGCTTCAACGAACAGCTGAAGATCTTCAAGGCCAAGCAGCAAAAGTCCTGAACCCCGGTACGGCGGAGATTCGCCGCCGCACCTCTTATTTTATGCAGGCTGGAACGCTGATGACCCCGCGTCTGGCCGAAGAGGCGATCAACTCTCGGCTGACGTGCTTGCCGATCGAATCACTGCCGCTGACGCAGTGTGTCGGGGGGACGCTGCGGGAAAACGTTTACGCGGAGCGCGATCAGCCGCCCTTCGACCGGGTCACCATGGACGGCATCGCGGTCGAAAGCGGCACGCTGCGTCGCGGCATCAAGCGCTTCCGCATCCAAGCCACCCAGGCCGCCGGCGCACCGCCGCTCAAGCTCGAAACCGGCGACCTTGCGATCGAGGTGATGACCGGCGCGATGCTGCCGGTCGGCTGCGATTGCGTGATTCCGGTCGAGCAGATCGAGGTCGCCGACGGCTACGCGAACCTGAACGCGGCCGTCGTCTCGACGCCCTATCACAACATTCACCGCCGCGGTGCCGACGGCCGCCAGGGCGCGTTATTGCTCGAAGCGGGCACCTTGCTGCGGGCGCCGGAGATTGCGGTGGCCGCATCCGCCGGCATGGCGCGCGTGCGCGTCAGCAGCCAGCCCGCGGTGATGGTCGTTTCGACCGGCGATGAGCTGATTGAGCCGGGTGAACCCATTGCCGACTACCAGGTGCGCCGCTCGAATGCGTATGCGGTGGCCGCAACCCTGCGCAAGCGCGGCTTCGGACGCATCGGCGACGATCACGTGCTCGACGACGAGAACATGCTGCGCGAGCGGCTCGCCCTGCACCTGACCACCCATGAAGTAGTGGTATTGAGCGGCGGCGTGTCCATGGGCAAATTCGATCTGGTGCCGAAGGTGCTGCTGCAGCTGGGCGTCCAGGAGGTGTTTCACAAGATCGCGCAGCGCCCGGGCAAGCCGATGTGGTTCGGCGTCGGACCCTCGGGCCAGGCCGTGTTCGGACTGCCCGGCAATCCGGTTTCGACGCTGCTATGCCTGATCCGCTACGTGATCCCCGCAGTCGCTGCGGCCATGGGCACACGGCGCGAGCTGCCGGAGCGCCTGGCGCTCGCCGCGCCGGTCACCGTGCAACCCGCCCTCACGTATTTCCTGCCGGTCGCCATCGAAGCGGACGATTGGGGCCGGCCGTGGGCGCTGCCGCGGCCGCCCAATGGATCGGGCGACTTTCTGAGCCTGGCGGGCACTGACGGTTTCGTGGAACTGCCCCCCGGTCCGAACACCTACCCGAAAGGCTTCGTCGCCAGCGTCTACCGCTGGTAACCTGCTTGCCATGACCCCTGTTCACGATATCCGCGGCGCCCATCATCCCCTGGATCGGCTGCAGAGGCCGCTGCATGACCTGCGCATCTCGGTCATGGACCGCTGCAATTTCCGCTGCCCGTATTGCATGCCGAAGGAACAATTCCACGACAAGTACCGATTTCTGCAGTCCCAGGAGCGCTTGTCCTTCGAGGAGATCGTGCGTCTGTCGACGTTGTTTGCCGGCCTCGGGGTACGCAAGCTGCGGCTCACCGGCGGCGAGCCGCTGCTGCGCACCAACCTCGCCGATCTGGTCGGCGACCTGTCGAGCATTGCGGGCATCGAGGACATCGCGCTCACCACCAATGGAGTGCTGCTGGCGCAGCACGCGGTGGACCTGCAGGCCAACGGCCTGCGGCGCGTGACCGTGAGCCTGGATTCCCTGGACGAGGCCGTCTTCAAGCGCATGAGCGGCGGGTTCGCGGCCCTGGATCAGGTCCTCGGCGGCATCGAGGCGGCCATCGCGGCCGGCCTCACGCCCGTCAAGATCAACGCCGTGATCGAGCGCGGCGTCAACGATCACACGGCGCTCGACATGGTGGAACGGTTTCGCGGCAAGCCCGTGAACGTACGCTTCATCGAATTCATGGATGTCGGCAACCGCAACGCCTGGCGTCCGGAGATGGTGGTTCCGTCGGGCGAGCTGGCCGCGCGCATCCGCGCGAGATGGCCGATGCACCCGGTCGGAGCCGGCTACCGCGGCGAGGTCGCCAGCCGCTGGCGCTTCGATGACGGCGCGGGCGAGATCGGCTTCATCTCCTCCGTAACCGCGCCGTTCTGCGGCGCCTGCAGCCGTGCACGGCTGTCCTCCGACGGCCGGTTCTACACCTGTCTGTTCGCCACCGAGGGCCTCGATTTGCGCACGCCGCTGCGGGCGGGCGCCGGCGATGCGCAATTGCTGAACTTGATCCGCGACGCGTGGCTGAACCGCGCCGATCGTTACAGCGAGCTGCGGGATGAGTTGCGGCGCAGCGAACCCGGACACAAGAAAATCGAAATGTATTACATTGGCGGCTGACACCCCGGTCCGTTGCAACCCATGACCTTCTCCCATTTGGATGCCGACCGCCGACCGACCATGGTTGACGTCAGCGACAAGACCGCCGGCAAGCGCACCGCGGTCGCGGAGGCGCGCGTGCTGTTCCCGCGCGCCGTGGCCGAGGCGTTGCGCGAGAACGGCCTGCGATCGGCGAAGGGGCCGGTGTTCGACACGGCGATCGTGGCGGGCGTCATGGGCGCCAAACGCACCCACGAGCTCATCCCCTTCTGTCATCCGCTCGCCATCGAAAGCTGCACCATCGTCATCGACCTCGACGGCGATGCCGCCGTGATCCGTTGCACGGTGAGCGTCCACCACAAGACGGGCGTGGAAATGGAAGCGCTCACCGGCGCGAGCATCGCCGCACTCACCCTCTACGACATGTGCAAGGCTCTGTCGCACGACATCGTCATCGGCGAGACGCGCCTGATCTCGAAGGACGGCGGCAAGAGCGGCTTCAGCGCCGTGCGACCGCAATGAGCAGCGCGGCGCCGGTGTTCGGATTGATTCTCGCGGGCGGTGCGAGCTCGCGCATGCAGCGCGACAAGGCCGCGCTGCGCTACGGCGGGCGGACGCAATTGGACCGGGCCTTCGATCTGGCCGCACGGCATGTGCCGCGCGTCTTTGTGTCGGTACGCGCCGCACAGGCGGCGGATCCGGCGCGCGCCGGCAAGCCCCTGATCATCGACGCTGCCGGCGGCGAAGGTCCGATCGTCGGCATACGTTCGGCATTGGCCGAATTCCCCGACAGCGCGTGGCTGGTGCTCGCCTGCGATCTGCCCTTTCTGTCGGATGGAACGCTCACGAATTTGCTGCGGGCGCGCGACCCGGCGCGCCTCGCCACGGCGTATCGCAGTGCGCATGACGGCCTGCCCGAGCCACTGTGCGCCGTTTGGGAGCCTGCCGCCGGCGCTGCGCTCGCGGCGTTTCAGGCGGCCGGCGGGCGTTGCCCGCGAAAATTTCTGAGCACCCATGATGCGCTGCTGCTCGAACCCTTCGATGCGCGCGCGCTCGACAACGTCAACACGCCGGAGGAATACGCTGCGGCCGTGCGCGCCCTCGGCCCCATGCCGGCCGTTCCCATTCAGCTCAAAATCCAGTACTACGCGCTGATGCGCGAACAGGCCGGACGCTCCGAGGAGACCGTCGAGACCGCCGCGGCCACGCCGGCCGATCTGTTCGCGGAATTGACCGCGCGCCACGGCTTCACCCTGCCGCGCGAGCGGCTGAAGGTGGCGGTCAACAGCGAATTCTGTGATTGGAGCCGGGCGCTCGCCGCCGGCGACGCCGTGGTGTTCATTCCGCCGGTGGCGGGCGGCTGATGCGCTTTCGCTTCACCACCGCCGCCATCGATCCCGAGACCGCCCGGCGCGAGCTCGTGGACGCCGCCGCCGGCGCCTGCGCGAGCTTCGAGGGCTGGGTTCGAAATTTCAACGACGGCCACGAGGTGAAGCGCCTCGAATACGAGGCATTCGCGGATCTCGCCGTCAAGGAGGGCGAGCGCATTGCGGCCGAAGCGCTGGCGCGTTTCCCGATCCGGCATGCCCTGTGCGTGCACCGCATCGGTTCGCTCGCGGTCGGCGAGATGGCGGTGTGGGTCGGGGTGAGCTCGGCGCACCGCGGGGAGGCCTTCGACGCCTGCCGCTACATCATCGACGAGGTGAAGCATCGTGTGCCGATCTGGAAGAAGGAGCATTATCTCAACGGCGATTCCGGCTGGGTGAACTGCGAGCACTGTGCCGCGGCGCGATCACCGCGGGCCGCCGTCCGCGCAGGTGATTGACGCGCGATGCAGCCGGACTATTCGCGTCAGCTGTTGCTCAGGGAAATCGGGGCGGCCGGCCAGGCGAAGCTCGAACGCGGGCGCGTGCTGGTGGTCGGCGCAGGCGGGCTCGGCAGCCCGGTTCTGCAGTATCTCGCGGGGGCCGGGATCGGCTGCCTGGGTGTGGTCGATGCCGACCGGCTCGATGCCAGCAATCTGCATCGCCAGCCGATCTACGGCTCGGCCGAGGTCGGCCGGATCAAGGTCGACCTGGCGCGCGCCGCCGTCGTGCGCATCAACCCGAGCGTGCGCGTCGAAACCCACGCAGTACGCTTCGATGCCGGCAATGCGCTGGATCTCGCCGGCGCGTACGACGTGCTCGTCGATTGCTCCGACAATTTCCGCACGAAATTCCTGATCAACGACGTGGCCGTGCTGGCGCGCAAACCCGCCGTGTTCGCAAGCGTGTATCAGTACGAAGGCCAGCTGCAGGTCTACAAACCGCAGGCGGATCACGCGTGTCTGCGCTGTCTGTGGCCGGATGCCATCACGGACGGCGTCGTCGGCAACTGTGCCGAGGCCGGTGTGCTCGGACCGGTGCCCGGGGCGCTCGGCGCGCTGCAGTCCCTGCTCGTGCTGAAGCTGCTGCTCGGCATCGGCGGACAGCTCGACGGGGAACTGATGCTGCTCGACCTGATGCATTTTTCCACCACCAAGCTCAAGGCGGTGCGCCGCCTTGAGTGCCGCGCTCCGGCCTGCGCCCGCGTGCAGGCGCCCGTGCCCGATGAGACGGGTCTCGAGATCGATCTGCAATCGCTCGCCGAGGCGGCGGCGCTCGGCCTCGAGGTGATCGACATCCGCGAGGCCGGGGAAATCGCCGCCACGCCGCTCGCGGCGCGGCACGTCCCGATGGCGGCGCTGTTGGCGGATGCGAGCGTATTGTCGCCGGGGGCTCGATATTTGCTGGTGTGCGCCTCGGGCCGGCGCAGCCTGGCGGCCGCCCGGGAGCTGCGCAAGCGCGGCTTGTCGGTGCGCTCGCTCGCCGGCGGCCTGGTCCGCCTCGCAAGGTAGCGCCCCGCGGACCCCGCCCGTGCGCTTCAGCAGCAAACTGCCGGACGTCGGCACGACCATTTTCACGGTGATGTCGCGCCGCGCGCTCGAGGAGGGCGCGCTCAACATCGGCCAGGGCTTTCCCGATTATCCCATCGATCCGCGCCTCGCCGAGGCGATCACCGGCGTGATCACGGAAGGCCACAACCAGTACGCCCCGATGGAGGGGATCACGGAGCTGCGCGAGCAGATCGCCCGCAAGCTGCAGTTGAGCCACGGCCGGCGCTTCGATCCGCTCACGGAAATCACCGTGACCTGCGGGGCGACCGAAGCGCTGTACGACGCGATTCAGGCGGTGGTCGGCGCCGGCGAGGAGGCGCTGATCTTCGATCCGGCGTACGATGCCTATGAGCCCGCGGTGCGCCTCGCGGGCGGGCGCTGCGTGCGCATACCTCTGGCGCCACCGGATTTTTCCTTCGACTGGGATCGCGTCAAGCGCGCCATCGGCGATCGCACCCGCCTCGTCATCATCAACAGTCCGCAAAATCCCAGCTGCACGGTCGCGCAGCGGGCGGATCTCGATGCACTCGCGGCCGCGATTCGCGATCGGCCCATCACCGTGCTCGCCGACGAGGTCTATGAACACGTGATCTTCGACGGCCGCCGCCACGCCTCGGTGCTCGGCCACGATGAATTGCGCGAGCGCAGCTTCGCGGTCTACTCCTTCGGCAAGGCCCTGCACGCCACCGGCTGGCGGGTGGGGTATTGCGTCGCGCCGCCCGATCTCACGCGCGAGCTGCGCAAAGTGCATCAATTCAACACCTTCAGCATCGCCGCGCCGCTGCAGCACGCGGTCGCCCGCTATCTCGACCGCTGCCCGGACGCGTGGCAGGGCCTGTCCGCGTTCTTCCAGGCCAAGCGCGACCTGCTGGTGCGGCTGCTCGGGGCTTCCGGCTTCAAGCCGGTTGCTTCGGCCGGCACCTACTTCCAGCTGGTCGACTATGGGAATCTGAGCGGCGCCGTCGATGCGGATTTCGCCGACCGGTTGATCCGCGAGGCGAAGATAGCGACCATCCCACTGTCGCCCTTCTACGAGGCACCGCCGCCAATGACGCTGCTGCGACTCTGCACGGCCAAGCGCGACGAGACGCTGCGGCTCGCGGCCGAGCGTCTGTGCGCCTTTTCCGACCGGCAGACGCGCGGCTGATCCGGGCCTGTCAGGGCCGGATCTGGCCGCCGCCCCTCACCACATACTTGTAGCTGGTCAATTGTTCGACGCCGACCGGGCCGCGTGCATGGAACTTGTCGGTGCTGATGCCGATTTCCGCCCCCATGCCGAACTCGCCGCCGTCGGCAAACTGGGTCGATGCGTTGTGCAGCACGATGGCGCTGTCGACCCGGGCCAGGAAGTGCTCGGCCGTGGCGGCGTTCTGCGTGACGATGGAATCGGTGTGCTGCGATCCATACCGTCCGATGTGCGCGATGGCCGCATCGACGCCCTCGACCACCCGGACCGCAATGATGGCGTCGAGGTACTCGGTGTGCCAATCGGCTTCGGTCGCGGGCTTGACCCTCGAATCGGTGCGCTGCGAAACGTCGTCGCCGCGCACCTCGCAGCCGGCATCGAGCAGCGCCCTGACGAGGGGCGCCAGCTGCGAGTCCGCGGCCGCGCGATCCACCAGCAGGGTCTCCGCCGCGCCACAGACGCCGGTGCGCCGCAGTTTGGCATTGAGCACGATGCTCCGGGCCATCTCCGGATCCGCATCGCGGTCGACGTAGACGTGACAAATGCCCTCCAGATGCCCGATGACCGGCACGCGTGCCTCCGCCTGCACCCGCGCAATCAGGCTCTTGCCGCCGCGCGGCACGATCACATCGATGCAGTCCGCCATGTCGGCCAGCATATAGCCCACCGCCGCCCGATCCGTGGTCGGCACCCATTGGATGCAGGTCGCCGGCAGACCGGCGCTCTTCAGCCCCTGCTCCAGACAGGCATGGATGGCGGCGCTCGAACGCGCACCCTCCGAGCCGCCGCGCAGTATGACCGCGTTGCCCGACTTCAGGCACAGCCCGCCGGCGTCCGCGGTGACGTTCGGGCGGCTCTCGTAGATGATGCCGATCACCCCGAGCGGCACGCGCACCCGCTGAATGCGCAGGCCGTTCGGCCGCAGCCATTCGGCGAGCAGCGTGCCGATGGGATCGGCGAGCCGGGCGATCTCCTCGAGACCGGCAGCCGTCGCCTCGATGCGCCGCTCATCGAGCCTCAGCCGGTCGAGCAGCGCCATCGACAAGCCGCGCGCGCGCGCTTCGCGCAGATCCCAGTCGTTGGCGGCGAGCAGTGCCGGGGATTGCGCGCGCAGCGCCGCCGCCGCGGCACGCAGCGCCCGGTCCTTCTGGGCGGTGGGTGCCAGCGCCAGCGTCTGCGCGGCCGCGACCGCCGCGGCGCCCATTGCCCGCATGATCTGCGGCACCGTCGCCGGCGGCGGGGCGGCCGCGGCGGCGCTCGTCTCCTGACTCATTGAGTGTCCAGCCTCCTCATCACCGCGCCGTCAACAGCACCAGGTCGTCGCGATGAACCATTTCATCACGACCGCGAAATCCCAGCACCTTTTCGATATCCGCGGACCTGCGGCCGATGATGCGCGCAGCGTCCGCATCCGAATAGGCACAAATGCCGCGCGCCACCTCAGAGCCGTCCGGCGCGACGATGCTCACCGTGTCGCCGCGCTCGAAGTGCCCGACGGCGCCGGTCACTCCCGCCGGCAGCAGGCTCTTGCCGCCCATCAGGGCGCGCACCGCGCCCGCGTCGACCGCGATGGCCCCGGCCGGCTTCAAGGTCCCCGCGATCCATTGCTTGCGGGTGGCGAGCGGCGTGGAGCTGGGCACGAACCAGGTGCAGCGCGCACCGTCTTCGATGCGCTTGAGCGGACGCTGATGCGCCCCCTTTGCGATGCACAAATGGCAGCCCGCCGCCATGGCGATCTTGGCTGCGGCGATCTTGGTCTGCATGCCGCCCGAACCGACTGCGCTGCTCGATCCGCCCGCCATGGCCTCGATCTGCGGGGTGATCTCGAGCACGCTGGCGACGAATTCGGCGTGACGATTCGCATGCGGATTGGCGGTGTACAGCCCGTCGATGTCCGACAGCAGCACCAGGCAATCGGCGGCGGCCATCTGGGCGACCCGCGCCGCCAATCGATCGTTGTCGCCATAGCGGATCTCGGCGGTGGCAACCGTGTCGTTCTCGTTGATCACCGGCACCGCGCCGAGCGACAACAGGGTGTTGAGCGTGCCGCGTGCATTGAGGTACCGGCGGCGCTGCTCGGTGTCCCCGAGGGTCAACAGAATCTGCGCCACGGTGATGTCTTGCTGCTCCAGCAGATCCTTGTAGGCATGGGCGAGTCGAATCTGACCGACCGCGGCCGCCGCCTGGCTCTCCTCCAGCCGCAGCCGGCCCTCGAGGCCCAGGTGGCGGCGGCCGAGTGCAATGGCGCCGGAGGACACCAAAATGACCTCCTGGCCGCGCCGGCGCATGCCGGCCACGTCCACCGCCAGGCTTTCCAGCCAGGAACGATTCAAGCGGCCCGAATCTCCGTCGACGAGCAGGGCGGATCCGACTTTGACGACGATTCGTTTCGCCTGGGTCAGGCGGCGCGCGGTGGCTTTGCGGTCGGCGGCGGTCATGAGCGCACAATCTTAGCGCCTGCGCACCGCCTTGGGTGGCGGCCATTTACTTAGCCGCGCAGCCTCACCTAATATCCGGTTGCCGATCGTGAAACTGTTTCAAAAGGACGACCGCCGTGGGCAGAGAGTACGAACCGACCGTCGGGCAGTGGTATGAGGATTTGGAGAACGAAGAGACCTTCCAGGTGCTCAAAGTGGACGAGGACCGGGAAATCGTCGAGATTCAACATCTCGACGGCGATCTGGAGGAATTGGATGTCGACGGCTGGGCGGAGCTCGACCTGGAACTCATCGATGAACCCGAGGGCTGGTCCGGATCGAAGGCCGAGAAGGACGCCGAGGAAGACGAGGACGAGGACGAAGACTGGGACGACGACGACGAGGATGACGACGACCTCGACGACGCCGATGAGGAGCACGAAGAATACTGAGCCGTCAGACCCGCTCGAGCCAGCCGTGCCGGTCGGGCGCCTCGCCCTGCTGGATCGCGACCAAGTGCGAACGCAGCCGGCGCGTGAGCGCACCGACTTCGCCGTTCGCGACGAGGTGTTCCCGGCCGCGGTGGATGAGCGTGCCGACGCCGGCGAGCACGGCCGCCGTCCCCGACAGCGCCGCCTCGCCGGAGCGCACCCACTCGAGCAGCTCCTCGACGCGGAACACGCGCTCGCTCACCGCGTAGCCGAGATCGCGCGCGAGCGTCAGCAGCGAATCGCGCGTGACCCCGTGCAAGAACGTTGAATCCAGGCCGCGCGTCAGCAGCTCGCCGTCCCGGATCAGCAGGAAATTCGCGGCACCGGTCTCCTGCACCTCGCCGCCGGGACAGAACAGCACCTGGTCGGCCCGATAATTCGCCCGGGCGGCGAGCGTCGGGCCCATGGCGGCGGCGTAGTTGCCGCCGGTCTTGACCATGCCGAGATGCGCCGCCGAGCGCGTGTTGACGTCATCGACCAGGATGCGCAGCGGCTTCATGCCACCGGCGAAATAATCCCAGACGGGGCTCGCGAGCACCAGCAGCGAGGCCTCGGTCGCCGGCGTCGCGGCCGCGCCGATGTTGGCCGTGGTGCCGAACAGGATGGGCCGCAGGTACAGCGCGCCGGGAGCTTCGGGAACGGCTTCCCGGCAGCGCACGATCACCGCCCGCACCATGTCCGCGAGCTGCTGCGCGTCCGGCACCGGCAGCACCAGCTGGCGCGCGCTCTGCTGCATCCGCAGGATATGCCGGTCCATGCGAAAGATGTGCACCGAGCCGTCCGCCCGGCGAAACGCCTTGAATCCCTCGAAACAGGTGCTGGCATAGTGCAGCACATGCGCGGCGGGGCTGAGCTCGATGGCGGCGACGGGCTTGATCTCGAAATCGCCCCACTGGCCCGCCGCGTAGGCGGCCGTGGCCATGTGCGAGGTGAGCACCGTGCCGAATGCGGGTCGTTGCGGTTGTGACGTCATGAGCCTTCAGACCTTCGGAATGAACATCGTCGCCGGATGCTCCAAACGCTCCTTCAGCGCCTGGATCATGGCGGCCGCATCATAACCGTCCACGAAGCGATGATCGAACGACGACGATAAATTCATGATGCGGCGCACCGTGATGGCGCCATCGCGCACCACCGGGCGCTCCACGGCCTTGTTGAGGCCGACGATGGCCACCTCGGGCGTGTTGATCACCGGGGTCGATGCGATGCCGCCGAGTTTGCCGAGACTGGTGACGGTGATGGTCGAGCCGGTCAGCTCCTGGCGGGTTGCCTGGCCCGTTCGCGCCCGATCCGACAGACGACGGATTTCCGCGGCGAGTTCCCAGAGCCCGAGCGTCCCGGCGCTGCGGACCACGGGCACCTTCAGGCCATCCGGCGTCTGGGTCGCAATGCCGACGTGCACGGCCCGATGCCGCACCAACACGCCGCGCGCGGCGTCGTACAGAACATTGCATTGAGGGAATGATTCGAGCACCCGCGCCAGCGCCAGCACCACGAACGGCAGGTAGGTGAGCGCTGGCGCGGGCGCAATGAGAGCGCCGTTCAAGTGCCGGCGCAGCGATTCGAGCTCCGAGACGTCCACCTCCTCGACATAGGCGAAGTGCGGAATGGTGCGCTTGGCCTCGCTCATGCGCTCGGCGATCACACGGCGCACGCCGATCACCTTGATCTCGGTGGTCGACTCCGCGCTTTGCGCTGCCGGTCGTACGCCGCTCGCGAGGTCATCGCGCAGGATCCGCCCGCCGGGCCCGGAGCCGCGAACGGCGGCCAAGTCGATGCCGGCCTCGCGTGCCCGGCGGCGGTTTGCCGGCGAGGCCATGATGCGCGCGCCGTGAACGCCGACCGGCGCGCCGGCCGCGGGCGGCGGCGCTGCCGGTGCCGCGGGCTGCGGCGTAGCGGGCGCCGGCGCAGCACTCGCCGACACCTCGAAGATGATCAGTGGGGTGCCGACCGGCACCTTGTCCCCGGGTTCGCCGGTCACCGACAGCACCACACCCGATACCGGCGCCGGCACTTCGACGGCCGCCTTGTCGGTCATGACCTCGACGATCTTCTGGTCCTCGACCACGGCATCGCCGGCCTTGACATGCCAGGCGACGATCTCCGCCTCCACCGTGCCCTCGCCGAGATCCGGCAGCTTGAACACGTACTGGCTCATGCCGGCTCCATCGCCGCCCTGATCGCGGCGGCCAGCCGCGCCTGTCCCGGGAAATACTCCCATTCGAAGGCGTGGGGATAGGGGGTATCCCAGCCGGCGGCGCGCTGGATGGGCGCCTCCAGATGCCAGAAGCATTCCTCCTGGACGATGGCCGCGATCTCCGCGCCAAAGCCGGAGAGGCGGGTCGCCTCGTGCGCCACCACGCAGCGGCCGGTCTTTTTCACCGAGCTGCAGATGGCGTCCACGTCGAGGGGCACCAGCGATCGCAGATCGATGATCTCCGCGTCCAGTTCGAGCGCCGCCGCCGCCGCCTGGGCGACGTAGACCATGGTGCCGTAGGTGATGATGCTCAGCTGGGCGCCGGCGCGTACGATATCGGCCCGGCCCAGCGGCACCGTATAGTGGCCCTCCGGTACCTCGCCCTTCGGATGCGTGCTCCAGGGCACCGCCGGCTTGTTCGGGTCGCCGTCAAAGGGCCCGTTGTACAGGCGCTTCGGCTCGAAGAAGATCACCGGATCGTCGTCCTCGATGGCCGTGATCAGCAACCCCTTCGCATCGTGCGGATTCGAGGGCATCACCACCTTGAGGCCGCTGACGTGGGTGAACATGGCTTCGGGACTCTGCGAATGGGTCTGGCCGCCGCGGATGCCGCCGCCGCAGGGTGTGCGAATGGTCACCGGGGCGGTGAAATCCCCGGCGCTGCGATAGCGCAGCCGTGCCAATTCGCTTACGATCTGGTCGAAGCCCGGATAGATGTAATCGGCAAATTGGATCTCGGCAACCGGCCGCAGACCATTGACGGCCATGCCGATGGCGGCGCCGACGATGCCGCCCTCGGCGATGGGCGTATCGAGCACGCGGTGCTCGCCATACTTGCGCTGCAGCCCCTCGGTGGTGCGGAACACCCCGCCGAAGTAGCCGATGTCCTCTCCCATCAGCACCACCGACGGATCGCGCCCCAGCATGATGTCCATGGCGGAATTCAGCGCCTGGACCATGTTCATCTGTGCCATCAGCGGGAGCTCTTTTCGGCGCGCATCATGGCCCGCTGCAGCTGCAAATTCGCGGGCATCTCCTTGAACACGTCCTCGAACATCAGATCCGTGTCGAGCTTCGGTCCGTCATTGAGCGTGCCGTAAGCCACCGCCTCCCGCCAGCTGGCCGCCACCAGTTCATCGAGCTCGGCCGATAGGGCGTGGTGGCGCTCCTCGGACCACTCGCCGAGCCTGATCAAATGCCGCTTGAGCCGTTCGATCGGATCGCCGAGCGGCCAGTGCTCGGCATCATCCTTGGCGCGGTAGCGGCTCGGATCATCGCTGGTCGAGTGAGCGGCCGCCCGATAGGTGACCAGCTCGATCAGCGTCGGTCCGCCGCCGGTGCGGGCACGCTCGGCCGCCCATTGGGTGACCGCATGCACGGCGAGAAAGTCATTGCCATCGACGCGCACCCCGGCGATGCCGTAACCGGGGCCGCGGGCTGCGAAGGAGCGCTGCTCCCCGCCGGCATAGCCCTGGAACGTCGAAATCGCCCATTGATTGTTCACCACATTGAGGATCACCGGCGCCTGGTACACGGCCGCGAACAACAGGGCGTAGTGAAAGTCCGCCTCGGCGCTGCTGCCCTCGCCGAGCCAGCTGGCGGCCAGATGGTCCTCGCCCTTGATGGCGGCGGCCATCGCCCAGCCCACCGCCTGCGGAAACTGCGTCGCCACGTTGCCCGAGATGGAGAACAGATGCCCGGCGGCCGAGTGATACATCGCGGGCAGCTGGCGCCCCTTGCACGGGTCGCGGGTGTTCGAGAGCAGCTGGCACATGAGATTCACGAGCGGGATGCCGCGCGCGATCTGCAGGCCCTGATTACGGTACGACGGGAACAGCATGTCGCGCGGCGAAAGCGCCATGCACTGCGCCACCGAGACGGCTTCCTCGCCGAGCGAGCGCACGTAGAAGGTGATCTTGCCGGCGCGCTGGTTGCGCTGCATGCGCTCATCGAAGATGCGCGTCAGCAGCATGTGGCGCAGGCCGATCTGCAGCTCCGCGGCATCCAGATGCGGATTCCACGGCCCGACGGCATCGCCGGCATCGTCGAGCACGCGCACCAGTTCCACGGCAAGCGGGCCGATGTCGCGCACGCGTGCACCCACCTGGGGGCGCGCCACGGCGCCGGCCGGCGACAATTCCAGATAGCTGAAATCGGGCGCCTCGCCCGGCCTCGCGGGGGAACGCGGCAAATGCAGTCTGGAGCGCACCATGGTCAGGGCACCAACACGGTCGCGCCGACGGTGCGCCGGCCTTCGAGTGCGCGGTGCGCGTCGGCGGCCTGCTTGAGCGGCAGCGTCTGGCCGACGTACGCACGGATCTCTCCGGCCGCAAGACGCGCGAACAGATCGGCCGTGCGGCTGCGCAGATCCTCGCGCTCGGCGATGTAATCGACCAGCGTCGGCCGGGTGGCGAACAGCGAGCCGCCCAGCTGCAGATCCGTCAGCTTGAAATCCGGGATGACCCCGGAGGATTGTCCGAAACTGACGAACATGCCGCGGCGCTTCAGACAGCTGAGCGAGCCGCGCCAGGTGTCCCTGCCGACCGAATCGTAGACCACCTCGCAGCCCTTGCCGGCGGTGATCTCCCGGACGCGCGCGACGAAATCCTCGCTGCGGTAGTCGATCACCTGGGAATAGCCGTTGGCGAGGGCCACATTCGCCTTCTCGGCGGATCCGGCGGTGCCGATCGCCGTCGCACCCTTGAGCTTGAGCCATTGTCCGAGGAGCAGGCCGACACCGCCCGCCGCCGCGTGCACCAACACGGTGTCACCCGCCTTGACCGGAAAGCACGAGGTGATGAGGTACTGCGCCGTCAAGCCCTTGAGCATGATGGAGGCGGCGACCTCGAAGGAGATCGAGTCCGGCAGCCTCGCCACCCGGTCCGCCGGCACCACGCGGCGCTGGCGATAGGCGCCGAGCGGAAGGGTGTAGGCGATCCGGTCGCCCGCTTTGAATCCGGTCACCTGCGCGCCGGTGGCCAGCACCACACCGGCGGCCTCGCTGCCGAGGATCAGCGGCGTCGACGGCCAGGGATACAGCCCGGTCCTGAAATAGGTGTCGATGAAATTGACCCCGATCGCGCGGTGCTCGACCAGCACCTCGCTGGGACCCGGCGCCGCGGTCTCCAGGGGGATCCATTCCAGAGCCTCCGGACCCCCCGGTGCGCGCAGCACCTGCCCCATGGTCGCAGCCGAATTCATGTGCTTCTCACTCCCGCGACGAATCGTCGCATGCGTGCGCAGGCTTCGCGCAGGATCGCCTCGTCGGTCGCGAAGCACAGGCGCACGAATCCGCCGGTCTCGCGGCCGAACGCACCCCCATCGAGCACCGAAACCCGCTCGGCATCATACAACCCCCGCATGAAATCATAGCCGGAGAGGCCGGTGTCGCGCACATCCACCAGCATGAACATCCCCGCCTCGGGCACGCAGCAGCGCAGACCCGGCGCCCCGGCCAGCGCCGACAGTACGAAATCACGCCGCGCGGCGCAGAATTGGCGCAGCTTCGCTGCCCCGCCCGGCAGGCCGAGCGCGGTGATCGCGGCCTCCTGGATGAATCCCGGCAGGCCGAACAGCATACACATGACGAGTGCCTCCGCGTGCGCGATCAGCGCTGGCGGCCCGACCAGCCAGCCCGCGCGCCAGCCCGTCATCGCGTGGGATTTCGACAAGCTGCTGATGGTGACCACCTGGTCGGGCAGGGCGGCGGCAAGCCCGGGTACGCGCCCGCCCTCCCCCAAGGCGGCATACACCTCGTCGGCGACCACCCACAGCGCATGCCGGCGGGCCAGTTCGCCGATCACCGCCAGCTCCGGCTCATTCAGGATGACGCCGCTGGGGTTGCCGGGTGTTGCGAAGAATATCGCGCGGGTGCGCGGCGTGATCGCGGCCTCGAACGCCGCAAGATCGATGCGAAAACCGCCGGCGGCCGGCGCCGGCGCACGCACCAGCCGCGCGCCCGACACCTCGATGGTGGCCGGATACGTGGGGTACAGCGGGTCCACCGCGATCACTTCGTCGCCCGGCCCCGCGAGACACAGCGAGGCGGCGAACAGCGCATTCTGTGCGCCGGCGAGGCAGATCACTTGGTCGACGCCGACGGCTTGGCCGGTGCGCTCGCGGTGGCTGGCGGCGATGGCCTCGCGCAGCGACCGGCGGCCGGGTCCCGGGGTGTAATGCGTGTCACCGGCGCGCAGGCGCTCGACCGCGCGCTCCACCACCGGTGCGGGCGTGCCGAAGTCCGGATCGCCGACGCTCAATATGATGGCATCTTCACCGCGCTCCACGGCCCGCAGCGCCTCGTAATGGGTCCGCCACGCATCCGCGCCTTCGCCCGCGATCCGTTTCACCAGAGCCGGGAACTGCATGCGCGACCCCCATCCGCCTTGCGCCGCCCACCGGGGGCTCGCATACTTTCTCACATGTCGAACACCGTGGGGCAATACCTGGTCGGCCTGCTGGCGGCCAACGGCATTGACACGGTGTTCGGAATTCCCGGCGTACACAATCTGGAACTTTATCGGGGACTCGCCGCCTCCGGCCTGCGGCACGTGCTCGTGCACCATGAACAGGGCGCAGGATTCGCCGCCGACGGCTATGCCCGCTCGAGCGGCCGGCCGGCCGCCGCCTTCGTGATCTCGGGTCCCGGCCTCACCAACATACTGACCGCCGCGGCACAGGCGTATTCGGATTCGGTGCCGCTGCTGGTCATCGCGAGCACGCCGGCGCGCGCCACCCTCGGCAAACACTGGGGCGTGCTGCATGAATTGCGGGACCAGCACGCCGTTGCCGCGGGCGTCTTCGGCGTGGCGCGCACGGCAGCGAGCGCGGATGACGTGCGCGATCACCTGCGTGTCTGCTTCGCGTCGCTGCGCAGCGGTCGTGCGCGACCCGCTTACCTGGAAATCCCGCTCGACCTGCTGGCCGAGACCACCTCGCTGCAGGCGGCGGCGTTCGAGCCCGCAGCACCGGCGCCGCGGGCCCAGCCGGCGCAGATCGACGCGGCGATCGGTCTGCTGAGCAGCGCCGAGCGGCCGCTGATCATTGCCGGGGGCGGCGCCCGTCACGCCGGCGCCGAACTGCTCGAGCTGGTGGACAAGGTCGATGGCCTGCTGGCGACCACGGCGGCCGGCAAGGGACTGCTGCCCGAGAAGCACGCCGCGAATCTCGGCGCTTCGCTGCCGTATCGCGAAGTCCAGGCGCTCGCCGCCGATGCCGACGTGGTGCTCGCGGTCGGCAGCGAACTCGGGGAAACCGATCTGTTTGCGGGATTCAAGCTGCCGCTCGCGGGCCGCATGATCCGCATCGACATCGATCCGGAGAAGCTCGCCGATCCGTACGGCGCGGGGCTCGCGCTGTGGGGCGATGCGCGCACCAGCCTCGCCTCGATCAATCGCGGCCTGACACGGCGCACCGGATGGAGAGCGCGCAGCGGCGGCGCCGCGCCGGTGCGCGCTCTCATCGACGCGCATTTCCATGCCGGCGACGCTCCGGCGCAGCTTGCGGTGCTCGGGGCGATCCGCGCCGCCCTGCCGGCTGATTCGGTGGTGTTCAGCGACATGACCCAGATCGCGTATCTCGGCAATTACGCCTATCCGGTCGACGCGCCGGGCTGCTGGTTCCATCCCTCCGGCTACGGCACTCTGGGCTTCGCGCTGCCCGCAGCGCTCGGCGCGAAGGTCGCCTCGCCGGCGCGCGCGGTGCTGGCACTCGCCGGCGATTATGGCCTGCAATTCACGCTCAACGAGCTGATGACCGCGGTCGAGGCGGGTCATGCCCTGCCCATCGTGGTGTGGAACAATGCCGCGCTCGGCCAGATTCGCGACGACATGCTCGCGGCGCGCATTGCGCCGATCGGCGTCGTCGGCCGCAATCCGGATTTCGTGGCCCTCGCGCACGCCTGCGGCGCCGCCGGCGTGCGCGCACGCAACGCACCGGAGCTCACCGCGGCCGTGCGCGCGGCGCTGGATCGCCCCCTGCCCACCGTCATCGAAGCCGCGGCCGGCGATTATCGGTAGGCTGAAGCAGGCTAG
>PLET01000116.1 GCA_003137095.1 Gammaproteobacteria bacterium
GCACGGAAATCAAGGGAACCCCGTTACCAGGGCTTTTTCTACCATTTTCTCGACATGCGCAGCGGACGGCGCGTCTGGCACTGCGAACTGTCGGTGATCGACACCGCGTTGCTGATGGCGGGGGTGCTCGCCGCGGGGCGGTTCTTCGACGGCGATGCGCCCGATGAGCCGCAGGTCCGGGCGCTGTCGGAAGCGCTGTACCGGCGCGTCGACTGGGCGTGGGTGCTGCACGAGGGAACCCTGGCGCAGGGCTGGAAGCCGGAGTGCGGATTCCTGCACTACGGCTGGGAGGGCTACAACGAAGCGACGATACTCTATGTCCTCGCCCTGGGTTCGCCCACCCATGCCCCCGCCGCCGACGCCTTCGCCGCCTGGACCCTTACCTACCAATGGGAGAATCAGCTGGGCCGCGATGTGCTGCATTCCGGTCCGTTGTTCACGCATTTGTTCTCCCATGCGTGGATCGATTTTCGCGGCATCCGCGATGCCTTCATGCGCGAGAAGCGCAGCGATTATTTCGAGAACACTCGGCAGGCGATCGCCATCCAACGCGAATACGCCGCCCGCAATCCGCGCGCCTGTGTGGGCTATGGCAGGGATTTCTGGGGAATCACGGCCGGCGAGGGTCCTTACAACCTGGGTACCCTGCCGGACTTGAGGCAGCGCCGCTATCTCGGTTACATGGCGCGCGGTGTGCCCTTCGGACCGGACGACGGCACGATCGCGCCCTGGGCAATGCTTGCCTGCCTGCCGTTCGACGCCGAGGCGGCCCTGCGAGGCACGCGGCAGTTGCTCGAGCATCATCCGCAGATTTGCCCGGAGGACAAATTCTTGAGCGGCTTCAATCCTACGGCCGCGGTTGACGGCGACCCCTGGGTGTCGCAGGGTTGGGTTGGATTGGATCAGGGCTTGCTGGTCATGATGATCGAGAATCATCGCTCCGACCTGATCTGGCGCCTGATGCGCGGATCGCCGCCGCTGCGGCGCGGCCTCAAGCTCGCAGGTTTTGACGGTGGTTGGCTCCGATGACCAGTCCGCGCGCCCAACCGGCGTATGATCTGGTGGTGGTGGGCGGCGGTCCGGCGGGCCTCGCGGCCATCGATGCCGCGCTCGAGCTCGGTCTGCGCTGCGCGCTCGTCGAGCGCGACCGGCTCGGCGGCAATTCGCTGCAGACCGGCTCGGTGCCCTCGAAGTCCCTGATCCGCTCCGCGCTGGCGGTCGAATCCGCGCGCGGCAGCCAGCTGTTCGAGGCCATGCGCGGCTTCGCCGGCGGCGTGGATTTCGCCGCCGTGATGGCGCGCATGCGCACCATTCGCGCCCGCATCGGGGAATTCCATGCGCCCGAGCGGCTCACGGCCCGGGGCGTGGAGGTGTTCTTTTGCGACGCGCGCTTCGTCGACCCGCGGTCCGTGGCCGCGGGCGCCGCCACCCTGTCGTTCAAGAAGGCCGTGGTGGCGACCGGCGCGCGCCCCGCGCAGTCGGACATTCCCGGCCTGGCACAGCTCGGCTATCTGACCAGCAGCACGATTTTCGACCTCGCCGAGCTGCCGCACCGATTGGGGGTCATCGGCGGCGGTCCCCTGGGCTGCGAGCTGGCGCAGGCCTTTGCACGCTTAGGATCGCGGGTCTCGATCATCCAGAACGAACCGAAATTCCTGCCCGAGGAGGAAAGGGACGCCGCCGAACTGCTGTCGCTGTCGCTGTCGCGGGACGGGGTCGAGACCCGTCTGAATACCACCGTGACCGGTGCGCGTGCCAAACACGGCGCGCGCGTGATCGACACCACCAACAATGATGTACACGCGTCCATCGAGGTGGATCAGATCCTGCTCAGCGTCGGCCGGGTGCCCAACGTGGAGGCGCTTGATCTCGGGGCGGCGGCGATCGATGTCGATGCGGCGGGGATCCGGGTGGATGAGCATTTGCGCACCAGCAATGCACGGGTCTATGCCGCGGGGGATGTGTGCATGCGGCGCCAGTTCACGAATGTCGCCGCACGCACCGGCCGGATGGCCGTGCGCAATGCCTTTGGCGCCGCCCGGGCTCGCCACGACCGGCTGCTCATACCCTGGTGCACCTACACCGATCCGGAGATCGCACACCTCGGCCTGCATGCGCGGGAGGCCCGGGAGCAGGGGATTCCCGTCAAGACCTACACCATTCTGATGCAGGACGTCGATCGTGCCATCATCGACGCGCAGGACCGCGGATTCGTCAAGATTCACGTGCGCGAGGGCACGGACGAGATTCTAGGCGCGAGCATCGTCGCCGCGCGCGCCAGCGAAATGATCAATGAGATGAGCGTGATCATGAATGCCGGAATCGGCATGCGCGCCCTGGCCGAGATGCTGCATGCGTACCCGGCTCAATCCGACGCCATCCGGCAGGCCGCCGTCGCCTTTCGCTTGAATGCAGCGGTCAATTCAAGACCTTGATCGGATCCGCGCTCGGGACCCCGGGTGACTGGTTTCGCCATGCGCCGATGCCGGGGCGTCGCTTGGCGCGTATCAATGTATCGCTTTGTAGACGGATAAATTATATTTCGTCTATTATATGATACATGCCGTCCAAACAGCCGCCCATGTACTTGCCGCAGAAGAAGCTCTTGGAAAGTCTCGGGGAGCGGCTTCGCCTCGCGCGCCTGCGTCGCAGGCTCGGTGTCGAGCTGACCTGCGAGCGGGCGGGGATCTCGCGGATGACGCTATATCGGGCGGAGGCTGGCAGTGCCGCCGTGGCGCTCGGCACCCTGGTGCGCATTCTGTCGGTCCTAGGATTGGAAGCCGATCTCGACGGGATTGCGCGCGACGATAAGCTCGGGCGACTGCTGCAGGATCGCGCACTCGCACCCCGACGCCGCGCGCGCGCGGCAAGGACAGGTGCACCGCACCCGCGCACGACCCCCCAAGGGACGCCCTCGTGAACGACTCACTCGACGTCTGGGTCGATGCGGACTTCATGGCGGAAAGACTGCGCGTGGGGACACTGGCCCATGATCGGGGCACGGTACGTTTTTCGTACGATCCCGCTTGGCTCCAGCATCCGTCGAGTTTCGCCTTGGACCCGGATCTTTCGCTCGGCGAGGGGGCCTTTCATCCCACCCCGGAACTCGGCAACTTCCGGGTTTTCGATGACTCCGCGCCGGATCGCTGGGGCCAGATGCTGATGAAACGCCGCGAAGCCTTGGCCGCCAAGGACGAAGGCCGGATGCCCCGAACGCTGCATGCCTGGGATTATTTGCTCGGCGTTCAGGACCTCACGCGGCAGGGTGCGTTGCGCTTTCGCCGCCCCGGAGAAGCGCAATTTCTGGCGCATGAGGCCCTGTCGGCGCCGCCCGTGGCGAGTTTGCCCGAACTCGAAAGTGTCGCACGGGAGATCACGGCGAAGCGCATGGACGACCTGGATGCGTTGCGACGATGGCTGGCCGCGCTGGTCGCGCCGGGCGCGTCGCTCGGCGGCGCCCGCCCGAAGGCCAACTTCACCGAGGTCGACGGCAGTTTGTGGATCGCGAAGTTTCCGGCACGGGACGACGAGCGCGATGTCGGCGCCTGGGAGGCCATTACGCATGAGCTGGCTCAGCGCTGTGGGATCGATGTGCCCGTCGCTCAGACTCGTCGCCTCGGTCGCGACTTCCACACGTTCTGCGTGCAGCGCTTTGACCGCACCGGCGCTCGACGGCGGTTTTACGCCTCCGCCATGGCGATGCTGCGCAAGGAGCACAGCGAAGGCACGAGTTACCTTGAGATCGCCGAATTTCTGCACCACCGCGGCGCTAAGGATCACGTGGCCGGCGACCTTGAACAACTCTTTCGCCGCGTGGCATTCAATGTAGCGGTGGGTAATCGCGACGATCATCTGCGCAACCACGGATTTCTGCTGACGCCGACGGGGTGGCGTCTGGCGCCCGCCTTCGATGTCAATCCCAACATCGATAAAGCCGAACACGTGCTTAATCTCGATGAGACGGATAATCGGCCGAGTCTCGCGTCAGTGATCGCAACCGCCGAGTGGTACCTGCCCTCGAAGGATCGCGGCGCCGCCATCGTCGCTGAGATTGTCGGTGTGGTACGCCATTGGCGCGATGCCGCAGCACGATTTTCCATTTCTCGTGCCGACATCGAGCTCACCGCCGCCGCGTTCGCGCACGCGGCTGCCGTTCTCGGCAGGCCGCCGCCTTTCGCTTGAATACGGGGACGCGCGGGGTAACATCAGGCTGGCCGCGCAATGGGCGGGCGCAATGGGCGGCGCAATGGGTGCGTCAACGCACAGAGCGGCCCGCGGCGGCAACCGTAAACTTGACCGATCATCAGGTCGGAGAATCCCCATGCGAGTGCTCACGATTGTCGCGCTGCTGTTGCTGGGTGCCTGTGCCTGGGTTTTGCCGCGGCCGGATGACACGCCGGCCGAGATTTCCGGGTCACGGCCCGATCTGGATCAATGCTCCCTCGACGTGACCCAGAGCCGCAAGACCTTTCCCGAGCAGACCGACGCGGACGGCGTGCCCGAACCCTTGATGATCCGCGACCAATCGCGCAGCGGCGCGAGCCGCATCATCAGCAACGGCCACCTGATCTATTTTCTGCTGACGCGCCATGATCCGGAACCGTTCAGAAATTACGGCCCCGACATGAGCCGTCACATGGTCAGGCCCGATCCCCCCGGTCCGCTGCCGCTGTCCTCGGTGTGGCGCATCGACGCCGAGCGGAACGACGGGCCGCAGGGCGAGGAGCCCTTGCTGGACCGCAGCATCGTGCGCCTGGTCCGTCCGGACGCCGCGGGCTATCTGCGCTTCGAGACCGGCAGCCAGACCTTGGCCGCATCGGCCGATCGAGCCTCGCTGTTCATGCTCTACAAGGCGGATGTGCCCGATGCCACGCGTCCCTCGACCTGCGATGGCCAGATACGGGATGGCGACTTCGTGTACCTGCGTCAAGTATCGCCCAGCTTGTGGATCGATGCGGCCGACGATGGCGTGCTGTCGGCCAAACCGGTGCCGCCCGGTCGGGGTGTCGCGCCTGCCGGCAGCCGAGGCGATCCGCGCTGCGCGCGCGATGAAGAGCGCTGTCACACCGACGAGGGCGGCGGCCTGGTCTGCGCCTGGGCGCCGATCTGCACGAATTGATCGCTGTCGGAGCGGATCGCCGTCTGAGCGGACCGCTGTCGGAGCGGACTGCCAACGAATCGGGTGCGAGTCCTACATACCGGCCGGGAATACCCGCCCTAATCTGCCGCCATCCGCCTGCGGGCGTCGTTGAGGAGATTCGACATGATCACCAAGATCGCAATGCGCGCACTGCTGCTGGTTCCGCTGTTGCTGCCGTCCCTGGTCATGGCGCGGGCCAGTGAATATACCGACACCGTCGCGCTGTTCAAGAATGCCGGACCCAGTTCCGCGTTCTTCGACGACAGTTATGCCTACGCGGTGTTTCCCACCGTCGGCGAGGGCGGCTTCGTGGTGGGCGGCGCGCGCGGTAAGGGCCGGGTCTACGTGCACGGCCGGTTCGTGGGCACTACCACCATGACGCAGGTGAGCGCCGGATTTCAGGCCGGCGGCAAGGCCTACAGCCAGATCATTTTCTTCCGGGACAAGTCCGCGCTCGACGTGTTCGAGTCGGGGACCTTCGAATTCGCGGCCGGCGCGAGCGTGGTCGCGATCACGGCCGGCGCATCCGCCAGCGCCGGCACCAGCGGCACCAACGCGGGTGCGAGCGCCGGCGAACATGACGCGCGAAACACCGGTTCGTACGAGAAGGGCATGGCGGTGTTCACCATCGCCAAAGGCGGCCTGATGTACGAAGCCGCGATCGCCGGACAGAAATTCTCCTACACGCCGCGTGCCAACTCGCTGGCGCGGCAATGACCAGGCCGTTCGGCAGGACGTAAGTCGCGCCAGCGCGACGACCCGCGGCCGCGGCGATGGGTGTTTCAAGCCGGCTATTGCAGCCGCCGGCTGAAGCTCACGCCGTAGGCCGCGGGACGCGCCAGCAAGACCGGATCGTCGGACGGTTCGATGCCGGCCAGCAGCGACAGTGGATTGAACATGAGGGCCTTCTGTTCCGCGACCTGGTCTTTAACGGTGCCGGTGAGGCTGATCGTTCCGAGCTCGAGAAGCTTGCGATCGGCAGGCCAGACCACCGTCGGATCATTGACGGGATCGCCCGGCTGCGCCAGCTGCACCAGCAGGCGGAATTTCACCGGGCCCTTCGCGATGCGCCGCGGCAGGTCATCCATCAGATAATCGGGGGCGGCCTTGGCCGCCGCGGCATCGCTGAGCGCGTGCTCACCGGCGGCGGGCCGTATCTGGTAGCGCCCGTAGCGGCTCACGCCCCCGGCGTTGGTGAACTTGAAGGCGTTGATGCCGTAAAAGGCGAGCGTGGCGAAACTCTCCGGCGCCGGCCGCGGCGTGCTCACGAATTTCAGCGCCGCCGGGTGGCTGCCGAGAAACCGCTCGATGGGCGTGGGCTTGGCGGCGCCCGGTCCGCTTTGTGCGACGGCCGTGAGGAAGGCGAGAAAATCCTCCGGTGTGGCCACCGGAAAGGCATTGGCCGACAGGCTGACGATGTCGGTGGAGGTGCCGCCCGGCAGCTGGAAGCGGATGGCGATCCCGTGCGGACTGGCATTCGGATCGGCGTCGGGCAGGTTCGGCACGCCGGTGGGGTCGGAAAAGCGCACCAGTACGGGCACCGACCTGGCGAAATGCGGCGCTTTGCTGAGCGTGGCCGCCGCTTTGGTGGGTGTGAAGCGACCGGTCACGAGCACGCCTTTGGCATGATTGGCGCGCATACCCGGATGCGGTCCGCCCGATAATTTAGTGAGTGCATCCACCAGAGCCACCGGCAGCGGCTGTTGTGCAGCCGCAGGAACATCGGCCACGACCAAGGGCGCCGCGGCCCATCCGGCAGCCAGCCACAGCGCCAATCCAGCAACGGACAATTTCATATCGACCTCGAACCACGACTCATCGACGAGCCGTCCGCATGCTATCGCAGGACGCGTTCGACTTCGTCATCCGCGCGTTCGCCCACCCCTAGGGGTCGCGTGCCGCAATCCGCCGTGCGATCCCCAAGTCCTTGAATTTAAATGATTCAGAAATGCTTCAACAATCCCTGACCAAGCCTTGAGGACTTCGATGGGCAGGGCCGTCCAACCTCGATCGCACCACCGGCGCAGTCGGTGGCCTGGCAACCAACCAACGAGGACGACCATGAAGAGCATCAACCTGAAGTCGATAACCCTGACGGCCTGGCCGCATTTCACGATGAGCCTGGCCTGCCTGTGTGCCATGGGCGCGGCCGGTGCGCTGCCGGCGGCCGCGGCCGAACCGGACGCAAAACAGACCGCCATCCGCTACGACGATCTCGACATCCAGCAGGCCGCCGGCGCGCAAGTGCTGTACCACCGCATCCAAGCGGCGGCGCAGCAGGTGTGCGCGCTTCGCATGGGCGACCTGGCATTGAAGGCGCAGGAACGAGCCTGTATCGAGCAGGCCATCGACGCGGCGGTCAAGAACGTCAACTCGGTCACGCTGACCCGGTTGCGCTTCGGCACCGACCTGCGTCTTGCCGGCAAATGACCGGCCTCTCCGCCATCCATCACTTGAAGTCAAAGGAGAACTCCATGAACCATACGAAACACTTGTCCGCCGCCGCCGCCGTGGCCCTATGCGCCCTGGCGACCATTGCCCCCTCGGCCGCCCGGGCCGACGGGAAGAGCGCCATGGTGTCGCTTGCGGGTCTGGATCTGTCCACCGACGCTGGGCAGCGGGCGGCGCGCGAACGCGTGCATCAGACGGCCCGCACCCTGTGCGGCCGGGTGGTCGATGCGTGGACCCTGTCCGCGCAACCGGACTTTGTGCATTGCGTCGATGACGCCACCACCGCGGCGTTGAAACGGCTGCAAGGCGCGTTGTTCGCGGCGAACGTCAAGCCGGACACGCAGGTCTTCGGCGAACGCTGATCGCAAGCGCGGGGCGATTTGCGGGACGCCGCAAATCGCCCCTTTATTAGCCGGGCCCAAGGGTTGCGCGATTCCCTGGCCGTATACTGTTGCGCTGGAGGGGCGGGATGTCGAGCGGCAACAGCGCGCAAGTGGTGCAGATTGGCGAGTGGCTGGTCAATCCGGCGCTCGACGTCATTTCCCGGGGCGCTGAGACGCGCAAGCTCGAACCGCGCACCATGCGACTGCTCATGTGCCTCGCGAGTGCCGCTCCCGACGTGGTGAGCGTGGATGCGCTGCTAACCGAGGTATGGAGCGGCGTGATCGTCAGCCCGGCATCGGTGTATCAGGCGATCTCTCAGTTGCGCAAGCTTCTCGACGACACCGACCCAGACCCGACCTACGTTGCCACCGTCCCGCGGCGCGGCTATCGGCTGGTGGTCCCCGTGAGGCGCGAGCCGGTACCGGTTGTGCCCACCGCATTCACCGCGCCCATCTCGCTCACCGCGCCGACCGCGAGACGCCGCTGGCTGACGAGGTCGCTCGGCGTCGCGACGTGCGCCGCGATCCTCACGGGGGTGTGGTTTTGGAAGAGTCCGCCGGATGACGGGCGGTATGCGGCGGCCTCCATCGTGGTGCTTCCCTTCGTCGACATGACCGCCGACAAAACCGATCAGTTCTTCTGCGACGGCCTCACCGAGGAGTTGTCCAGCTGGCTGTCACAGATACCGAGCCTGCGGGTCGTGGCGCGAACCTCGGCATTCGCGTTCCGCGACCAGGCCGAGGATGTGCGGGCCATCGGCAAGGCGCTCGACACGAATCACATTCTCGAAGGCTCCATCCGCCGTTCCGGCGACCACCTGCGCATTACCGTGCAGCTCATCGACGCGCGCAGCGGCTATCACCTGTGGTCGACCAGCTACGATCGGCCGACGGAGGACGCCATCAGGATCCAGGAGGACATCTCCAGAACCGTGGCGCAGAACCTGCAGATTCGTCTGACCGCGGAGTCCGACCGGCAATTCGCCGCACGCCGCACGGCAATCCCGCAGGCCTACGAGCTGTACCTGCAAGCGCGCCATTACACCCAGCAACTGACGCCCGATTCGACCGACCACGCAGTGGAACTGTATCGCCAGGTGCTGAGCGCGGATCCGCGCTTCGCGCCGGCCTATGTCGGTCTCGCGTACGGAATTCTCAATCAGGGATTCTTCCGCGAACTGCCGGTGGCTGACACGGCGGCGCAGATGGAGCCGCTGATCGCGTCGGCGCTGCGCATCGATGACCGGCTGTCGGGTGCCTACGCGGTGCGCGGCGCGCTGCGGGCCACGCAATCGCGGAGCGCGGAGGCGCTCGATGACCTGAAATTTGCCATCTCCCTGAATCCGAACGACATGGGCGCGATCGCGGAAATCGGCCGCATCCGGCTGCTGAACGGGCAGCCCCGGGAAGCGCTGGCGAGCTACGACCGCGCCGCCGTGCTCGATCCACTGAACTACGCCCTGCATGTGCAACGATGCCTGGCATTGGAGGATCTCGCCCGCTACGGCGAGGCGGCGGAGGCTTGCGAACGGGCGCACCGGCTGCAGCCGAGCAGCCCCTCGGTCGACGATCGTACGGCCTGGCTCGCCGAATCACGCGGACTCATCGATGAGGCGTTGGACTGGAACGCGCAGTCCATCAAGGCGCAGCCCGGGGATGACTTCACCTACTACTGGACGCGTGCGACGCTGTATCTGTCGCTCGGGCTGCCCGCCCCGGCGCGCGAAGCGGTGGATCTCGGCCGACGCGCCACGCGTGATGATCCTGAGGCCGATGCCGCACTGGTGCGGGTGGTGTATTGCGAGGGCGGCGCGAGTGCGCTGCGGCGGTATGTGGAGGCGGCCCATCTCGAGCAATCGCCGCACTCATCCGCGCTGATGGAGGCGGCCTATGCCCGGATGGTGTCGGGCGAACCGGCGGCGGTCAAAACGCTGATCGCACGCGCCCTGGCGGCTCCGGATCGGGAGCCGGGATTCGCCGAGACGCCGTGGTTTGCGCGCGGCGAGCGCGCAGTCGGTACGTCGTACCGCGTGGATCTCGCCGTGGCGGATCTCGCGCTCGGTGATCGCCGCTCGGCCGACCGCGAATTGAACGAGGTGCTCGTCATGCTCGATGGAATGCTCGCCGCCGGCATCGAGCGCTACGCGACCTATGAACTCCGCGCCAAAGTGTACGCACTCGAGGGGCGCGGCGACGAGGCCATGCGGGATCTCAGCAAGGCCGCCAAGCTCGGCTGGCGCCGAGCCTGGTGGGCGGCCAACGAGCCGTACTTCGCCGCGCTGCGTGCCCGGAGCGATTTCAACGCCCTGCTGTCCGAGGTGCGCCGCTCCAACGAGCAACTGATCGGTAAGCCCGGCTTCGATCAGTCCGCGTCGTCGACGGGACCCAGCGGCGGCTTGACGCGCGCCGCGTGTATCGCCAGCGCAAACGCCGCGAAGTCGAGCAACGGCTTGTATGGGACTGAGACGTTTGGATGACCGCCCACCGATCCGCCGCTGCCATCCGCCCAACCCGGCGGCGGCTGCGTCGGCGGCCCATACGCATCGCGCGGAAATTTCTCCAGGATTTTCATGCCCATGGAGAAAATAGTCTGTCGATAAAGATACTGCCATTCCTCCAAGGAGGTGTCCGCCGGCACCTCCCGCAGCAGCAGCTTCAGTTTCTTCGAAAATGCATCCCTTGAGGCCATGACCGTCCCTCCTTTGTTTTGATCAGTATGCCGAATTCGCAGCGAATTCGCGCCGAATTTGCGCAACGGCGTCCAGGTCATCAAAATGCCGACTCTTGGAGCGACGGGCGAGGTAGCGGGATGCAGGGCCGCATCATTCTGTGGTCCATCACCTCCGCCCTGGCCGGGTTTCTGTTCGGCTTCGACACCGTCGTCATCTCGGGTGCCGAGCAGACCATCCAGGCCTTGTGGCACCTGGACCCGGGCACCCATGGCATCGCGGTCGCCGCGGCCTTGTACGGCACCGTGGCGGGCTCACTGCTCGGCGCATGGCTGGCCGATACGCTCGGCCGCCGGCCGACGCTGATGCTCATCGGGTTGCTGTATCTCGTGGGCGCCGTGTGGTCGGCGCTCGCGACCGGCGTGGACGCGTTCATCGCCGCGCGCGCGCTCGGCGGCATCGGCATCGGCCTGTCCACGGTTGCTGCGCCGCTCTACATATCCGAGATCGCGCCGGCGCGCCACCGGGGGCGCCTGACCGGCATGTTCCAGTTCAACATCGTGTTCGGGATCCTGGTGGCGTTCCTGTCCAATGCGCTGCTTTCGGGAATCGGCAACGAGGCGTGGCGCTGGATGCTCGGCGTCGCCGCGATTCCGGCGCTGCTCTACACCGCGATGTGTTTCGCGGTTCCCGAAAGCCCGCGCTGGCTGCTCGGCAGGCGCAATGACGTGCAGCGCGGACTCCAGGTGCTGCGGCTCGTCGAGCCGGAATCATCCGAGGCCGAGATCCAGGCGCACGCCGCGGTCATCATCGCGGACTCGAGGCAGGGCGGCTCGGCGGCGCCGTTCTGGAGCCGGTGGCTGCGCATCCCGATCGCGCTCGCCTTCCTGATCGCCTTCTTCAATCAGATGTCCGGCATCAACGCCATCCTGTATTTTGCGCCGCGGATATTCGAGCTGTCGGGCCTCGGCGCCAGATCGGCGCTGCTGCAATCGGTGGGCGTCGGAATCACCAATCTGGTCTTCACCCTGGCCGGCGTGTGGCTCATCGACCGGCTCGGGCGCCGCACGCTGCTGTTCATCGGTTCGTACGGCTACATCGCCTCGTTGGGTTCGGTGGCGTGGGCCTTCCACAGCCATCATTACGGCATCGTGCCGGAATGCATCTTCGCCTTCATTGGCGCGCACGCCATCGGCCAGGGCGCAGTCATCTGGGTGTACATCTCCGAGATCTTTCCGAACTCCCACCGGGCCCAGGGCCAATCGCTCGGCTGCGGCACGCATTGGATATTCGCCGCCCTGATCACCACGGTGTTTCCCACCCTGGTCGCGCGGTTCTCACCGGGCAGCATCTTTGCGTTCTTCGCCGCGATGATGGTGCTGCAGCTCATCTGGGTGAAGCTGATGGTGGTGGAGACCAAGGGCGTGCCTCTGGAGGCCATCCAGCAGAAGCTCGATCAGCGTTTCGGGGGCTGAGGTGCAGTTGCCGGGGCGAAAAAAGCGCCGGTCGGGGTGAAAAAAAAGCGCCGGAGGATTGCTCCTCCGGCGCTACCAGCCTCTAATGCGGGCTGCTTTCGCATCTACTTTCGAATGGGTGCTACTTCGCGCCGGCCGGCCAGCCCATGACCTGCACCTCTGCGAGCTGCAGCTGATTGGTGCCCGCCAGCTGCACCCTCACGTAGCGGCCCAGTACGCCGCCCACGCCCACCGTGAATTCCTGCGGCGAATTGCCGAAGACATAGCCGGAGTTGGCGAAGTACTGCTTGTTCACGGCGGTGTTCGCGAGCAGCTGCGCAAGCGACTGTCCGTCCATGGAGGTCTGCGAGACCAGCACGTAGAAGTTGTTGAGTCGCGTCCCGCAGCAATCCGTGCGATTGAACAGGTTCACGGTCTGGATGGTGCCGACGGCGCCGAGATCGACCTCCCAGTAGTCCTGGGCGCTGGTGCCGCCGGTGATGCTGACCGAGCCGTCGAACCAGCTGCCGTCGACGTTGCCGTCCACGGCCGAGGCCGCGCTGGTGCCATAGGCGATCTCCGCCGCACTCGCGGTCTTGCCGTACGAGAGATTCACCATCGGCGAGACGAAGCTCGTGCCGCTCGGGCCGCGATCGGCCAGGGAGACGGCGTCGATCAGCGAACCCAAGCCCGGCGAGGTGCCGGCCGGCTGCGCAAACGACAGGGTGTCCTTGCCGGTGGCCTTGACGATGTAGGTCGCCTGCTGCCACGCCGGGGCGTTGAGCGGGGTTCCATTGGGTTCCAGCGTATCGATCACCTTGCCGTTCCACTCCACGTTGAAGGTGTTGGATGTTGCGCCAAGTCCGGGCCGCGCCGAGTACCAGAACGTCAGGAGCAGGGAATCGCCGGCCGTGGTGGTCACTGTCTGCGACACCGTGTCGAGGGTGGAACTGCCGCCCACCTGCATCCAGGAGCCGCCGTCTTCGGCGCTGTAGCCGAACAGGCCATTCCAGATCTGCACGACGCCATTGCTGCCCGTCCAGCCGGCGAGCGAGGTCACGTTCGACCAGCCGCCCGCCGGGACCGCATTGGTCTCGAAGCTGCCGTTGACCAGCAGGTTCGGCTGCGTACCGCTGGTGCAGACGCGTGTCGTGGTGGCGCCGGAGGCACCGTCCAACACGCCGTCGTCGTTCTGGTCGATGCCGAGCACATAGCCCGTGCCGCGGCGCACCGCCGTGAAGGTGATGGGCGAGCCGCTCTGCGCAAAGGCCTTCATGGCCGCGAGGCTGTGCGACGCGCCGCGGTCGTCGGCATAGTTGCCGCCGCCGACGTAGACATAGCCGCGCGTCTCATTGCCGACGCAACCGCTCGCCACCAGGTCGATGGCATTGGTGTCGGCGAGCGCCTGCAATTGCGGGAGGATCGGATCGGTGGTCACCGAACCGGACAGGGTGACCTGACGCCCGACGGCCGCATGCGAGTCGACCGCCGTGTTGGTCGCATTGAGCCCGGTCGGCGTGTACGGATACGAGCCGTTGAACGAATACATGAAGGCCATCATGTTGTCGTCGCGCGAGAGGTTCTGGGTCGAATCGAAGGTGCCGTCCGGCTGGAAGCCGAAACCCGCCGTGCTGGCCGTGGGATCACTGAACCAGAGGCCGTCTCGCCGGTAGAAGTTCTGCCAGGTCGGCGGGTTGCGCAGCTGATTGATGCCGAAAGCCGCGTTGTTCACGAACAGGTAGCCGCGGTTGGTGTTGCCCGGATGGCAGGAACGGCAGTTCGCCTCGAATTCCTGGGCGCCGGCCCCGGCATTGCCGGTGCGATAAGGCACATTTCGCGGACCCGGCACGGCGATTTCCGCCGGGTACTGGTTCGTGATGGTGCGGAACGGATTCGGCGGCGTGCGCAGCGTCGCGAGGAAGGACTGCATGTTGGCGATCTGGGTCGCGGTCGGTTGGGCCGCGCCGCCCTGCAGGGCGACGAAGGCCGGCGAGAAGGCGGCGAGGTTCGCGCGGTCGCCGCGCCAGTGCAGGAAGGGGCTCTGCATGCGATCGACGAGGGTCATGGTGAGGAACGGTCCCTTCATGGGATGTTCCGTGACCGAGGCGACCGGGACGATCGCACCACCGGTCTCCATGTCGCGCAGCGTGACGCCGCTGCTGCTGCCGGTGATCGCTGCGGGCTGGGAGTTGATCACCTCGGGCTGGGAGGTCGGATCGCCCAGATCCCAGGCGAGCCGGTCGGTACGCGCATCGACGTGACAGGAACCGCAGGAAATCTGGCCGAGTCCCGAGAACAGCTGGGTGTTGTAGAGGAGCGGACGGCCGTTACGGATGTCCTGCGGCGTCGGATCATAGGAGAGCGCGACGCGAGCGACTTCGGCCGAGCCCGGAGTCGTGGCCGCGAGGTTCAGGACCGAGATGTTCGCATCGAAGCGGTTGAAGACATAGGCGAGGCTCGGGGAACTCGCGTTGGCGCCCACCGCGTTCAGCACGATGCCCGTCGGTCCCTGGCCGACCGGGATCGGCGTGCTCAACACCGAGTCGCGCCCACCCGCAGAGTTGATCACGATGACGCTGTTCGTGCCCATCGAGGTGACGTATCCCTTGCCCGTCGCCGCGTTCCAGGCGATGCCGCGCGGATCGCCGATCGAATTGGCGGCACAGAGGTTCGACCCCGTGGTGCATTTCGCCGGAATCGACGAGACCGCGTAGGTGCTCGTGACGGAAGAATACGGCAACAGGTGCGGGTTGAGATCGGCCTTGGTGCCGGCGCTGCCGCCGAGCGCATACGTGCCCATGAGCACTTGAATGAACGTGCCGNNCGGATTGACCGCGAGCGCCATGACCATGTTGAGCACACCGCCCTGGTAGGTGACCGCGTTGGTGGCGGTATTGACGACGGCGATGTCGCGGTCGATGAGATCCCAGTCGGCCACGCGATCGGCGTTCGTGCCCTGCCGCGCGAGGCTGCCGTTGATGAAGATCGACCAGTCCTTGCCGTTCTCATCGAGCCAGGTGGGCAGCGCCGCGCTGCTGGCGGGCGCCTGACGACGCACGATCACGCTCACCGGCGGCGGGGTGGGTGTGTAGTAGGAGTCGAGCACATTCGGCGTGACGGTCGTCACCGGCGCATACAGGCTGGTGTACTTGTTGAGCACCGCGTTGACGTTGTCGGGGAACGGGCTGATGCCGCCGTAGGGGCCGGAAGGCGAGCGCGCGAGATCGACTTCGTAGGGCAGATCGTCCTTGCCGCCGGTCATCGCCGTGGTGCCGTTGCCGGACTCGAAGATGCCGACGTAGACGTTGGTGCCGCCGGAGCCGTTCGGACCCACGGCGAGCGCGCGCGGCTGTTGACCCAGGATGGGTATGCGCGCCAGCGTTGCACCCGGCACCAACGGATCGAACACCTCGAGTTCTTTCGCCTGCGCCACCGACACGTAGGCGCGCGCCGGATTGGTGGCGCTGCCGGCGGTGCCGGTGAACACCACGTCTGCGGGTTCCGCGCCCGTCTGCAAGGTGGCGATCAGCGCATTGTTCTTCAGGTCGACGATGCTGACGCTGTTGGAGATCTTGTTGACCACCCAGGCCTGGGTGCTCGAATAGGCGCGCACCGTGACCGGCTCCAGGCCGACCTTGACCACAGTCTCGAGCGTCAGGCTGTTGCCGCTGATCGCGAAAATCTCCAGGTCGTTGTTGGGTGTGTTGACGGCCAGCAGCTTGGTGCCGTCCGGTGTGATGTCGAGGGGATGCACGTGCGCCGATTCGAAGCTGGAGAAGGCCGCGTCCGGGAGGCCGGCCGACGCCGGCGGAATCGTGACCGACTGGATGGTGGCGCGCTCCACGGGATTCTCGACCGCGGCCGCGGTGCTCGCGGCACCGGCGGCGGCGGTGGCGGCCGCAGTCGCGGCCGGCAGGGTAGTGACCGTTCCGCCGGAGCAAGCCTGCAGCAGGGCGGCCGCAAAGGCGGCGGCGGCGAGGGTGACGGGGGTTTTTCTAAGCAGAAGGACGGAACGCGGCACGGACGACATCGATGAATCACCTGGTGTTGAAGAAAAAAGCGCATTGCAGCGAATGACGGCAGGCTAATGTGCAGTTGCGGCATCAGCAAGGGAGGAACGTGCTTCGACGTGACATAACACAGAATATTTCGCCGTCGCGTGAGATGCTTCGACTCGCCGCCCGTGATATGTCAGGGCGGCGATTCGACCAAGGACCCCATGGAAACACCTCGCTGGTTGCAGTCGGCCCGATCGCAGTGGCGATGGCGGGGCCAGGAGCGTCCGTCGTTCGCGCCGGCGCCCGGCCCCGGGCAGGAATCGGTGTGGGACTATCCGCGCCCGCCACGGCTGGTGCGCGATGACCGCGAAGTGGTCGTTCGCTGGGGCGGCGTCGCAGTGGCGCGAACCGTGCGCGCCATCCGCGTGCTGGAGACCGCGCATCCACCGTGCTTCTATCTGCCGTGGGCGGACGTGGCGCGGCCGCTGTTCGAACCTGCGGGCGGTGGATCGTTCTGCGAATGGAAGGGTGCGGCCCGCTACTGGTCGCTCGTCGATGGTGAGCGGCGCCTGAACGGGGTGGCCTGGAGCTATCCGCAGCCGCTCTTGGGCGCCGAACTGCTGGCCGATTGCGTCGCCCTGTATCCGGCGCATCTGGATTGCCGGGTCGCAGACGCCGTGGTGCAGGCACAGCCCGGCGGATTTTATGGCGGCTGGATCACGCCCGAGCTGGTCGGACCGTTCAAGGGAGAAGCCGGCAGCAGCGGCTGGTGAGAGATCTCAAAGCGCCGACACGCCGCGCAGTTCCGTGAGACTCAAGGTGCGCGTCAGCGCGATGAACTCGCGAATGTAGGCGGCTTCGGCGCCGGCGCGGCTGGTGGCCGCATACAGCTCGCAGCGCAGACCGTCGCGTCCGATCGGGCGCGACACCACATAGCCGCGTTCGAGGTAGTTGCCCACCGCCCAGGACGGCAGCGCCGCCACGCCGCGTCCGCTCGCCACCAGCTGCAGGATCGCGACGGTGAGCTCTGCGGTGCGCCGTTTCGGATCGATGCCCGCCGGGGTGAGGCAATGCTTCATGACATCCAGCATTTCATCAGGCACCGGATAGGTGATCAGCGTTTCCTTGGCGAAGTCCTCGGCCTCGAGCCAGTGCTTGGCGGCGAGCGGATGTCTCGGGCTCATGAGGGCTACGCTTTCGTAGCGAAACAGCGCACTGAAGGCCAGGGTGGGTCGCGCGTCGGGCTTGTCATGGACCACGGCGAGTTCGGCCTCGCCGCGTTCGAGCAGCGGCAGCGGATCGACGACGAAGCCGGAGATGATGTCGAGCTCCACCTCAGGCCAGAGCGAGCGGTAGGCATCCATGGCGGGCATCAGCCAATCGAAGCAATTGTGGCATTGCACGGCGATGCGCAGCGGTCCGGCGTGACCCTGCGCCAGGCGCGCCACGTCCCGCCCGGCCTCGGCCACCTGCGGCAACACCGCCCGCGCGAGCTCGAGCAGGCGCTGGCCGATGGCCGTGAAGCGCAGCGGCCGGACGTTCTTTTCCACCAAGGCGGCGCCGAAATGGCTTTCCAGCGCTTTTAATTGATGCGACAGGGCGGATTGGGTCAGAAACAGCCGTGCCGCGGCCTTGGACAGGCTGCCGCATTCGGCCAGGGCCAGCAGGGTTTCCAGGTGACGCAATTCCAGGGCGGTGGAAGGCATGAGCCGGGTTCATCCTCGATATGAAGATAATGAGTTTGAATCATAAAACCAGTCAATGCATGCTCTTTTCATGGCGGTCTCCGTGTCATTCGAGTTCTTTCCGCCGAGCAGCGACGCGATGGCGGCCCAATTGTGGGAGGCGGTGCAGCGGCTTGCGCCGCTCGGACCGAGATTCGTCTCCGTGACCTATGGTGCGGACGGCTCGACCCGCGCCCGCACGCATGATTGCGTGCTGCGCGTGCTGCACGAGACCTCGCTCGTGGTCGCGCCGCATCTGACCTGCGTGGGCGCCTCGCGCGATGAGCTCCTCGGGATCGCGCAGGATTACTGGCGGCACGGGGTGCGTCATCTGGTCGCGCTGCGCGGCGATGCCCCGGCGAGTCCCCCGGGCGGCCCGGCGTGCGGCCGGGCGGCGGCCGGTCACGCGGCGGGCGGCTTTGCCCATGCCTCGGATCTGGTGTGCGGTCTGAAGCAGATAGCCGATTTCGAGATCTCGGTGGCCGCCTACCCCGAAGGACATCCGGAGACTCGCACGGTGGAGGCGGACCTCGAGAATCTGCGCCGCAAGATCGATGCCGGCGCGAGCCGTGCCATCACGCAGTTCTTCTTCGATACCGATCTGTTCCTGCGCTATCGGGATCGCTGCGCCGCGGCTGGCATGCGCGCCGCCATCGTGCCGGGCATCCTGCCCATCACGCGCTTTGCGCAGATGGTGAAATTCGCCGAGCGCTGCGGCACGTCGGTTCCGGACTGGCTGCATCAGCGCTTCGACGGACTCGAGGATGACGCGGACACCCGCCGCATGATCGCCGCCCACGTCGCCATCGACCAGGTGCAGCGGCTGCGCCAGCACGGCGTCGAGGAGTTTCACTTCTACACCCTGAATCGCGCCGAGCTCAGCTACGCGATCTGTCATGCCCTGGGTCTGCGCGCCGACGTGCAGCCCGCCGCCGCGCGGGTGGCCTGACATGCCACCGGCGAGGTTAGCTGCGCAGAGCGCGCGCGGCGATGCCTTCAGGCTTCTGCTGCGGCAGCGCCTGGTGCTGCTCGATGGCGCCATGGGCACCCAGATCCAGGGACATCGCCTCACCGAGGCGCAGTTTCGCGGCAGCCGCTTCGCCGCCTGGCCGAGCGACCTGCGCGGCAACAACGATCTGCTCACGCTCACCCAGCCGGCGATCATCGCGGCCATTCACCGCGACTATCTGCTCGCGGGCGCGGATGTCATCAGCACCAACACGTTCAACGCCAATGCCGCGTCGCAGGCGGATTACGGCCTCGAGGATCTCGTGCGCGAATTGAACCTCGAGGCGGCGCGCCTGGCGCGCCGCGCGGCGGATGAGGTACAGGCCGCGGACGGCGTCCCGCGTTTCGTGGCCGGCGCACTCGGGCCCACCAACCGCACCGCCTCGCTGTCCCCGGACGTCAACGATCCGGCGTATCGAAACATCGATTTCGACCGGCTGGCGGCGACCTACGGCGAGGCGACGCGCGCCCTCATCGAGGGCGGAGCCGACATCATTCTGATCGAGACCATCTTCGACACCTTGAACGCCAAGGCGGCGCTGTATGCGGTGCGCGAGGTGTTCGACGAACTCGGCGTGGATCTGCCGATCATGGTGTCCGGCACCATCACCGATGCCTCCGGCCGCACGCTCTCGGGACAGACCACGGAGGCGTTCTGGAATTCGATCCGCCACGCGCGCCCGGCGGTGGTCGGCTTGAACTGCGCGCTCGGCGGCACGCAGCTGCGGCCGTACATCGAGGAACTCGCGCGCATTGCCGACACCCCGGTGTGCGCCTACCCGAATGCCGGTCTGCCGAACGCCTTCGGCGAATACGACGAATCGGCGCGGCAGACCGCCGCGATCCTGCGCGAGTTCGCCGAGAGCGGCTTTTTGAACATGGCGGGCGGCTGCTGCGGCACCACGCCGGATCACATTCGCGCGCTCAAGGCGGCGCTCTCCGGCCTGGCGCCGCGCGCCATTCCCGTGATCGGGCGCGCCTGCCGACTGAGCGGCCTGGAACCGTTCAACGTCGGGGCCGCGAGCCTGTTCGTGAACGTCGGCGAGCGCACCAACGTCACCGGCTCGGCCCGATTCCGCAAGCTGATCGAGGCGGGTGACTACGCCGGGGCGGTTGAGGTGGCACGCCAGCAGGTGGCGAACGGCGCGCAGATCATCGACGTGAACATGGACGAAGGCATGCTCGACTCGCAGGCCGCCATGGTGCGATTCCTCAACTTGATCGGCGCCGAGCCGGACATCGCACGCGTGCCGGTGATGATCGATTCGTCCAAGTGGTCGGTGATCGAGGCCGGCCTGAAGTGCGTGCAGGGCCGGCCGATCGTCAACTCCATCAGCCTGAAGGAGGGCGAGGCCGCCTTCCTCGCGCAGGCGCGCACGGCGCTGCGCCACGGCGCGGCCGTGGTGGTGATGGCCTTCGACGAGCAGGGCCAGGCGGACAGCATCGGGCGCAAGGTGTCGATCTGCGTGCGCGCCCACGATTTGCTCACCGGGCGGCTGGGGTTCGCGCCCGAGGACATCATCTTCGATCCGAACATCTTCGCCGTGGCCACCGGCATCGACGAGCACAATCGCTACGGTCTGGACTTCATCGAGGCCACGGCCGAGATCAAGCGGCGCCTGCCGGGGGTGATGGTGAGCGGCGGCGTGAGCAACGTCTCGTTCTCCTTCCGCGGCAACGAGCGCGTGCGCGAGGCCATGCATTCGGTGTTCCTGTATCACGCGATCCGCGCCGGGCTGTCCATGGGCATCGTCAACGCCGGCCAGCTGGCGATCTACGAGGACATCCCGGCGGAGCTGCGCGAGCGGGTGGAGGATGTGATCCTCGCGCGCCGCGCGGATGCGACCGAGCGGCTGCTGGAGATCGCCGAACGCTTCAAGGGCGACGGGGCCGTGCGGCGCGGCGATGACCTCGAATGGCGCAATCTGCCCGTGGCCGCGCGACTGTCCCACGCGCTGGTCAAGGGCATGGACGAGTTCGTGCTCGAGGACACCGAGGAGGCGCGCCTTCAGGCCCGGCGCCCGCTCGACGTCATCGAGGGGCCGCTGATGGACGGCATGNNCCGCAGGTGGTGAAATCCGCCCGTGTCATGAAAAAGGCGGTATCGGTCCTCATTCCGTATATAGAGAAGGAGAAGTCCGGCGCAAGCCGTTCGAACGGCAAGGTGGTGATGGCCACCGTCAAGGGCGACGTGCACGACATCGGCAAGAACATCGTCGGCGTCGTGCTCCAGTGCAACAACTTCGAGGTGATCGACCTGGGGGTGATGGTCTCGTGCGAGAAGATCCTCGCGGCGGCCACCCGCGAGGGTGCGAAACTCATCGGGCTGTCGGGCCTCATCACCCCCTCGCTCGATGAGATGGTGCACGTGGCCCGCGAAATGCAGCGCCTGGGCCACCGGCAGCCGCTGCTGATCGGCGGCGCCACCACCTCTCCCGCGCACACCGCGGTGAAAATCGATCCGCAATACGCGGGCGGCGTCATCCACGTCAAGGACGCGTCGCGCGCGGTGGGCGTGTGCCAGCAACTCGTCAGCCCGGCCACGCGCGACACCTACCTCGCCGGCGTCCGGGCCGACCACGAGCGGCGGCGCGAGCAGCATCGCAACAAGAGCGTGAAGTCCCCGCAGCTGTCGCTGGAGGCGGCGCGCGCGCGCCGGTTGCCGGTCGAATGGCGCGGCTACAGCCCGCCGCGCCCCGGCTTTCTCGGCCTGCAATCCTTCGAGAACTATCCGCTCGAGGAGCTGCTGCCCTATATCGATTGGATGCCATTCTTCAATGCTTGGGAGTTCACCGGCAAATTCCCGGACATCCTGCGCGACCCGGTGGTGGGGGAGGCGGCCTCCAACCTGTACGCGGATGCCCTGCGCATGCTCGGCGAGCTGGTCGGCGGGCGCTGGCTCGAGGCGCGCGCCGTGATCGGCTTCTTTCCCGCCAACGCGAGCGGCGACGACATCAAGGTGTTCACGGACGACACGCGCGCATCCGTGCGCGCGTACCTGCGCCAGCTGCGGCAGCAAAAATCCAAGCCCCAGGGCCAGGCGCAGCTGTGCCTCGCGGACTTCGTGGCGCCCGAGGCCGACGCCGCGGATTACATCGGTGCCTTCGCGGTCACCGCCGGCATCGGCATCGATGCGCACGTGGCGCGGTTCGAGGCGGCGCATGACGATTACAGCAGCATTATGCTGAAGGCGCTCGCCGACCGGCTGGCCGAGGCCCTCGCCGAGCGCATGCACGAGCGCGTGCGGCGCGAGTTCTGGGGCTATGCGCCGGATGAGCATCTGGACGGCGCGGGCTTGATCCGCGAGCAATACCGCGGCATCCGGCCGGCGCCCGGCTATCCGGCCTGTCCGGATCACACCGAGAAGGCCGTCTTATGGCAGCTGCTCGACGCCGAGCGGCGCACCGGCATCCGGTTGACCGAGTCCTTCGCCATGTTTCCCACCGCCGCCGTCAGCGGATTCTACTTCTCGCATCCGCAGGCGCATTATTTCGGCGTCGGCCAGATCGACCGCGATCAGACGGCCGATTACGCCGCCCGCAAAGGCATGAGCGTGGGCGAGGCCGAACGCTGGCTCGCGCCGATATTGGGCTACGAGGCCGGGCCGCCGGGCCTGCCGCAGGTCGCGCCGCGGCCGGATGCGGCGGGTGAGACGGCGGCGGGCGCGACCGCCCCGGACAAGGCGGCTTGAGCCTTAGGGCTGCGAGCGCAGATCCGGCTTCAGCGTGGCGAGATCGACCGGCACCGACACGTGTTCCTGCACGATCAGCCAGTGACCCTTGATCTTTCGGTACACATCCGTCACGCGCACCACCAGGTCGAATTTGGCGCCATCCTTGCCGGTAAAGCGTGCCGTCTGAATGCTGTGACCATAGGCCACCGTGCCCACCACCGTCACATCGAGGTCCGAGATCGAGAAGGTAGCCGGCCCGGGAAATACCGCAAACAATGCCTGCCAATCCTTCTTGTAGTCCGCCCAACCGGCGTGCTGACGAGGCGGCGTCACATCGAACACGAACAGGCGGGTGCCGGGCACGTACGCCTGCATGATGGTGTCCACGTCCTTCGCGCCGATCGCAGCGGCGAAGCGATTCTCGAGCGCCTCGATGGCCCCCTTGTCGTCGCTTGACGCGCCGGCCGCCGCCACACCCGAAACCGCGGCCATGCAGACCGCAAGCAACGCCCCATAAGCCAACGTCGAATAATTTTTCATGAGCAGTCCCTCCAACGCCATCATACCGCGGCCGTCGCCGGGATCCGGTTGCGCCCGGGAGGCAGCGGGTATATCAGGGCCTGCGGCTGCGGTTTGGATAGGCGTCGATCTCGCCGAGCATCTCCGGGCCGCCGAGCGCGCGCATCTGGCCTTCGATCCAGTCGCGGCGCTGCAGCACGAAGGTCGACGGCGCGGCCACCAGCCAATGCCGCGGATTCGGCAGCACGGCGGCGAGCAGGGCCGCCTCGGCGAGCGACAGCCGCGCCGCGGGCTGGTGAAAGAAGCGCTGCGCCGCGGCCTCGGCGCCGTAGGTGCCGGGGCCGAATTCAGCGACGTTCAGATACACCTCGAGAATGCGCCGCTTCGGCCAGAGGGTTTCGATGAGCACGGTGAAACCGGCCTCCAGGGCCTTGCGCAGGTAGCTGCGGCCGGACCACAGGAACACGTTCTTGGCGACCTGCTGCGAGATGGTGCTCGCGCCGCGCACCCGGTGGCTGTGCTGGTTGAGCTCATAGGCGCTTTCGATGGCCTCCACATCGAAGCCCCGATGCTCGGGAAACTTCTGGTCCTCCGCCGCCACCACGGCGAGCGCGAGAGTCGGCGCTATCGCTTCCAGGTCTACCCACTGATGCCTGAGCACGAAGCTGCGGTTGCGGTCCATCCACGCGCCGAGAGCGGCCTCGGCCATGACGGCGCTGCCGGGCGGGTTCACCCAGCGCAGCAGCAGCACCACGGCGACCGCGAGCAGCACCGCGGCGCCGACGGCCCACGACGCCAGGCGCAGCAGCCGCCTGAACCACGAGCGTCTCACCGGTGCGGCGATCGTCAGGTCGCGACGCGGCGCACGCTCTTCATCACCACCGGCTCGAGCGGCACGTCGTCGTGGCCGCGGCGCCGGCCGGTTTCAACCGCGGCAATCTGGTCGATGACCTGCATGCCCTCGGTCACCCGCGCAAACACCGCGTAGCCGAAGTTGCCGCGTTTGTGGTCCAGGAAGTCGTTGTCCTTGAGGTTCACGAAAAACTGCGAGGTGGCGCTGTTGACGTCGTTGGTGCGCGCCATCGACAGGGTGCCGCGCTCGTTCTTCAGGCCGTTGTCGGCCTCGTTCTTCACCGGCGGCTGCGTGCGCTTCTGTTCCATGTCCGGGGTGAAGCCGCCGCCTTGGATCACGAATCCCGGCACGATGCGGTGGAAGATGGTGCCGTCGAAGAATCCGTCATCCACGTACTTGAGGAAATTGGCGACCGACAGCGGCGCCTCCTTCTCGTGGAATTCGACGGTGAAATTTCCCAGCGTGGTTTCGAAGACGATCATGTGCATTCCCTAGTGTGATGAAAGAGTACCGAGCGTCACCCGCGGAGCGCCCGCCAGATCCGCGTGCGTAGTGATGCCCTCGAAGCCGTGGCGCCCGAACAACGCCGCGGCGGCGACCCCCTGGCCGGCGCCGTGTTCCACGGCGAGACACCCGGCCGGCCTCAGGTGGTCTGCGGCGGCGGCGGCGATGGCGGCGATGGCCTCGAGTCCGCTTGCGCCCGGCGTGAGCGCGAGCGCGGGTTCCGCGGCGAGCGCGGCGAGCGCCGGGTCGGCGCCGGCGACGTACGGCGGATTCGAAACGATCAGATCGAAGCGCCGGCCGGGGACGGCCGCGAACCAGTCGCCCAGTCGCCAATCGATGTTCGTGATGCCGAGCGCGCGCGCATTGGCACCCGCCACCGCCAGCGCCTGCGGCGACAGGTCGGTGCCGGTCACTGCGGCGTGCGGGCGTTCGCGGGCGATGGCGAGCGCAATGGCGCCGCTGCCGGTGCCGAGATCGAGCACCGTGCATTGCTCGAGCGTCGGCAGGCGCGCAAGGGCGAGTTCGACCAGGGTCTCGGTCTCCGGACGCGGCACCAGCACCGCCGGCGTCACCGTAAGCTCGAGCGACCAGAACTCGCGCCTGCCGGTCATGTAGGCCACCGGCGCGCCGGCCAGCCGCCGCGCGATGAACGCGTCGAATTCGCGCCGCTGCGCCGGCTGCAGCGGGCGCGCACCGTCCGCCATCAGGGCCGAGCGCGGGCGCCCGAGCACCGCGGCGAGCAGCAGCTGCGCGTCGAGGCGCGGCGAGTCGCTGTGGCCGGCGAGCGCGTGCGCACCGCGCGCCAGCGCGGTCTCGATGCACAGATGGGTGTCCGAAGCGTTCATTCATTCCACCTGCTGCGCGAGTTCCTCGGCCTGGTGTTCCTGGTTGAGCGCCCCGACCAGCTCGTCGAGGTGGCCGTTCATGATGTCCTCGAGCTTGTACAGCGTCAGATTGATGCGATGATCGGTGACGCGCCCCTGCGGAAAATTATAGGTGCGGATGCGCTCCGACCGGTCGCCCGAGCCGACCTGCAGCTTGCGCGATTGCGCCTGCTGGCTCTGCTGCTTCTCGCGCTCGGCCGCCAGCAGCCGCGCCTTGAGCAGCGACAGCGCCCGCGAACGGTTCTTGTGCTGCGAGCGCTCGTCCTGGCACTCGACCACGATGCCGCTGGGCAGGTGCGTCACGCGGATGGCCGAATCGGTCTTGTTCACGTGCTGGCCGCCGGCGCCCGACGCACGGAAGGTGTCGATGCGCAGCTCCGCCGGATTGAGCTCCACCGCCTCGACCTCCTCGAGCTCGGGCAGTATGGCCACCGTGCAGGCCGAGGTGTGGATGCGACCCTGGGCCTCGGTTGCCGGCACGCGCTGCACGCGGTGGGTGCCGGATTCGAACTTCAGCACGGAGAACGCACCGCGGCCGATGATGCGGCTGATGATCTCCCGGTAGCCGCCGTGTTCGCCGGGGCTCTCGCTCAGCACCTCGACCTCCCAGCCCCGCGATTCGGCGAAGCGGGCGTACATGCGGTGCAGATCGCCGGCGAAAATCGCGGCCTCATCGCCGCCGGTGCCGGNNTGCGGATCCTTCGGCACCAGCAGGCGCTTGAGCTCGAGCTCCTCGGCGAGGAGCCGCGGTGAGAGCTGTTCGAGCTCCTCTTCGCCGAGCGCGCGCGTGGCGGGATCCTTGTCGGCCTTGAGCTCCTGCGCGATGCCGACGTCGCCCTCGAGCGCCACGAAACGCCGGTAGCGCTCGACCAGCTGGCCAAGCCTCGAGTACTCCATGGACAACTCGCGGAACTGATCCTGGCGCCCGATCACGCCCGGATCGGACAACAGGCGGCTGATCTCCTCGAATCGTTCGTCGAGTTTTTCCAGCTTGCGCCTGATCGAGTCCTTCATGGCGGCGAATTATAGCGGCCCGCGGCGCCGCCACGCGGAATACTCAGGAGCGCTCGCGCTCCTCGGTGAGCAATCGCACAATGGTCTCGGTAAGCGCCGAATCGGCCAATTCGGCCGCATGGCGCACCGCCTGGGTGGGCGCATGCAGCAGCCGGTTGGTGAGGGTGTTGGCGAGAAAATCGACGACCTCCTCGCCGGAGCGGCCCNNAATGCGCCGCGCCTGTTCCACGGTCTGCTGCCGGATCGCCTCCGCCTGGGCCCGCATGGCGCGGATCGCCGGTCCGGCATCGTGGGCGCGCGCCTCGGAGAGGAAGCGCGACACCTCTTCCTCGACCAGCCGGCGAGCGCCGCTCGCGGCCACTTCGCGCTGCTGGCGGTTCTC
>PLET01000112.1 GCA_003137095.1 Gammaproteobacteria bacterium
GTCAGCGCGAACTTTTCCATCCGCTCGCGCAGATCCGCAAGAAAACGCCGTGCCTCGTCTTCGTACTCAAAGCCAGCGACGATATCGTCGGCGTAGCGCACGTACATGACGCTGCCGTGGGCCTGGCGCTGTCGCCATTGTTCGGCCCACAGGTCGAAGCAATAATGGAGGTAAACGTTGGCGAGCAGCGGTGAAATTACGGAGCCCTGAGGCATTCCGATCTCAGTGGCCGACCACTCTCCTTCTTCCACCACACCTGCCTTCAACCATTTGCGTATCAGGCGAATCGCGCGTGGATCACCAATCCGATGCTCGAGGAAACGGACGAGCCACTCGTGGCTCACCGAGTCGAAGAACGACCGGACGTCGCAATCCACAATATAGTTCACCTTCGTACGGGTAATCCCAAATGCGAGCGCATCCAGCGCATCGTGCTGGCCGCGCCCGGGACGAAACCCATACGAGAACCCTAGAAAATCCTCCTCGTAAATCATAGTGAGCACTTCGACCACGGCGCGCTGGACGATCTTGTCTTCCAGCGCCGCTACCCCCAATGGCCGACGTCCATCCCCTTTTGGAATGAACTTCCGCCGTGAAGGCTGCGCCCGATAGGCTCCGCGATGTACGCGCGCATGCAAATCCACTAGTCGGTCTTCGAGGGTCGTCTCATACTCCTGCCATGTCAGGCCATCGACCCCCGGCGCTGCATCCCGCTTGAGCCAGGAAAATGCAGATCGCAGCAGATCGACGTTCACATGGTGCAGTAGAGCCGTGAACCGCTCCTTCTTCCCCTGTCTTGCCCGCTCTCGTACACGTTCAAGCCCTGAAATCACACTTTCCCGGCTCGGAGTCCGGCGCGTGCAGGTCTTGTTCGTGTTCCCCTTGGCCTCCGCCCTTCGCTCCACCGACTCCGGTGATAGTCCTTCACCCCCGTTCGTCGGCCTCCTCGCTACTTCGGCGGAGTCTGACTTCTCCGGCTCGTTCATCATCGGCTATGGCTCCTCGCCTTCCCGATGCGGACCACACCACAAGACGAGTGGCCAAGCTGGAGATCTCCCGGTTCCCGTGCAAAGAGCTTCTGTGCATGCCAGGGTCTATGACCACGCAGGATCGGTCGGTCGCTCGCGATATCGCTGCCTCCCGTGTTGCCTTCCGCCTGTGGGACAGTGTCGGCATCCTGATCGAATCTTTCGCGGCTCAATGGCTGGCCTGCACGCTCCCCTGTCAACGCTTCGCCGACGTCCTCACGAACGCCTGCGCATGACTCGGGGTCGATGTGAATCGCTACATCTTCATCGCAGTGGACTTGCACCACCTACTCCTTGCCGGTCTCCCGGCGCACCCCACAACTTTCCACGAAGACCCCATTTTATTTTCCGCTCGCGCAGCCGCCTGTGCAGAGCTTCCCTAGACCGATTGAGTGCGTCATCCATCGCATCGGAACCAAGCTGGTTCGAAGTCGCAACAATGATTTTATAGGTTCATATTTTTCAACCACTTAGCAGACCCGCCCTCACTCGACATAGGCACGAAGGCGCACGGACGCGCACCAACTGCTACGTTTTCGCTACGGTCGCGATCGGCCTGTTTGACGACGCACGGCTGTCTCATATACTTGAGATGCCATGCCGCCCACAGCCGTAAAACTCCCCGCCGCGCTCGAAAAATTCGTGGCCTCGCAAGTCCGCGAGGGCATCCATCGCAGCCGTGAAGCGGCAATTGTCGCCGCAGTCTCACATCAAAAGCGTCGGGCCGAACAACTCGCCTGGTTACAGTCTGAGATCCAGAAGGGCCTCGATTCGGGCCCTGCGACTGAACTCGATATCGAAGACGTTATCCGGCGTGGTCGCCGCAGACTCGCCGCCCGCGCTCGCCGGGCACGGGGCTGATGCCGCGTCGGATCGAGTTCTCTCGTGCCACCCTGGCAGATTTCGACGCAATTTACGATTACATCGCTCGTGACAATCCGAGCGCAGCGGCTCACGTGCTGCGATCGCTCGACCACTCCATCCAACTGCTGTCGATCAGCCACGGCTTGGCAAGGTGTTTCGCCACCGCAGGCTCCAGCTCAGAATATTGACGCACGACGACTATCTCGTTTTTTATCGAGAGCGTCCCGGGGTCATCGAGATCGTCCGGGTCATCCACGGGCGTCGGAACATTCCGGACATTATTGACGAACTATGAGACCTCACGCCAGGTCGCGGCCACTGCGGGACGGACATTTCGGGGGTATGGGGTTGAAGGATGCGGTTCGGGGAAGCGTCTCCGTCCGGCCAACTGCCATTGGCTTCCGAAAATCCGCGGTCTCAAAGCTGACACTCGCGAAAGAACTTGCTCAACGTGGCCCGAGGAGCCTCCGCTTACGACATTGTTCGTGATGACCCGCGCTTTAGTTCTCGGTGGCGTTTGCGCCTCGGGGCGCTCTGCCACACACTGGCGGCGAATTGGCGGGAAATTGGCGTCACCGACAGGTGCCGATATAGTACAGATTACTGCTCTTAGACGTTGGGGGTAGTGATGTCTTTTCGATCATGGAGAGAGCAGAAACGCCTTCCTCAGGAGAAGGTCGCTGAAATGACCGGCCTGAGTCTCAGGACGATTCAACGATTGGAGGCGGGGCATCGAGTCAGTTATGCCTCCCTACGGGCGCTTGCCGCTACCTTTCGCATTGACGTAGATGCCTTAGAGCGGGAGTTGTATGCGATGAACAGTTCAACCGAGGATTTTTTTGAAATTCCCAGATGGTTGAGGCTATTGGACGGCAAGCGCTGGTTTGGCGGTCCGGGCCTGAGCCGGCGGGATTTACACATAATCGAAGCGTTTTGCGTGGCGTGCGCCATCATTGTTATTGCGGGGTCTTTCGTTGTTGCATCGAACTCCACGGCAAAAGTGCTGGGGACGATCGGTTTCATCGAACTCCTCTGCGGCTACCTTGTATCTGTGAACATCCGTATTGGCGACAAATACAGACTTTGGCGGAGTGCGGAAGCGACGCAATTGGAATCGCCGCCGCTGAATGGGAATTGGCGCGCCGAGGCCGCTGGATACGCATACCTATTCGGGGTCGGAGTCCTGGGAACAGTGATTTTATGTTGGTTAGTCTTTTAATTCGAAGTCGGCGTCTTGAGCCCGCTTGGCGGACACCTTTCTCGAGATTGTAAATTTACCGAAGGCAGACGGTGGGCAACCTTCGCCGAAAGGTCGCCTCTGTGAGGACAGATGTTGATCCGCGCCTTTCAAGTTGGTGACGCGCCACACCTGCGCCGGGTATTCATGTCTGCGGTGCATGGGCTTGCCGTCAAGGACTACACACACGAACAGGTGATCGCATGGGCCCCTGAATTTGTGGATCCGGCGCAATGGGCGGATTACATGCGGGTGATTTCTCCATTCGTAGTTGAACATGATGGAAAGCCCGTCGGGTATGCAGATTTACAACCAAGTGGCTACATCGATCATTTCTATGTATCGGCTCCTTTCGCTGGTCAAGGGGTAGGGTCAAAGCTGATGCGTCGACTACACGAGGATGCAGCAGAGAGAGGCATCCACGTACTTGAGTCCCATGTAAGTCGAACCGCGCAGCCATTCTTTCAGCACTGGGGATTTGCAGTTATTGAGGCAAGACAGCCTGTTGTGCGCGGTGTTGTCGTACCAAATGCTCTTATGAGGAAAGACCTGTGATTCCCCACCGGACATTGACGGTGGGAACGCAGGCCGTCACGGGGGTATGGTGCGGATAAACTCAAGGCGCACTCGGCAACCAGATTCGCCTGGTCAATTCGAGTCGAAATTAGGGTTCGCGGCGGACATGCCCTGCCGCCCAACTAGCCAGGTTCGCTTTGAGAAGCGCCCCTCGTGTTGTCCCGCAACGCCGAGCAGACCTTCAGGATCGCCACGACCTCACCGCGCAGCGAACCGGGCACCTCTCCGCCACCGCTGACCGCCCGTGCGATCTGGTTGACGTTCCGGCCAATCGATCCGAGCTCGGCAATGCTGCGCTTGAGGGCCAAGAGTTCGTCCTTGGGGAGGGGCGCAAGCAGGCGTAAATGCGAACGCAAGAGAACAGCGGCGTACGTGGCCGGTCGCATGCCGCGCGCCTCGGCCCGGGCATCCAGGAGCAGCCGATCCTCGCCCGATAGGCGCACCAGCATCGGCTTACCGGCACTATTGGTTCCGGAACCCGCCAACCTGGGCGACCGCGCAATGCCCATCGGCTCGACGCGAGCGCCTTCGGCGGCCGACGCGTCATCGCGAGCGTGTATTGCGCGCGTCACCAGGCGCTTGAGCCAAGCCGCTTCCGACAGGAAATCCTGATCCGCAACCGCCTTGGCCTGGAGTTTCAGCTCCCGCGGCACGCGCGTCTTCAGAGTGTCGGTGCAACTCATGGGGCCATTTTGGCCCCATTGCTAAGCCGAAGGCTAT
>PLET01000078.1 GCA_003137095.1 Gammaproteobacteria bacterium
GGACCTAGACGCCTAAAAAGGACAGCATGGAAGCATCTCTCGAGGACATCGTCGCCGAAATCTATCTCGCCGCGGTGGACGCCGAACACACGCGGACGTTTGCGTCCAAATTGGCCGGGGCATTCAACAGCGATAGCTGCATGGTGTACTTTTGCAGTCCAGTGCCGGCTGACGACACCGGAATGCCCTCCGTTGTGGGGATTTGGTCAGCCACCCAGAACCACGACGCCAAAACGTGCGCCGCCTACTTGGACCACTACCATGTACGCAATGAATGGTACTCCCGCGGGTGGCGACTGCCGCTGCCCTCCGTTGTGCTGGGCGAGGAGTTGATTTCCACCCATCAGGTATTACGCACCGAATGGGCGGATTTCCTGCACATGACCGGCGCCCGCTACGTGCTCGGACTACACGTGCAATTGGACAGTGGTCTCATCGGGCAGCTCGGCATACACCGCGGTCCCGCCGCCATCGGCTTCGACGAGACGGATCGTGCGCGCTTGGCGACGCTCTTGCCGCACATCCGCTCGGCGATGGAGTTGCGCGAGAAACTCAATCTGGCTGAACGCAAGGCGGGTCTGTTCGAAGACTTGCTCGAGGGCCTGTCAGTTGCCGTGGTGATGGTGGCAGCCGATGGGCAGATACTGTTCGCCAACCGCGCCGCCGAGGCTCAGCTCAATTCCGGCGAGGGGCTCGTCAGCGTTCAGGGACATCTTCGCCCGCAGCATCCACGACAGGCGAGGGTCCTGGCCCAACTGGTCCAGGCAGCCGCCAGCGGGCGCCACATCGAACATGCGGGCGGCCAAATCACCCTGCTGTGCGCGCACAGCCCCAACCTCCCGGTGCTGGTCGCACCACTGCCCCGCGCCAACATGCAGCTGGGAAACACCCAGCCCGCGGCCGTCGTTCTCTTCGGTGATCGCCGCCGATCCGGCATCATGCCCGCGACGCTCGGCCGCCGCTTCAGTCTCACGCCGGCCGAAGCGCAGTTGCTCGCGCGATTGGTCGAAGGCGATTCCATTGCGGATCACGCACACGATCGCGATGTCAGCATCGACACCATCCGTTCGCATCTCAAACAACTGTTCGCCAAGACCGGGCAGCGGCGCCAGTCGGATCTGATCCGCCTGGTCTTGTCAGATCCGCTGGCGCGGCTGTCGCTGCGCTGATCAGTTTAGCGATCCCCACAAAGCGCCGGCGGATCTTAGAGCTGAGATACAGTCACAGCCACGATGGGCGACTCACCCGGTGGGTAGTGCGAATCGCCGCTGTAGACGGCTCGTAAGCTGTGCGTACCAACGCTAAGCGATGGAGTCACGCCGAGGAAGATTCCGCCGGCGGACAACGAATAGGTGTTGATTACCGTCGTCCCGTCATAGAGGGTTATGGAGCCGCTGATGAACTCGGAGTTCTTAAGAGGTACGGTGACAGAGAACGGCACCGAGGAAAGAGGGTAGAGAACGCGAGTCAGCGCCGGTGTGAGTTGCACCGTGGTCGGCGCAACACTCACCACGGTCGTGGCGGCCGAGGAGCTGCCAGTGAAGTTGGCATCACCCGAATAGACGGCGGTGATCGAAGGATTGCCCACAGGCAACACCCCGGTCGAAAAGGCTGTGCCGACCGGCGCGCTGCCCAGTGTGGTGGACCCATTCTTATAGGTCACAGTGCCGGTGGGTGAGCCACTGATTTGGGGACGAACAACCGCCGTCAGAGTGGCCGTCGTACCCGTGACGCTCTGTGTCGTGACGGCTGAGAGGCTCGTCAGCGTGCTGGCTTTGGTGACGGTCAGGAGAACATAGGCCGATATCGGGTTGTAATCTTGCGTATTGGTCGGCGTAAAGCCGGCGCCGAGCGGCGAGGTGCCGGCCGGAAGCACGGTGCCAGCCGGGTTCAGACCCGCCGGTGACGTATAGAAGAAACTCCCGGGGACATTCGCCGTTGCGTCCAGCTGGGTGCCACTCAGCGGTGTGCCGTACGGAATGGCTGCCGGAGTCGCCCAAGTGATGACCGGGTTACCCTTGTTGACGACGATGGTGTACGTCACCTCCGGCGCCGCGCCGTAGCTGGCGTTGCCTGGCTGATCGGCGGCAACAATGCAGTTACCGACGCCGGTAATGGTGACTGTGCTACCTGAGACAGTGCAGACACTGGAAGGCGCAGGCCCAAAAATCTCCAGCGTGGTAACTACGTCATATCCATAAACGTCGCTACTACCACCATCCAGATAGATATCGCCGCCCTGACTCGCCGCGGCGCCATTCCTGACGCCGAAGGGTAGCGATGCCTGGGTACTCCAGCTATTAGCTACGGGGTCATATACATACGTGGTAGTGACAACCGTGTTGCTTCCGCCGAAACTGCTCGTTATGCCGCCGAGGACGTACAGTTTTCCGTTGAGGACCGTACCATTCATATTACTCAACGCGCTTGGCATAGGCGCGAGCGTACTCCAGCTATTCGCCACCGGATCGTAGACATCCAGAATGGCCGAAGGATTGCCGTTTGAATCCCCGACGGCGTATAGCTTTCCGTTGATTGCGCCACCGACGCCGTTGCCCAGTGGGTGGGGACCCGAGGGTAAGCTCGTCCAAGTATTGGCAACGGGGTCGTAAACGTCGAGCAGTGACTGAGCGCCAGAGTAGCCGTTACAGGGAGTGTAAAGGTACAGCTTGCCGTTAATCGCTGCAGCGAACCCGCAACCGCTCAAATGAGACAGGGGCGCTAGGCTGGTCCAGAGCGATAACCCGCACCCCTCAGGGGCAACACTCTTGGCCCGAAGGGCCTAGCCGAGGAGCGGCATCCGCATTCATTTCGCTATTCGTGCACTCCCGGTGCACATCCTGGCGACGGTGTGCGCCATGCGTCTGCCGCGACGCGCTCGACGTGCGAACCTGAGGGGGCGGGGAGCCGACCGTGTTTGCCGGGGCGTGCGAGGCAGGACGCCGAGCCCGCAGCTCCCAGGGACGGGTTCACAGCGGCCCGGAAAACACGGTCGGTTCCCAGACACCGCTCACGTATTCGTGTGTTCCGCCGTCGGCCCATGATCCAACTCAAAGCCCAATTAACCCGCGTCGCCGCCGCCCACCTGTACGAGACCCCCTTGAGCGACGACCAAACTATCGAGCCCCTCGACGCCGATCACGTCCTCGTCACAGCCACCGTACGCCAATCCGCTCAGCTAGAATGGTGGCTCAGGGGCTTTGGCTCTGCGATTCAAGTTCTTTAGAACGCAAGAACCACTGATGATCGTAGAGCCATCGGCGGTGCCTGGCATTTTCGCCGATGTTTTCGTGGACCAAGTACCGGCACTTTTGGCACCGAAATCAAGGGGACCCCTGAGCGGAGACCAGACAGCCGATCAGGCGGTTTTATTTTCCGAGCGCCGTTTACGTTTGCGTCAGCTGGCGTCACGGGTGCTCATGTCTTGCAGCAAGCGAACGAGTCCAAGAAGCTCGTCCCACGCGGTATCCGAGACGGCGCAATACACCAGATCGCCCGTCTTCCAGAACGCCAAGTGATACCCGTTGCGGGTGGTGTCCTTCGGCACGCTGCCTGTGGTCGCGGCCCAGCTGAAAACATTTATGACGTGCGAACCATGTTGGTAAACCACAACCGCCGCACGCTGATGATCAAAATAATCCGCGCGCCCGCCGATGAGCCGGTATCCCTGCTGATCGAAGTCGGCAACCACCGGCGACACATCGGTGTGACCCGCAAACCACGGCTTCACCGTGTGCTTGTCCGTAGACACCACATCGATCAGATGGTCCGGCATCAACGATCGCACATGTGCACTGACCAGATCGTCAAGCAGCGGGTTCGTCAGTGCTGGCGCCAGCAGAAAGAACGCCATGCCGGCTGCGATTGCCGTTCCACCGATACCGCTGAATGCGCCCTGCCAGAACGGCCGCAGTCGCCTGCCCGTGATCCGCTGCCGCTGGAGGCGTGGCAATTTGGCTTCAATTTCCTGATCAAGCGCGCGCATGATCCGTGCGCGCAGCTCCGGCGGGGTACTCTCGTAGCCCAAGTCGTGCCGCAGGGCGGCGCGCGTCTGTTTGATATCATCAAGCAGCGCACTGCACTCGGCGCAGGTCCCGCTATGGCGCTCAATATCCGCGGCAGAGAGCGCATCGAGTTCGCCGTCGAAATATGCCTGGACGCGCAGCGATTCAGCGCACTGCATGCCGTTCTCCGTCGATCTGTTTTATCCATCGCGTCTTGAGCGCAGCACGTGCGCGCGCCAATCGAGACATCACAGTGCCGATGGGTACGTTCGTCACCGTCGCAATCTCTCGATAATCCATCTCCTCTATCTCCCGAAGTACCAAGACTTCGCGTTGATCTTCCGGCAACGCCGACATCAGCTGGTCGAGCGTTCGCGCCTCGTCGCGACGGATAGAACTGCCCTCCGGATCAGGGGTTGTGGCGATCATGGCATGGCCGTCCTGCACATCATGCTCCTCCGGTAGCGGAACAAAGCCGCGTCGCTGTTGCTGCTTGAGCGCCGTCAAATGGCAATTTTTCACGATCGTCAGTAGCCACGCTTTCACATCGGAGCCTCGCAGGGCGTCAAAGCCACGAAAGGCACGCAAGACCGCCTCCTGCACGAGGTCATCTGCATCCGCGGGTGAACGCGACAGCCATCGCGCAAACCGGTACGCGGCATCCAGGTGCGGCAAGACCTGTGCTTCAAAGCGATCGCGTCTGTCTTCCATAGAGCAGTTCACACTCTGCGGTGGCGGCGTCCGACCCGCCTTCCCTCAAACTGTAAGACTCGCGGTACGTCCGATTTATTCCCACCGTCCGCAATCGCATTGTGGCCCGCGAATGGCTCGCCGCGGTCCCGGCGGGTGGTGGGGCGCGCGACCCAGCGAAGCCCCATTGTAGCCGATGCACCTCGATTGCCGCATCGCTGGCCAATCACCGCGAGCAGGATTGCCGACAAGTCCGGCATTTCACCCACCGCCGTGCTCTAAAAGCCATTCCTCCTCACGACGCCGGCTATCCCGCTCCACCGCAGGCCGCCTGACGACGTATAAGCCGTTTTCCGAGAGCAGGAAGGTCGTGCCCGTGTCGGATTTCGAAATTTCCTCGCGGACCTGCTTCACGTCAAAGACCGTGTTGAGTATTTGCGCACTCGCCGTGTCGACAACCTGAAGGTTCCGAGTCTGCGGCACCTCCGTATCCTGGCCCGCAGCGATGAATCCATCATTGCCCAAAGACGTAATCGGACCCTGCTCCGTCAATCCTGGAACCGTCTTAAGGTTCGGAAGATTTACGTTATGAAAATCCAATACCGCGTCGTCGTGGCCTTGCCGGTACTGGATGAGCTCCTGGTTGCTTCCGATGGGAGATATAAATTCGAACGGTCCGGCGGAGCCCAGCTGCACTGAGCCCTTACCCTTGATATTGCCTGGGTCAGTCACATCGAAGATCGCCAGTCGAGTACCCTGGTCCTGTTCCACATAAAGAATCGCTCGGCCATCCATCGTATTGCGAAGCAGCATCGCTTCGCCGGTCTGCCGCGCCAATGCGGGAAGATCACTTGGCGGCACAACAACGATATTGTTGGAGGGATTGGCGTGAACGGTCGGCGCCGTCACAATCCCGCTTGCAGCAATCGCCATGGCCGCTCGGCGAAGGCGATTCGATAACGGATCCCGTAAATGGCTTTTCATCGCACTCTCTCCTTCAAACTGTCGTGGATAATTCTGTCTGAGAGTAAGACTGCTGAGCCGATTTTTTTATTCCCGGTGTTTTCGACGGCGGCTGCGCCGCGGCAAGACCGGCCGGCGTCTTGGTATCGATCCCGTCGGTTCAGGCTTCGGAAATGGACGTTCGGGGCTTAGAGACGCGAGAGGGCACACGAAGTTCCTCGACGAGAAAGGGTTAAGCCGGGCGCAGCTTGATCAGGAGGTCGCAGATGTGCGGACCTCACAGCTATGCTTCGAATACTGCTTTTAGCGAGCGGTGCACAGGCGTCGGCGCGGCGACGATGCTGTTCGAAGCGGGACCATACGTCCGACCGGACACATCGGTGGCCAACCCCCCGGCTTCGGTCACGAGCAGTGCGCCGCCGAGGCAGTTGAACGTATCCTCCCCGTACTCCCAGAACGCGTCGAGTCGGCCACTCGCCACATACGCGAGTTGTAGCGAGGTCGGTCCCAAATTTCGGACAGCACCAGCCTGTCTCAACGCGGCTCTGAGTGAAGACACCGATCCGTTGACGACGAATTCGTCGTCGTTGCTAAACGGGGGCTGACTCGTCGCTAAGAGGGCTCCGTGGTGGCGATGCCGGTCATTGACGTGCAGGCGCTCCCCGTTGCACCACGCACCAGCTCCGGCAACCGCATAGAACATCTCTTCATGCATGGCGTCGTAGACGATGGTGGCGGTCACGGTGCCATCCTCGACCAGCGTCAGGGACACGCACCAATGCGGCATCCGCCGCAAAAACTGCACTGCACCATCGATGGCGTCGCAGACCCAAAAGCGACCCGTCCTGGCGGTGCTCCATATTTCCGCGCCTTCCAGTTCTCCGTTCAGCCAGCTGATGTCCGGATACGTGGCGGTCAGCGCCTGGCGGAGCGCATCGGATGCTTCCAGATCCAGCTGTCGAAACGCCGTAATCATCGCTTCGTTGCCGATGATCGGAATCAGGGAAGCATAGCGAGACTTGAGCTGGCAACCGACGGTGCGGACCGCCTCGATGGCGCCCTGAATATTGGGTTGCTTCATGGTGATCACCAGGGTTGACATGGGCAGGAAAGAATATGAGCATTCGCTCACCTTGGCTACTCGCATTTCCGTCATGCCTACTTCGAAACGTCGGGACCCCCTTATGCCCCGCAAATTGCCGACTCAGGGGCGAGCGAACCAGACCGTCGCGGCAATCCTGGAGTCCGCTGCTCACATTCTGGAAACCGAGGGTATCCACGGATATAACACGAACGCGGTTGCAGCAAGGGCCGGGGTCAGCATCGGCTCGCTCTACCAGTACTTTGGGAGTAAGGACGCCGTGACGATGGCGCTGATCGCCGCCGAGGCCGAGGATCTGCAGGTGGCAGTGGGCGCTGCGGTGACGATGCGGGATCCGAATGCCGCGCTGGACACCTTGATCACCGCGGCCGTCGACCACCAGCTTCGGCGACCGCGGGTCGCCGCACTGCTAGATCTGGAGGAGCGGCGCCTGCTACGACCAGCCAATGGCGACAGCGCCACCGGTCGATTGCTTCCGGTGGTCGTCAATGTGGTGGAAAAACTCTACGGTCCGCATCGAGAACTGCCCCTCTTGTGTGCAGACCTTATCGCCATCACCCGAGCGCTATGTGACGCCGCCGGAGAGGGGCGCAGAGAGTCTCGCATTGCGTTGCGGGATCGAATCCGAAAGGCCATTCATGGCTACTTGCGCGAGCAGTTTGGCGTGCCTGCAAAGACGCCTTTATCGCGACCCTCAGGAGAGAGCAGGTCGCCGCGTCAATCGCGTCGGAGTACGTACCATGGCCCCTCATCCTGATTGATTGGAGGCCATCTGTACACCTATAAGGTCGACAATAAATCAACACCGGTTGGTGGAAGTATATAGTCCACCGTCAGGGGACCCCGACCAGTTACGCAGAGAGTCTCCACGACAGTGGTATTCGCGGAAATCTAATGATCGAGTGTGCGGTCGATCTCGAGGAATTCAAAATGCAGGAATATCAGGGCGGATGCCATTGTGGCGCTCTCGGAATCATCTATCGCACCAACATCGATCCCTTGTACTGGCGCCTGCGGCACGACGGCTGTTCGTTTTGTCGGCGCCATGGCGTGGTTGGGACGTCGGACCCGGCGGGAAATCTCTCCGTCAACATCGGGAATCCTACCAAGGTTCAGTACTATCGCTTCGCACATCGGAGCGCGGATTTCTTGATTTGCGGTGAATGCGGTGTGTTCGTCGCGGCAATCACCGATACCGCCCACGGAAAGCGCGCGGTCATCAATGCACGCGTACTTGATGGCGTCTCGTTAAATTGGGCCTCGGTGGTCAATGTGCACTTTGATGGCGAAAGCCCGCTTCAGCGAGATGAACGCCGGTCGCTGCATTGGACGCCCGTGCTGACTTGAGCGGCGGGCGCTGCAGGTCGACGTTACGGTGCCGCCAATCGGCGCCGTTTCGCCGCAGCGTCAGGCGAATATTGGTCCGCAACGAGTAACAGAATCATGCACGACGGGCACTATAATCGTGATAATAATGCATTAGTGTAATTATCTACCGTGCATCAGACTATTGGGGACTTTTGCGGATATCTGGATATATCACAACAGGTGAAGACAAAATGACTAAGACCATTATCTTATCCATGAGTCTCGCAGCTTCGTCACTTTCGTTTAATGCAAGTGCCCAGGATGAGCGCCAGTATGTTGACGGCCCGGTCACTGAGGCGGACTACATACAAGTGGAGTACGGGCATTTTGAAGAGTACATCGATTGGCTAAATTCGACATGGAAGCCAACCATGGAAGCCATGAAGAAAGCCGGGCTAATCATCGATTACAAGGTCTTCAGGCTCACCCCAAAATCACCGGATCTGCCCAATATATATCTTTGGATCACTTTTAAAAACGGCGCGGCGGCATTAGATAAAGGCGTCGAGCTAGAAGGAGTGGCCAAGAAGGTAATCTGTAGCACCGAGTGTCAGAACAAGGCCCGAGTGGCCCGGAGTGAATACAGAAAAGTGTTGGGCAGCGAATACATTCGGGAAATTATCTTAAAATGAAATTGTCATACGTATCCTAAAGCGGCCGATTGACTGGAAAAATGAATGGTTTCCAATCGATGATGTCACGTACTTGAACTTCGCGTCGCATTGGGGCGAACCCAGATGACGTCGCTCTGACGAGCGGAGCGGGAGCGGGCCTCACCGCGATCGCCTACGCACTTAAGTGGTCCACGCAGGATATCGATTGACTCTTTGTCGTCATGGCGAAGGCCGCGCCGCCCGCCGATTCGCGGGCCCACCTCTTCGATGCCTCGTCACGGGTTTTGTGGTGTCGGCGGCCTCAAACAATTGCCGAAACCCATGTGCCAACAGTTCGACGGCCTTCCCCAAGGCGCCGAGTGGCGCAACCCGGACTATCGCGACGCACCGGCGCAGGTCAATCGATGGGGGACGCAATACTTTTACAGGATCGACAGAATGAGTCCTCGCAATAAAGCGAGCAGGTAGCAGCCCGACACCGTAACCGGACTGAACGAACGCCAGCTGCATATGCATNNCCGGCACGCTCCATCCGATCGATGAGGCTCGCCCGAAGAAAGCACCCGGGCGGATTGAGCACCCAGGGTGCTCCGGCCAAACTTTTCCAATCACCGTCAATATTGCCTGCGGCGCCTTGAACGATCTCCATGCGGTCGCTCGCGATGATATTCGTCAGAAGAGGTGCAGGTGCAGTTCTACCTTCGGGTAACAGCACAGCAGCAACGTCGAGTTCACCGGCGAGCAGCCGGCGAATCAATTCACCGGTCAGTTCGGTCGACAGCCGCAGTCGGACCTTGGGGTATTTCTCAGTCAGCGCTTGAATAGGCTCGATAAGCGTCTCCTCGGCCAGGGCATGCGCGAGCCCGATGCGCAAGAGGCCGTGAGGTTCGGCGTCGCTCGAGGTAAGAGACTTCAGTGCTTCGGTCCGCTGTAGCAGATCTCGCGCTTGTTCGAGCACCCTGAAGCCAAGCGAATTCAGACGCGGCGGTTTCACCGAGCGGTCGAGCAACTCGGCACCCAAGGCAGCCTCCAGCCTTTGCACTTGCCGGGTAATCGCAGAGGGCGTCCGGAATAGACGATCGGCTGCACCGGCGATGGACCCGGCACGGGAGAACTCTATGAGGGCGCGTAAATCTTCGAGCATGGGGGGTCTCCAGAATCGTGCTCCGGTGGTACTATAATCGTGATAATAATGAAGTAGTGGAATTTTCTGTCTTGCATCAAAATCTCGGGGCTACATGTTTTTGCGGAATTCTGTATGCGCCAGTTTCCACAGGAGTTTGCTATGAGCAAGACCGCAATCACCTCGCCGGAGCTCGCGCCACTGGTCGGCCCGTTCTCCCAAGCGATTGAGGTTGGTGGATTCCTCTTCTTCAGCGGTCAGGTCGGTCAAGACCCGGCCACCGGCAAGATGGTCGAGGGGGGTATTGTGGCCGAGACAGAGCGCGTCCTGCGGAATCTCGCAGCGGTTCTCAAGGCGGCCGGCAAGAGTTTCGATCAAGTTGCGCGCGCCGGCGTGTATCTCACGAGCATGAGTGATTTCGGCGCGATGAATGGCATCTATGCAAAGCATTTCAGTCAGCCCTTTCCCGCCCGCACCACGATCGCGGTGGCTGCGCTGCCGCTTGGGGCCTGCGTTGAGATCGACCTCGTCGTCAAGGCTTGAGACGACGCACGGAGGTTGATCTCATGAAGTACCCATTTCACATCGTCGATGTTTTCAGTTCGACACCGTTCGGCGGTAATCAACTCGCGGTTGTGCCTGACGCGGCCGGCATTTCGACCGAAGGCATGCAGAAGATTGCTCGCGAATTTAATTTCGGCGAAACGACCTTCGTCCTGCCGAAGAACGATCCTGCAAACACCTGTCGGGTACGCATATTTTCACCTCGGGCGGAGCTGGACTTCGCGGGGCATCCCACGGTCGGCACAGCCTGTGCGCTTGTGATGAAACAGCACGAACGGCTGAGTGATCCAATCCGGCTCATTCTGGAGGAGAATGTCGGTCCCGTGACAGTCGACGTCGTTCAGCGAAACGGGGGATTTCACGGCACCTTGAGGTTGTCGGGGAAGATCGAGGCACCGAGCGGTGCACCTTCTCCGACTGATCTCGCCGCCGTCCTATCCGTTGAGCCCGCCGAGGTAAGCCAAGTTTTTCTCGCGGGCGTCGGTCTTCCTTTCTGTTTTGCGCAACTGAGCTCGAACGAGGTTGTCGATCGGGCGGCGATCAACCGGGCCGCCTGGGCGGCGACTCTCGCGCGCGCGTGGTCTCCCCACCTCTTTTTCTTCGCAGGAGATCTACGGGACGGCGGCAAGCTCTATGCTCGCATGTGGGCACCCGCGCTGGGTATCGAAGAAGATCCCGCAACAGGCAGCGCTTGTGCCGCCCTCGTCGGGGCAATGGCATCGAAGCCCGATTTTGGCGGGACGGCGTATCGCCTGTCGATCCAGCAAGGCGTCTCGATGGGGCGCGGCAGCGAAATCGAAGCGCGGGCGCGTAAAAGCGGAAGCGTCGTGAGCTCTGTCAGCGTTGGGGGTGCGACGGCTTACATCGCAAGCGGCGAAATCGAGGTGCCGCCGTCCGCGCTGCTTGTATCATAGACCGTCGAGGGTGCCCCGGGACCCCCGCACGGCGAAAGTGTTCGATCAGTCGATTCGCGGACACACCGACCAATTCATCCTGAAGTTCCGCAAACCCAAGTAATACGCCCGCCAATTGCGCAAGATTGCGGTGAGCACATCGATTGCGCCGCGGTCAGCCACTTGGCCTGTGCCGCACGCAGTTAGGTCAACGACGGGGCGGAAGGCTCCTGGCTTCTGTCTACACTCGGCGTTCACGGTGCTTCGCTTCGGGATCTCCCCAGGCATTAATCATGATATCGTTTAGCACGACGAACATTTCAGGGGAAGTTCGCATCAGCTTAACGCTGGATCGCATGTGCCCCCCACTCCTGCGAGGAAGGTGCGCGGGAATCGGAGCGGCTGCTGCAGGCGTTGTTTGGGTGCGCGCCCGATGGCGATTCGGTGAAATCGTTAAAGACTTGGAGCGGTCGATGGAACGAAAATCTTCTCGGAAGACCCCGACGGTTGAGCCGGATCGTTCCAAGCGGTGTCACACGTGTGGGCGTTCGATCGCGGGATTTGAGAGCGTGCACTATGGGTCGGAGAAGACCGGGTACCGGGACCTTTGTAATGCTTGTTTCAACGCGGAGGTGGCGGAGGCGGGGGGAATAGAGTTTTCGCATATGCAATTCGAGCCGTTGGAAGTGCTGGATTTCGCGGGTGCGGTACATCGGTTTTATTTCGAGACGCGCATATTGGGCGATAAGTTGTCGCTGGAGGCGTTCGAGCTGGTGGACGGCAATCCTGGCGGCTATGAGTTTCAAGTGCTGGGGGATGTGGAGGACGATTTATTCGTATTGATGGGTCAAATGGTGCCGCGGATCCGGCGGTTGGTGTCGCAGCAGCATCTGACGCGTGAGCCGCACATGCCGGGATTGCATATCGCCGATTGTCTGGTGCGTGGGCGAATTACTTCGGACCTGGACGAGGATGTGCGGATGCCGATGTTGGTGATCGATGGCCGCGAGATTTCCTGGGAGGAGTTTGGGCGAATGGTTATGACGTTCGAAGGGTTTCAGTTTCGGATGGAGATCAAAGATAGGAGCGAGGAAGTATGAACCGCCTGCGCGGCGCCGATTGTGGCAGAGTCGTTCCGCCGCACGTGTAAATTCTCCAATGACATCCGTGCTTCATCCCAATCAGTTCCAAGTCAATGAGGCGTGGATTGCCTTTCAATTGAACGAAACGCCCATCAGTACGAGCCACGATGGGTCGTTCAACTGTATTTGTTTAATGGATGCCGCAAGCTGCTTCCTCTTGAGCTCAGAGCTAATTCCAAGTGCGGAAGCAGAACCATCACGAAAGCAGGCTCGCGACATGTTGACGGCGGCCTGGGGGAAGAAAGGCGAATTTGCGCGAACAGTCTTTTTGCCTTCTGGCCAGTTTCAGGGCCCCTTGAAAGCGGAGGCGGAGCTAA
>PLET01000043.1:0-125422 GCA_003137095.1 Gammaproteobacteria bacterium
CGTACTGTCGTTGAATTGACGGGAGCGCCGAGGGCCAGATGCCGGAAATGGACGGTTGGCGGCGCCCAGTGTCGAGACCGCAGCGCGCGCTCGAGGTACCCGAACCCGCAGTTAATTTGCCGGAAATTCCACCACCCGCCAGTAAGAATCCAGGAGCGCCGTGGCCTCCAAGAAGGCATTCGCCGGATTCGTCTTGAGGATATAACCTGCGACGCCGAGGTTATAGGCCTTTACCTTGTCTTCGTCGGCGCCGGAGGTGGTCATGATGAATACGATGCTCTTCTTGAGCTCTTCGTCTTTGCGCAGCTCGTGCAGCAATTCAATGCCGTCCATGCGCGGCATGTTCAAGTCGAGGAGAATGAGATAGGGGCGCGGTAGACGGGGCCGACCATTGGTTCCCCGCAGCATCTCCAGTGCCTCGATGCCGTCGTGCGCGAAACTGACCGGATTCGCGATTTTGGCAGCCTTGAATGCACGGTTCAGCCCGATCAGGCACAGGGTATCGTCCTCGACGTGCAGCAACTGCACGGTTTTCGGGTTACGCATGGGCGATCTTCTGGTTGTCATCCGCAATCGGCAACGCCGGCCACTGAAAACGAAACACCGCTCCCGCGCCGTTTCCTAGTGAGTCGACCGAAATGCGGCAATTTTGCTGTTCCACCAATTTCTTTACCAATGCCAGCCCCATGCCGCTGCCTTCCACGTCGTCGCGCCGTTTCAACGTCTGGAACAATTGGAAAATTTTATCGTGGAATTGGGGCAGTATCCCCGGGCCGTCATCACGGACGACGAAATCCACGAAGTCCCCTGCACGCATTGCGGACAGGACCACCTCGCCGTTCGGTTTGTCGTGGTGCTTGATGGCATTGTTGATGAGGTTTCTCAGAACCTGTTCCAGCTGCGCGCTCGCCGTGACCCGCACCGAGAGGTCGCCTTCCGCTCGAACCCGCATGTGAGCCGGCGGATTCAGCACCTCGACGATACTCGCGAAGATGTCGCCCAAGTTGGTTTCACCGGCCGCTGTCTCGGTGCGGCCCACCCGCGAATAGGTGAGCAGATCATCGAGCAGCTTTTCCATGCGGTTGATCCGGCTTTGCATGAGCTCGAGCAGCGTTCGCGACTCGTCCGAAAGATCGTGCAAGTCTTGCTCGAGCCATAAGGCGGCACTCTTGATTCCGTGCAGCGGTGTCTTCAGATCATGTGAGGCGATGTACGCAAACTCCTCGAGATCGCGATTGGACCGCTTCAACTGCTCATTGTTGTCGCGCAACGACAACTCCGAGATCTTCCGATCGGTAATGTCTATCACTGCGCCATGAAACAACACCGCGTGGCCCGCCCCGTCGGACTCGACGCGCCCGCGCGCCTGCAGCCACCGGAATACCCCGCCGCTCTGCCGGACCCGATATTCGATATCGTAGGCACCGCAGAGTTCGATCGCGCGTCCGAGGGCATCCGCGACCTCGGTGCGATCGTCCTCATGAAGGACTTGCAGATAGGCCGCCACGGGCAATCCGGCCGCCGCCGCACTCCCGTCGAGCGAGAACATGCGGGCTGTGAATTGGTCGGCAATCAAGCGGTCGCTGGCGAGATCCCAGGTCCAGGTCCCGACTGAACTGGCCTCGAGCGTCGACTTCAGCCGCGCTTTTGTCAGCCGCAGCGACTGTTCAACGCGCTTTAATTGATCGACATCGGTGCACGTGCCAAACCACTGCACCAACCGACCCTGCGAATCGTTCATCGGTTGACCGCGGGTGAGAAAGTTGCGGAACGTTCCGTCTGTCCCGCGCAATGGAAACTCCATCTCGAACGGCTGCGCGAGCGCAATCGCGTCGCGCCACTTGCGCAGCACGGTCGGCAGTACGGCTGGGTCATGCACGCTCTGCCATCCCCAGCCTTCCATCTGCTGCGGCGTCGTACCAGTGTAATCGTGCCAGCGCTGGTTGTACCAGAAGAGGAATCCGTCGGCACGGGCCATCCAGGCGAGTTGCGGAATGGCGTTGGCCATCGTGCGGAACCGTTCTTCGCTTTCCCGCAGCTCGCTCTCCGCCTGCCGGCGCTCGGTGATGTCCTGGATGGTAATGAAGCTCAGGGCGACCTTGCCGTTGTCGTCGTAGATGGCAGAGCCGTTGTAGCTGGCGAAGAATTCGTGCTGGGTTTCGCGCCGGCGCGCCCGCAGCACCTGGTTTTGAACACGTTCCCCACGGGCAACCCGGGACAGCGGCCACTCATCGAGGTTGAGCGCACGCCCCTGCTCATCCCAGCCTTCCCAGCTGACCGGCAAATCCTGAGTTCTGATGGATCCCGTGGCGTTCGGATCGAAGCCATGGATGCGCCTGGATGCCGGGTTCTGGTAGAACGCGTTCCCCCTGGCATCGATGAGCATGACTCCTTCGGACATGTGTTGCAGCACCGAGGAGAGCTTCTTCTCGTTCACCCACGCCATCACCGCTTTGTGCCTTGCCACCAATACACTGATCGTTCCAAGGACGATGAGCGTGCCGACGCTCAGTAGCATGGCGATGGATCTTCGGTGCGCGACTTTCCCGTAAACCGGATCGAGCATGAAGGGTCGGGCGAGCGGGCTGGAGAATATCCAGATAAGACCGGTGGATATGCTGACCACCGCGATTGTCAGAAAGGGCAGGAACCAGCTTGGCAGGCTCGGCTTGTCCACCATATCGCGCTGCCACAATGCGGCGATTCCAGCGATGAAGATGAGCAGAAACCCCGCACAGGAACGTATCGACATTCCCACGGCCTGCGTCCATCCGTAGGCGCTCTTGAGGCCGACCAGGTACCCGAGCAGCGCGAGGAAGGCGATTCCGCCGGCGAGCGTTTTCAAAACGACGGCGGCGGCGGTTGCGGCGCCGGCGTCCCGCTCCGGCCTGGCCATGAGGACTTGGGCGGCGCATACGAGAAGAAAGCACGCAATCGTATTGCCCGACATGCGTCCAGGGTAAGGCGCATCGAGGCCGACGAACGGCACCGCAAACAGCGTGTCGATGCCCAGGTTTTGACCGAGCGCATATTCGGCCAATTCGGCGCCCGCAAGACAGGTCACGACGACCGCCACGGCCATCACGACGCTGCGGCGCCGCAGTACCAAGCCCAACTCTCCCACTGCCAACAAAATGAAGATCAATGCCGTGTTGAAATGGGTGGGCGCATCGGGGAAGAACTGGACGAGGAGGGGGATGCGCGCCCACCATCCGATGCAAATCGACACACTGTTGCCGATGATGAAAAGCGCGGTGCCCGCCACAATCCAATCTGCTGTCGAGAGGCGACGATGAGCTCGCACCGGAATGCTCGCCCGTTCAAGCTCGCCACGTAGCGCTTGCTCCATGAATGACCTGCTGTTTTGGGTTCACTCCGGGCGGGGTGCCCGTCCATGCACGCGCGACAAACAGTCCCTCAATGACTATCGACCGAGTGTGAGCAAGGGACCCTATACGGTTACGGCCGCCGGGGATGTAGGGAGAACCCTGTCAGCGAGCGGCATGCACGGTAAAGTTTCGTGTTCTGTCGAGCACGTCACACGCTGCGCTGTCCGGTGCACAGGCGTCGGCGCGGCGATGATGCTGCTCGAAGCGGCGCCATACGTCCGACCGGACACATCGGTGGCCAACCCCCCGGGCGATTCATCACGTCTGCGGCCGCATTGAGGACGGGTGGCGGGAGAAGAATTGCCAGATCAGCTCGCTCGCCTTCAGGCCATTGGCCGCTCGCGCGCCGCGCGATCCCGGCCAGATGTGCCCGCCGCCCCGCTCGAGCGGCGCGTCGGTGCGATAGAACACGATTTCCGTGCCGGACGCGCAGTTCCGGTAGCGCAGCAAGGTGACGGTGGGCGAAAGGCGCTTCTGCACCGGCAGCGGCGGGCACTGATCGATCTGCGCCCAGCGGCCGAGTGCGGCCGGCACGCCGTAGCTCCAATAGTCATAGCCGCCGCCGTCGTAGGGATTGACCGGATCACGCACGCCGTGAAACACCAGCAGCGGCACCGGCCGTTCGGGCTCGCAGCTCGCCGGGTCTGGCTGCCCGGCATCGGACTCGGAGGCGAGCCCCGCGCGCACGCCCGCAACCGCCGCCACGGCGGCCAGCCGTCCGGCCAGGCGGCAGGCGAGCAGTGACGCCATGCGGGCGCCGCCGGACATGCCGGTGGCGTACACACGGTGCGCGTCCACGCAGGCCGCGGCACTGATCTGATCCAGGGCATCGCTGATGAACTGCACCTCATCCGGCGCATCATCCGGCACGGTCACGTTGCCGATCAAAGGCACGCCCGGGATGTTCCAGAAGTGGCCGGCCGGCGGCTGCGTGCGCTGCACGCCGCCATCCGGATTCGCCACCAGGAACCCGTGGCGATCCGCGACGGCCGACAGGCCGGAGAGCGCGGCCTGCGACGCGCCGCTGCCGCCGCTGCCGTGCAGGTCGAAGACCAGCGGCAGCTTTGCGGCCGTGGCGCTGCGCGGCACATACAGGCGCAGCGCACGTTCCTGTCCACCCGAGTGCACGATGAACGTCCGCCATCCTGACGGGCTGCGCCACGCCGCGCAATCCGCCTGCGCCGCCGATGCCGTTACCGATGCCCCTGCCGCTGACGCGGCCGCCAGGATCGCGAACCACAGGATCGAGCAGGGGACTTTGCCTCTCACCCGCCCAGTATACGATCGCAACCCGCCTGCGCTAAGCTCGAATTCCACGAACGGACTGTGCCGTGACCGAAGCCCGCCCCAGCATTGCCGACAAGCGACGTACGTTTCGCCAGATGCACGAAGCGGGCTGCTTCGTCATTCCCAATCCCTGGGACCTCGGCAGCGCGCGCTTTCTGCAAAGTCTCGGCTTCAAGGCGCTGGCGACGACGAGTTCCGGCCTCGCCTGGTCGCGCGGCCGGCCCGATGGCGGCCTCGCGCTCGGCAGCGTGCTAGCCCATCTGCACGATATCGTCGACGGCACCGACCTGCCGGTCAATGCCGACTTCGAAAGCGGCTTCGCCGGCGATGCCGCAGGGGTCGCGCACAATGTGCGGCTGGCGCTCGAGAGCGGCGTCGCCGGAGTCTCGATCGAGGATTCGACCGGCGATCCGGCACAACCGCTCCATGATCCCGGCACCGCGGTCGACAGGATTCGGGCGGCGCGCAAGGCCATCGACGCGGCCGGCGGCGATACGGTCCTGGTCGGGCGTGCCGAGTGCTTCCTGGTCGGCCGGCCGGATCTCGATGAGACCATCGGCCGGCTGAAGGCGTACGCCAACGCCGGTGCCGACTGCCTGTATGCGCCCGGGCTGCGCACGCGGGATGACATTGCGGCGCTCGTCGCCGCGCTCGCGCCACGCCCGGTGAATGTGCTCATCGGCTGGGCGGCCGATCTGACGGTGCGTGATCTGACGGCGCTCGGCGTCCGTCGCATCAGTGTCGGCGGAGCGCTGGCGCGCTGCGCGTGGGGCGCATTTGCGCGTTCCGCAACGCTGCTCGCCGAACAAGGGACGTTCGACGGGTTCGCCGATGCGTATCCGGGCGCGGCTCTCGATTCCTTGTTCCGCCTGTCTTAAAACGGCGACCGTCCGCGGAAAAAATCTGCCTGCAGAACTGTCTCCTGCGCACGACGTGCGAATCCCGCGACATATGGCCCGCTCGCCGTTGCGGACCTAATCTCCCTTTACAGAATGCTGACGGACACCTGGAGGCATTCGGAATCATTGTCGATCTTCAGGAGGATTTGAATATGAAATGGCTCGCCATTTGTGCCTTATTTTTAGCAGCGGGTGCGGCGCACGCGCAGAACACGCCCACGGCGCCCACCTGCAATCCGGGAGATTACGCTCCCACCGTCAATTATCACGTCGGCGTATCGCCCAATGGGTCGATTGTCGGGTTCATCTGGTGCAACGATTCCACGGAAGGATTGAAGCAATGGGGCTGGGCGTGGAATCCCACGGCAAATCCCACGAGCGCCTGCGCGGCCAATGTCGCGAACAAATCGGCGGCACTCGCCTTGCTGGCGGTCTGGTCGAATTGCATGACCGCCACGAATCTGTCGTCGGACGAATCCCTCGCCATTTCGCAGCTCGAGCACAAATGGATGCCGCATTTGGCGGTCGCTTCCGGTAACGGAGGCACGCACACCGCATGGAACTATTCCGCCTGCAGCGGGCTGACCTGCACACCGGTCAATTCCGGACAACGCATTGCGAGCGGCGTTCCGTGCTCGATGCCGGGCGGCGTTGCGACCACCCAACCGGCGCCGAATCTCTATTACAGCGTGGCCGGACAGACCAGCACCACCGGCGCGGTGCTGCCGTCCGGGACTTACTCGCCTTGTGTCGCGGTGCCGACGCCGCTAACCGGCTGGTAAGCTCTCGGCCCGGGAGCCGATGTTCCCACCCGCAAATCCGGTGTCTCCAAAACCCAAGGAGGCACCGGATTTTTCTTTTTCAGCCCATCGAAGTGACGTGATCCGGTGTCACCTTGAAAATCACCCGCACTTCACCCGGCTGTCGAAAGGGGTATGTGTCCTGATCCAGATACTTCTTGGCCATCTTGTCGATGTGTGCGTCCGCACCACTGGTCGTGCGTTCGCTCACATGACCACGGACTTCGAGGTATCGATACGGGTTGTCAGGGTCGATGATCGACAGGGACACCCGGCCATCGCGCTGCAGGTTCTTGTCCTTCTGTCTCCCGGCCGCCGTGTTGACGACCACCTGTTTGCCATCGTAGTCGATCCACACAGGGGTCACCTGCGGTTGGCCGCCGGGCATGAGCGTTGCCAGATGCGCAAACGCCCTCTTGGTGAACAGATCCAGATACTTGTCGGGAATGGCCGGCGTGGTCATTGGGGTCTCCTTGTTAGCGACGGTGGTGGCGTACAGGAACCTGCACCCGCTGCAGGAGAGGGACCGCGTGGTTGACGTCGCCGCCGGGGAATATCCTAACGGGGCTGCCCGGCCAATCCAACTCGCGCTATACTTAAGCATATGCTTAACAAATTGACGGCCCTCGACAAGACGTTTCAAGCGCTCGCCGACGCCACCCGGCGGGCGATTCTCGCCGAACTGACCCGGGGGCCGAGTTCGGTCAGTCAATTGGCGCGGCCGATGGCCATGTCGCTCCCGGCCGTGATGCAGCATCTGGCCGTGCTCGAGGAATCGGGGCTGGTCCGATCGGAGAAGATCGGGCGCGTACGCACCTGTCGCATCGAACCGAAGGCTCTCGGCATGGCGGAGCAATGGATCAGTCAACGGCGGTCGGAGTGGGAAAGACACTTCGACCGCTTGGGCGAGTATCTGGAAACACTCAAGTAAGGAGGAACCAACGTATGGCAGACGCAAGTAGCAGATCCGGCGCGCGTTCGGTGGTGCACGCCATGTTCAGCATCGAACGCACGTACGGCGTGCCGCGTTCCCGCGTTTTCAAAGCGCTGACCGACCCGGCAGCCAAGGCACAGTGGTTCGCAGGAGGGAAAGGCTACACCCAGCTGGCCCGCCAAATGGATGTGCGGCCCGGTGGCCGTGAACATCTCCAGGGGCGCTGGGACACCGGCGTCGTGTCCACCTTTGATGCAATCTACCACGATGTCGTGCCGGACGAACGCGTCGTCTATTCGTACGAGATGCACCTGGACGATCGCAAGATTTCGGTCTCTCTCTCCACCTTCGAGCTGAAAACTGCGGGCACCGGCACCCGCCTGGTGATGACCGAGCAGGGAGCTTTTCTGGACGGCTACGACGATGCCGGTTCGCGCGAGCGGGGCTCGAACTTCCTGCTCGATGCGCTCGGCAAATTCCTGCAATAAGCCGCAGCCGCAGGAGCTAACCGCCATCAATGAACCGGATGCAGCGTGGTATTGAAGAGATATTGACTGTCGAAATCGGTGCGGTCGCCGGCCCTCTTGTTCGTCACCGGCTGCAGCCGCGCGGTGAGCGGCTTGTGCCATTTCCAGGCCAATGCCGCCACGTCGCTGTAGATCTTCACCAGGCGTTCTTCGCTGATGTCGCCGGGCAGCGGCACGGTGTCGAGTCCCGTGCCGCACACCGACGAATACGCGAGCAGTGAATCGATCTCGTAGGTGTTTTCCGCCCAGCGCTGCGCGAGACGCTTGTCTTCCATCACCGGCAGCATCAACCCGGAATAGCCCACCTGCTTCACCCGCACCGCCTTGACGGCCGTGGTGATCGCAAGCGCCGCGGTCATGGTGCCGCTCGAGCCGAACGGTGCGCCCGTGTAGCGCTCGATCGCATCCCCGATCGACGCGTCGGCCAGCGGCGCCGGCGTGGGATCCACACCGACGAACTCCCATCCGCTCGATGCCGCGACCGCATTGCCCACTTCCTCGCCCACCCGCGCGTGGATCGTCAACTGCCGTGCCAGCTCGGCGACGGACGCATCGAAGTCGCCATGCGTTGATCCGAATACCTGCTGCACGACGCTGGCGCCTTCGAATCCCAGCGAGAACCGCCTGCCGGCGCCGGTATGATAGGCGCCGGGATAGAAGGGGCCGAGCGGCTTGAGCATCGCGGTCGCCGCAAACAGAAAGGTACCCTGGCTGTGTGCACTGTGGTCGGCCACGTAACGCACGAGTCTTGCCGACTCGCGGATCGTCTTCCAGTGGATGCCGTCGTCGTCCGCGATGATGACACTCGCGTTCAAATGCGGCAGGGTCGAGAGCACCTGCGCCAGGAGGCGCATGGCCGCGGGATCGTCGGTGTCGTGCAGCATGGCCGGACCGACGTTAGGCATGAAGCCATCCTTCTGCGACAGATCATCGAGCGCCCGAAGGAACGCCAAGGCCTGCGGATCGGAAAGCCCGTGCACGAGCTCGGCGAACGGCTGCGTCACGATTCGCACGGTTTGCGTCTCGTAGCCACGCCGGGCGAATTCAGCTTTCGCGGCGCTGAGCACCTGCATCGCGTCCTCGATCTGCTTTTGGTACGTCGATCGATCGAGGCGCACGAACGCCGTGATGGTGCGGACATTCGGTCTGGATTCGTCCGCGGCTGCGCTCGCCGTGCCGCAGCCGGGTCCACAGACGGTGGCGAGTGCCCAGAGGACGGGGATGGTGATCAGGTGTCTCATGGCTTCGCGAGCGCGCTTTCGGAATGTCGAAGGCGCATAGTAAACTCAAACCATGCAATCGGCGACCACCTCTGAGCTTACCGGATTTCGCATCACGAGGTCCCTCGGAGTCGTCGTCGTGGAGCCCGTACCGCAATAGACGGCGTCCTTTCAACTGGGGGATACACCTTGCTCGGTCTGATGCAGCAACACCCGCTGTTGATCTCCTCGCTGATCGAACATGCCGCGCGCGCCCATCCGGACGTGCCCATCATCTCGCAGATGCCGGACGCCGCGCCGCACCGCTGCACCTACACCGACATTGATCGTCGTGCCCGTCAACTTGCCGGTGCACTGACCGCCCTTGGGGTGCGCGAAGGCGATCGGGTCGGAACCCTGGCCTGGAACGGTCACCGGCACCTGGAGCTGTTTTTTGGCGCGTCGGGCATGGGCGCGGTGTTGCACACCGTCAATCCGCGGCTGTTTCCCGAACAAATCGAATTCATCATCAATCACGCAGAGGATCAGCACCTGTTTTTTGACATAGGCTTCATCGCGCTCGTCGAGCAACTGGCTCCGCGTCTGCGGTCGGTGAAGTCCTTAGTTGCCATGGCCGGACGCGCCCAGATGCCGGCGTGCTCGATGCGCGCTCTTCTCTGCTATGAAGAGCTGCTGGCCGCACAGGACGCCGGGTACCGCTGGCCGCGGCTCGATGAGAACGCCGCCTCATCGCTGTGCTACACATCCGGGACCACCGGCAATCCGAAGGGCGTGCTGTATTCGCACCGCTCGACGGTCTTGCACACGATGGCGGTGTGCATGGCCGATAGTATCGGCCTGTCCGCCCGCGACACGCTGTTCATTGCCGCTCCCATGTTTCATGTCAATGCCTGGGGCACACCGTACGCCTGTGCCATGGTCGGCGCCGGCATGATCCTCCCAGGATCGGCACTCGACGGCGCCAGCATTTACCGCTCGATGTGCGAGGAAAAGGCCACGGCGGCGCTCGGCGTGCCGACGGTTTGGTTGGCATTGCAGCAGCATGTCGCCTCGCAGAATCGGCAGCCGCGGCAGGAACTTCGATTGAATCGGGTGCTGATCGGCGGTTCGGCGGCGCCGCGCGCCGTGGTGGAGGTGTTCGAACGGGATTTCGGAGTCCGTGTGCTGCACGGATGGGGCATGACGGAGACCTCGCCGCTCGCGAGCATCGGCAGGCCGCTGCGCAAACATGAAGACGATTCCGTGGAACAGCGGATCACACTGCAGACCAAACAGGGCCGTGTTCCCTATGGAGTGGAGGTCAAAATCACCGACGATGCGGGAAATGAACTGCCACGCGACGGTGCGGCCTGCGGTCATCTGCAGGTGCGGGGTCAGTGGATCGCCAGCGGTTATTTCCGCGGTGAAGTCGGCCCGATCGTGGATGCAGAAGATTGGTTCGACACGGGGGACATCGCAACGATCGATGCCGACGGCTACATCCAGATCACCGATCGCGCCAAGGATTTGATCAAGTCGGGAGGCGAGTGGATTTCATCGATCAGTCTGGAAAATGCGGCGGTGGGACACCCGTCGGTGGCGGAGGCGGCGGTGATTGCCGTCGCGCACCCGAAATGGCAGGAGCGGCCCTTGATGATCGTGGTCAAAAAGCCCGGCTGCGAGATTTCCAAGCAGCAGCTGCTCGACCATCTCTCGGGCCAGGTGGCCAAATGGTGGCTCCCGGACGATATCGTCTTTGTCGCTGAGATTCCGCACACCGCCACGGGCAAGATTCAAAAGATGAAATTGAGGGAGCGCTTCGGCAAGACTGTCTGGGGAGATCGATAGTTGACGCATATCCGTTGCGCAGCCCGCTACAACGTGAGGTGCAGAAACTGGTTGAAGGTGCTGCGCTGGTAGTCGGCGAACTCGGCGCCGTCGATGAATCCCCGGCGCCTGTAGAGCGACAGAGCCGGTTCAAAATAGGCGCCGCTGCCGGTTTCAAGGCTGAGTCGGGTCATGCCACGGGATCGGGCGATGCCGATGAGGTGTTCCAGCAGTGCCGCAGCGACGCCGCGGCGCAAGAAATCGGGATGGGTGCGCATCGATTTCAATTCGCCGGCGCGGGCACCGAGATCCTTCAAGGCCCCGATTCCGGCGATCCGGTCGGCATGCCATGCGGACCATACCGAGACTTTAGGGTCGGTCAGCCCCGAGAAATCGAGAGCGAACACGCTGCCGGGCGGAGAGTGGGCATGCATGCCTTCGAGGTGTAGCCGCACCAGATCGCGCGCCGGCTTGCCGGAAAGGTTCTCCGGTCGGATTTCCCAAGCGCTCGCCGCCATCCGGCTCAAGCGCTGCTCCGTTGTGGCACCGCACCGGAGGCCTTGCCCGTACGGCCGAATTTTCTCTTGTAATAGCCCACCCAGATGAAAATACCCGGCACTCCGACGGCGCTCGGCCACAACCAGCGGACCTCGACCGGCAGAAAGTGAAAGTTGACCACCGAAAATGCCGACACCGCCGCGATGTACGAACCGATCATGCCTGCCATGTGCGAGTACCACCAGAATTTCCGGTCTGCCGGCGGATGGATGAACTTCCACAGGTCATTTGCCGACAGCAGCATGCCGATCACTCCGAAGACCACCGCCACCACGCTCAACTGCATCCAAACCGGATTCGGGCGTACCACACCCAGCACGATCAACGCCGCGCTGCCCAGCAATGCCAGCACCGCAGCCGCCCAGTCGATGGCGCGCGGCCGCTGCCCCTGTAGCGGGTTCTTGCGGTACAGCACCCGGTACCCGCGAAAGGCCGCGTAGAAGCTGAATACCGCAATGAATGCCAGGAACAGGATCGGCCGCCACAAAGCAAGCACCATGGCGGAGGCGGCGACGACGGCCATTGCCCAAAAGTAGATCTTGCCCCAGCGGCGGTGCGTTTTGCCGCCCTTGGCGGCGAGCAGCGGGATGGGGGCGATGAAGAACGCCACAAAGCCCGCCAGAATGTGCGTCCAGCGCACTGCTTGAACAATCACCGGTAGCGTCGAGCTCATTCGCGATCTCTCCTGTGGTTGACCTTGTCGTTGTCGTGTTTCTCCAGTGCCGCCAGCGACTCATCGCACCAATCCCGCAGCGCTCGCGACTGGTGGGCGCCGTAGGACAGCGTCATCAGCCAGAACGGCCGATCCGCATGGCCCTCATACTGCGAGTGCAGCCGATCCTCTACCTGGCGGTAGGATTGCAGGAACTGCTCCTGCCGCTGACGGAATTGACGCAGATTCTCCCGGCAGGCTTCGCGCGACACCAGCCGCCCGAAGAACAGCTTCAGCAGGAGTTCGTTGCGAAATGGCGGCATCATCGGCGCCTGGGTGAGCCACTCCTTCAGCTTGCGCCGCCCGGTCGGGGTCAGCGCATACACCTGGCGCCCGGCCCGGCCTTTTTGGACGCCCCGCGCGCGCTTCACGAGTTTCTGCGCTTCCAGCCGCTTGAGCGCGGGGTAGATCTGTCCGTAGCTCTCGCTCCAGAAATGCCGGATGCTCTCCTGCACCGTCTTGCGTATGTCGTACCCCGACATCGGATGCAGGCTCAACATCCCCAGAATCGCGTATTTGCCGCCTTGTCTATCCTTCATATATCTGAATGATATATCAGTCAGATATAACGTCAAGCTGGAAAACTTGATGCCATGGCGGCGGGTGGATATTCTTCGGGCCAACCCCACAGGCCGGAGAACGCCATGAGCGCTGAATCAAAGAAGAAGTTTTTGGTGTTGTATCTCGTCCCGGCCCAGGTCTTGGCCGATTGGGCCAAGACGGATCCGGCGACGCGCAAGGCCGCCGAGGAGAAAATGCGCGCCGAATGGGACCACTGGATGCACGAGCACGTGCAGATGATCAGGCTGACGGAAGCGGCCGGAAAGACCAAGGACGTCACCTCGAGCGGCATCGCAGACACCAAGAACGACATCATGCTGTATTCGATCGTCGAGGCGGACTCGCATGAGGTCGCGGCCAAAGCCTTTGCACGTCATCCGCACCTTTCGATCCCACAATCCTCGATACAGGTGACCGAGGTCCGGCCGCTTTGAACGCAGCCGCGGTTGCTCCGGAGCGTGGCTACGCGCGTTATTTGCGCATCGTGCGCAAGTTGCCGGGCACTGAGGAGTCGACTTCGTACGGAACGCCGGCGATCAAGGTGAAGGGCAAGCTGCTGTCGCGGCTGCGATCGGAGGCTGAGGGCGCGCTCGCCTTGCGGTGCGATCTGCACGATCGGGAGATGCTTCTGCAGGTGGATCCGGATTCGTTTTTTCTGACGGATCATTACCGCGGATATCCGTGGATCCTGATCAGGCTCGATAAGATATCGACGGCGGCCCTGGCGGACGTGGCTGTACGGGCATGGAAATTGGCGGCGCCCAAGACGTTGGTCAGGAAGTACGAGGCGGGGCTGACATGACGGTGGGGTGGTGCGCCTGGATGAGAGTGATCCTGCTGGCCGGCGTGGCGGGGTGTTCGCGCTCGGGCGACGTTTCGACCCAGGCGCCCTCGGCCGGCCTCAACGATCCCACGCAGACCGATATTGGCCGGCTGTACGATCCCAAGGCCTTGGTCGAGTTGCGCAGTCTGCAAGGGTTTCCGGCTGAATTGCAGGCCCAATTGGGGGTGAATGCCACCGGTTACGCCCGGATCGCGGATGTCGGCGAAGACTGCAATCCCACCGCGGCTCACGGCGCCGATCCGGGGCGCTGCTTCATCCTGGGCGGGATCAGCAAGACCAGCGCACTGGTCGCCTTCAAGGTTGCCGACCATGGAGGGCAATCCGGTGGGGCCTCGGCCTATGTGCGGGCGAAGTCCGGCTGGCTCAAGATCCGGGAATGGCGCATCGGGTTTCCGAGCACCCTGCGTCAATTGCAGGAGATGACGAGTTTTCCGCCGGATGATCGCAAACCGCCGGCAGGGTTCGACAAATGCTTCCGCATGGTGGACGGCAAGTGCTCCTATTGAAGGCCGCTCGCAACCGGGCTGTGGCGCACATCGTACCGATACGCGAACGGTCGGCACTGCGGATCCGCAAGCCGGCTGCGGAATCGCCGCGACCCAACCAGGTCCCTCTGCCGAAGTCAGCCACCCATCAGTTCGACGTCGTGGAATTGCTCCTGCAGGAGCGGCAAAGCCACCGATGATTGCGTATGTCGATGCGTCGGTGGTGCTGCGTCTTGCGCTCGGACAACCGAATGCGTTGCCGCAGTGGCGGCAGATCGACCGCGGCGTGTCGAGCGCGTTGATCTGGACGGAGAGTCTGCGCACCCTGGATCGCGTGCGAATCCGTGCCGGGTTATCGGACGTCGACGTGGCGAACCGCCGCAACCATTCTGAATCTCATCGATTCGCTCGAACTGGTCGAGGTGGATTCAAACGTTTTGAATCGAGCGGCCCAGCCGATGCCCACGGAGCTCGGCACCCGGGATGCGATTCATCTCGCCTCCGCGCTGCTCTGGAGGGAAGCGATGCAGATTGATCCGGTCATGACCACCCACGACGGAGCACTGGGTCTCGCGGCGCAGGCCCACGGACTGAAGGTGCTCGGGACCTGACGCGATGGCGCGCGAGGCGGTCGTCATCGGCGGCGGGATCGTCGGCACCGCCGCCGCCATCGGCCTGCAGAGGGCCGGCTTCGCCACCCTCCTCGTCGATCCGCAGGCCTCGCCGCCACCGGCCTCCTGGGGCAATGCCGGCCACATCGCCGTCGAACAGATCGAACCCCTGGCCTCGCGCGCCACGCTCGCCTCACTGCCCAAGAGACTGTTCACGGCAGATCCCTCCATTGCCCTGCCGCTGCGTGGCGCCGCATCGTGGCTGCCGTTTGCGTGGCGGTTTGCCCAGGCCACCCGCCCGGCACGCTTCGAACGCGGCAAGACGGCGCTCGGCGCGCTCATGCGGGACGCCATGCCGGCGTGGCGCCGGTTCGTCGCCGCCTTGGGAGCGCCGCAGATCCTGCGTGAGCAGGGACATTTTTTGGTGTGGACCCATCAGGCAAACCGGGCGGCGGCGCGATCGGAGTACGCCGCCAAGGACGGCGGAACGGCGCGCTACCGGGAAGCGCAGTCCGATGAGATCGAAACCCTGACCGCGCTCATGGGCCGTCCGCCTGCCCTTGCCATGCGCTGCTTGGGCAGCGGCCACATCGCCGATCATGCCGATCTGTTTGCCGCCTGCCGCAGCACCTTCACCGGACGCGGCGGCCGCCACCGGGTTTCCCGCGCCGGCCTGACCATCGAGGCCGGCCGGACCATCGACGGCGGCCAGGCCATCGTCGGCGGCCGGGCGAGTGTCATTCTCGAGGACGGCGGGCGGCTGACGCCCGACATCATCCTCGTGAGCGCCGGTGTGCACTCCGCCGCGCTGATGCGCTCCCTCGGCCATCGGGTGCCCCTGATCGCGGAGCGTGGTTATCACCTGCACTCCCCCGGAGATCGATGGCCGGGCGGCCTGCCGCCGGTGGTGTTCGAGGAGTACGCCTTGATCGTCACCCGGTTCCGTTCGGGCGTACGCGCCTCGAGCTTTCTCGAGTTCACGAGCCCGGACGCGCGCGCCGATCCGGCCAAATGGCGGCGGCTGCGCCAGCGCATCACCGCACTCGGATTGCCGTTTGAACTGCCCGGCGAGGAATGGATGGGGTCACGGCCGACGCTGCCCGACTATCTGCCGGCGATCGGCCGCAGCCGCAAGGCGTCGAATGTCATTTACGCGTTTGGCCACCAGCATCTGGGACTGACCCTGGCGCCGGTGACGGCGGAGGCCGTCGTGGCGCTCATCGGCGGCGAGGCGTCGGGCGAGGGTGAGGCGGCGGCCCGCGACGCGGCCGCCCGGCTGGCGGCGTTCGACATCGCTCGGTTCTGAAGGCATCGGTTGGTTCTAAAAGCCCCAGCAGAATGGATCGGCGGGGTCGAGCAGCAGGAGCGCTTCGGCCGTGACATGGGCGGATCCGGTGATGGTCGGCGCCACCTCGCCGCGTTCCCGATTCACCCAACGATACCGGGCGGCGAAGCTGCTGCCGATCAGGCTCTCCTGAATCCAGGTCTCGCCCTCGGCAAGTTGGTCATCGGCGGCGAGGCAGGCAAGTTTCGCACTGGTGCCGGTGCCGCAGGGCGAGCGGTCATACGCCTTGCCGGGACAGAGCACGAAATTCCGGCCGTCGGCTTGCGCATTGGCGGACGGCGCGAACAGCTCGACATGATCCACCTGCGGATGGCCCTGGGAATTGAGCGCCTGGCGCACGCGCCAGGTGAAATCCGTCAAGACCTCGACCTGGTCCGGGTCGATGTGCAGCCCATGCTGATCGATGAGAAAAAACCAATTTCCGCCCCAGGCCACATCGCCCCTCACCTCGCCGAAGCCGGGAACCGTCACGGCGACCTGCCGCGCCAGGCGATGGCTGGTCACATTGTCCACTTCGACTTGGCCGTCGGCGCGCAGCCGAGTGTCGACCGGGCCCACCGGCGTGTCGATTCGATGCGCGCCCGGGCGGCACTGGCCGGCATGGGCCAGGGAGGCGATCAGGCCGATGGTGCCGTGGCCGCACATGCCGAGGTAACCCACATTGTTGAAGAAGATGACGCCGAACTGGCAGTCCTCACGGTTGGGCTTCAACAGCAGTGCACCCACCAATGGATCCGAGCCGCGCGGTTCATTCACGATGGCCGACCGATACTCATCGAAGCGCTCGCGAAATCGCCGCGCCCGCACCTCGAGCGGTCCGTCGCCGAGATCCGGTCCGCCCTCCATCACCAAGCGGGTGGGCTCGCCCGCCGTGTGCGAATCGATCACCCGGATGGTTCTCACAGCGGCCGGGTCGCGCGGGCGCGTTCCACCATGGCCACCACCGCCATGCGGCGCTCGCCGCTCAAGGGCAGGCGCGGCGCACGCACCCGCTCGCAGCCGCGGCCCATGATCTGTTCGGCCAGCTTGATCGACTGCACCAGATCGTGTTCGGCATCCAGGTGCAGCAACGGCATGAACCAGCGGTACAGCCGCCGCGCGCGCTCCAGGTCACCCGCCTTGATGGCCGCAACCAACGCCAGCGATTCGGCCGGAAACGCATTGGTCAGACCCGACACCCAGCCGCTGGCACCCAGGATCAGTCCCTCCAGCGCGATGTCGTCGAGTCCCGCGAACAAAAGATACCGGTCCGCGAACTCGTTGATCAAATCGGTGAAGCGCCGTGGGTCGGGGGCCGATTCCTTGATGGCCACGATGTTGGGCACCGCGGACAGATTGCGCAGCGTCTCGAAGTCGATGTTCACCCGATACGCCGGCGGATTGTTGTACAGCATGATGGGCAGGGAGGTGGCCGCGGCCACGGTGCGGAAGTGATTCTCGAGTTCGGCGCGCGCGGGGACATAGACCATGGCCGGCAGCACCATCAAGCCGTCGACGCCGATGGCCTCGGCATCGCGCGCATAGGCGGCGGCGCCCGCCGTCGTGAACTCCGAGACCCCCGCGATCAGAGGCACCGTGCCGCCCACCGCCGCCACCGCCGCTTGGAGCACCGCGCGCTTCTCCGCGCCGCTCAGGGAATTGTTCTCCCCCACCGTGCCGAGCAGCACCATACCGTGCACGCCATCGCGCACCAATGCCGATTGCACCGCCTGGGTGGCCTCGATGTCGACGCCGAGGCCGGCGTCGAACTGGGTGGTGGCCGCGGGAAAGACGCCGGACCAGGCGGGCTTGCTGGGATTCATGTCGCCCTCGCCGCGGTCATGATAGGGCCGCGAGGAGGGTCAGGGCGTGTTGTCTGAGCTCGAGTCACTCAGCTCGCCGGTGGCGCTTTGTACGTAGTTCGGCAGGCCCATCTTCTCGAGCAGCCCCAATTGCTCTTCGATGAAATCGATGTGCGCTTCCTCGCTCTTTTGGATGTGCACCAGCAATTCGCGCGTCACATAGTCCTTCACGGACTCGCAATAGGCGATGGCTGCGGCGTACATCGGATGCGCCGCCAACTCGCGCTTCAGATCACAGCTCAGCACCTCGGCGACGTCTTCGCCGATGTACAGCTTGCCCAGATCCTGCAGGTTGGGCAGGCCATCGAGGAAAAGGATCCGCTTCACCAAGCGGTCCGCATGCCGCATCTCGTCGATCGATTCCTCGTACTCCAGCTTACCGAGGCGCTTCATGCCCCAGTTATCGAGCATGCGTGCGTGCAGAAAATATTGATTGATCGCGGTCAGTTCGTTCTTGAGCGCCTCGTTGAGAAATTCCAAGACCCTTGCATCACCCTGCACGGTAGCCCCTCCGCCTGCGGTTTGAACGCAACGGGAGTTTACGCTCGAATGCGGCACCCGGGCACATCGGGCGCATCCGATGCGCGCGGGACCTCAGGCCTCGTCAGGCTGGCAATCCCTTCCCATTGCCGGGGAAAAACGCCGCAGCCTGGGTGCACTGCTCGCGCGCACTCAAACTGTCGGACAGGACGCGCCTGGCGTCCGGCAGGCACTTACCACAGCAGCTGCCCAGCCCCAAGCGCCGGGTGAGGTCGCGCGTACACGTCGCGCCATCCCTGACGGCGGCCCGGATGTGCTTCTCCGACACGGCTTTGCAGACACAAACGATCATCAGCGAAGTATGAACGCAAATGCGAATGATTGTCAATACCATTTGCGCGAGCCTCAGGCCGGTCACGGGCTGACCGTCACCTCGACCCGGCGGTTTCGCCAGTCCTCATCGCCGCGGCCCACGGGGGCCTCGAGTTCCCATTGGACCTGCGTCACCGCCGCATCGATGCCGAGGGCCTGAAGAATGCCCGCCACCTTCTTCGCACGGGCCTCCGCCAATGGCGGCTTCTCCGCAAGGTCGCTGCCGTCCGACAGCCGCGAGTCGCCGCGATGGCCGGTGACCCGCACGCGCCTGGCCGCGGCCGCCCGCGCGTAAACGGCGAGTGCCTTGAGCTTCACCATGTCCGGGCCCGAGGCGCGGTCGCTGTCGAAGGGATAGGTGATGACCAGCGTGCGCTCCTCGTAGGGCGGCGCCGGCGGCGGTGGCGCCGGCGGATCCAGGATCGCGGGCTGGATCGACAGGCGCGGATCGAGCGCGGCCCGCCGCGCCAGATCCTGCGCCGCCGCGCGCTGCTCCGGCGTTCCACTGTTGTACACGCCGCCGGCGACGCCCTTGTTGATTCCGTCGAAGGGCATGACGACATTGCAGCTGGCATCGAGCTCCGCCGCCACGGCCGGCAGGCCGGATTGCAGCAGCCAGGCGGCGGCCAACAGGCCCCCGGCGAGCGGCAGACGGGCGCTGGGCGGCTGTCGGGCGCGGCGGCTCATAGGACGCTCAGAAAATTGACCAGATCCTGCTTTTCGGTTTCGGTGTACCCGATGTTGAAGCGCCTATCGTAGAAATCGACGAGCTCACGCAGATTGGCCGCGGAGCCGTTCATGAAATACGGCGCGCGGGCGGCGAGGCTGCGCGACTGCTGCGTCATGCTGGCGCCGACGTCCGCGCATTTGCCCGTGATCAGCGCCCGGCCCGGATCGTGCGTGAACATGACCCGCCCGAGATACGACTGCGGCACCGCGCCGGATTCGCAGACCACCTTGAACAGCGGCAGATCCGGACGCGCATTGGCCCACGGCAGATTGTTGAGCCCCAAGTCCATGTAGCCCGGCGCCAGATCCATGCCCATGAGTAGGGTGTTGTGGCAGCCGCTGCCGCAGGAGCGCTTGAACGGGTTGCCGAGGCCCTTGTCGTTGTACTTGCCCACGTCGCTGATGAGGAAGCGGCGCAGGTAGAACACGTCCGCGCCGCGCGCAATCGACTCGCGCCGGGCGCGCTGCACGGATTGATCGGTGCCCGGCTGGGAGTCCGCGCCTGCCTTGAGGTCCGCGCCCACCCGGGCGTCCGCGGCCGGCTGCTGCCACATCGCGAACGAACCGAAGATGCGGTTGATGGGATTATTGCCGAGACGCGCGGGCGCGCCGCTGTGCAGCGCCTCGGGCCCCAAACCGGGCGGCGCGCCCGGCGCGGTGAGCTCGCCGGCGACGGCATCGACGCTCTGGGCGGCGTACACCTGCCGCTCGAACGACTCGACCGGACTGGCCAAACTGATCCGCGATGATCGGGCACGCTGGGAGGTACGCTTCGTGCCCGCGTGGATCGACGATGACAGCGCGCCCCGGATCCTCGACTCCGCCGATGCACGATTCACCGAGGTCGCCGCCTTCCTGTCGCAGAGCTCACGGCAGGCCGGATTGAACGCCGAGATTCTGGTGCAGGGCGGCGAATTGCGTATCATCGCAGGGGCATGAGTCTTCAGGAATTGTTCCCCACCCGCGTCTACTGCGCCCCGCTGCAGCGGGGCGCGACGGCGGGCTTGAATCGGCAGATGCTCAAGGAGGGAAGGCAGCTGAGGGCCGACGATGCGGCCGGCCGGCGCTGGTCGCAGAAGAATTATCCCGGCGGCTACACCTCGTATGCCTCGGCCCACCGGCTGCAGGACATGTCGCCCACCTTCGCCGCCTTGGAGCACCGGCTCAGGCCCCACGTGACGGCATTTGCGCAGGCGGTGGACTGGGACCTGCGCGACTGCCGGCTGGAGATGACCGACTGCTGGATCAACTTCATGCCCCGTCGCACCCGGCACGATCTGCACCTGCATCCGCTGTCGACGGTGAGCGGCACCTACTACGTGCGGGTGCCTCGGGGCAGCCCGGGGATCAAATTCGAGGACCCGCGGCTCGATCGGTTCATGGCTGCACCGCCGAAGTCGGCGCGCTGCCGGGTCGGGAACCGGCCCTGGGTGACGCTGCCGGCGGTTGCCGGTCAACTCGTGCTGTTCGAGAGTTGGCTGCGCCACGAGGTGGCACCGAACCCGGTGCCGGCCGAGCGGGTGAGCGTGAGCTTCAATTATCACTGGTTCCAAGCGCGATGACCGGTACGATCACCCGTCGTGATTTTGTCGGCGGATCGGGCGTTCTCGGCATGCTGTCGCCGCGCACGGCGTTCGAACTCGCAGCCGCCGAATCCGGGCCGGGCCATGCGCAGGGTGGAGAGATCATGATCGACCGGGGATTCCTCAGGCTGCGCGAAGGACTGGTCCACTATCGTTATGCGGGGCAGCGCCACTCCGCCGGGCGCCTGCCGCTGTACCTGGCGCATGCCGGCCCCGGCTCCTCGCTGGGCATGGTGGGCTTGATGACCGAATTCGCCGCCGCGCGCCTCACCGTGGCGCCCGACATGCTCGGCAACGGAGATTCCGCCAGGCCCGCGCGCGAGGACACCGACATGGAGTACTACGCCGATTGCGCGGTCCGGATCCTGGATCTGCTGCAGTTGGATCGGGTCGACTTCTACGGCAGCCACACCGGTGCGCAAATCGGCTGCGAGCTCGCGGTCAGGTGGCCCGATCGCATCGGCAAGCTGGTGCTCGACGGCCTGCCGTTGTTTCCCGAGGATCTCAAGCAACAGCTGTTGGCGCGCTACGCGCCCGCGGTCGAGCCCGATGATTACGGCGGCCATCTCGTGTGGGCGTGGAACTTCGTCCGCGACCAGTTTCTGTACTGGCCGCATTACGCGCACGACGCGCAAAACCGGCTGGCCAACGGCCTGCTGCCCCCGAAGGACCTGCACCTCGGCGTGGTCGACGTGCTCAAGGCGCTCGACACCTATCGCATCGCCTATCAGGCGGCGTTCGCGCAGGACGTGCGCAGTCTGCTGCCGCGCATCCGCTCACCCGTGCTGCTCACGGCCACCGAGCGCGATCCGCTGCACATCTATCTCGACGAGGTGGCGCGCCTGCTGCCCGGAGCCGGCAAGATTCTCTTCGGGCGCCAGGCCGGTGCCGCCGACCGGGTGGCGGCGATCAGAGAATTCCTCGATGCGTGAGGTCCTTGCGCGGTTCGATGCGTGAGATGGGATCCTCGCGCGGTGCCGCGTGACCCGCCTCTGTGTGATGGCGTACATACACCCCCCGCCCGCTGGACGTAGTCTCGGCTCCGACCCTCACCACCCGAACCAGGACAACGCCCATGAGCGCACGCTATCACGGCATCGTTTGGATCGACCATCGCCAGGCGAATGTCTTTCAAATCAGCACCACCGAAGAATCCAAGATCACCATCAACTCGCACGTCTCCGTGCAGCGGCTGCATCATCAAAACGCCGCGATGAATCCTCATCCGGTCGACACGCAGTTCTTCGGACGCATCGTTGCCGCTTTGAATCACACGGGCGGCACATTGATCGCCGGACCGGGGGAGGCCAAGTTCGAGCTGAATCGCTACCTGAAGCGGCATCGTCCGGACCTCGACGCCCAGGTGTATGGGGCGGACACCCCTGATCCGCCCGGCGATGCCGGACTGGTCGCTCTCGCCCGCGAGTACTTTCAGATGGCGGCCTGACCACCGCATGCAGGCGATGGTCCTCGACAAACTTCACGCGCCGCTGGTCTGGACGGCGCTGCCGGACCGGCGGCCGGCGGCCGGAGAAATTCGGATCAAGGTGCTCGCCTGCGGCGTGTGCCGCACTGATCTGCACGTCGTCGACGGCGAACTTCCCCACCCGCAGATCCCCATCATCCCCGGCCACGAGATCGTGGGCCGCATCGATGCGATCGGCGCCGGCGTCGCGGATCTGCAGATCGGAGAGCGCGTCGGAATCCCCTGGCTCGGACACACCTGCGGCGTCTGCCCCTACTGCCGGATGCAGCGCGAGAATCTCTGCGATCATCCGCTGTTTACCGGCTACACGCGCGACGGCGGCTATGCAACCGCGGCGGTCGCCGATGCGCGATTCGCCTTTCCGTTGGGCGAACGGGGCGGTGATGTCGAGTTGGCGCCGCTGCTATGCGCCGGCCTGATCGGATGGCGCTCGCTGGTCATTGCCGGAGAGGGCAAGAAGCTCGGGCTGTACGGCTTCGGTGCCGCGGCACACATTTTGGCCCAGGTGGCGAAATGGCAGGGCCGATCGGTGTTCGCCTTCACCCGGCCGGGTGACGCATCCACGCAGCAGTTTGCCCGCAGTCTCGGCGCGGACTGGGCGGGCGGATCCGAGCAGATGCCGCCGGAACCGCTGGATGCCGCGATCATTTTCGCCACGGTGGGCGCCCTCGTGCCGCTCGCGCTCAAAGCCGTGCGCAAGGGAGGCCGGGTCGTGTGCGCCGGAATCCACATGAGCGACATTCCCGGGTTTCCCTATGCGCTCTTGTGGGAGGAGCGCCAGATTCTCTCGGTCGCCAACCTGACGCGCCGCGACGGCATCGAATTCCTGCGATTGGCACCGCAAATCGGCATCCAGACCCGCACGACGCGATATGCACTGCAACAGGCCAATCAGGCGCTGGATGATCTGCGCGCCGGCAACTTCGCAGGCGCTGCGGTGCTCACGCCCTGACCGGCACAACGTTCGCGCAGCGTCACTCGTCTTCCTCGTCCTCGTCGTCCTCGTCCTCCTCGTCGTCATCGTCGTCTTCGTCTTCGTCTTCGTCGTCGACTTCGAATTCCTCCGGGGCCTCGGTATTCTCGTCGGTCTCGCGCTCGCGCGCCTCGTTCTCGTCGGCGTGCTCGTCTTCCGGTTCATCGTCGTCATCGGCGGTGCCGGTCGTGGGTCGCGGAACCGAGTATTCCGGCGGATCGCTCGCCGGCGAGTCCGGCTGTTGGCGGCGGTTGGCTGTCGAGACGGGAGGATTGGCGCGCATGTCGTCACCCTAGCGCCAACGCAGTTTCCCATCGGTGCGTTGGCGTACAGACTGCATCACGGTGCCGTCGATAAATTTGGGTTCCTTAGAGACCGACCCCATGACGACCCAGCCCGACGCCGCACCGCCGGCCGCGCCCGCCGACGCTGCGCCCGCCGACGCTGCGACCGCCGGTGCTGCGCCGCGAGCCGGTGCCGCACCGCAAGCCGGTGCCGCGGCCGCCGAGAGCGGCGCGCCGGCCAAGCCCAGCCTGCTTCATCGCCCCGCGGTGCTGATAGCCGGCGGCGTCGCGGCGCTGCTGCTGCTGGTCGCGGGCCTGCTCTGGTGGCTGCACGAGCGTCGCTACGAATCCACCGACGACGCCTTCATCGACACCCAGATCGTGCGCCTCGCGCCGCAGATCGCGGGCCAGGTGATTGCCGTGATGGTCGACGACAACCAGTCCGTCAAGACGGGTCAGCCCCTGGTGCTGATCGATTCCGCCGACGCGCAGTCCCGCGTCGCCCAGGCAACCGCCCAACGTGCACAGGCGCAAGCCCAGCTCGATGACGCCCGCGCACAGATTCAAATCGCCGAGGCCACCCTCCGGCAATCGCGGGCCGATACCGCCGCCGCCGAGGCGCAAGCGACCATTGCGGCGCTCGATCGCGCACGCTACCGGCGGCTGGCCGAGTTGAATCCGGCCGCCGTTTCCCAGCAGCAGCTGGACCAGGCCGACACCACCGCCCGACAAACACACGCGATGCACGATGCGGCGGTGCGCGCCGCGCAAGTCCGGGCGGTGCAGGTCGCCGCCAGCCGGACGCTGGTGGCGGCCGCAGAACAACAACTCGCAGCCGCACAGGCACAGCTCGACCAAGCCGGCATCAGCTTCGGCTACGCACGCATCCTCGCGCCGATGGACGGACACGTGGCGCAGAAGGGCATCGCGGTGGGGGATTACGTTCAACCCGGAACGCAGATTCTCGCCATCGTTCCACTGCAGCTGTGGGTGACCGCCAATTTCAAGGAGACCCAGCTGGTGCGCATGCGCGCCGGTCAACCGGTGACGATCGTTGCGGACGCCTGCCCGGATGCGAACATCCGCGGCCATGTCGATTCGATTCAGCGTGGCGCTGGTCAGGCGTTCGCGATCCTGCCGCCCGAGAATGCCACCGGCAATTTCGTCAAGGTCGTGCAGCGCGTGCCGGTCAAGATTCTCATGGACGACGTGCCGCGCGATTGCCTGATCGGGCCGGGGATGTCGGTCGAACCCCAGGTCCTGGTGCGCTGAATGGCGGACGCCGCCCAAGCCGCGAGCGCCGGCAATGCGCCCTGGACGCCCGACCGCTCGGTCGCCGGCAAGCGCAACCCCTGGGCCATTGTCGCGGTGGTCTCGATCGCCACATTCATGACCGTGCTCGACATCTCGATCGTCAATGTGGCGCTCAATCACATTGCCGGCAGCCTGGCGGTCAGCTATGACGAGGCCAGCTGGGTCAGCACCACCTTCCTGATCGCCACCGCAGTCGTGATTCCGATTTCCGGCTGGCTGGCCAACGTGCTCGGACGCAAGCGCTATTACATGGGATCGGTGGCCATGTTCACGCTCGCTTCGTTCTTTTGCGGCGTGGCCGGCAACCTCGACCTGCTGATCCTGGCACGCATCGTCCAGGGCGCCGCCGCCGGCGGTCTGGCCGCGGTCGAACAATCCATGCTGGTGGACACCTTTCCCCCGAAAAAGCGCGGCATGGCATTCGCCGCCTACGGCATGGTGGTCATCGCCGGCCCCATTCTCGGCCCGGTGCTGGGGGGCTGGATCACCGACAATGCATCCTGGCAGTGGTGCTTCCTGATCAATGTGCCCGTGGGCCTGCTCTCCCTGGTGCTCGTCCATGTATTCGTCGACGAGCCGGCCGCTTTGGTGCGCGAACGCAAGAAGCGGCTCGAAGGGGGTCTGAAAATGGACGTCATCGGGTTCGTGCTGGTTGCGCTGTTCTTCAGCTGCCTGGAAATCACGCTGGACCGGGGCCAGGAGGACGATTGGTTCGGGAGTTCCACGATCGTGGCAACCACCGTCATCACCGTGGTCTCGCTGATTCTATTCATTCCATGGGAATTGACCCGCAAATCGCCGATCGTACCCATCCGGATGCTGGGTAACCGCAATTTCGGGCTGGCGAGCGTCTTGCTGTTGCTCACCGGCGTGATCATATTCGGCACGACCCTGTTCATTCCTCAGCTGCTGCAGCAGGTCCTCGATTACACGGCGACGAATGCCGGCCTCGCGCTCGCGGCGGGCGGCATCGCCACCATCCTCGCCATGCCCATCAGCGGACTGCTGACCAGCCGGATCGATGCGCGCTTCATGATCGCGGGCGCCTTTGTGATTCAAGGCTTGGCGCTCTTGAACATGAGCCATTTCAATACCGGCATTTCCTTCTACGATGCCGCGACGGCGCGCATGTTCCAGGCTGTGGGCCTGCCGTTTCTGTTCGTGCCGCTCACCAATCTCGCCTATGTGGGCCTTCGCCCGGAGGATAGCAACCAGGCCTCGGCACTGATGAACGTGGCGCGCAACCTCGGCGGCACCATCGGCATTGCGACGGTGGAGACCCTGCTGGCGCGCCGCCAGCAGTTCCATCAATCGCGCCTGGTCGAGACCTTGAACCCGCTCAATCCCAACTACACATCGGGAATCGGCCACATCGCGCACCAACTGGTGTCGCACGGTCAACTGGCGGCTGCGGCGCCCGCGCAGGGGCTCGCGCAGTTCTACGGCGCCATGCAGCGGCAGGCCGCCATGCTCTCCTACGTCGATGTGTTCCATACGCTGATGATTGTGGTGTTCGCATCGATTCCGCTGCTCGCGCTCATGCGGGGCACCCGGCCGCCATCCACTGGCCGGAGCTCCGGTTGAGGCCCGCGCAGGCATCGCGGGCGCTGTGCGCAGCGGCCGGCCTCATGGCCTTGATCGGCTGCACCGTGGGCCCGGACTACCGGCGTCCGCAGCTCGACGCGCCCGCAGCCTATGTGGAAGACACCGGGACTTCCACGACGCTCACCCCGGCGCCCGCGCCCGCGCCCGCGCCGGCCGACGGCCGGCTGGCGCGCTGGTGGGAGCTGTTCCAGGATCCGACACTCGATCACCTCATCGAGCATGCCCTCGCCCATAACCTTGACCTCGAGTCGGCCGTCTCGCGGGTCCGCGAATCGCGCCTGAAGGAACGCGAAGCCGGCGCCGCCGGGTATCCGAGCGTCAGTGCACTGGGCTCCGCCGTGGATCTGCGCACCAACGCCGCGCCCGGCGCCTCAGCCCTGCCGATTCCGTCACGGTTGAATCTGTATACGGCCGGCTTCGATGCCTCGTGGGAGCTCGATCTGTTCGGCGCCACGCGACGCACGGTGGAGGAGGCTAAATCCGGCACTCAGGCGGTCCTCTGGGATGAGCGCGATGGCGAAGTGTCGCTCACCGCCGAGATCGCGAATGACTATTTCTCGCTGCGCGCGCTGCAGGCGCGAATCGCCGTCGGGGGTGCCGAACTCGCACGACAAAACGATCTGTTCCTCCTCATCCAAGCGCGACGCAGCGCCGGCTTCGTCACCAGGCTGGACGTCAATCAGCAGCAGACCTTGGTGGCGACCGCGGCGGCCCAGATCCCACAGCTCGAGGCGGAGGCACGCGCCCGGATACACGCCCTCGGCCTGCTGATCGGCGAACCGCCCGAATACCTGGAGAGCGAACTTCGCGGCAGCGGCGGTGCGCTTCCGCTGCCGCCGCCGGAACTGCCCTCGGGCCTACCGGCCCGGCTGCTGCTGCGCCGACCGGACGTGCGCGCGGCCGAAAGTCGGCTCGCCGCCAAAAATGCGCAGGTCGGCGTCAAAACGGCGAGCCTGTATCCCAAGGTCGATCTGCTCGGCCTTGCCGCGTTTTCCGGAGCGTCCGATTTGTTCTCGAGCGGCAACCTCTTGGCAGCGGCACTGGGAATGATCAGCGAACCGCTGTTCGACGCCGGCGCCAACCGAGCCCGTCTCGACCAAGCCAAAGAAGAGCGAACCCAGGCCGAGCTCGCCTATCGAACAGCTTTTTTGGGCGCGCTCCGCGACGTGGAGGATGCGCTGGCGCGCCATCGCTACGAGGAGCATCGGCGCGAATCGCTGGTGCTCGCGGTGAGCGCCGCGCAAGGCACCCTCGGTATCGCGGAGGATCGCTATGAGACGGGTTTCGTCACATTCGTGGATGTGCTGCAGGCACAATATGTCTTGTTGAACGCCAAGGATCTGCTCACTCAATCCGACGCGCTGGTAGTGACCGATCTCGTGGCCATCTACAAGGCGCTGGGCGGCGGCTGGTCCGGCGCGGATTAGCGCGGATGAGCGCGCATCGAGCCGCACGCCGCCCTTATGCGCGCTCGCGTACAGACCACACTTTAGCGTGCGGCTAATCTAAATCCCCATCCACCTCACACGAGACACGAAGCATGAATCCACAGGCACAATGGCATTCCACGCTGGCCGCCCACGCCCCACTTTGGATTCCGAGGCAGAGTCTCGGGGCCAACGCGGGCCAGCCGGCGGCCCGCATCATGGGCTACGCACTCACGCTGCAGATGCGAAAAGCCGCTGCGGCACGCGCCGCGGCCAATGTTGCCGCTTGGAAGACCTATCTGCCTGAAGACTGCGTCGCGTCGATGGTCAATGACGGCTGGCATCGATCGACATAACGCGATGCGCCGCTGCCGCGTCCGGGCGGCGGCGGCGCACGTTTGCGGTCAGGGACTTATGCGCTGCGCAGCGCTCGCAACGACTCCAGGGTGCGCCGCATCGCCGGCACGGTCTTTTTGGCGAATTCGCGCAAGGTCGTATCGGCACCGTTGGCCGCCTCCTGTTCGTAGACATCGATGGCGCGACGCTGCGCCGCGATTTGACCGATGATGTAGGTGTAGTCGGAGTAATCGCTGCCGTCGGCGGCCGGCTCCGGCGATGCAGGGATCCAGCCCTCTTCGACGGCAATCTCGGCCAGTCGTCGATTCACGGTGGTGCCGTCGCTCAGCATCATCTGCGCGGCCTGTTTCACATTCGGATTGTTCGACAGCGTGAGGGCGCTTTGCGCATCGGCCACCTCCCGGCTGCCGGCCCGCTGGGCCTCGCGGACGAAGTCATCATCCGCCGCAAAGTGATCGGCGGCACCCGCCCGCGGCGCCAGCAACACCCAGCAGACACCGATCATCAGAGTCCTCACGGGGCCAGCCTCGACGAGACGTCCGGGCTGCTCCAATAGGCCGGACGTCGGTAATGCGTGTAGATATCCATTTCTTCCTGGCGATTCAGCGGCATGTCCGGGTCATAGACGGGGGCATCCTGGATCGACCGGCGGGTCAGGTTGATCGACACGCGCGACTGGGACCAGCTCACGCTCTCGATCCACTCGGGTGCGACCAAGACCTGATGTCCGACCCACCAATTGCTGGTATCCACGACCATATATCGGATGGCCCAGGTGAACTCGTCCATGAGGAACCCCTGCACGTGACCGATTTCGCCGTCCGTCGCCAGAATGTGATAACCCTTCACGGCATTGCAGCTGCGTAGATGCCGGTCGCTTTCGGCGAGTCGTTCCTCCACCGCCTGCGTTTCCAACCGGTCATTGGCGATCCGTGCCCGGGCGTAGGCCACGTCGGGTCCGGCGTACGGCATGCTCAGCATCAATCCGGGATATGCGCCCTCGCCCCACAGGCCCGTACCACCCCAGTAATTCGGGTAGTTGTAATAGCCGAGATAGCCCATTTCATGCTGCCGCGACACCGGCTTGTCGGTGTCGATGGGCGGGCTGTTCTTGACCTGTTCCCGGGTGAGCGAAACGGGCACGAGCTTGCCGGACCAGTCGGGCTTGCCGACCGAGAATGGCGAGATGAGCACTTCGCGATCCGCGAGCCATGAGCCGGCATCCACCACCAGATAGCGCACGACCCAGGCGGAATCATCGAAGTAGAAATCCTTCACCTTGCCGATGCTGCCGTCGGTGGCGCTGATCGCGTATCCCTCCAGCTCCTTGACGCTGCGTAACATGCTAATTCTCCTTGGTTGACCAGGCTGAACCGCAAAATACAGTGTAAGTGCGCCGCCGCAGTGCCGTCTGTTCGTTGGCATACACGAGATACGCGTGCCACCTTCGAGAATGATCCGGGCCTATGGCTCGCCGAACTGCCGCGACACGGCCCCTCCTCGCGTGGGCAAATGGGTTGCCATTGGCAACCAATGGTTCTGCAGGGATTGCCCGGCGCCCGCTCCGCAGACAAGCCACGGCGCACGGGTGATGGCGCTTCGGCTAGACTCCGGCACATGAGTGGTCGGCCCGTGGCGTTGGCAATACTGTGTCTGGCGGCGGCATCCCTCGGCGCCTGCAGCAAGCCGGACTCGGATGCCGTGAGCATCTACATCTGGGCGGATTACCTCGCCCCCGACACCTTCTCCGCGTTCGAGAAGGCCACCGGCATCAAGGTCCACGCCGCCTATTTCGACAACAGCGAGACCCAGGAGTCGAGCGTGCTCACCGGCCACAGCGGCTTCGACGTCGTCGTGCCCACCGGCGCGTTCTTCCGGCGGCAGATCGGCAGCGGCGCCTATCTGCCGCTCGACAAATCCAAGCTCCCCAATCTGGTCAACCTCAATCCGGCCATCATGGCGCGCATGGCGCAGAATGACCCCGGCAACGTCTACGGTGTGGTCTACACCTGGGGCACCTTCGGCATCGGCTACAACGAGAAAATGGTGGCGCAGCGCCTGTCCGGAGATCCGCCCAATAGCTGGCGCTTGCTATTCGATCCGGCGTACGCCGCCAAATTGGCGCCCTGCGGCATCAATTTCATCGACGATCCGGTCGGCGTGGTGCACCTGGTGCTCAAGTACCTCGGCCGCAATCCCAACGCGCCGAGCGGCCAGGACTTCGCGGACGTGGAGAAAGTGCTCGGGTCCATCCGTCCCTTCGTCCGCAACATTGACACCTCCGGTGAAATCGAGGCCATTGCCAACGGCGACATCTGCATATCGCTCGGCTACAACGGCGACTTCGTCCAGGCCCGCAAGCGCGCGGCGGACGCCGGGAACGGCATCACGCTAGGCTATCTGATTCCGCTCGAAGGCTCGCTGCAGTGGTTCGATCTGCTTGCCATCCCGCGCGATGCACCGCACGTGGCCAATGCCTACGCCTTCATCAATTACCTGATGAACCCCAAGGTCATGGCGCACATCTCCAACGCCATCGGCTTCGCCAGCGCCAACGCGGCCGCCACGCCGCTACTCGATGCCTCGATCGCCTCGGACCGTGTCATTTATCCAACGGCCGAGGAGCAGCAACGGCTGTTCGTGTCCACCGATTACTCCATCGAGCAGACGCGTCTCGTGACCCGCCTGTGGCAGAAATTCAGGACCGCACAGTAGCCGAAGATCCGCTCGTCCTGAGCGATGAGGGTGCCGCGGCGGCCGGCACCGGCAGGGCATTCGCGCGCGTGAACACGCCGATCGCGATGAGCACGCCGGTGAGCAACACCGCCATGCCGATGACCTCGGCCGCCGACGGCCAGCGCCGATGCACGAGCAGTCCCAGAATAGTTGCCGCGGTGGGCTCGATGGTGATCATCTGTGCGGCAAGCGCCACCGGCAACCGCTGCGAGGCAAAGGTCCAGGCCGTTGCGCCGCCGACGTTCGAAACGACGGCAAGGCCCGCCGCCCACATCAGCAAGGGACCCGCGAGGTCCCAATGCAGGCCCAGCCGCGGGATTTCGAACAGTCCCATGGCGAGTCCGAGCGGCAGGAACATCAGCATCGCCAGACCCGCGCCCACCATGATCAGTGCCGACCAGACGCCGACGTTCATCTGCGGTCGTCGCGCGAGCGCGCTTTGGTTCATCAGGCCGAACAGCGTCCAGAAGGTCACCGCCAGCAGCGCCAGCGGGATGCCGAGCAGCAGCGATTTGGCGGGTGCGCCGGCGGAGTTGAGCAAGCCGCTGCCATTGACCAGCAGCAGCCCCGCTGCAGCGAGCGACAGCGGCAGTGCCAGCGTTCGAAAGGGCACGGACCGCTGGCGCAGATTGCCGGCGACGCCGAGCACCACCGGCACCAGGCCCACGAACGCGGGGGCAATCACCGGTCCCGCGGTCACCGCGGCACCCATCACGGCCAGGAAGTAGCCGACATAGCCGATCAGCCCCAGCGAACAGGCCGCCACCCAGTCGCGCGGCTGCAGCAACCTCACCCCCGCCGCATCGCGGCGCAGCAGTACCAGGCCCAGTATCCCGGAGAATACGAACTCCACCAGGGCAAAATCGAACAGCGAATACCGGCCGATGACAAACGGTACGATGAAACTCAAGGACCAGGACACCGCGGCCAGGGTCGCTGCGAAAATTCCCGGCAGCATCGAGTGTTTCATGTCCGGCCTGTTCGTGTCCGAACTCTGCCTGGGAACCATATTTGACGGTCATTCATTGCCCCGGTACTTTAACCGAGCTTGAAGGAAAATCGTCGCGACGCCGGTTTGATACGCGCCATGGGTCCATGGAGCTTCGCGGCGAGCATCGTCAACGTGGTGGTCGGCGCCACCATATTCCGCCTGCCGGCGGCGCTTGCCGCATCCGCGGGCCTGTACGCACCGCTCGCCATCCTGGTGTGCGCCGTCATCATGGTTTCCATCGCCATCTGCTTCGGCGAAGCCGGCAGCCGCGTGCCCACCAGCGGCGGCCCCTACGGCTATGTGGAGGAGGCCTTCGGGCCGCTCGCCGGATTCATCGCCGGCGTGCTGCTCTGGTTCTGCAATGTGCTCGCCTGCGGCGGCATCATCGCGGCGCTGGCCGACGTGGTGGTGAGCGTGGCGCCCCCGGCCATCGCCGGTGCGGTGCGCGTGGGCGTCATCGTCGGGGTGATCGGCGGCATCGCACTGGTGAACATCGCCGGCGTCGCCCGCGGCGCGCGGCTCATCAACGGCGGCACCTTGCTCAAGCTCATTCCCCTCGCACTGTTCCTGGTCCTCGGCGCGGGCGCCGTGCATCTCGCGAATTTCACCCAGAGCGTCACGACGGACACCGCGGGCCTGGGCCGCGCCCTGATTCTCGCGGTCTTCGCCTTCACCGGCATGGAAACCAGCCTCTGCGCCGGCGGCGAGGTGACGCAACCGGCGCGCACCATTCCGCGCGGCCTGGCGATCGCCATGCTGTTCGTTGCCTTCCTGTACGGCACCATCCAGCTCGTCGCCCAGGGCATCCTCGGCACCGCCCTGCCGCAATCCACGGTACCGCTCGCCGATGCGATGGCGCGCATCAGCCCTGCGCTCAGCCTCCTCATGCTGGTGGGCGCGGCGGTATCCATGCTCAGCTGGGCGGCCAGCGACATCCTCGGCAGCCCGCGCATCCTGTTTGCGATGGCGCGCGACGGGTTCCTGCCGCGTGCGCTCGGCCGCGTGAATGCGCGCACCCACACGCCTTACGTCGCCATCCTGGCGCACGCCGCGGTCGGCATCGCGCTCGCGCTCACGGGCAGCTTTGCGGAGCTCGCAGTGCTGTCCACGCTGACGGTGGCGCCGCTGTACATGGGCGGCTGCGCGGCGGCCTGGCAGCTGGCCGCGCGGCGCGTGGCGCTCGCCGGCGAACCCTTGAATTTCCGCTGGCTGAAAGCCGCAGCGGCCATCGGCGGCGCCGGTATGCTGGCGCTCATCGGCATGGCCTCGAAGGCGGAGATCATCGGCCTGGCCGCGATTCTCGCCGCGAGTGTGGCGCTGTATCTGTTGCAAAGACGCTTGAGCTGGGGGAGCGCCTAGCCTGTCCGAATACCCGGACAGGCTCCCGCCCTGTCTCAGAAATCCGCGCCCTTCAGGAAATCCGGCGCCGCCACCGCCTGGAAGCGATCCGGATTGGCCTTGATGAGGGCATCGGCGAGCGCATTGGGCACTGCACCCCGCGCGCCATGCAGGCTGTCCTGCAGCTCGGTCTGATCCAGCTGATAGTTCTGAAAGCTCTTGCTGGAGCGGTCGATGTCGTCCAGGTGGGCCTGGAAGGCGGCGCTGCGTGCATCCTCGGTGGCATGCGCGGCATTGGCCTGGGTGCGCGCATTGGCGCCGGCCTGGCGGCTGCGCCGCTCGTCGCCGGCGAATTCCTGCGCGACCACCTGACCGTTGATGCGGTAGCTGTCGAAGATGGCCTTGAGCGTGGGCTGCTCCTGGGCGGCGGAGGACTGCGGTGCGCAGGTGCCGTTGATCCCCAGGGTGCGTGTGCCCAGCCGGCTGGTGGCGGTGATGCTGAGGCCGAGCTCGCAGGACAAGAGTCCCCGGCCATCGTGCAAATCCAGATCGGCGTCGATGAGCACCGCCTGCGCGGCCATGCCGCGCGCCGGGATGGGCCGGGATTTCTTCAGCGCAAACACGGGTGCCGCGCCGCCGCGCTGTAGCACGCAAAGATACGTGCGCAGCGCATCGCCGCTCGCGCACAGAATCGGCGGGTTGGCGCGGTTCGCGTAGCGCAGCCGGGACTGCACCTGCGCATCGGCCGGATCATAGATGGGCCCGACCGAATTGCCGAGCAGCACCGCTTCGCCGCGCGGGCCGGCGATCTTCGCGGCGCCGTGCGAGGCAAAGGTGATGCGCCAGCCCGCCGGAAGGTCGACCGCACCGCTGCCGTCGGGAAAGCGCGTGCTCGTCAGCGCCGGCACCGCACCCGCCGTGGCGGGGGCACCCGCAGCCGCCGCATCCGGCGCGGCGGCGCGGCGCCAGGCTGCGGTGAGCGCGCGCATCAGCACGGGCTCGGTCTTCGCAAAGCGGCCGGCATCATCGAAGAGCACCGCGGCCGCCGGTTTGGTGCCGCGCGCGGTGAACACGAGGGCGAGTCCTGCGACGGGCGTGCGCGCATTCAGGTTGAAGAAGGCGCCGAATTCACGGCCGTCACGCGATTGAAAAGCCTTGCCGACCACGGGGGCGACGCCGTAGCGGGTGTGCACGAGGTGCAGCACCAGGGCCATCGCAGCCGCGGGCGAGGGTTGATCCACGGGTCCGTACACCACATGTCCGCCGCCCGGATCGTCGATGGTCTGCAGTCCTGCCGGCTCATCGGCGGCCCGGGCACAGGCGATGAGCCCGACGATCGACAGCGCCAGATGACCGGCGCGAATGACTCGTGGCTGAACCATGACATCCCTCGGTTGTCAGGATATGGAGCTGTCTTCTAACAGAAATGCAGAAACGGGGCTGTGTTGAGCTTCATCACCCCTTCACCTATGATGAAATCACTTGCAATGAATCTGGGTATCGAAGCGTTGCCGCACTGCAGCGCGGAGCTTTCTTTAAAATGGATGAAACTCGCAGCAGCCCGGGCACGCAGGAAGCCGCCGCAGAAATCGATTCGCTGATTCTCGTGGATGATGCCGACCGCGAGCTTGGCTACCTGAGCAAGGCCGAATGTCACCGCGGCCGCGGCGTGCTGCATCGTGCCTTCTCGCTGCTCATCTTCAACGATGCGGGCGAACTGCTGCTGCAGCAGCGCTCGGCCGCGAAGCGGCTGTGGCCCCTTTATTGGTCGAACAGCTGCTGCAGCCACCCGCGCCGCGCCGAGACCATGGAGGCGGCCACCCACCGGCGCCTGCAGGAGGAGCTGGGTCTGCGCTGTGCGCTGCATTTTCTGTTCAAGTTCCAGTATCAGGCGCAGTTTGACGCGGCGGGTGCCGAACGCGAGCTGTGCTCGGTGTTCATCGGCCGCGCGGTCGAGGCGCCGAAAATCAACCGCGACGAGATCCTCGCCTGGCGCTGGATCAGTCCTGAGGCCCTGCAGGCGGAGTTCGCCGGCAGCGGTGCGGACCGCTTCACGCCCTGGTTTGCTATAGAGTGGGAACGCATCTGGCGTGATTACCGTCCGGCACTGGCCGTATTGCATTAGGAGGACGATGTGGGAGTGCCGCTGATCCAGGCTTATCGGGTGGGGCGCTACATCGCCGGCAGGAAGCTGCGCGGTGTGAAGCGCTATCCGCTGGTGCTCATGCTCGAAACCCTGTTTCAGTGCAATCTCGCCTGCGCCGGCTGCGGCAAGATCGACCAGCCCAAGGAGATCCTCAAGGAGCGCATGAGCCTCGAGGATGCGCTGCGCGCGGTGGATGAATGCGGTGCGCCCATGGTCTCGCTGCCGGGCGGCGAGCCGCTGATCCACAAGGACATGCCGCAGATCGTGGCCGGGATCGTTGCACGCCGCAAATTCGTCTATCTGTGCACCAACGCCATCCTGCTCGCCAAGCACATCGACGACTACCGGCCCTCGCCGTATCTGACGCTGTCCATCCATCTCGACGGCGACCGGGAACGTCACGACGAGTCGGTGTGCCAGGAAGGAGTGTTCGACAAGGCCGTGGCCGCGATCCGGATGGCACGCGAGCGCGGCTTTCGCGTGACCGCCAACTGCACCCTGTTCACCGGCGAGGATCCCGAACGGGTGGCGCGCTTCTTCGACGAGGCCATGGCGCTCGGCATCGAAGGCATCACCGTCTCGCCGGGCTACAGCTACCACCACGCGCCGCGCCAGGACGTGTTTCTCGGGCGCAATGCCAGCAAGCGGCTGTTTCGCGAGATCTTCAAACAGCGCCGCGGCGCGGACTCGCAGCGCGCGGGCGCACGCCGCCGCTGGTCGTTCAATCATTCCGGGCTGTACCTCGATTTCCTGGCGGGCAACCAAAATTACCAATGCACGCCCTGGAGCACGCCCACCTACAACATTTTCGGCTGGCAGCGGCCCTGCTATCTGCTCACCGACGAGGGCTACGCGCCCAGCTTCCGCTCGCTCATGGAGGATACCGAGTGGGACAAGTACGGCGTGGGAAAGAACCCCGCCTGCGACAACTGCATGGCCCACTGCGGCTTCGAGGGCACGGCCGTGGACGATGCCTTCGCGCACCCGCTCAAGGCACTGACGGCCGCGATGCGCGGCCCGCGCACCGTGGGTCGGATGGCGGCCGATCCGCCGATTCTATACAGCGGCCGTCCGGCGCACACGGTGGCCAGCGTGGCAGTTGCCGACGTCAAGCGGTCGGCGAGTGTGCCGCGGGCGTGAGCCAGTCTTCCGCTGCCCGGGCGGCTGACCCGGCTGATCACGCCAAGCGCGCGGCCTTCGGTGCCACGCTCGAAGCCTGGCAGGCGCGCATGGAGTTGGCGTTGGCGGCGCGGCTGCCGCCAGCCGATGCGATCCCCGGCCGATTGCACCAGGCGATGCGTTACAGCGTGCTCGGCGGGGGCAAGCGGGTGCGCGCGGCCTTGGTGTTCGCCACGGCGCGCACCGTGGGACTCACCGAATCGACGGTCGAGGCGGCGGCCTGTGCCATCGAACTGGTGCACGCGTACTCCCTGGTGCACGATGATTTGCCGGCCATGGACGATGATGACCTGCGCCGCGGCCGGCCCACCTGCCACAAGGCCTATGATGAGGCAACCGCGCTATTGGTGGGCGACGCCCTGCAGACGCTCGCTTTCCAGGTGCTGGCCGGCGATCCCTCCCTGCCATCGTCGCCGGCCATCCGACTGCGGCTGATCGCCTTGCTGGCGGAGGCGAGCGGCACCGCCGGCATGGCCGGCGGGCAGGCGGTGGATCTCGCCGCACAGGGCCGCAGGCTCGATCTCGCGCAGGTGGAGGATATGCATGCCCGCAAGACCGGCGCCCTGATCCGGGTGAGCGTGCTCATGGCTGCCGCCTGCGTGGCGTCCGCCGATCCGGCGGTCACCGCGGCGCTCACGGATTTTGCCAATCCGATCGGCCTCGCATTTCAGATTCAGGACGACTTGTTGGACGTGCTCGGCGACGCCTCCACCCTGGGCAAGGCCACCGGCGCGGATCAGGCGCGGTCCAAACCCACGCATCCGTCCATCATCGGCATCGAGGCTTCGCAGGCACGGGTGCGGCTGCTGCATGACCAGGCCTTGGCGGCGCTGGTGCCGTTCGGGTTGCGCGCCGAACCGCTGCGCTCGCTGGCGGATTGGCTGCTCAACCGCAGCTTTTGAGCGGGGCTATTGATCGCAGCGATTGATCAGGCGGCGCCGGCCGAACGCTGCGGTGTCTGCACCTGCGCCTCCCACCAGTCCTCGATCTGCCGGCGCAGGCTCGCCTCATCCAGTCGGCCGGGCAGCCCGAGATGTAGCTGCGGCAGGCGCTGCGCCGTGGCGGCCAGCAACTCGCCGACGGCGCTGCCGGCACCCCCGGCCAGCGCATTGTCCTCGATGGTGACCACGGCCTGATGGGTCGCGGCCAGCGCCGCCACCAGTTCGGCATCCAGAGGCTTGACGAAGCGCATGTTGACCAGGGTGGCGTCGAGCCGTTCGGCGACCGGCACAGCCGCTGCGAGCGGCGCTCCAAACACCAGCAGCGCCAAGCCGCTGCCCCCCTCGCGCCGGAGCTGGGCGCGGCCCACGGCCAGCGTGGTGAGCGGCGCCGCCGGCTTCACGCCGGGCCCGTCGAGCGCATGGCGCACCACCGCCGGACCGTCGAGCTTGCTCGCCATGGTGAGCATCTGACGGCATTCGTTCTCGTCGGCGGGCGCCATCACCACCAGGCCCGGAATACAGCGCAAATAGGACAGATCAAAGCTCGCCTCCGGGGTGGCGACCGCGAAGGTCACCGGCAGCTCCTGCAAGGCCACGTCGTGAATCAGCTGATCGTAGCCCCGTTGCAGCAGCGTCGAGTTCATGGCGACCACCGGCTTCAGCCCCTGCGTCGCGAGGCCCGCGGCAAAGGTCACGGCATGCTGCTCGGCGAGGGCCACGTCGAAGAATCGCTCCGGGAAACGCCGCGCAAATTCCGCCATTCCGGCACGCCGCCCCGGCGTGATCGCCACCACCCGCTCGTCGGCCGCCGCGATGTCGCACAGCCACTGGCCGAACATGCGCGCATACGATCCGCCCGCCTCGTCCGAGATGGCGGCGCCGCGCTTGCGGCCGCCCTTCGCGGCGCTTCGGCGCTTGCGCCCCTCTCCGCCCGCGGCATGGCCGGTCACCACGTGCAGCAACTGCGGTCCGCGCAGCTGCTGCAGATTGCGCAGGGTTTTCACCAGCGCCGGGGCGTCATGGCCGTGCGCCGGCCCGATGTAGTTGAAGCCCATCTCCTCGAACAGCGTGCCCGGCAACACCATGCCCTTCAGGTGCTCCTCGGAGCGGCGCGCGAGCTCGCGTACGGTGGGCATCTTGCTCAGCATCCTCTTGCCGCCCTCGCGCAGATGCGCGTACAGCCGGCCGGAGAGCGCACGCACCAGCCGGTTCGACAGCGCGCCCAGATCCTCCTCGATGGACAGATGCCGGTCATCGAGAATCACCAACAGGTCGGCGGTCAGCGCGCCGGCATGGTTCAGGGCCTCGAAGGCCATCCCGGCCGACAGGGCCGCATCCCCGATCACCGCCACCACGCGCCGGCTCTGACCCAGGCGCGCAGCGGCCAGGGCCATGCCGATGGCACTCGAGAGGGCGCGTCCCTGGCCCGCGTCCCAGAGGATCCGGTCGCGAGGCGCATCGAAGACTTCGCGCAGTGCCAGCGTCAATTCGGCGCTGGCCGGATCGGCGGGCGGCAGGCGGCCGGTGAGCGGCGCGACGCTGTGGGGCGGGATCATGCGCCGCAGTATACCCATAAGCGCGGCCGGACTTGCATGCCCCGGTGAGGCCGCGCGACACTGTCCGCATGGACACCTGCGCTTCCGACGAGATTTACCAGGACCAGATCCTGCCTCATGTCTCGCGTACCTTCGCGCTCACCATCCCGCAGCTGCCCCCGGGGCTGCGCAGCCCGGTCACCAACGCCTACCTCTTGTGCCGGATTGCCGACACCATCGAGGATCAGACGGCGCCGTCCGCGGCCGCGACCCTGGTGCTGCTGCAGCGCTTCGTGGCGGTGGTGCGCGGCATCGCGGATGCCGCGCCGCTGGTCGAGGATCTGCTGGCGCAGCTGTCGCCCGACACCTCGCCGGCGGAACGCGACCTGGTGCGCAACACCGGGTGCGTGGTGCGCTTCACCGCGGCGCTCGAGGAGCGGCCGCGGCGTGCCATCCGGCGCTGCGTCGAGCTGATGTGCGACGGCATGCATCGCTTCCAGCAGACCGCCGGTCTGCAGGGTGTGCCGCGCGCCGTCGACCTGGACGAATATTGCTACTACGTCGCGGGCGTGGTGGGCGAGATGCTGACCGAGCTGTTCTGCGGCTACTCGGCGGCGATCGACCGGCGCAGCGGCGCCCTGCGCGAGTTCGCCGTCTCCTTCGCGCAGGGCCTGCAGATGACCAACATCCTCAAGGATGTCTGGGAGGATCACAGCCGCGGGGTCTGCTGGCTGCCGCAGGAGGTGTTCACCCGCCATGGCATCGACCTCGCCACGCTCACCCCGGGGCCGGACGCGCGCTTCGATGCGGGCATGCGCGAGCTGATCGGGGTGGCGCACGCGCACCTGCGCAATGCGCTCGCCTACACCCTGCTCATCCCGCGGCGCGAGACGGGCATCCGGCGCTTTTGCCTGTGGGCCGTCGGCCTGGCGGTGTTGACCCTGCGCAGGATCGAGCGCACGCCGGGCTTCACCAGCGGCGCCCAGGTCAAGGTGTCGCGCTCCACGGTGACCACGGTCACGCTGCTCACCGGCGCCGCCGTGCGCCACGACTGGGTGCTCAGGCGTCTGTTCGATCTGGCGACCGCAGGCCTGACCGTGGCGCCGCCCTCGGCGGTGCACGTCGCGCACTCGGCTGCGCCGCTGGACGCGCTGCCTTGACCCGCAGCGGCGCGCTCGAAGCCCGCAGCGCTACGGCCGGGCCCCCGGCCCTCGACCAATCGCCGCTCGAGGCCGGCCTCTATGCGGCGCGCGACGCGTTGCTCGGGCTGCAGCACGCCGCGGGTCACTGGCTGTTCGAGCTCGAGGCGGACTGCACCATACCGGCCGAATACATCTTGATGCTGCATTTCCTCGACGAACTCGATCCGCCGCTGGAGGCCCGGATCGCCGCGTATCTGCGCGCGCATCAGGCCGGGCACGGCGGCTGGCCGCTCTATTACGGCGGCGAATTCGACATCAGCTGCAGCGTCAAGGCCTACTTCGCCCTGAAGCTCGCCGGCGACAGTCCCGACGCGCCGCATATGCGCCGGGCGCGCGAGGCGATTCTCGCCTTCGGCGGCGCCGCGCGGGCCAATGTCTTCACGCGCATTGCGCTCGCGCTGTACGGCGAGCTGCCCTGGCGCGGCGTGCCTTATATCCCGGTCGAGATCATGCTGCTGCCGCGCTGGTTTCCGTTCCATCTCGACAAGGTGTCCTACTGGTCGCGCACGGTGATGGTGCCGCTGTTCATTCTATGCACCTACAAGCCGCTCGCGCGCAATCCGCGCCAGGTGCACATCCGCGAGCTGTTCAGCACGCCGCCCGAGCAGGAGCGCCGCTATTTCCGGCTGCCCCCGGAGCGCGACGGACTGCTCGCCAAGATGTTTCTCGCATTGGATCGTTGCGCGCGGCTGATCGATCCGTTCATTCCCAAGGCCATGCGGGCGGCGGCCACGCGCCGCGCCGAGGCCTGGGTGCTCGAGCGGCTGAATGGCGAGGACGGTCTCGGCGCGATTTTTCCGGCGATGGTGAATGCCCTCGAGGCGCTGGTCCTGCTCGGCTATCCGCCGGATGAGCCGCGCCGCGTGACCGCCAAGCGCGCGCTGGAAAAGCTGCTGGTGCAGACCCCGTCGGGCACCTATTGCCAGCCCTGCGTGTCGCCCGTCTGGGACACGGCCCTCGCCGCCCTGGCCATGCAGGAGCTGCGCAACGGCGCGGCCGACGCCGAGGTCGCCGACGCCAAAGTCGACGACGTCGAAGCCGGCGCTGCGGCCGAGCGCGCGCTCGACTGGCTGGCGCCGCGGCAGCTGCTCGAGGAGCCGGGCGACTGGCGGGTGTCGCGCCCGCGGCTGCCGGGCGGCGGCTGGGCCTTTCAGTTCGCCAACGCCTTCTATCCCGATCTCGACGACACCGCGGTGATCGTCTGGGCCATGCACCGCGCCGCCGATCGCTCCCGCCATGCCCAGGCGATCGGGCGTGCGCTCGACTGGCTGGTCGGCATGCAAAGCCGCAGCGGCGGCTTCGGCGCCTTCGACGTCGACAACACGCACTTCAGGCTCAACCAGATTCCCTTCGCGGACCACGGCGCGCTGCTCGATCCGCCCACCAGCGACGTCACGGCGCGCGTGGTGACGGCCCTGGCGCTGGTGGGGCGCGAGGCGGACCGCGCGGCCCTGCAACGGGCCATCGGCTTCCTGCGCCGCGAACAGACACCGGACGGCGCCTGGTTCGGCCGTTGGGGCACCAACTATGTCTACGGCACCTGGTCGGTGCTTACCGCCTTTGCGCAGGCCGGCATCGGCGCCGGCGATTCCTGTGTGCGGCGCGCCGTCGACTGGCTCGAGCGGCGGCAAAACGCCGACGGCGGCTGGGGCGAGAGCAATGACAGCTATGCCCGGGCGCTGCGTGAGGGTGAAGTGACGCCGAGCACGGCGCACCAGAGCGCCTGGGCGCTGCTCGCGTTGCTGGCCGCCGGCGAAGCGCACTCCTCCGCGGTGCGGCGCGGCGTCGAGTATCTGCTGCGAACCCAGCGCGCGGACGGACTGTGGAGCGATCCCTGGTACACCGCGCCCGGCTTTCCGCGGGTGTTCTATTTGAAGTATCACGGCTACAGCGCCTATTTCCCGCTGTGGGCATTGGCCGCCTATCGCAATCATCGCCGCTCATGATCGGCGTGGTCTGTGCGCTGGCCGCCGAGGCCAGGCCGCTCGCGCGCCTCGCCGGCGCCTCGGTGTCGGTGAGCGGCATGGGCGGGGATGCGGCCGCCGCGGCGGCTCGCGCCCTCATCGACTCGGGCGCCACGGCGCTCTTGAGCTGGGGATTGGCCGGCGCACTGGACCCGGCGCTGGCGGCCGGCGCGCTGTTCCTGCCGAGCTGCGTCATGGCATCGGGCGGCGCCGCCTTGGACATGGCACCGGCCTGGCACCAGCGGCTGCGTGCCGCGCTCGCAGATCAGCACCCCATCGCGCGCGGCACGCTGCTCACCAGCGCGCGCGCCCTTGGCAGCGCCGCCGCCAAGGCGGCGGCCTTTCGCGACACCGGCGCGCTGGCGGTGGACATGGAGTGCCTGCCGGTGGCGCAGGTGGCCGCGGCGCACGGCCTGCCCTTCGTCGCCATCAAGGTCATCGTCGATCGCGCCGCCGATGATCTGCCGCGCGCGGTGGCCGCGGCCGCGGATGCCGCGGGCCGGCTGCACCTGTGGCGCCTGCTCGGGGCGCTGGCGCGTTCACCCGCGGATCTTGCACCGCTGTCGCGCCTGGCGCTGCGCTATCGGGCCGCGAGCCGCACCCTGGCGGCGGCGGCGCGCCTCGGCTCGCTGGCGCCCGCGTGAAGGCCCTGGTGACCGGGGCCACCGGCTTCGTCGGTGCGGCGGTCGCGCGCGCGCTTGGGCGTGCGGATTGGCAGCTGCGCGCCCTGGTGCGCGCGAATTCCGACCGGCGCAATCTCCAGGGCCTGGCGGTGGACGTGGTTACCGGCGATCTTGGCGACCCGGACTCGCTGCGGCGCGCTCTCACCGGCGTCGATGCCCTGTTTCACGTGGCGGCGGATTACCGGCTGGGTGCGCGCGATCCGCGGCAGCTCTACGCGGTCAATGTGGAGGGCACCCGCAACATCTTAAGGGCCGCGCAGGCGAGCGGCGTGAGCCGGGTGGTCTATACCAGCAGCGTCGCCACCATCGGCCTGCCGGCCGACGGCTCGCCGGGCAGCGAAACGACGGCGGCCGGCCTTAAGGACATGATTGGCCATTACAAGCGCTCGAAATTTCAGGCGGAACAGGTGGCCTTGGAGGCGGCGCGCGGCGGCCAGCCCGTGGTCATCGTCAATCCCTCGACGCCCATCGGGCCGGGAGACGTGAAGCCGACGCCCACCGGCCAATTGGTGCTGGATGCGGCCGCCGGACGCATGCCCGCCTATGTCGACACCGGGCTCAACATCGTGCACGTCGATGATGTGGCCGCGGGGCACCTGCTAGCCTTTGAACGCGGCCGGGTGGGCGAGCGCTACATTCTGGGCGGCGAGGACTTGATGCTGCGCGATATCCTGGCCCTGATCGCGCCCCTGGTGGGACGCCGGCCGCCGCGCATCCGCCTGCCCTACGCCGCGGTGCTGCCGCTCGCCTACGCGGCCGAGTTCGCGGCCCGCCTCACCGGCGGCTCGACCCGTATCACCGTCGAGGGGGTGCGCATGGCACGCAAGCGCATGTTCTTCTCGAGCGCCAAAGCGGTGCGTGAGCTCGGCTATCATTGGCGCCCGCCCGCGCGGGCCTTTGAAGATGCCGTCGCCTGGCTGCGCGATCAGGGTCTAATATAGGTCCATGAGCCTCAACACGGCCAACTCGCCCAACGCCTTCGACCTGCGCCGCATTGGCGCGCACCCGGATCATTGGTATCCGCTCGCCTGGTCCCATGAGCTCAAGCCGGGAAACACGCTCGGCCGGCAATTCGCCGGGCAGCCCATCGTGCTCTATCGCGGCGCCGGTGGCGATGTGTACGCGCTCGAGGATCGCTGCGCGCACCGCCAGGTGCCGCTGCATCTCGGCGTGGTGTGCGGCGAGCAGCTCAAATGCCATTATCACGGCTGGACCTATGACGGCAGCGGCGCCTGCGTGGACGTGCCGTATCTCGGCAAGGAGCGGCTGCCGAACGGCGTGCGCCGCTATCCGGCGCGCGAGGTGGACGGTTTGATCCTGGTCTTTCCCGGCGATCCGGGCCTGGCCGACGCGCGCCTGCCCGCGGCCTTGGGCTCGGCGCGCCGCAGGGATTACAAGACCCGGCGCCTGAACCGCGAGGTCGCCTGCCACTACACCTTCATGCACGANNTTCGACATGAACCACCAGTTCATGCATCGCAAGCAGATGGGCTCGATCCGCGCCCAGTGCATCGGCCGGCAATCCGGCGAGAACTGGGCGCAGGTCGAATACAGCTTCAGCCGCACCGCCGGCCGGCCCTCCGTGGGCGAGCAGGTCATCGTGGATCTGATGCGCCGCCGCGGCGAGGCCAAGAAGGACTTCTCCGACCACATGCGCATTCGCACCGATTATCCTTCCCAGAGCCTCAAGGTCTGGGTGGGCCGCAACATCGAACTCAGCCAGGATCCGGTGCTCGATGTCTGGCTGGGCTACACGCCGCTGGATGCCGCGCAGCACCGCAACCGCACCTTCGGCTATCTGTCCGTCAAGAAACCGGCCATTCCGCTGGTGATCGACCTCGTGTGGCCGTTCGTGGTGTGGTTCACGGAGAACATCTTCCGCGAGGACAAGGACATCGTGGAACACGAGCAGCGCGCCTACGAGGCGCAGGGCGCGGACTGGAACAACGAGGTGTTCCCGGCGATCCGCGACCTGCGGGCGGTGCTGGCGCGCTGCGGCCGGATGATGACTTAGAATCCCCCATGCTCGACGTCAAGCGGCCCTGGGATGCGCGCCTCGCGCGTTTCCTGATCGGCCCCCTCAAGGACAGCTGGGTCACGCCCAACCACCTCACCACGCTCCGCCTGGGTGTGGGGCTCGCCGCGGCCGCGGCCTTCCTGCCCGGCCGCTACGCGCTGTCGAATGTCGCGGCGCTGCTGCTCGGGCTGTCGAACTTCATCGATCACACCGACGGTGAGCTCGCGCGCATCAGCGGCAGGTCGAGCCGCCTCGGGCATGTCTACGACATCGCCAGCGACGCCGCGGTGACCATCCTGGTGTTCGTCGCCATCGGCGTCGGCGTCTCGCAGCACGCGGTGGCGCTGCCGGTGGCACCCGTCCTGCTCGGCACGCTGGCCGGCAGTGCGATAGCATTGATCTTCTTCCTGCGCATGCGCATCGAGGCGATGGCCGGCAAGAACGCGGTCCGGCAGGCGTCCGTGGGCGGGTTCGAGACCGAGGATGTGCTGTATCTGCTACCGCTGGTGACCCTATGCAACGCCCTGACGCCGTTCCTGATCGCAGCCTCGGTGGGCGCACCGCTGTTCGCGCTGTGGGTGACGATCGACTACCGGCGCACGCTGCCGGCCTGAACGCTGCCGGCCTGAACGACGTGCTCGCCGGCGCTCTGCAACGCTTCGATCCGCAGGCGCTGCACCGCGAGTTCATCCGCCAGGGTGCCTTCCTGCACCTGCCGGAGTTTCTGCCGGCCTCGATCACCGCGCAGCTCATCGCCGCGGTCGCGGCGGTCGAGGGGTCGGTGAACCGCAATTACCTGCCGGGCCACAAGCAGGGCGGCAGCGTCGGCCGCCATGTGATCGGCCGGCTGGCGCCGGTGATCGGCGAGCTGTACCGCTTGCCGGCGCTGATCGCCTGGCTGGCCGCGTTGTGCGGCGAAACGTTGCAGGAATCCCCGCCGCAGGACGCGCATGCCCATGCGCTGTATTTTTACACCCGCCCCGGCGACCACATCGGCTGGCACTACGACACCTCGTATTACGCCGGCCGGCGATACACGCTGCTGTTCGGCGTCATCGACCAATCCTCTTGCCTGCTCGAATATCAATTGCACACGCGCACGGCGGGCATGGCGCCGGTGTCCGCGGCGGTGCGGCTCGAGCCCGGCGCCCTGGTGTTCTTCGACGGCGACGCGCTGCGCCACCGCATCACACCACTGGGTCCGGACGAGAAGCGCGTATCGCTGACCTTCGAGTACGTCACCGACCCGGCGATGCACGGCTGGCGGCGGCTCATCTCCAACATGAAGGACGCGATTGCGTACTTCGGATTTCGCCAGGTGTTCCGCCGGACGCCGCCGTGACCGCGGCGCGGGTGTGGCTGCTGTCGGCGGGCGCGCTGCTGTTCATCGGCGTGCTGGTCTCGCAGGGACTGGCGGCGGTGATGACCACGCTGGCGGGTGCCGGCTGGGGACTGGTGCTGCTCGCCGCGTTTCACCTGTTGCCGCTGGTGATCGACGCGGCGGCGATTCGCGTGCTCATGGCAGACGTGCGCCACGCGCTGCGCGACGCCGTGCTCGCGCGCTGGGTGGGCGAGTCCGCCAACAGCCTGCTGCCGGCCGGACAGCTTGGCGGCCCGGTGCTGATGACGCGGCATCTGGCGCGTCTTGGTATGGCGATGCAGGATGCCGCCGCCGTCATCACCGTGAGTACCACGCTGCAGACCGTCGCGCAGATCGGCTTTGCCTTGATCGGCGTGGCGCTGCTGTGGCTGCGCGCAAGCCACCGCCCCGCGGATGCGCTCTCTTCCTCGGTGCTGATCGCGAGCGCACTGCTCGCCCTGCAGGTGGGCGGTTTTTATCTCCTGCAGCGCCGCGGCCTGTTCGCGCGCCTGATGCGCACGCTCCACCGCTTCTCCGGTGAGCGCGACCTCACGCAGTGGGTGAGTCAGGCCGCGGCCATCGACTTGGCGATACAGAGAACTTATGATCGCAGAGCATGTGTGGCCGCGAGTTTTTCATTGAGTCTGGCCGGCTGGCTGGTCGGCACCGGCGAGGTGTATCTGATCCTGCCGCTGCTCGGAGTCGCCGTGGGCTTGAGCGACGCGCTGCTGCTCGAGAGCCTGGGACAGGCGATTCGCGGTGCGGCCTTCGCCATTCCCGGGGCGCTCGGCGTGCAGGAGGGCGGCTATCTGCTGCTCGCACCGCTGGTTGGATTGCCGCCGGACGCGGCACTCGCGCTGTCGCTGGCGAAGCGCGCGCGGGAAATTCTGTTGGGCGCGCCCGGACTGCTCTACTGGTTTTTCTCCAAACGGCTGTGGCGCCGCCGCCAGATATCCTGCGACAATGGCTGATGCGCGCCCTATTGCTCGCCGCCGGACGCGGCCTGAGAATGCAGTTGCCCGAGAATCAGCAAATGCCGAAATGCCTGCTGCCCTTCGGCGGCATGAGCCTGCTCGAGCGGCATCTTCGCCTGCTGCACAGGGCCGGCATCAAGGAGGTGGTGCTGGCACTCGGTTATCGCCATGAAATGGTCGTGGAGGAGATCCGCCGGCTTGACTGGCGGCCGCGGCCGCGCATCGTGATCAATCCGGACTTCGAGCTCGGCAGCGTGCTCACCGTGCACACCGTCGCCGACGACCTAACCCGCGGCGGCAACGTGCTGTTGATGGACGCCGACGTACTGTACGACGAGCGCATCATGCAGGCGCTGGTGGCGGATCGCACGGTGAACCGCGTGCTGCTGGACCGCGACTTCGAGGCCGGCGATGAACCCGTGAAGCTCTGCCTGCGCGCCGGCGTGCCGGTCGAGTTGCGCAAGCAGGTCGCGCCCGGCCTGCAGTACGACACCATCGGCGAGTCGGTGGGCTTCTTTCGGTTCGACGAGCCGGCCGCGCGCCGGCTGGCGGTGCTGGTGGCGGGTTATGTGGACGCACGCGGCCACCTGCCGCACGAGGAGGCGGTGCGCGATCTGCTGCTTGAGCGCAGCGCCGTGTTCGACGTCGCCGACATCACCGGCGCGCCGTGGATCGAGATCGACTACCTCGCCGACGTCGAGCGGGCGGCGCTGCAGGTGCTGCCGATGTTGCGCGAGCCCGTCTCGCCGGCGGATTCGTCGAGCCGATCCGCGACCGCCGCCATACGGTCGACAGCGCACGACGGCCCGATTGTTTGATCGGCGGCGGCCCGCTCTGCCGGTTGGCCGCGGTCTGCCTGCTGGTAGCGCTCTGTCTGCCGGCCGCACCCTGCCGCGCCGATCCGCCGGCGGCGCCCGCGCAGACTCAGGTGCTGACCGTGCCGGTACCGCCGCCCGCGCCCGCGCCCGCGCCGGAAAGCTCGAGCTGGTCGCGATGGTTGAATCCCGCCACCGCGCCCTTCATCCCGGTGCCATTGATCGGGGTCGATCCGAACAGCGGCACCACCCTCGGGCTCCTGCCGACGTGGGTCGCGACGAATGAGGACCATGAGATCGACCGCATCATCGCCCCCGATGTGCTGCACAATCCGTATTTCGGCTACGGCATGCATGCGCGCGTCTACTCCTACGACTCGAGCGACGAACAATCGTCGGTGATCGCGGGCATCCAGGAGCGCGTCGAGCGCCAATTCGACGCCGAGTATCAGATCGGACGCCTGCGCGAACAGCGCTGGTCGGCCACCTACAGCCTGGACTACAACCGCGACGGCACGCCGCGCTTTTTCGGCGTCGGCAACAACTCCCCTGCCATCGATCAGACCAACTACACCAACGGCCAGGCGCAGGCGCAGGCGCAGCTCGGCCTGAACCTGACCCACACCTGGCAGCTGCAGTACACCGTTCGCATGCTGGAGGATGACGTCACGCCGGGAACCCTGGAGCGCATCGCCACCCTGGAAAGCCACTTCGGCCGCATCCTCGGCGTGGGTACCACCAAGGAACTGCTCAATCGCCTGGCCATCGTCTACGACACCCGCGACGATCTGACCGTGCCCTCCCGCGGTATGCTATGGGTCGCCTACGGCGGCCTCGCCAGCCGCGGCGGGGCCTTCAACAATTCCCTGTTCAGCGAATCAGGCGTCGACGGTCGCGGCTTCTGGCCGCTCGATGCCAACACGGTGCTCGCCTCGCACGTGGCGCTGCGCTATCTGTTGAGCTCGCATGCGGTGCCGTTCTGGGCGCTGAGCGGCATCGGCGGCGGCGAAAGCGTGATCGGCGGGGAGCAGCCGCTGCGCGGCTTCGGCGCCGGGCGGTTCTACGACCGCGACTCCTTTTCCACCTCGTTCGAACTGCGGCACAAGGCGCTCTCGTTCAACGCCGACTCCACCCTGGTCGACGTCGAGGTGGGTCCGTTCGTCGATCTCGGCCGTGTGTTCGCGCGCAACAGCACCTTTCCGATCGACCAGCTGCACCAGGTGTACGGCGTCGGGTTTCGCGGCATCGCGCGCCCGTTCGTGGTCGGCTATGTGGACATCGGACACGGCAGCGAGGGATTCGCCGTGTTCACCGGACTGAATTATCCCTTTTAGGACGGCTCCTAGAACGGGATGTCGTCGTCGAAATCCTCTTTGCCGCCGGCCGGCGCCGGCGATTGGTCGTAATTCTCGGGCGGCGGACCGCCTGCGCCGCCCTTCTCCGCGCCGCGCTCGCCGCCGCCGCCGCCGATCCCGCCGCGGCCGCCCAGCATCTGCATGTTGTCGGCGATGATCTCGGTGGTGTAGCGGTCGTTGCCGGACTTGTCCTGCCACTTACGCGTGCGCAGCTTGCCCTCGATGAACACCTGCGAGCCCTTGCGCAGGTACTCGGCGGCGATTTCGCCCAGGCGCCCGAACAGCGCGATGCTGTGCCATTCGGTGCGCTCCTGCTGGGCGCCCGAGGACTTGTCCTTCCAGGCTTCGCTGGTGGCGATGCGGATGTTGGTGACCGTCATACCGCTCGGCATGGAGCGGGTCTCCGGATCAGCGCCGAGATTACCCACCAAAATGACCTTGTTGACTCCACGCGCCATGGCCTACCCCCCCAAGTCGATGACCATCGATGACAGTCGTGATTCTGCGATGAACGTCACATTATTGTACACGCGCGGGCCCATTCCCCGGCTCGCCGCGAGGGTCCTTTTTCTGATCCATTTGGCGCAATGCATCCCTTGACAGCGGGGGTATGATGAAAAGTCCTATGCAAAACATCCGCATCCGGGGCGCCCGGACCCACAATCTGAAGAACATCGACCTCGATCTGCCGCGCGACCGGCTGATCGTGCTCACCGGGCTGTCCGGCTCCGGCAAGTCGTCCCTGGCCTTCGACACCGTGTATGCCGAGGGCCAGCGCCGCTACGTNNGGCCTGTCGCCGGCCATTTCCATCGAGCAGAAATCCACCTCCCACAATCCACGCTCCACCGTCGGCACGGTGACCGAAATCTACGACTACCTGCGGCTGTTGTATGCGCGGGCGGGCACGCCGCGCTGTCCGGATCACCACATCGATCTGGCCGCCCAGACGGTCAGCCAGATGGTCGATGCCGTGCTCGCCCAACCCGAAGGCACGGCGCTGATGCTGCTCGCGCCCGGGGTTGCCGAGCGCAAGGGCGAACATGCCGGACTCATCGAGGAGCTGCAGGCCGGCGGCTTCGTGCGCGCGCGCATCGACGGCCGCGTCGTCGAGCTCGACGATGCGCCCAAGCTCGACGTGCGCCGCAAGCACACGGTCGAGGTCATCGTCGACCGCTTCAAGGTGCGCCCGGAGATCGGCCAGCGGCTGGCCGAGTCCTTCGAAACCGCGCTGCGCCTCGGGTCGGGCGTGGCGCGCGTCGCCTACATGGACGATCCCGGGCGCGCCGAGCTGGTGTTCTCCGACAAGTTCGCCTGCCCCATCTGCAATTACTCCCTGAGCGAGCTCGAGCCGCGGCTGTTCTCCTTCAACAGCCCCATCGGCGCCTGTCCGGTGTGCGACGGCCTCGGCACGCAGGATTTCTTCGATCCGGCGAAGATCGTCGCCAACCCGCATCTGTCGCTCGCCGGCGGCGCGGTGCGCGGCTGGGACCGGCGCAATGCCTATTACTTCCAGCTGATCCAATCGCTGGCGCGCCACACCAAATTCGACATCGAGGCGCCGTTCGAGAGCCTGCCGGAGCCGATCCGCCACCTCATCCTGTTCGGCAGCGACGGCGTGGAGATCGACTTCAAATACCTGGACGGCAAGGGCGGCACGGTCAAGCGCAAGCACGCCTTCGAGGGCATCGTGCACAACCTCGAGCGCCGTTACGGCGAGACCGAATCCATGACGGTGCGCGAGGAGCTCGCGAAATACCGCTCCTCGCGTCCCTGCCCCGAATGCGGCGGCACCCGCCTGAATCGTGCGGCGCGCAATGTGTTCGTCGACGGCAGAAGCGTTCCCGAGGTGTCCTCCCTGTCGGTGGATAAGGCCATGGAGTTTTTCTCGAAGCTGCACCTCGCCGGCTGGCGCGGCGAAGTGGCGGTGAAAATCGTCAAGGAGATCGGCGCGCGCCTCGGCTTTCTCGCCAACGTCGGCCTCGGCTATCTGACCCTGGATCGCAGCGCCGACACCCTGTCCGGCGGCGAGGCGCAGCGCATCCGTCTCGCCAGCCAGATCGGCTCGGGCCTGGTCGGCGTCATGTACATCCTCGATGAGCCCTCCATCGGACTGCACCAGCGCGACAATCAGCGCCTGCTCGACACCCTGATCAGCCTGCGCGATCTCGGCAACACCGTGATCGTGGTCGAGCACGACGAGGACGCCATCCGCCAGGCCGACCACGTGGTGGACATGGGTCCCGGCGCCGGCGTGCACGGCGGGCGCATCGTCGCTCAGGGCACCGCCGCGGAGATCGCGGCGCATCCGGATTCCATCACCGGTCAGTACCTGAGCGGGCGCAAACGCATCGAGATCCCGGCGCTGCGCCGCTCGCCGGACCCCAAGCGGATGCTGCGCGTCATCGGCGCCACCGCCAACAACCTCAAGAACGTCACCGCCGAGTTCCCCATCGGCCTCATGACCTGCGTCACCGGGGTGTCGGGCTCGGGCAAGTCGACCCTCATCAACGACACCCTGTTCCGCGCCGTCGCCACGCAGATGAATCACGCCGCCGCCGGCAGCGCACACTTCGACCGGATCGAGGGACTCGAGTACATCGATCGGGTGATCGAGATCGACCAGAGCCCCATCGGCCGCACGCCGCGTTCCAACCCGGCCACCTACACCGGCCTGTTCGCGCCCATCCGCGAGATCTTCGCGGCCGTGCCGGAGGCCCGGGCCCGCGGCTACGAGCCGGGGCGCTTCAGCTTCAACGTCAAGGGAGGCCGCTGCGAAGCCTGCCAGGGCGACGGCGTGATCAAGGTGGAGATGCACTTTCTGCCCGACGTGTACGTGCCCTGCGACGTGTGCAAGGGCCGGCGCTATAACCGCGAGACCCTCGAGATCCGTTTCAAGGGCCGGAGCATCCAGGAGGTTCTCGAGATGACCGTCGAGGACGCGCTGCCGTTCTTCTCCGCCGTGCCTACGGTGCAGCCCAAGCTGCAAACCCTGCTCGACGTCGGCCTCGCCTATCTGCGGCTCGGCCAGAGCGCCACCACCCTGTCGGGAGGCGAGGCGCAGCGCGTCAAGCTCGCCAAGGAATTGTCCAAGCGCGCCACCGGCCGCACGCTGTACATCCTCGACGAGCCGACCACCGGACTGCACTTCGCCGATATCGCATTGCTGCTGCAGGTCCTGCACCGTCTGCGCGACGAGGGCAACACCGTGATCGTCATCGAACACAACCTCGATGTGATCAAGACCGCGGACTGGGTGGTCGACCTCGGCCCCGAGGGCGGCGACGGTGGCGGCCGCATCATCGCCGCGGGCACTCCGGAGGACATCGCCGCCGAGGGCGCCTCATACACCGGCCGCTATCTGCAGGCCACCCTGGTTCCCCCGGCGCAGCGCAAGCGCGCATGAGCGGGCCCGCCGGCCCGGCCTCCTGGCGGCTGGCGCCGCTCGCGGGACTGCTGGTCGGCGGCGTCGGCGGCCTCGTGTACTGGTTGGCGTCCGAGGTGTGGCCCACCAGTCTCGCCGTGGTGCTGTCCATGCTGGCCACCATCCTGATGACGCGCGCCGCCTGTGAAATCGGCTTCGCCGAGACCTTTGCCGACGGCATATCACCCGCCGCCGGGATATCATCCGCCGCCGCCGCGCCGTCCGCAGCCGGCGGCGATGCGCGCCGCCTGATCGCCGCCATGCTCGGCCTGCTGTTGCTGCTGTGGATCAAGTACGACGCGCTGCTGGCTTTGTCGGCCGCCAATCTGCCCTTCACCCTGCCGCCGAATGTGGCGCTCGGCCTGATCATGCTGGCCGGCCACGGCGCCGGTCGGGCCTTGATGGTGTCAGCCGTCGGACTGCGCGGCGCGCCGGCGCCGCGCGACGATGCGCGGCGCGACGAGCCGGCGCGCGTCTCCGGGATGGATCTGGCGTTCGCGCTGCTGATCGGATTCGCGCCGGCGACGCTGCTCGGCGTTCCCGGACTGATCGGACTGGTGGCCGCCATCGTCAGCCGCATGGCGCTGGGCGCCTGGTTCAAACGCCGCAGCGGCGGCCCGCGCGCCGGCGGTCTTTGCGCCACGCAGCAGCTGGCCGAGGTATTCTTCTATATGGGAGCGCTTGCCACATGGATGTATATCTGATCCGCCATACCCGGCCCGACATCGCCGACGGCGTTTGCTACGGAAGGCTCGACCTCGCCTTGCCCGCGGGCTTCGAGGCCGAGGCGCGTGCGCTGCAATCCCGCCTGCCGCCACCCGGGCGGGTGTTTAGCAGCGAATCACAGCGCTGCCGGCGCCTCGCCGAATACCTCGCAGCCGCCGCCGGCTCCCCGGTCACGCTCGACGATCGCCTGCGCGAACTCGATTTCGGCCGCTGGGAAGGCCAGCATTGGAGCGACATTCCGCGCGCGCAAACCGACGCCTGGACCAACGACATGTGGAATCTCGCCGCGCCGGACGGCGAGAGCTACTCCGCACTGCATTCGCGCGTCGCCGACGCCTGGGAATCCCTGCTGGTGGCCAGCGAGGACACCGTGGCGGTGGTCGGCCACGTCGGACCGCTGCGCGCGCTCATTACCATTGCCCTGGAACTGCCCGCCGAGGCGTTTCTGCGGATCAACCTCGACTACGGCGGCATCACCAAGCTCTCCGACGCCACCGGCGGCTGGCGGCTCGACTTCGCGAATCGCTAGGCATGGACCACGGCTTCGCGGCGCGCGTGCCGGCCGGTCAGCGTGGCGGATCGTATTTCTCGACGAAGGCCACGGCGCTCTTGAGCATGGCGGTGCGGGTGACTTCGCGCGAGAGGAAGTGATCCTCGTGATCCAGGGTCACGAACTCGTAGGGCTTGCCCGCGCGTTTCAAGGCCGAGGCCATGTACACGCTCTGCTCCATCGGCACGCGGGTGTCGTCCTTGCCGTGAATGAGGAGAATCGGCGCATCGGCCTGCGCCGCGAACAGCGCCGGCGAGATCGCCCGCAGCGCTGTTTCGCTGCCCTTGTCCGCACCCGTCACGCGCTGCCAGGAGCGAATCACCTCGGTATCGCGGCCCCCGTAATAGGATTTCTGCCAGTAGTCGAATTCCGGCAATTGCGACGGGCCGGACACCGAGACGGCGCATCGATACAGGCCATGCTGCAGCGTCACGCCCGCGAGCGCGGCGTAGCCGCCGTAGCTGCCGCCGGCGATGCAGACGCGCGCCGAATCGATGATGCCCTGCCGGGCCAGCTCCGCCACGCCGTCTGCGATGTCCGTGAGCATTTTCCCGCCAAACTGGCCGAAGCCGGCGCGCTCGAATTCCAGGCCGTGGCCGCCGGAGCCGCGATAATTCGGCTGAAACACCGCGTAGCCCCGGGATGCGAATGCCTGCGCCCACCAGTCGAATCCCAGCCGATCGCTGACGCCCAGGGGGCCGCCGTGCGGCAGCACCACCAGGGCCAGCGCCTTCGGATCGCGGCCGGGCGGCAGCGTCAAAATACCATCCAGGCCCAGGCCGTCCGCGGCGGTGTAATTGATCCTGCGCGTCGCACCCACATCGTGGCCCTGAATGTCCGGATACGCGTATCCCAACGGCTCGGCCTGGTCCGTTTTCATGTCGACCAGCCAGTACGTTCCCGAATCACCCGGACCCTGGGTCTCGATCAGCAGCAAATCGAGATTGCGGCTGTGGGATCGCATCCGCACCACATCGTGAGGAAAGGCATGGATCGCGCTGTCGTAACGCTCCTGCATGCCGGGATCGAGGAACACGGCGCCAGGATGCTCCTCGACGGCGGCGCCCAGCAACAGCCCGGTGACCGGGTCGTGGAGGAAACCGGTCACCGCACGGCCGGCGAACAGGGTCTCGGCCGTGCCGTCGGCAATCGAAATCTCCTGGATGCGCTCGCGCTCGCCGATGGCATCGCGCACCACCACCGTACCGGCGCGCCGCCCCTGGCCCGCCAACTCGATCTCGCGGGTGGGTGAGTTGATCTTCAACAGCTGCCGATCCCGGTGGGCCCCGGCATACAGCTGCCACACGCCGTCGCGCTCCTGATATTCCGAATGGGCCAGGATCGTGCCATCCGGCGCCAGCACCCAGTCGTGCCGCAATTCCGAACCCTTGGCTTCGAGCTTGGCCGCGCCCGAGTCGAGATCCACCCGGTACAGATCCCGGTAGCCGTGCTGCAGGTAGTATTCGTTGCCCGCGCTGCGCGCTTCGGTGATGCCGCCGAAGTAGCCGGTCCAATGGCCCGCCTGGTTGGCCGCGCCGAAATACCCGACGACGAAATGTTCCACGCCCGGGGTGTGCTGGAACACCGTCCACGCACCGCCGCTCATTCCCACCTGATAGACGCTCTCCAACTCGTAGGAATGGCCGAGGTCCATCTGGGCATTGACGGTCGAGCTGATGCTCACCAGCAGATGCTCCTCGCCCACCCAGGTGAGGTTGCGCAATTTGGCATCGCCCAATTCGGCCGAGCGCACCGCCTTGCGGGCGTGGTTGACGATCACGAGGCGGCGCTTGTCTCCCACCGCGCCGGCGAGCGCGATGCTGTCCCCCGACGGCGATAGCCGCGCCTGCTCGATGCCCGGCAGCCGCCCGTAGGATTCCAGCGGCGGCGCGGCCGCCGCGGCCGCGCACAGCAGGTTGAGGGCCAATGCGGTGGCCTTGATCGGGTGGTCGCTCTTCATGACAGTCGCTGGTAGGGGCCCTTGACGTGGAAGCTTAGTCCGACGCCGATGCGGCGCGGCCCGCAATCCGGAACGCATGGTTATTCAACTTAATGCCCTGCCCGACGACGACGCCCATGCAATCAATATAAAGCCGGTAAAATGCCGTCGGGATGACCAAACTTCGTGCCCAAATGGTTTAATGGCGCAACGTGTCAATTTTGCCGGTGAAACAACATTCTCGCTGAACGAATATCGACCCCGGATCGCACCATTGACGCCGGCGCCACCTTGCCGCTGAGGTTTTCCACTCTGTCGGAAGCTCAGGATTTCACAGCCAAGGCCTGGGAAGTGGGCCTGAGGGGCAGGAACCCCGAGCGCGACGTGGAATACTGGAAGCTCGGCATCAATCTGAGCCGCGCCCTGGATATCGTGCGCCATGTCTGGCACACCACGGCGCTCGACCTGTCGACCAATCTGTTCGTGGAATCGCCGACCATCAACCGCATGGCCGCCAGGCTCTACGATGGCAGCGCCCTGCATCCGCAGGAACTGGTGCGCATGCGCGAGGGCGATGACTCCCGGCCGTTGTATCTGTTCGCCGGCGGCACCGGTCTGCTGCTGCAGTACAGTGACTTCGTGCGCTCGCTCGACTATCCCGGCGTGATCTACGGCGTCCCCGTCACCGGCATGAATCGCAGGGACGAGTACTCCAGGTCCATCCCCGAAGAGGCCGCGCGCGTGGTGCGTCTCATCAGCCGCGTCCACCCGGGCGGAGCGTTTCGCATCATGGGCTACTCCTCCGGCGGCTGCGTCACCCTGGAGGCCGGCAGGCTGCTGCGCAGCCAGGGACGGGAGGTGGGATTTCTCGGGCTGCTCGACACCGGACTGACCGACCACTACTGGCCGTTTGGCGTATGGCTCTCCTACATGCTGCCCGGGCTGATGGAGACCGTGAAGAAGCGCGTGCAGCGCGTGTTTCAGGCGGCGGCGAAGGCGGGACCGGCCGCGCCTCCGGCCGACATCGTCGCCCCACGCCGCGGCACCCGTTACGAATTTCGCTTCCGGGATCCGACCAAGCCGGATTATGCCTTCCGCAGTCCGCATTGGCGCAGCGACATCACGCCGAGCGACGGCCTGACGCGGCAGAGGAGTCTGGAGATGTGGGGCCTGTACGAGCCGGCGCGCTACGACGGCCAGGTGACGTTCTTCTTCGCGATCAGCCCGAACTCGATCTCGTGTTCTCCGCAGAAGTATTGGCCGGCTTATTTGTCCCATGTCGACTGGGTGCCCGTCCCCGGCAATCACATCACCATGATGGTCGGCCGCTACGCCGTCAAGCTAACGGCCGAGGTTTCGGCACGGCTACGCGCCACGCTCGGCTGAATTGGCTGCGCGAGCCGGCAACCGGCTCGTACTCTGCGCCGATGCGGTGCGGTTCGACGGGCTGGCCCAATGGCCGCGACTGCCAGCGTTCGCGGGTCATCGGCCGCCAGCACGGCTTGGTGAAGCGGTCGCCATCCCACTCCATGGTCACTTCGTGCCAGCTCTCCTGATCGAACGGCGCGGGCTTCTGCGGCGCCGCCTCGTAGTGTTCGATCCAGCGGATCAGGTATATGTCGCGCACCGCATCGACGCCTAGCAGTCCCCACGCTATGTCGGTGGCGAGTTCCTCCATGCAATGGGTGACGCTGATGAAGGTGCTGTCGCGCAGTTCCGTCAGCACGACCGTCAGCCATCCGTGGCGCCAATACATGTCGACTCCGCAGATCCCGGCGCGCTTGTTGAAGCGATAGGTGTGCTTGATCATGTCTCCGCAGCCCCGCACCGGATGCGATGTCCGGCGCCCGTTGCGCCACGGCTCCATTGTAGACCTATTGCGTCATCGCGCACGTTCGCGCGTTTCGTGCGTTTCGTGCGCGTGCGTTCGCCTGAGCGCACGACGCTTCGCAAGGGCGTCACTGCCACCGCTGCCCGGTTATTTTTTCAACACCGCCGTCAGACTGATCTCCGGCACGCTCGCCAGCGCTTTCGACAAGGGACATTGCTGCTTGGCGCCCGCGGCGATTTTCTGGAACGTCGCCTCATCCAGCCCGGGTACGGCGGCCTCCAGCGTCAGCACGATGCGATCGATGAGAAATCCATCGCCCTGTGCGGCGAGGCGCACGCTCGCGCGGGTGTCGATCGCGCTGGTCGCGAAGCCCGCCCGGTCGCAGGCGAACGAGAAGGCCATGGTGAAGCAGGCGGCGTGCGCGGCCGCCAGCAATTCCTCCGGATTGGTGCCCCGCCGGTCGTCTTCGAAGCGGCTGGCGAAGCCGTACGGATAGGCGTTCAGTGCCGAGGTTTGGGTGCTGATCCTACCCACCCCTTTCTTGCCCGCCCCTTCCCAATGCACGCTCGCGGTTTTGTCGATCATGGCCACTCCTTAATGGGGATATTGAAAACGCCCGCTCCCTACTGCGGCGCCTCGACGTCGAAGCCTCGGGCCCGCAGCTGATCGAGCACGCCGCCCTGTTCCAATAGCATATCCATGTTGAGCACGGCCAGCGTCACGCCGCCGCTGAGCAGCCGCTGTTGCAGCGCGTCGAACCAGCTGCGTCGCACCTGCGCGATCAGATCGCCGGCGCCAGCATCGGTCAGCAACGCACTGCGGCAATCGCCCATCTCCGCCGCTTCCGGCAGACTTTGCATGCGCTCCACATCGCCCGTGGCCCAGGCGCGCGCGCGATCCACCAGCCGCGGCAAACCGCTCTCCACAGTGGCCAGGCCCGCAGCCACGCACTTGTTCTCGGTGGCCGGCTGCACCGTCTTCAAGGCATCCAACACATCGTGAATGCCGGCGATCTTGATTTCGGCAACCCGCACGTGATGCTTGTGCGCCAGCTTGCGCACTTCGCTGCCGATGTCCAGCCGCGTCGACAAGCCCACCCGATGCAGCGCCGCTTCCTGCAGAAACGCCATGGCAATGAACGGGCGGAAACGTTCCCACTTGGCGGCATCGCTGGTGTACTTGGCGCGCTGCGCCGCGAAGCGCGCATACAGATCCGCGGGCAGCACGTCGCGCAGCCGTTTGCCGCCCCGAACCATGAACAGATCGCGCTCGGTGATGAGCAGCCACAAGACGCGCGCGATGCCGATCTCGAAGGGCTTGGCCATCAGCACCTCACCGGCGCCGTCCAGCACGGTCTCGACCTGGCCGGTGCGCCAGGTCATGTCCTTGGGCAGCGGCGAGACGGTGCCGAGGATCCACAGGTGCGCGCCGCCGCGATGCACATGCCACAGTCCCGGGCCCGGCTGCTCGCCGCTGACGATCACGGTGTCGAGCACATCCGCCGCTGCGGACGGTTGGGTCTTCGGCGCGGACGGCGGGGTCTGTGCCGCCGCGCCGGCGGCGGCCGCGATCAACAGGGCCGCGGCGCAGCGGACGGCGAGCCGGCGCATCAGGGTATTGACGGCAGCGGAATGAATTCCGACTCGCCGGGCACCGGCGGAAACTCCCGGGCCGCCCAGCGCGTCTTGGCCGCTTCGATGCGCTGCGGGGTGGAGGCCACGAAATTCCACCACAGATGGCGTGGCGTCGCGAAGCGCTCGCCGCCGAGCAGCATCAAGCGCGCTGCCGACGGCGCCGTCAGGCGCGCCGTGCCGCCTGCAGCCAGCACACCGAGTTCACCCGCCGCCAGCGCGGCCGCGCCGATCCGCAGCGCACCGCTCACCACGTACACGGCACGCTCGGTATGCTCGGCCGGCAACTCGAGCGCCGTTCCTTCGGGCAATCGCGCGTCCACGTACAGCGTCGGCCACAGGGTCGCCACCGGCGAGCGCAGGCCGAAGGCCGTGCCGGCCACCACGGTCAGATCCGCGCCATCCACCACCCGACGCGGCAGCGAGGCCGCCGGATGATGGGTGAACTGCGGCTCGACGTCCTCGGCGCCGTCGGGCAGCGCCACCCAGCTCTGGATGCCATGGATGGCGGCACCGGCGCTGCGCTGCGCCGGCGGCGTGCGCTCCGAGTGCACGATGCCGCGTCCCGCCGTCATCCAATTCACGTCGCCGGGGCGGATCTCCTGATCCGATCCCAGGCTGTCTCGATGCCGCAGGGCGCCCGCGAACAGATAGGTGACGGTGGCCAGCGCAATGTGCGGATGCGGACGCACGTCGATGCCCGTGCCCGGCGCGAACCCGGCCGGCCCGAGGTGATCGAAGAAAATAAAGGGGCCGACCATCTGGCGTGCGGCAGAGGGCAGTACGCGGCGTACGCTGAAGCCGCCGAGATCGCGCTCGCGGCCCGCGATGACCTGTGTGAGATCCATGCCCCCTATTATGGGCTAGCCACGCCGCAGACGCCCCTCATCGGCTCCTTCAGGCGCCTAGGCGCGCAGATAGGGCTTGAGGTAGGTGTCTATATCGTGCTTGATTTCCTCGGGACTGGTCACCTTGCGGCGGCGCGCCTCGGCACCGGGCGCGGGCGGCGCCACCCGCGTGGTGGTACCGGGACGAAACACGCCGCGGGCAATCAGCACACCCACGTCGCTTTGCGCAAACATCGAGCTCGCCGCTTCGATCAGCCCGAACTGATCGAAGGCGCGGCGCAAGTTGCCGGCATGGTAAGCGTCGTAGGCGGCGGCATACAGATCGGCCAGGCTGACGTACGGACAATGGCCGACGAAGCCGCGCTCCATTTCCGTGATCATGGTGGCAACGCCCCGGCCCGAAAAGCATCCGAGCTCGTCGTGGGTACGCTTTCTGATTTCCGTCACCCGTTCGAGCGGATCGCCCGCCTCGTCCTTGACGTAGCGGAAGGTCGGTATGGTGTCGAACATTTCCACGATCAGATCGACGCTGAAGTCACCGCCGGTCTGCGCGAACAGCGGCAGGGAGGTTGCCTTGCCGAGCTGCTGGTAGTAGGCGAGCAGGTCTGCCGGCGCCGTCACGCCGGGCGGCGCGATGCAAATGACGGCATCGGCGCCCAGCTTTTCGGCCTGCACCGCGTAGCGCTCGGTCTCCTTGAAATCCGCCGTGCGGCTCTGCACGCCGATCACGATCGCGGTGGAGCCGCCGTGCGCGGCGGACAGGATGGCCTCGGCGCCGCGCAGTCTCTCGTCTTCGGACAGCACCGTCCAGCCGCTCGCAATCTGCGGCCAGGCCAGGCCCTGGACGCCGCCGCGGTTGCAGAAGTGCACCTGCGCGGCCAGGCCGTCGATGTCGATCTGATTGTCGGCGGTGACCGGCGTGAAGCCGATGGGGAATATCCCCGCCAGGCGCTTCTTTTTCGCCGCCGCCCGCAACCCTCGGGGCAGCGCCAGCGCGGCGGCGCCCAAGGACAGCGCGCCGAGAAATTGCCGTCGATCCAACCCCTGTGTGCCAACCCTGATGCCAGCCATGCGCGCCCCCTGATAATGATTCTCATTATATAATTACATAGCCTAACAAATGGGACAAGAACCACTCAAACGCCCCCGCACCGCCCGTGGCGCCGCGCCGCGCCTTGCCGCTTCTTGGCATTTCTCGTAGACTCTACGTATTCCATTGTGGTGTCGCCCGCGTATCATGCCCCGCAGTGTGGCGCGCAGGGGTGATTTGGTGCGTGGCCGCAAATTATCACAATGTGAAATGTCATATCAGAATATGATAATTGCTTGAAAATGCCGAAATCCGAGCGCAAAGACAAGCCCGGCAAGCCGGCCGCCGCGCCCGACGTACCGGTCAAACGACAGGCGTTGGCGGGCACGCAAACCTTGGCGCGCGGCCTGGAGGTGATCGACGCCGTCGCGGGGGGGGCCACCAGCCTCGCCGAACTCGCCACCGCCATCGGCCTGACCCGCAGCACCACCCACCGGCTCGCGGCGCTGCTGGTGGAGCGCCGTTACCTGGATTTCTCACGCCGCGACGGCTACTCCCTCGGTCCGAAGCTGCTCGAACTCGGCTATGTGACCTCCCAGCGCATGAGCCTGCCGCGCGTCGCGCGCGATCATCTCGAAGCGCTCTCCGCCAGTTCCGGCGACACCGTGCATCTCGGCATTCTCGAGGGCTCGCGGGCCCTGTACCTCGACAAGCTGCCGGGCAGCCGGCGCGTGGAGATCAGCTCGCGCATCGGTGAGCGCCAGCCGCTGCGCTCCACCGGGCTCGGCAAGGCCCTGATGCTGGACGCCGACGAGAAGCAGTGGCGCGAGTATTACGATCACGAAGCCCGCCTCGGCAACGGCTACGACGTGCCCCTCGAGGTATGGCTGCGCCGCATGCGCGAGTATGCCGAGAACGGCTATGCCTTCGACCTCGAGGAGAACGAGGACCGGATCCGCTGCGTGGCCGCGCCCATCCGCGGCGTCGACGGCGGCATCGTCGGCGCCATCAGTGTGTCGAGCGCCGCACAGTACATGGACGACCTGCGTATGCGCGGACTGACCTTCGACGTGAAGAAGACCGCCGCCGCCATCAGCGCGGCGCTTGGCTACAATCCGGCCGCGGTACCGCGCGCCGAGCGCCGCAAAGCCTGACTATTCCGGCAGCGCGAACGCCAGAAATCCCGCCGCGCTCGCGATGCACACATATTGCCTGCCGCCGACCATGTAGGTCATGGGTGAGGCGCGGAAATTCTCGTTGGCCGGGAAATGCCACAGTGCAGTGCCGGTGCGCGCGTCGAGCGCGGTGAACATGCCGCTGTCCTCGCCGACGAACACCAGGCCGCCGCGGGTCGAGAGCGTGCCGCTGGAGCCGCGCGTGCCGCCCACCATCACGTAGTCCCACACGGTCTTGCCGGTCTGGATGTCGAGCGCGCGCACCGAACGGTTGCCGCCCGCCAGCATGCTGCCGGTGCCGTTGAAATAGCGCTTGCCCATCTCGAACGGCGCAGGGATCAATTTGGTGATGGCGCAGCGGTCGGCGGCCAGGAAATAAAAGAGCTTCAGCGACGGATCGTACGCCGCCGACATCCAATTGGTTGCCGCCGCGGGACACACCACCGAGCCCCCGGGCGTCGGCTCCCCGCCCGGCAGCAGAATGGCCTTGCCGGCCTTGGTGTAGCCGCTCGCCCAGGTCACCTTGTTCACGAAGGGCGTGGCGAGCAGCAGCTTGCCGTCGGTGCGGTCGAGCACGAAGAAAAAGCCGTTGCGGTTGGCCTGCACCAGGAGCTTGCGCGGCCGTCCGCCGAAATTCTCGTCCACCAGCATCAGCGGTTCGTCGGCGTCGTAATCGTGGGTGTCGTGCGGGGTGAACTGGTAATACCAGAGCAGCTCGCCGCTCCCCGGCCGCAGTGCCAGCACGCTGTCCGTGTACAGGTTGTCGCCCAGGCGCTGCGCGCCGTTGAAATCCGGGCAGGGATTGCCGACGGCCCAATACACGATGTCGAGTTCCGGATCGTAGGAGCCGCTCATCCAGGTCGCCCCGCAGCCGTGCTCGAGCGCGCTGCCCTTCCAGGTCTCGGCGAGTTTTTCGCCCGGCTGCGGCACGGTCCAGAACTGCCACTCGCGCCTGCCCGTGGCGGCATCATACGAGGCCACGAAGCCGCGCGCTCCCTCCTCGCCGCCGGCGACGCCGGTGATGACGTGAGTGCCGATCACCAGCGGCGCGCCGCTCGCGCTGTACTGGGACTTCGGCCAATCGGTCATCGCGACGTCCCACACCAGAGCGCCGCTGTTGCGATCGAGGGCGAGCAGATGCGCGTTGTCGGTCATCATGAGCACGTGATCGGCCGCGATGCCCACCCCGCGGTTGGCGCCGCCGGCCGCTTCGCCGAGCAGCCCCGGGGTCTGCGCACGCTTGTACGCCCACAGCTGGCGGCCGCTGCGCGCATCCAGCGCGTACACCGCGTTCACCGCCGTCACGTACATCACGCCGTCGATCACCACCGGCGTCGCCTCCAGGCGCGGCGCACCGGTCGCGGGGAACATCCACTGCAGCGCCAGCCGTTGCACATTGCCGGCGTTGATCTGATCCAGGCTGCTGTGGCGGTTGCTGCTGTAGCTGCCGTCGTAGCGCGGCCAGTCGAGCTTCGGCTCAACGGGCGCCTCGCGATAGGCCGCACCGTCGCGCGTCAACAGATGAATCCGGCCGGCGGCATCCGCGAGCTGCAGATTGAAATTCGTCTCGTTGAGGATGTCGCCCGTGAGCGTCGCGCCGCCCTCGAGCGGGACCGTGCGGTGCGGCTTCGGCACCTCACCCGCCGGCGCCAGGGTGTGCAGGAACGCGAGCAGCGGGGTCATCTCCGCAGCGGCGATGTCGTGCGCCGGCATGGCGCGCACGCCGCTGCGGATCAGGGCCGCGATTTCCGCATCGGGATGACCGGCAACGAAGGCCTTCAGGCTCGGCGCGCGCTCGCTGCCGTTGCCGTCGCCGCCGTGACACACCGCGCAGCGGCTGGCGAAGGATCCCGCGCCCTCAGAGGGTGGCGCCGCCGGCTGGACGGAGGGCGCCGCCGGTTGGGCACCGGCGGCGCCCGCGAGCAGCGCGAGCGCGGCAATGAGTCCGCGATGTGCAGGGTAGTCGGTCGACGGCATCCACATAGTGTAAACCGGTTGACCGGCGCAGCACCAAGCGCCCTCAGAAACGTTTGTTGAAGCTCACGCGAAAGGTGCGTCCCAACGGACTCGCCGATTCGCTCGCGAAGCCGCCCGAGGCGCCCGTCACCAGCTCCAGCGGCGGCGCCTCATTGAAGATGTTGTAGACGTTGAGCTGCAGCCGCAGGCCCTTCTTGGCGCCGCTCGAGTCCGGGAAATCCCAGATCGCCGACCAATCCACGGTCACGAAGGGGCTCACCCATTGCAGCTGATTGGCGAGGCCTGCGCCGTTCGGGTTGGTGGCGTAGCTGAAGGGCGTCCAGAGGTAGTTGTAGTGGCCGGTGTAGTTCACCGCCGCCTGCGTGCTCAAGGGACCGGCCTGCCAGCCGGCCGTGGCGCGCACATGCCAGGGGATGATGCTCTGCGCGCCGGCGTCATTCTGGAAATACTGCAGACCGCTGGTCAGATTGTCGGTGAAGGCCACGCCCGGCGCCGCCTGGGATTGGAACTTGAGCAGATATTCGCCGCTCAGATCCACCATCATCGTGCCGATGCCGAGCGGGTGCTGATAGTTGAAGTCGAAGTCCCAGCCGTCGATGTCGGTGGCGCCGAGGTTCGTGCGGCGCAAATCGGTGACCAGGTAGGTCGGTGGCGTGCCGGTGAAGTTGATCGCCCGTACGCCGTTCAGCAGCGCCGCGAGCGTGGCTTGCGGGATGGGACCGTAGCAGGGCCCTCCGGTCCCCGCGGGCACCGGATTGCCGTGCGCATCACAGCCCGTCGCCGATATCTGGTTGAAGGTATACACCTGTCCCGCCAGCGCCGGATTGTTGATGGCCGCCACGTTGTTCGGCGGGATTTCCACCTCGTTCAAGTAGCGGATCAAAAAGTACGTGGCGCTCGCCTTGAAACCCGGCAGCCAGGTCGGCTTGAAATCCAGACCGAAGGAGGCCGTTTTTGCGGTCTCCGGCTTGAGGTTCGGCTTGCCGCCGGCGAAGCCGATGGTCGACAGGCCGTTCGCCACGGGGAAATTGGTCGGTCCCACCGTGCTGCCGCTGGTGGTGCCCGCGGTCGCGCGGGTGTCGATCGCGTAGCTGTCGGCCAGCTGCGGCGCATGGAACGAGGTGCCGTAACTGCCGCGGAAGCTCAGACTCTCGACCGGCGACCACTCGACGCCGTATTTCGGATTGGTAGTCTTGCCGAAGTCGCTGTAATGGTCGTAGCGCTCGGCGAGCGACAGCGACAGGCGCCGCACGCCGGGCAGCGAGTTCGCGGATCCGATGAGGGGCACCGCCAGTTCGCCGAACACCGCGTCCACCAGGCGGCTGGCCGACTGGTTGTTGGGCTGGGTGAAATTCGGCTCGCCCGCAATGCCGATCGGATCCTCACCGCTGTACTGTTCGTGGCGGTTCTCCCCGCCGAGGGCGAGCTTCAGGTCGCCGCCCGGCAGCGCGAACAGCGTGCCGTCCGCCTTGACGTTGAAATCGTAGATGCGCTGCACCGCCTTGAACAACAGCGGCCAGTCCATGATGGCCTGGATGACCTGCGGGTTGGTCCTGCCGCCGAACGGATCGAGCGCCGTCGCCGTGGTCGTGCCGAACTCGGCCGCGTACAGGGCATTCGGATTCGGACCCGAGCTGTCGTTGTCGAGCGCGAGACTGGTGCTGTAGCCGTAGTTGAAATCCGTGGTCAGCTGCCAGGAGCGGCTCAGGTCCACGCTGGCGCCGAAATCGAGCATGCCGGATTGCGCCCGATAGTCGTTGACCACATTGCCGGCGGCGCCGAACACGCCGGAATTGGCAAACACCTGTTCCACCGACCCCGGCGTCACGGTGTAGCCGGCCGGCGCCAGGAAGTAGGGATTGGTGCCCGGAATGATCAGCGTGCCGGTCTGCTGCAGCGTGCCCGGGATGCCGTTCAGCGAGCCGTTGTTCACCACCAGATTGGTCTCATTGTAGATCTGATGCGCCAGATCGTCGGTCCACTTGGCGTCGGCGAACAGATGCACGCGATCCCCCACGTCCTGGCGCACATCGCCCACCAGCGCATAGCGCCGGTTCGGATTGATCAGCTGATCGTTGAGGCCCGGGTCGCAAGATGCCGCCTGGGTGATGGGCGGCACGTACTTGGCCTGTGCCGGGTTCGCCGCCGACAGCGCCGCCACCGGGGTCACCGGTTCCTTCGCCAGGGTGCTGGAATTGTAGTAAACGCCGTTGAGCAGCACGTTCGCCGGACCGCCGCAGTAGGCGCTCAGGCCGTCCTTGCCGCCGTACTGGCGCAAATCCTGGGTGTAGTACGAACGGTCGCTGTTCAGGAGAGCGGAGTTGCCCTCATAGGTGCCGGAGAGGATCAGCGATCCCGTGCTCCACACCTTGCCGTAGGTCTGGCCGATGTTGTCGGCGTCGTAGCCGTTCGCCTTGGTATAGCTGCCGCTGGTGTCGAAGCCCTCGAAATTCTTCTTCAGAATGATGTTGATCACGCCGGCCACCGCGTCCGAACCATAGGTCGCCGAGCCGCCGTCCTGCACGATCTCGATGTGATCGATCGCACCGGCCGGAATCGAGGACGGATCGGCGGTGGTGAGCAGCGGCGAATCGCCCACCAGGCGATGGCCGTCGAGCATCACCAACACCGCGGTACCCGGCAGGCCGCGCATGCCGGGCACGGTGGCGCCGGTGCTGCGAAACTCCTGGTTGCCGCCGATGGGCAGGGTGTTGAAGCTGTTGAGCGCCGGCTGTGTCGCGAGCAGATCGGCGGTGTTGGTGGTGCCGGATTGGATGATCGTCTGGCTGTCGATCGTGGTGGCCGGTTCGCCGATCGGGCCCGATCCGCGGATCAACGTGCCGGTGACCACGACCTCCTGCAGCTCGGTGGTGTCGGCCGGTTTGTTGCCGGCCGCCTGGCCGAAGGCCGTGGCGGACAGGACACACGACGCCAGCATCAACAATGTCTTGTTCATTCAACATCCCCCTATCTGTTATTCGACTTATTCCGTCCGTCGCACGGCCGGCATATGTTGGGACGTTATACTACATTTTAGAATTGATGCAATATTGGGATAGCGTCTCAATAGAAAATCAGGCGGGCCCTGGCATCGAGACCCCGCCCATCGGCACCCACGACGCCCTTGAGATCCGCGAAATCGGCGATTTTTTGGTTTTTTCGCCGCACAATGATGGCCTGCACCGCCGCTTCCGGCAGATCCAGCACCCCCGCCAGCGCATCCGCATCGGCCGTGTTCACGTTGATGGTGGTCATGGTCCGGTACAGGAAATCCATGATGTCGTCGAATTGCGCGTCGCTGCCGCGCGCGCCCTGGTCCACCATTTTTTGCACCGTCTCGCGCCACGCCTCGTAGCTCATGGGCGTGTCCATGACAATCTGCAACGGGTGGCACTGCCCGCATACCGCCTTGACCGAGGCGCCCTCCCGGGCGAGCTCCGCATCCTGCGCCCGATCCGCCGGTGGCGGTGGTGCCGCCGGCACCGGCGGTGCAGCCAACGCCGCGGCCGCCGCCAGCGCGGCCGCCAGCACCGCCGCCCCCGCCAATGCCGCCATCGGGGTCCTCACGGACGCGTTTGTTTCTCCCCGGTCAGCGTGATGGGCGCGCTGCCCGGCAGCGGCGTGACATGCGGTCCCACGCCCAGCTGCTCCGCGGTCAGGTAATCGCCGAAGCTGTTGGCGAACTGGTTGGAGACGCGCTGCGCGTGGCCGTTGTCGAAGGTCATGTCGAGCAGCTTCTCGCTGTACATGGGATGGCCGTACTCATCCTTCAGCTCGCCGACGATCTTGTGGGTCTTCACGTCGATCACATCGCCCGAGGAGGCGAAGGCCACGTTGCCGTCGAGGCCAAAGGTCAGCCAGAACGCACCGGCGGTGGTGTCGATGGTGTCGATCTCCTTCGGGTCATCCGTGTTCGAGAAGATGTGGATCTTGTTGAAGATGCCGTCCGTGACCCAGACTTCCTTTTCATCCGGCGTGAGCGCGATGCCGTGGCTCGGGCAGCCGTGCGGAATGCGCGGGCGCGGCGTCGTGTTCCATTTCGAGCGCCAGTCCACACTGGTCACCTCGACGGTCTTGATGATCTGGCCGCTCGCGACGTCGGCGATCAGATAGCCCATGAAATTGTTGTTGTTGGCGTACACCCGGCTCGAATCCTTGTTGAGCACGAACACACGGACGTTGTCCGGAAAGCGGATGGTCTTGAGAACCTTGCGCGACTGCACGTCCGAGACGGTCATCACCTTGCCGTTCGGCGACATGAAGGCCGTCTTGCCGTCCGCGCTCAGGTTCAGATTGTGGGACCCGAGACTCTGCGGCGCCTCCAGCTTGCCGATGAGCTTGCCGGTCGCGGCATCCACCTCGTACCAATAGTCCTGCAGATCGCCGCCCACCACGATGATCTTGCCGTCCGGGGTGACCTGCGGCCGCTCGCAGCACTTGCCGTCCAGCGTCACCGACCAGACCATCTTGTCCGTGCCCATGTCGATGGCGGCCATGCGCCCGCGGGCCGCCACGTAGATGAGGTTGGTGACCGGACTCGCCGCCACGCCCGACACCTGTTCGGGGCTCATGCTGGCCGCATATTCCCAGGTCGGCACGCGCTTGACGAAGCGGTAATTGTCACCCGCATCCAGCACCACGATGCCGACGCCGTTGAGCCACGCCGGCCGCTCCAGGGAGCCCGGCTCGGTGACATAGACGAGATGCCTGGCCCGCGGGCGGAAATTATCCGGCGGACCGCGTTTCTTGCGCGCCGCAAACCGCGCCGCCTCCTCCGCCGGCGTGAGCGCCGCCGGCGCTGCATTCATGTCCGGTGAACCGCCGGGAGCCGCCGGCGTTTGCGCCAAAGCCGCCGCGCCGCCCAGCAACCCCAGCGCAGCCACAACCGATATCGCGTGCATTTGTGCTCCCCACCGCCCCTGCCAAGGACAGATTTTATAATATATGATAAGGCGTCACAATATATGAAAATACGTCCGCTGCAAATCGCCAGGGGGTCACACATGGACGACACGCACACGGCGGCCGGCGGTCTCGACCGGCGCGACTTCATCACGGGCACCGTCGCCCTATCCGCGCTCGGGCTGTCCTCGCTCGGCCAGCCCGGGGCCCGGGCCGCATCGCGCCCGCACGACATTCCCATCATCGATACCCACATTCATTTGTTCGACGCCAGCCGGCCGCAGGGCGCGCCATATAAGGGACCGAAGGAATTCACCTCCCACATCTCCCTGCCCGGAGCCTACCGCCAACTCGCCGCCCCCTTGGGCATCGTCGGCGCCATCGCGGTCGAGGCCAGCGGCTGGGTCGAGGACAATCTGTGGGTGCTCGAAGTCGCGCAGGGCAACGACATCATGGTCGGCACGGTGGGCAAATTACAGATCGACAAGCCCGAATTTCCCGAATACCTCGAGCGTTATCATCGCAATCCGTTGTATCGCGGCATCCGCCTGAACGTCAGCCCGCGCAGCCCCTTGGGACGGCAGCTCGAGATCCCCGCCGTGGTCGACAATCTCAAATTGCTGTCGCAGGCCGACCTGGCGCTCGACACGTCCAATCCCAGCCTCGACTTGCTGCAGGTGGTGGTGCGCATCAACGACCTGGTGCCCGACCTGCGCATCATCGTCGATCACCTGCCCGCCATGGATCCCACCGCCGAGGAAACCCCGGCCTACGAGACGGCGCTCGCCGAAATCCATCAGCGCCCGAACATCTACGTGAAGCTCTCGGAAATCCTGCATCGCGTGAACGGCGAGGTGGCGCAGGGCCTCGCACCACACCGCGAACGGCTGGATCATCTGATGAGCGTATTCGGCGAGGACCGGGTGCTGTTCGGCAGCGACTACCCCAACAGCGTGGGCACGGCCACCATCGGACAGGTGGTGGGCCTGGTGAAGGAATATTTTGCCGCCCAACCGCGCGCGGTGGCCGAGAAGTATTTCTGGAGGAATTCCGTGCGCTGCTACAAATGGGTCCGCCGCAACGCCCGCCAGCCGGTGCTCGCCTGATGGCCCCGCACGCAGGGCGCCGCGCCGCCATTGCGCTGGCCGCTGCCGCGGCTTGCAGCGCCCACGCCGCGGACCACTGGCTTGGCGCCTGGGGTTTTCCGCCGATCCCGCAGCCCCCGCCCGCCGCAGCTCCGCCCGCCGCAGCGCCCGCTGCGGGTCAGCCGGCCGCCGTGCCGCGCGGCCCACCGCCGCTGGCGAACCTCAATGGCGTCACGGTACGCCAGCTCGTGAGAATCGCCGCGCCCGCCGCGCGCCTGCAGATTCGCGTGAGCAATGAGTTCGGCGACCAGCCGCTCAAGGTCGGTGCGGTGCATGTGGCCCTCGCCGCCGCCGATGGCGCCATCGTGCCGGGCTCGGATCATGCGCTCACCTTCTTTCATGCGCCCGCGGTGGCCATTGCCGCGAATGCGCCCATGCTGAGCGATCCCATCGATTGGCAGCTCCCGGCCCTGTCCCGGCTCGCGGTCAGCCTGTACATCGCCGGGAACAGCGCCGCGCCGGCGCACCGCGTCGCCGAATGGGTGTCCGCGCCGGGCGATTACACCGACGCGGAGCGCCTGCCCGGCTCGACCCTGGTGCGCGGCGGCGCACTGGTCTCCGAAGTGCAGATCGTCTCGCCCGCCGCGCGGCGCGTGGTGGTCGCGCTGGGCGATTCCATTACCGAAGGCGCGCGCAGCACGGTCAATGAATTTCGCAGCTGGCCGGACCGCCTGGCCGAGCGGCTGAATGCGAATCCGACGACCCGCTCCTGGTCGGTGGTCAACGCCGGCATCGGCAGCAACCGGCTGCTGCACAATGGTCCCGGCAGCGGCGCCCTCGCGCGCTTCGATCGCGACGTGCTGTCCGTGCCCGGCGTGTCCATGGTGATCCTGCTCGAAGGAATCAACGACATCGGCTACAGCCACACCACGCCGGCCGAGGCGGTCGGCGCCGACGACATCATCGGCGCCTATGTGCAGCTCATCGAGCGGGCGCATGAACACGGCCTGATCATCGTCGGCTGCACCATCCCGCCGTTCGAGGATTCGCATTACTACGAGGCGCAAGGAGACGTGCTGCGCCAGTCGGTGAATCACTGGATCCGCAGCAGCGGCACCTTCGACGCCGTGGTGGACTTCGACGCCGTGATCCGCGATCCCGACCATCCCAGCCGGATGACGCCCGCGCTGCAAAGCGGCGATCACCTGCACCCCAATGACGCCGGCTACGCCGCCATGGCGCAGGCCATTGACCTGAAACTGTTCGCACGCAAGGAGCCATAGCGATGGACGACACGGCCGAGACCCTGAATCACGCGGGCAGACGCGAATTTCTTCAGACCATCGGCGCACTGGCGGTGGGCGCCGGCGCGCTGCAGACCGCCGAGGTTCTGCAGCAAGGCGGTCGGGCGCAGGCCGCCGACGTGCAAGGCGCGGTGCAGAAGACCCCGAGCGGCAAGCCGCTGCGCGGCCTGTACCCCATCGTCGAAACACCGTTCACCGCCGCCGACAAGCTCGACACCGATGCGCTCGCCGCCGAGGTCAGGTTCATCAATCGCGGACGCTGCGGCGGCATGATCTGGCCGGTGTTCGCCAGCAGCTGGTCGACGCTGTCGGATGCCGAGCGCATCGCGGGCGCGGAAGCCATGCTCGCCGCCGGCAAGGGCGGCCGATCGGCCATCGCCATCGCCGTGCAGAACACCGCCTGGGACACCGCCACCTCGGTGCGCTATGCCCGGCACGCCGCCGCGCATGGTGCGGATGCCATCGTCTCCATCCCGCCCAACAACGGCTGGAATGTCGCCGATGAGGCGATACTGGATTACTACAAGGCCATCGGCGCCGCCACCGACCTGCCGCTCATCGTGCAGACGCGCGGCACCATGAGCGTGGAGTTGATGCTGCAGATGTTCCGGCAGATCCCCACCATGAAGGCCACCAAGGACGAGGTCGGCAATCCGCTCGAGCGCGTCGCGCCGCTGATCGCGGGCACCGACGGCAAGCTCGCCGTGTGGGCCGCCGGCGGCGGCACCGGCAACCAATTGCTCGAGATCCTGCCGCTCGGCGTCGTCGGCCTGTGCCCCACGCCGCAGTACGCCGACCTGCTGCAGCAGGCCATGGATCTGTACTGGGCCGGCAAGCAGCGCGAAGCCTTCGACATGTTCGGTCGCGTGCAGGCGTTCGCCACCATACCCGGCGCCACCGAATACCTCATGGTCGCCCGCGGTGTGTTCACCGAGGACAACAAGACCCGCCAGCAGCCCATGGAACCCGAAGCCCGGCGCCCCGGAGGTGGCGGCGCAGGCGCAGGCGCGAGCGCGGGCGGCGCAGGCGCAGGCGCAGGCGCAGGCGCGGGCGCGAGCGCGGGCGGCGCGGGCGGCGCGGGCGGCGGCACAGCTCCGGGCGGCGGCGGCCGCAACCGCGCACCGCTCACCGATGCGCAGAAGCAGCACGTCCGTACGGCGCTCGACACCTATCTCAAGCCTTATTTGCGCGCCTGAAGGCGCCGAGGAATTCACATGAACCCACATCAAGACATAACAAGGAATCGCTCGCTTACCGTGGCCGTATCCGCGGCTCTGTGCGTGGCCGCCTCGCTGCTTGTGTCTCTGGCCGACGCGGCCGATCCGCCGGCGGCGCCGCCGCCGGGTTCGCCCGGCCTGTTTGTCGGCGCGGCACCGCTCGCCGCGGCACTTGACGCTGCGAAAGCCAAGTCCACCGATCTGGCGTTGGCCAGCGTCGGCGTCACCAATCAGTATTCCATCCACGAGGTGTATCGCGGCAAGTCCGCGCCGCCGGCCGTGCATCCCGGCTGGACCGAACTGCACTTCATCCTGGAGGGCAGCGCCACCTTCGTCACCGGCGGCACCATCAAAGGCTCCGGCCCCGGCGCCATCATCGAGGGCGGCGTGAGCCAGAAAATCGCCAAGGGCGACGCGGTGATCGTCCCGGCCAATACCCCGCATTGGTATCAAACCGTGGACGGCTCGGTCACCTATCTGGAAGTACGCTTCCGCGCACCCTCACCGTAACCAGAAATTCGAGTACTGGGCCAAGTACGCGTCGCACCGGCGCTAGTCCGGATTCTTGATGTGCACGTCCCACACCTTGGCGAGGTGTGACTCTCCCGCCGGACCCTTGACGTACAGCACCACGGTGTAATTCTTCTCCCGGCCCGGCGTCAGCGGGTATTGGTGAATGGGATTCTGTTCGATCGATTGCGTGCCGTCGCCGAAATCCCATCTCCAGGAACTGACCTCGCCCTGCGAGTCGTCGTGGAAGGCGATGCTGCGCCGTTCCATGTCGAGCACCTTGAAAGACCACAGGGCATCGATGGGTTTGCGGAATTGCGGCTCGAGCGGCATCAGCCGGAACGCCACCAGGTCCGATGCGTTGCCGAAGAAGGTCTGTTTGTGCGACAGGTTCCAGAACTTGCGCTTGTTGGAATTCACATCATCGTAATCGATCACCGCCCAGGACAGGCCGATGAGCTTGTTTTCGGTCAGCACCGACTCCACCGCGCGCTGCGGACCCTCGCAGCCGGCGTAGTCGAAGGGCGTGATCCAGAACTCGAGCACCAGGGTGCCGGATTCGCCCGGCTTGAAGTTGAACCGGGTCGCATGATTGGCGTACGGCAGCTCCTTGACGTAGTTGGCGCACTCCCACGCCATCACCCAGTCCTTGCCCACCGCCGGCGTGAAGATGTGATAGTTCTGCGCATGCACGCCTTGGTACGAAAAGAACGCCTCGGACTTGGAAATGCGCGGGTCGATGTTGGCCATGGCACCGACCGCCTCGGGTGTCCACAGGTCCCTGTGCGAAATGTCGATCAGCGGGCCGCCCGACAGATCGCCGTCGACCACCACTTCGAAGATGTCGTTGTGCAAATCGAGGCGCGAGAAATCCCAGTAGTTGTCGTAGGCCTGGTACAGGAAATACAAGCGGTTGAGCCCCTTCACCCAGCCGACCTTCACCTTGACGTCGAGGTCCTTTGGATCGCGGTGGGTGCCGTGGCCGCCGGGCGCTTCGGTATCCTCGAGCTGATCCATGCCGATGGCGTAGCTGTCCGGCACGATGGCCCAGTCATCCGCATTGCCGTCGATGGTGGGGATCTTGTCCGGCGGGAACTGAAACACCTTGAAGATGACGTCCTGTCGTTCGAGCGCCAGGGCGGCCGGTGCCCCCAGCGCAGCGAGGGCCGCCAGCACGATGCCGCACAGCCAACGCCTCCGGATCACGCGTCCGGTCCCAGGTCGAGCAGGTGGGGACCCGCGCGGCGCACCGCCTGGCAGCCGGTCAATATCATGGCGACTTCGAGCTCGGCGCGCAGCGTCTCGAGCATGCGCGCCACCGCCGGCTGACCGCCGGCGCCGAGCGCGTACACCCAGGCGCGGCCGATGAGGCAGGCCTTGGCGCCCAGCGCCACCGCCTTCAGCACGTCGAGTCCGGAGCGCACGCCGCTGTCGACGAACACCTCGAGGTCGCCGCCCAGCGCGTCGACGATGCCCGGCAAGGCCGAGATCGGCGAGCGCACGCCGTCGAGCTGCCGGCCGCCATGGTTGGACACCACGATGCCCTGCGCGCCCGCCGCGCGCGCACTGCGCGCATCCTCGGGGTCGAGCACGCCCTTGATCACGATGGGACCGTCCCATTCGGCGCGGATCCACTCGAGGTCCTTCCAGGTCATGGAGCGGTCGAAATTGCCGGTGATCCAGGCGAGGAAATCCGTCACCGACTTGCGGCCCGTGAGCGCGCCGGCCACCGAACCCAAAATGTGCGGCCGGCCGTGCAGCCACACATCCCAGAGCCAGGCCGGATGGGTGAGCCCGTCCCAGGTCTGGTTGATGAACGCGGGCAGGCCCGTGAGGCCGCGAAACCCGGAGCGCACGTCACGATAGCGCGCCCCCGGCACCGGCAGGTCCACGGTGAGCAATAGCACCGGACTGCCCGCGGCCTTGGCGCGCTTCAGCAGCTCGCGCATATAGCCGCGGTCCTTGATCACGTACAGCTGAAACCACGGCGGCGGCGCGGCGCGCGCGACCTCCTCCACCGAGCAGATGCCGACCGTGGATAGGCAGAACGGCAGCCCCGCGGCAGCCGCGGCGCGCGCGCCCTGAACTTCGCCGCGGCGCGCGAACATGCCGGCCATGCCCACCGGTGCCAGGATCACCGGCATGGAGAGTTTTTGGCCGAAGGTTTCCACCCCCATGTCGAGCGCCGACATGTCGTGCAGCATCACCCGCTGGCGCAGGCTGATGGCCTCCAGATCGCTCACATTGCGGCGCAAGGTGTGTTCGGCGTAGGAGCCGCCGTCGATGTATTCGAAAAAGATGTTCGGCAGGCGGCGCCGCGCCAGCTGCCGATAGTCCGCCACCGATGCGGCGCGACGCAGCGAGATGCGCGAACTCATGCAGCGACGGCCACGGGCCGTGGCAGCAGCGCATGGAAAGGATCGACGAAGGCCCAGGCGACCGCGCCCACCAGGCACACCGCCGAGGCGACCATGAACGAGCCGGTCCAGCCGGCCGCGTGCGCGATGACCGGCGTCAACGCCGCGGTGCAAACCCCGCCGATCTGGCATCCCATGTTCATGATTCCCGACACCAATCCGGCGGAAGCGCCGCCGATATCCGCGCTGATGGCCCAAAACGCGCTCTGCGCAAAGTACAGCGCACCCGCCCCGCCCGCCAGCACCAGGGCCGCCAGCCGCGCATCAGCGACGCGGGTGGCGCTCCATACGAACAGGCTGGCGGTGAGCAGGCTCAAACCCGCGACACCGCAGCGCGCGCCGCGTTTGCCGACCCGCCGCACCAGCCGGTCGGACACCCAGCCGCCGGCCGCGGAGGCCACCGCCATGGCCACGAACGGCAGCGTGGCATACAAGGCGCTGGTTTTGAGGTTCAGGCCACGCACATCCGACAAATATTTGAAAAACCAGGTGAAGAAAATATACGCCACATAGCCGTAGCAAAAATAACTCAAAGTGAGCACGGCCACCTGCCCATCGAAGACCACCTGGCGCCAGTCGAGGGGCCGCGGCGTACGCCCCTGCGGCGCCACGCCGGCGTCGCCCGCTCCGGCGTTGATATAGGCGAGTTCCTCGGCCGTGATGTGACGGGCCAGCGCCGGCGTGCTGCGCACCAGGGCAGCCCACAGCACCCAGGCCGCGAGGCCGATGAGCGCGCACACCCAAAACGCCCAGTGCCAGCTATGCCCCTGCATGATGGCGGTGATCAGCGGCGGCGCGACGGCGCCGCCCACCCCCACGCCGGCGAAGATCAGGCCGTTGGCCAGTCCGCGTTCCTGCGAGGGAATCCAGCTCGCCACCAGCCGGTTGCTCGCCGGAAAAATGATGGCTTCGCCGATGCCGAGCGCGAAGCGCACCGCCAGCAGCAGCCCCAGCGCCCCGGCGATGCCGCTCGGCACCGCCGGCAGCAGCGCGGTGAACACGCTCCACCACAGGATCGCCATGCCGATGGCGCGCGCCGCGCCGATGCGGTCCGCGATGCGCCCGGCGAGCGGCTGCGACAGCGCATAGCCCAGGATGAAGGCGCTGAAAACCGCGCCGAGCTGCACGTCGCTCAGCGAGAATTCCCGCTGCAGCGAGGAGGCCGCGACGGAGATGTTGTTGCGGTCCAGAAAGGAAACGGCTGCGACCACGAAGGTGCAGAAGATCACCACCCAGCGTCTGCGCCCGTTGGGCTTGTTCGCGCTCATCCCGTATGCTCCCCGCCGCTCCCGCGGCCTTAGGTTTATAGCGCATCCGCCGTATTCGTATAAATGGGACGCCATTGTAGTATGTGGAACGGCGTAGTAACATACCGCCGCGTGGATAAACGGCTGGTCTTCAAGGCGTGCGCTGCCGTGCTCGGGGCCTTCGTCGCCGCATCGATGCCGACCGGGGCAGCGCCGGCCGCGGCCGCCACGCCCGTTGCCGAGCCACCCCCATTCAGCGCGCTCTGCGCCGTGTGCCACGGCGGCGACGCGCAGGGCACGGACCGCGCGCCGCCGCTCACCAACAACCGCCGGCTGCGCAGCCGCAGCGAAGCGCAGATCGCGGACACCATCAAGAACGGCCGCGCCAACATGCCGGCGTTCGCCTCCCTGCCGCCCGGGGAGATCCAGGAGCTCGCCCACTTCGTGCGCTCCTTGAATGCGAACGCCTTCGACATGCTGCCCGCCGGCAACCCCACCGCCGGCGCGGCGCTGTTCTTCGGCGCCGGCCGCTGCGCCGAGTGCCACATCGCGCGCGGACGCGGCGGCACCAACGGTCCCGACCTGTCGAATATCGGCCGTCAGCTGACCTTGGCCGAGCTCGATCAAGCCCTCGCCGATCCGCGCGCGCGCCATGTGGAGGGCTACGCCGAGGTGGACGTGATCTTGCGTCGGGGCACCAGCCTGCACGGCTTTGCGCGCGCTCAAACCTCGCATGGCGTCGCCCTGCAAACCACGGATGGCCGGCTGCACCTGCTCGAGGAGGGCGATTACCGCCGCATCGTCCCGTCCGGCACCACCCTCATGCCCGCCTACGACGGCACCCCGCAGGAGCACGGCGACCTGATCGCCTTCCTGAGCCGCCTGGGCGGAACGGCCGTCGGCCCCAATCTCGAGGTGCAGGATGAGGTGAGCGCCGCGGACATCGCCGCGGTCACCGATCCGCGGCCCGGCGAATGGCCGACCTACGCCGGCCGCGTCGACGGCAACCGCCACAGCAGCCTGCGCGAGATCAACACCCGCAACGTCGGCGCACTGCGGCCCGCCTGGGTTCATCCTCTGGCGTATGACGCCCTCGAAACCACGCCCATCGTGGTCGACGGCGTGATGTACGTCACCGGGCCGAATCAGGTGCTGGCGCTCGACGCCCGCAGCGGCGCCGAGATCTGGGGCTACTCGCGCCCGCGATCCGCGCCCGAGGAGATCTCCGGGGATGCCGCCAAAGGCGCCCAGCGCGGCGTCGCCGTGCTCGGCAACCGGGTGTATTTCATCACCGACAATGCCCACCTGATCTGTCTGCACAAATTGAACGGTGCGCTGCTGTGGGATGTGTCCCTGCCGGGGCGGCCCGGCAAGTATGGCGGTACCTCGGCGCCGCTGATTGCGGGCGATCTGGTGATCGCCGGCGTCTCCGGCGGCGATGAAGGCATCCGCGGATTCGTGGCGGCGTACAAGGCCGTGAGCGGCGAGCAAGCCTGGCGCTTCTGGACCGTGCCGCAGCCCGGCGAGCCGGCCGCCGCCACCTGGCAGGACAACCCGAATCCCCAGGGCGGGGCCACCTGGACCACCGGCAGCTACGACGCCGGGCGCGGCGTGCTGTACGTGGCCACCGGCAATCCCTACCCGGACACCGACGGCGATCGGCGCGGCGGCGAAAACCTGTACACCGACGCCGATCTGGCGCTCGACGCCAGGACCGGCGGGCTGCTCTGGTATTTCCAGTTCACGCCGCATGATTTGCATGATTGGGACGCGAACCAGCCGCTCGCCCTGGTGGACGCGCGCTTCCAGGGCCGCGAGCGCAAGCTGCTGCTGCACGCCAACCGCAACGGATTCCTGTACGTGCTCGACCGCAACGACGGCAAGCTGCTGCAGGCGAGCGCCCTGGTGAAGAAGCTCACCTGGGCGGGCGGCATCGGTGCCGACGGCCGGCCGATCCTGTTGCCGAACAATCTCACCACCGACGGCGGCACGGAAACCTGCCCCGCGGTGCGCGGCGCGACCAACTGGTATTCCACCGCCTTCAATCCGGCCACCCAGCTGTACTACGTGATGACGGTGGAGGACTGCTCGACCTACCGCAAGGCGCAGGACGGCGGCTACGGCCGCGTCAACCATCCGGAGGATCCTGCCATGAAGGTGCTGCGCGCCGTGCGCGTGGATTCCGGCCGCATCGCCTGGGAGGTGCCGCTGCCCGGCCAGCCCGAGCGCAACTATGCCGGCGTACTCAGCACCGCCGGCGGACTGGTGTTCTTCGGCGAGAGCAGCGGCGGGTTCGCGGCGGTGGACGCCTCCAGCGGCCGTTACCTGTGGCACTACGAGGCCAATCAGCCGTGGAAGGCCTCGCCCATCACCTATGAGGTGGCCGATGAGCGGGGCCGCCGCCAATACGTCGCGATCGCCTCGGGTCCGAACATCCTGTCGTTCGCGCTGCCGGACCACTAGCAACGCGCCGTCTGCGGCGCACATTCGGGAGTCGTCATGAACAAGCATCAGGATTTTTCTCGCCGCCGATTCCTGTCCGCCTCCGTGCTCGGCGGGGCCGCTGGCGCGGGGGCGCTGTGGGACCCCGGCCTGCTGGCGGCACAGACTGCGGGCGTGAAGCGCGGCGACCTCGCCGACCTCATCATCAAGGAGGTCAAGATCTACGTCACCGACCTGAAGGATCTGCGGCGCCTGAACACCACAGAAACCGGCGAGTTGCTGTCGGTGGTCACCAGCAACGGCATCGAGGGCAATTACACCATCGGCGATCGCAACCGCACCGAAGGCTGGCTCGAGTGGGCGAAGAAGACGCTCGTCGGCAAGAGCGTCATCGATCTGCTGCCGACCCTCACCTCGACCAGCGGCATGAAGGGTCCCGCCGGCTTCGACGCCCAGCCGCTGCGAAGGCCGGGCGTGCCGAACCCGGCAGCCGGCGGTGCCAACGACGGTCCCGGCTCGGGTCCGGCTTTCGGCGGCGCGGCCGTCGCCGGGTCCGGGCTGCAGACCCGCGGCATGGGGTCCTGGCCGAACTGGTATACGGCCGCGGCCGACGTCTGTTTGTGGGACATCCTCGGCAAGTACGTCGGCCGGCCCATCTATCAAATTCTGCAGGGCGGTGCGAAGAACAAGACCCGCATGCTGGCCTACGCCAGTTCCCTGCACCTGCCCACCATCGAGGACTACGTGCCGGATCTGCTCAAGGCCAAGGAGCAGGGTTACCGCGGCTACAAGATCCATCCCGGCCGGGGCCAGCATGCCACCGGAGCGCAGATCCCGTCCTATGTAGGCCACATGGAAGAGATCCGCCAGGTGCGCAAGGCCGCCGGCGATGACTACGTGCTCATACACGATCCGGTGCAGCAATACAATCGCTACGAGGCGCTCAAGGTCGGACGGCTGCTCGATGAGCTCGGCTATCTATGGTTCGAGGATCCCATTCGCACCACCGACCAGGAGGGCCTGATCGAGCTGCAGTCCAAGTTGGATCTGCCGCTGCACGTCGGCGAGTTCCTGTACTCAATCGCGGATTTCGCCGAGTACATCAAGAAGGACGCGCTCGGCGTGGTGCGGCTCATCGCCGACAACGTCGGCGGCATCTCCGGATCCATGCGCGTCGGCCTGCTGGCGGATGCGCACGGCCTCGAGTGCGCGCCCCACAATTGGGGCAATGTGTTCGACCTGGCGCTGCATTTCCACATCGAGTTGGCGCTGCCCAACGCCTATTGGTTCGAGATGCCGTTCCCCGCGCAATACACCGACCGGCCGTACTTCAAGTACCAATTCCGCATCGACAAGGACGGCTATGTGCCTGCCCCCACCGAGCCGGGCCTGGGCTATCCGATCGACAAGGATGCGCTCGACAATATCACGCAGCGGATCAATCGCTAACGCCAGGCCACCACAGTCTGGCGCTGGGATCCGAGCTTGGAGATGCCGAGTTCCATCACATCGCCCGGCTTGAGGAATATCGGCGCCGGCTTCTTGCCCATGCCCACTCCCGGCGGTGTGCCGGTGGTGATCAGGTCGCCGGGTTCGAGCGTCATGAAGCGGCTGATGTAGCTCACCAGCGTGCGCACCGGAAAGATCATGGTCTTGGTGCTGCCGCTTTGCATGCGCTTGCCGTTGAGGTCGAGCCACATGTCGAGGCGCTGCGGATCGCCGACCTCATCCGCGGTGACGAGATACGGCCCCACGGGGCCGAAGGTGTCGCAGCCCTTGCCCTTGTCCCAGGTGCCGCCGCGCTCCAGCTGGTAGGCACGCTCCGACACGTCGTTGACCACGCAATACCCGGCCACGTGGTCGAGCGCCTGATCCTCCGGTACGTAGCGCGCGGTGCGGCCGATGACCACCCCCAACTCGACCTCCCAATCGCTCTTGACCGAATCCTTGGGCAGCATGACCTCATCGTTCGGACCGACGATGCAGCTGATCGCCTTGCTGAAAATGATCGGCTCGGCCGGCACCGGCATGCCCGATTCGGCCGCGTGGTCCGAGAAATTCAAGCCCACGGCGATGAATTTGCCGATGCCGCGATACGGCGTGCCGATGCGCGGGCTGCCCGTGACCGCCGGCAGCCGGTCGAGGCTCTGCGCAGCGATGGTGCGCAGGGCGGCCGGGGAGAGCGAGTCGGGCGTGAGGTCCTTGGTCACGGACAGCAGCGAGCGGATCCGCCCCTCGGCGTCGAGCAGCCCGGGCTTCTCCGAGCCCGCCGGTCCATAGCGCAGCAGTTTCATACCGACAGTCTAATAGGTAGAACGGCCGCCGGATATGTCGAACACCGCGCCGGTGGAAAACGAGCACTCGGCGCTCGCCAGCCAGGCGATCAGCGCCGCGTTCTCCTCGACGGTGCCGAAGCGGCCCGCCGGGATCTTCGACAGCATGAAATCGATGTGCGCCTTGGACATCTGGTCGAAGATGGCGGTGCGCACGGCGGCGGGCGTCACCACATTGACCGAGATGCCGCTTCTGGCCAGCTCCTTGCCGAGGGACTTGGTGAGGCAGATCACCGCCGCCTTGGAGGCCGAATAGGCCGCGGCGTTGGGATTGCCGTCCTTGCCCGCCACCGAGGCCAGATTGACGATGCGGCCGTATTTCCGAGCCACCATGTGCGGCACCACCGCGCGATTGACGTAGAAGGTGCCGTTGACGTTGACGTCCATCACCTTGCGCCACGCCTCGGTGGGATAGTCGGCGAGCGGCGCATTCGGCCCCGTGATGCCGGCGCTCACCACCAGCACGTCGATCTGGCCAAACTCCCGCAGGGTCGAGGCGGTGGCCAGGGCGACGGCCGCCTCGTCGGACTGATCCATCACGACGCGGTGGGCGAGTACCCCTGCGGCGGCCTCGAGGGCGCTCGCAGAAATGTCCCAGCCGCTCACCCGGGCACCCTCGGCGGCGAGGCGCTCGGCGACGGCCAAGCCGATGCCCGAGGCACCGCCGGTGACGACGGCAAATTGACCAGAGAAACGACCGGCAAACGGAGTCATCGTCCACACCCGAGGCCAGCGACGGCTCTTGAAGTACCTGCAATATAGAACGTTATCTCAATATATGATACTGACGTTCAAGAGCAGCGTCAATGCGCACGGCCGGCCGCCGCGCCGCCATCACTGCCGATAGCGCGTCGGCAGAGGACCTGCACCGGGGCGCGGCACGAAGAATTCGCTGTAATTGACGATTGAACCGTCGCGCAGTTCCAGTAGATCGACGAGTTCGGTGCGCACGGTGACGCCGGTGACCTTCGAATGGATGTCGACGCGCCAATGCGCCACCGCCTTCGGCCATTCCACCACCAGCGACAGCAGCCGGTAATCGGCCAGGCGGAACACCTTGACCATCATCATCAGCCACGGGCGGAATTGCACGAGGCCCATGGCGCTGATGGCGATGGGCTTGTCGGCGCTGGCGCCGGCGATCTCGAACACGCCGTCGGCGGCGAACAGCCGGCACATCCCGGAAAGATCGCCGGCGACGCGCGCACGGTGCAGTTCCTCGACCATGCGCTGCGCCTGCGCCCGCTCGATCATGCGTCCGGCCGGAACGCGCCGCGCAATTCGCGGCCGATGATCTGGTAGGCGGTGCCGGCGTAGGGGATCACGGACCCCATTCCGTAGAACAGATGGATCATCCCCGGATGACAGGTGTAGCTCACCGGGGTGCCGGTCGCCGCCAGCCGGTCGGCATACTCGCGGCCCTCGTCGCGCAGCGGATCGAATTCGGCGGTATGCACCAGCGTGCGCGGCACGCCGGCGAGATCCGGCACCCGCAGCGGCGAGATCCGCGGATCGGCGGCATCGACGCCGTCCGGCAGGTAGTGCAGCAAATCGTGGGCAAAGGTGTCCTCGTCGACCAGATAGCCGCGCCGGAGCTCGCGCCGCGACGCGCTGGTGGAGAGATGGTCGAGCAGCGGACACAGCAGCAGCTGCAGCACCGGCGGCGGGCGGCCGCTGCGCGCCAGGCCGTGCACGGTGACCGCCGCCAGCGTGGCGCCGGCCGAGTCGCCGCCGATGCCGAGGCGCTTCGGGTCGATCCCGTAATCGGCCGCATGGGCCTGGACGTGGATCATCGCCGCCAGCGCGTCCTCGACCGCCGCCGGGAAACGGTGTTCCGGAGCCAGGCGGTAATCCACCGACAGCACCCGGCAGCCGCCGGCATTGGCAAGCGCGGCTGCGACCGCGTCGTGACTCGCCGCCGAACCCGACATCAGACCGCCGCCGTGAAAGTAGACCAGACCGGGCAGCAACCCCGGCGCCGCGTCCTTGGGCGTGTACAGTCGCGCGGACAGATCGCCGGCAGGAGTCGGGATGCGCCGCTCCTCCAGGCCGTCGAGCGGTGGCGTGGGGCCCGAGAATTTCATGAGCTCCAGATGGCCGGCGCGCCGCTGCGCGGCGCTCGCCGTCAAGATGCTCGGCGGGTTGCCCGCGTTCAGGACGTTCAGAAAGCGCTTGACGCGCGGATCGAGCGGCATGGGCGGCCGGCCGGTCAGACGCCCAGGGCGCGCCGCGTCGTGGCCGGCCAGCGGGCGGGATCCAGGCCGTGAACCGCGAACAGCGCCACCGCCAGGCGGTCGATGCCGAAAGCCACGCAACTGGTGTGTGCCAGCACGCCGCCGCCGTCGCGGATGTTCCACACCGTGCCGAAATGCTCGCGGTGATAATTGAAGCTCATGCAGGCGGTGGGCCGCGCGCCCGGATGGTACGGGATCAGCAGTTCGAATTTGAGCGCCTGTTGGCGCTGGCTCACGGCTTTGACCTGGCCGACGCGGCCGAAGAACGGATCGTTCGCCACCTCGATGCTGTGCGGCAGCGCGAGGTCCGCCGCGATCAGCGGCGCCTTGGCGAGATACCGTTCGCGAAACTCGACGATTTCCTCGGGCAGGCCGATGCGCACGAACTCGCGCATGCGGAAGCTCTGCAGGCGATCCAGATGCACCGACGGCTCGCGGCGGAAACAATCGGCTTCGATGTCGAACAGCCAGCCGCCCGCGGGCAGGACGCCGCGCGCGGCGGCGATCGGGTACAGCGGATAGCAAGCCGCCGGCGTGAGCACAAGCTCGGTAGGGCCGAGCGAGGCGGTCCAGTCCCCGCCGGTGAGCAGCCGGTCGGCCGACTCGCGGATCGATGCCTCGCTGCCGTGCAGGGCGCACACGCAGCCCAACAGGTTCGGGAAGCTGCCGAGATAGCCCGACTTCTCCAGCTGTCCGCGGCTCATCACCGGCGGAAAACGCAGGAACTCGGACTCAGGCTCGCGCAGCGAGGTGATGAAATTCTCGAGCGCCTCGACCACCCGCGTGTACAGCGCGGTGCGCGCATAGACGCCGTCCGCGCCCATCGGCCGAAACAGCTCCGGTTTCAGATCCGCCAGCGGGTCGGCGTTCACGGGAATCGAGTCAGCCACGGATCGAGGTCGGCAGCGGCGCCATCAGCGACGCCGCGGCGAGGTTCGAGAGGATGCGGTCGTTGTTGATCATGAGCGGCGCCGACAGGATGTCGCGCAGATGCCGCCCGATGCTGAATTCGACGTCGTTGCGATAGCCCGACAAACCGCAGGCCCGCAGGGCGCTCATCACCGTGGCGAGCGCCAGCTCCGAAACCTGCACCTTGGTGAGGGTGATCAGGGATTGGAACTCGATGGCGGTGACCGCCTTGTCGTCGTTCATGATGTCCTCGTAGCGCTGCAGGGCGGCGGACAGAACCCCGCGCAGCGTGCGCAGCGAGGAGACCGCCTGGGTGACGTGCGCCGCGCCCGGCGGCATGCTGCCGTTCGACTGGCGCATGGCATGGCGCACGAAGGCCTGGGCCTTGGCCGTGGCCGCCGCGGCGATACCCGCCCACACCGCGCCCCAGGTCAGGTGCGCGTACGGCACCATGGTCTGCGCATGGATCTTTTCGTACGGCTCGACCAGCAACTGGTCCGCCGGGGCGCGCACCTTGAGGGTGAAGCCCTCGCTGTGGGTGCCGCGCATACCGAGCGTGTCCCAACCCTGCAGGCGCTCCAGGGTGTAATCGGATTTGAGGATCAGCAGCAACACCTGATCGGAGGCGGCCGCATCCTCGGCGCGGCGCGCCGTGGTCACGATGCCGTCGGCCTCCATCGCATAGGAGATGACCGTCGCCTTGCGCTCCAGGGTCACCAGATCGCCCTCGCGGCCGATGGCCGCTTCGCTGGCGCGCACGTTGCCGCCGGTCTGGCCCTCGGTGGTCGAGGAGGCGAGCAGCAACTGGTCCGCCGCGACCCGGCGCAGGATCTTCTCGATGGCGGCATTGCCGCGGATGTGGCGCACGATGCACGCCATCTTGATCTGATGCATGGCGTAGATCAGCGCCGTCGAGCCGCAGGTCTGGCCGAGCGTGTAGCAGACATCGACGATCTCCGCGAGCGATGCGCCCTCGCCGTCGAGCGACTTAGGCACCATGATGCCGAGCAGCTGCTGTCTGCGGATCTCCTCGAAGGCCTCGCTCGGAAAGCGTCCATCCCGGTCCACCACGGCGGCATGCGCCTTGGCGACCTCGGCGGCGATGCGCGCACGCGCCTTCAGTTCAGCGGGATGAACCTCGATGACGCGCGCCGCGCCCGCGTTGCTGCGTGGCGCCTCCATCTCTAAAGAGCACCAGAAGACAGGAATTGAAGCTGGATCATGTCACTGCATTATGCGGGCAACCTGTTGCACCGGCCAATACGCGGGTCTCGCTTTTTTCCAGGATATGTTAAATATCACCGCAGCGATATCTGCGCTCCGTCTCATCTTCGTAACGCCTTATGTCGCGCCGCTGCTTTATTGAAAATTCGCGCCGCGTAAGCAGGTATGATTCGAAGAGAATGGATCGTGGGAGATGATGATTGTTGAATGCGAATGACGCCCGCGGCAATGTCGCGGCGCCCGAAAATGTGGGATTCGAGGACGTACGCAACCGCCTGATCGGGCTGGTCCGGCACATCCTCGGCGAGGAAGGCGCGATTGCCGGTCCGTTTCCGACCGACCGTCAATTGAGCGACCTCGGCATCAGCTCCCTGAAGATGCTGAATCTCATGCTCGCGGTGGAGGTCGAATTCGACATCGCCATCCCGCAGACCGAGATCACGCCGGAGAATTTCCACAGCGTCGAATCCATGCAGACCCTGACCGAGCGGCTGCTGCGCCGCTGATCCGCCCCGCCGCTGATCCGCGCGGCCGCTGATCCGCGCGGCCGCTGTGCCGGAACTCCGTGCGGCCGCTAGCGCCGCGTGAGCTCCTCCACCAGTTCGTCGATGTCCGCTTCGCTGGTCTCGCCGTGGGTTGCGCAGATGCGCACCACGTCGCGTCCCTCGAAGCTGGTCGCCGCCACCCACGCGCGTCCCGAGGCCACCACGCGCCGCACCAGCGCCCGCACCTCGCCGTGATCCGCGGGCGGCACGGCGTCGAGCACCGCGAGCTGCGAGTCGTTGGCGATTTCCCAGCCGCGCGCCGTCAATTTCTCCCGCACGCGCTCGATCACCCGCACGCTGCGCTCGACGTGCGCGCTCAAGCCCCGCCAGCCGGCGGCCGCCAGCGCGAGAAACAGCCGCAGGCCGATGAAGCGTCTCGACCATTGCACGGAGTTCAGATACGGATCCGTGGCGGCGAGGCTCGAGGGCATGAAGCTGGTGGAGGCGTGGAACACCTCGGACAGCAGCGCACCGTGGCCGGTGATGAACATGGCGCAGCCCATGGTGGTGGCCAGCCACTTGTGGGCGTCGATGGTGATCGAGTCGGCCAGCTCGATGCCCGCGAGCAGCGGCCGCAGCCGCTCCGAGGCGAGCGCGCCACCGCCCCAGGCCGCATCCACGTGGTACCACAGCTTCGCGGCGCGCGCGATCCCGGCACAGTCCTCGAGCGGATCGATCATGCCGCCGCCGGTGGTGCCCGCGGTGGCGACCACCATCACGGGCACCTCGCCGCGGGCGCGGTCCTTGGCGATCGCATCCGCCAGTGCGCGCGGCGCCATCCGGCCGCGGCCGTCGGTGTCGATCAGCCGCAGCGCGTCGCGCCCCACTCCCGCCTGATGCGCGATCTTCAGCCAGGCGATGTGGCATTCACGCGAGGTGTAGAACCGCGGCGCGCCGGGGAACGCGCGCGCGCCCTCGGCCGCGAAGCGCGGATGCGCCGCGGTCAGCGCGCAGATGAGCGCGGTGTAGTTTGCCTCCGAACCGCCGGTGGCGAAATGCCCGGTGGCATCGGCTGCGAGGCCCGCGCGGCGCGCCATGGCGCGTATCACGTGGCTCTCGATTTCCACCGGCACGGGTGAGGAGGCGGAGCTCGCGAGCTGCGGATTGAACAGGCTCGCGATGCGGTCGGCGCACAACGCCGGAAAGGCCGCGCCGGGGTTGAACAGGCCGAAATAGCGCGGATTGCCCATCTGCACGATGCCGTGCTGCATCTGCTGCACGGTCCAGTGCAGCAGTGGTTCGAGCGCGCGCGGCGTCGCGAAATCGAATTCCGCGAGCTGCCCGCGGAAGACGCGCATGTCCAGGGTGGGCACCACCGGCCCCGACCGGATGAGCAGCAGCGCGGCCGCCAGCTCCCGGCCGAGCCAATCCTCCACTCGCGCCCGCTCCGCGGCGCCCGGAAATAGCGCCGCCACCGGCGCGGGCAGCACGTCCGTCATCAGCGCGTCCGTCACCGGCGCGGGCTGCACGTCGACCATCAGGCCGCCGCCGCCAGTGCCTGCGCGAGATCCGCGAGGATGTCGTCGATGTGTTCGATGCCGACGCTCAGGCGGATGCTGCCGGGCCCCACCCCGGCGGCCAGCTGTTCCGCTGCCGACATCTGCCGGTGGGTGGTGGAGGCCGGATGACAGGCGAGGGATTTCGCGTCGCCGAGATTGACCAGGCGCTTGAACAGCTTCAGGGCGTCGTAGAAGCGGATGCCGGCCGTGAGGCCGCCGCGGATCTCGAAGGTCATGAGCGAGCAGGCGCGCCCGCCCAGGTATTTGCGCACCAGCGGCTGATACGGACTGTCGGCGAAGCCGGCGAAATTCACCGACTCCACCGACCCGTGGGCGCGCAGGAATCCGGCGACCTTCACCGCGTTCTCGACGTGCCGCTCGATGCGCAGCGCCAGGGTCTCGATGCCCTGCAGGAGCAGGAACGCGTTGAAAGGCGCGAGCACCGCGCCCATGGTGCGCTGGTAGACGCTGCGCAGCCGGCCGATGAAGGCGGCCTTGCCGTAATGCTCGGTGTACACCATCCCGTGGTACGACAGGTCCGGCTGGGTGAACATCGGAAAGCGCGCGGCGTGCACCTCCCACGGGAAGCCGCAATCGACGATCGCGCCGCCGAGGGTGGTGCCGTGTCCGCCCATGAACTTGGTGAGCGAGTGCACCACCACGTCCGCGCCGTAATCCACGGGCCGCACCAGCATCGGCGTGGCGACGGTGTTGTCGACGATCAACGGCACGCCGTGGCGGTGCGCCACCGTGGCCAGGCCCTCCAGATCGCAGACGTTGCCGGCCGGATTGCCCACCGTCTCGCAGAACAACGCGCGGGTGTCCTCGTCGATCAGCGCTTCGAGGTCGGCGGCGCGGTCGGACCTGGCGAAGTGCACCTTCACGCCATGGCGCGGCAGGATGTGCGCGAACAAGGTGTGGGTGGTGCCGTAGAGCTGCGGCACGGACACGATGTTGCGCCCCGCCTCGGCGACGTTCTGCGCCGCGTAGTACAGCGCCGTCTGGCCCGAGGCCACGCACAGCGCCTCGAGGCCGCCCTCGAGCTGCGCCACCCGATCCTCGAGGATGGCGACGGTGGGATTCTGGATGCGCGTGTAGCGGTAGCCCTCCACCTCGAGATTGAACAGCGCCGCGCCATGTGCGGCGCTGTCGAAGGCATATGCAGCCGTCTGGTAGATGGGCACCGCCACCGCCTTGGTCGCCGGGTCGCAGTCGAAGCCGCCGTGGATCGCTATGGTTTCGAGTTTCATGTCCGGTTCATCGGGTAGAATTTCAGCTTAAGTGTACCCCGCCAATCCCAAATTCGCGCGCGATGCGTGGCTGCGAGCGCTCGCCCGCACGAAGTCGATCGACGAACTTGGCATAACGTTGCCCATGCTGGTCGACCGCTGGGCGGCGCTGCGCACCGATTCTCCCGCGCTCATCGCCGACGGCGAGTCGCTCACCTATGCGGAGCTCGCGGGCCGCTGCAATCAATATGCGCGCTGGGGGCTGGCACAGGGCCTGAAGGCCGGCGATGTGGTCTCGCTGGTCATGCCGAATTGCGCGGACTATCTGGCCGTATGGCTCGGGCTCACGCGCATCGGCGTGACGGTGGCGCTCGCCAACACCCATCTGACGGGAGATCTGCTCGCGCACGCGGTGTGCAGCGTCGAACCGCGGCTGGTGATCGCCGCCGCCGCGCTCGCGCCGGCGCTCGGTGCGGCGCGCGCGCGACTGGCGCCCGGCCGGGTGCGGGTGCGCGGTGCGAGCGGCCTCGACCTCGCGCCCATCGACGCGGAGCTCGCGCAAGCCGGCAGCGCGCCCCTGCGCGAATCCGAGTGTGCGGCGCCATCGCTCGATGCGACCGCACTTTACATATACACCTCCGGCACCACCGGCCTGCCGAAGGCCGCGCGCGTCAGCCATTACCGCGTCATGCAATGGAGCCACTGGTTCGCCGGGCTGACGGATACCGTGCCCGCCGACCGCATGTACGACTGCCTGCCGCTCTATCACAGCGTCGGCGGCGTGGTCGCCACCGGCGCGACGCTGGTGGGCGGCGGCGCGGTGGTGATTCGCGCGCGCTTTTCCGCCTCGGACTTCTGGCGCGACGTCACCGCCGAGCGCTGCACGCTGTTCCAATACATCGGCGAGCTGTGCCGCTATCTGGTCAACGCCCCGCAGCGCGAGGAGGAGACCCGCCACGCGCTGCGCCTCGCCTGCGGCAACGGCCTGCGGCCCGAGGTGTGGGAAGCCTTCCGTACGCGCTTTCGCATACCGCACATCCTCGAGTACTACGCGGCCACCGAGGCGAATTTTTCGCTGTACAACTGCGAAGGCGAACCCGGCGCCATCGGCCGCATTCCGCCGTTTCTCGCCCACCGCCTGCCGGTGGCGCTGCTGCGCTTCGATGTGGCCCGTGGCGAGCCGCTGCGCAATGCCGCCGGGCGCTGCGAGCGCTGCGCGACGGATGAGGTGGGCGAGGCGGTGGGCCGGCTGCCGCAGGCCGGCCGCGGCGGTCGCTTCGAGGGCTACGCGGAGCGCGAGGCCTCCGACCGCAAAGTGCTGCGCGATGTGTTCGAACCGGGCGACGCCTGGTACCGCAGCGGCGATCTGATGCGCCGTGACGCCCGCGGCTTTTATTATTTCGTGGATCGCGTCGGCGAGACCTATCGCTGGAAGGGCGAGAACGTCTCCACCACCGAGGTGCAGGCCGTGCTGCTGCAGGCCCCGGGGGTGCGCGACGGAGTGGTCTACGGGGTGAGCGTCCCCGGTGCCGACGGCCGCGCCGGCATGGCCGCGCTCATCGTGGATCCGGACTTCGATCCGGCGGCCTTCGCCGCACATGTCGGCGGGCGCCTGCCCGCCTACGCACGGCCGGTGTTTCTGCGGCTGCTGCCCGCGCTCGCGGCCACCGGCACCTTCAAGCCCATCAAGCAGGAGCTGCAGGGCGCGGCCTTCGATCCGGCGGTGGTGTGCGATCCCCTCTATGTCGATTTGGCCGGCGCGCCGGGCGAGCGGCGCTACGTGCCGCTCGATGCGGCACTGTACCGGTCCATCCTCGGCGGAGCGGTGCGGCTGTAGCCGCAGACGCCGCGCTACGCGGTGTTGCCGGCGTCCACGGTGAGCACTGTACCGGTGATGTTGCGCCCGCCATCCCCCAATAGAAACTCCACGCTGCGCGCCACGTCGACGGGCTCGGCCATGCGCTTCAGGGCGCTGCGCCTGGCGATTCTCTCGCGCTGCCCCGCGCCGAGCTCCCCGGTCATGTCGGTGTCGATGAATCCCGGCGCCACCGCATTGACGGTGATGCCGAGCTCGCCGACCTCGCGCGCCAGCGAGCGCGTGAAGCCCACGAGCGAGGCCTTGGTCGCGCTGTACACCGACAGCCCGGCGTAGCCGGTCGCGGCCACGATCGAAGCGATGTTGACGATGCGCCCGGCCCGCGCCGTGAGCATGGACCGCAGCACGTACTTGGTGAGCACGATGGGCGAGAGCGTGTTCAGACGGATGATCTTCTCGATGTCCGCGTCGCGCATCACGCCGAGCACACCGGCGGTGCCCAGGCCGGCGTTGTTGACCAGGCCGTACACGGTGCCGAAGTCCGCCCGCAGCCCCCGCACGAAGGCCGGCATGCCCCCGGTGTCGCTCAGATCGAAGGCGCGAAACTCGATCGCGCCGGCCGCCGGTCCCGCACCGTCGGCCGCCGCGCGGCTCGCGGCGGCGAGCTCATCGGTGCCGCGGCGCGCCACCGCGATGACGCGATAGCCGGCGGCGGCCAGGTTGACCGCCATCGCCAGTCCCAACCCGCGGCTGCCGCCGGTCACGACGACGTTACGCACCGGGGCGCACCAGCTTGCCGGCCGCCGTCAGTTCCAGGGCCGGCACCAGGCGCAACATCGCCGGCACCTTGTGCGCGGGCAGCGCACGCCGGCAGGCGTCGAGCAGCTCGCTCTTCACCGCCTCCGGGTTGCCGGCCGCGCGCGCCGCATCGGCCAGCACCACGTCGGCCACCACGATGGCGCCGGTGATGGGATTGCGCCGGCCGCGCACCAGCGAAGCGCGCACGCGCGCATCCGCGTTGAGCACCGCCTCGACCTCCTCCGGGAACACCTTCAGTCCGCCGACGTTGATGACGCCGCCGCGGCGGCCGCGAAAATAATAGCGGCCGTCCACCATCTCCACCAGATCGCCGGTGTCGACATAGCCGCCGCCGCCCTCGAGCGGCCTGGCGCCCTCGCCGAGATAGCGCGCGGCATTGCGGCTCGAGCGGATGCGCAGCGTGCCGTCCTCCACCTTCATGTCGATCCCACCCCGGCCCTCGCCGAGCAGCGAGACCGGAAAGCCGGCGAGCCCATCCTCGACGTCGAAGGCCACCCCCGCCTCGGTGGAGGCGAAGGCATGCGCAATGCGCGCACGCGGATAGGCGGCGCGCAGATGATCGAGCAGCGGCTGATCGGCGACCTCGCCCGACAGGCGCACGTACTTGGGATCCATCGCCGCGGCGGCGCCGCTCATCAGCGCCCGGCGCCAATGCGACGGGGTGCCGGACAGGTGGGTCACGCCCGCCGCGCCGGCGCGCGCCAGGAAATCCGCCGGCGGCTCATCCGCCGCGGACAAGAGCAGCGCCGAACCGCCGAGCAGCGCGCGCAGATAGATCTGCAGGCCGCCATAGCGGCGGATGTCGTAGAAGGTGCTCCACACGCACCGCTCGTCCGCCGGCGCGGCGCGCGGCAGCGCGCCGGCCAGGCTGTGCAGCGTGTGCAGCACCAGCTTGGGCGTGCCGGTGGTGCCCGAGGTGAGCAATATCCATTCCGTGGCGTGGCTGGCGCGGCGGTTGATGGGCGCGGCCAGCGGCTGCGCGGCGAGCCGGCGCACTTCGAGCGGCACCGCCCCGGGCGCCTCGCCGGCACCGCACACGATGAGATCCGCCTGCGCCATCGCGGCCACCTCGGCCAGCGCCGTCGCGCTGAGATCCGGCGTGCACAACACCATGCGCCGCGCCACGCCGTCGAGTTCCACCAGGGCGATGGCGGTGGCCAGCTGCTCGCGGGTGGCGATGAGCACACACCGCCCGCGCAGGCTCTCGAGATCCGTGAACAGCGAACCGCCGGCGAGCGCCGACAATGTGCAGCTGCCGTGCCGGTCGTAGAGGACGCGGCGCGCCGCGGCGCCGTGGCGCGTCACCGCGTCCCACAGCGTTTCCAGAACAGGCGTTTCCAATTCGCGTGGCGGATCAGGCGTGGGAGTGATCGTACAATTTGACGAAATCACCGAAGGTCACCGGAAATTCAACCCAGTCTGCCGAATTGAAGGGATCGACGCTGAGTTCATCCTCGAGGCTGCTGACCACGATGGCGAAGCTGAGCGAATCGAGTCCGCAGTCGGTGAGCTTCAGGTCGTCGTTGAGCGGCGCGAGGGTGCGCCCCTGATCGCCTGCAACCTGTTTGAAAACGCTGACTACCGTGTCCCGTATCGACATAATCCATTGGCTCCTGTTGCATTCGCCTCAGCGGCATTATCGCCCAGCGGCTAGACTACGCGAAAGATGTACCAGCAAAATAGTATCAGTGCATCGGGTGCATCCGACGTGCCCGCAACGCCGGGCACCGCCGTTGCGGCAGCCCAGCCGGAGTGTCATGTCGAGCTCACGGTCGAGGTCGCGGACACCCTGGCCACGCTCGAGGGCCTGCGGCCCGACTACGAGCGGCTGCATCGCGCCACCGCCAACACCTCGCCATTCGCCCTGCACGAATGGCACATGGCCTGGTGCTCGCACTTCCCGAATCTCGATCCCAAGGTGCACGACGAGCTCGCCATCATGGCTTTGCGCAATCCGGCGGGCGACTGCGTCGCCATCGTGCCGCTGATCGCCAGCCGGCGGCGCTTCGGGCCGTTTCCCATCGTCTCGCTCGACCTGCTCGGCGGCGATCCGTCATCCACCGAAATCCGCACGCCGCTGGTGCAGGACGGCTACGAGAAACCGGCGGCGCGCGGTGCGCGTGTTGTTGGCGCAGCGGCGGGATTGGGATTGGATCTATTGGGCCAGCATGGCGGGCCGGGTGGGGGATGCAATCGCGGCGGGCGCGCAGCTGCACGTGCGCGTCGAGCCCCCGGGATACCTGCTCGATCTCGCCCCCCACCTGGGAGCTGTTCCGCAGAAACCTGAAGCGCAACGTGCGCGAATCCCTGCGGCATTGCTACAACTCGCTCAGGCGCGAGGGCATCGGCTTCAGCTTCGAGGTCGCCGCAAGCGCCGCCGACGTCGCCCGCGCGCATCGGCTTCGTGGTCGGCGACAGGATGCTCCTGTATTACTCGGGATTCGATCCGCGCTGCGCGCGCTACGGGGTCATGACGACCGCCATGGCGGAGGCTCTCAAATATGCCATCGCCCGCGGCTCTTATCGCGCATCGCGCTGCATTTTTATCTCGGTGCGCGTTCCGGCAGGGGACTGCCGTCGCTGCTGTCGCGGTTCTTCAGGGCACGCCGTGTGTGGCGCTGAAATAGCGGTCATTCAACATATTGACTCGCGATTTATCGACCTTGTTATAACTTCACACTTGCATCGAACGGCGCTCCGCGCGCGGCAACATACTGTAATTGCTTTGTGCTTTAATTGATTCAACACGAGACGGTCCCAGATGATGCATGCAGCGGTCTACAGCAATTCCAACGTGATCGAGAAAGATGCCAAGCGTCTCCGGCCGTGCGTTTCGATTCTCGGCATACGCGGCGTGCCGGCGGGTCACGGCGGATTCGAGACGTTCACCGCACGGCTGGCCCCGCAGCTCGTCTCGAGCGGCTGGGACGTGACCGTTTATTGCCAGGAGGACGAGGCCCCGCCGGCGGCGCCCTCGGGCCCCGGGCACAGTGCCTGGGAGAGCACCTGGGAGGGCGTCAAGCGCGTCCACCTGCAGGTGGGCCCCGACACCCCGCTCAACAGCATCAAGTTCGACCTGCGCTGCATCGCCGACGTGCTCGAACGTCGTCCGGATCTGGTGCTGATCCTCGGCTACAACACGGCGATTTTTGCATTACGGCTGCGACTGGCGGGGATTCCCACCGTGTTCAACATGGACGGCGTGGAATGGCAGCGCGACAAATGGGGCTTGATCGCGCGCGCCTGGCTGTACATGAACGACTGGGCCGCGTGCCTGATCGCGTGCCATCTGATCGCCGATCATCCGCAGATCGAGCGCCATCTGGAGTCGCGCGTGCGGCGCGGCAAGATCACCGTCATCCCCTACGGCGCCGACATTCTCGAGCCGGCGCCCGATGACCCACGGCATGCGGCGGAGCTGCGCAACGTCGGCCTGTCCTCGATGAAATACGCGACGCTGATCGCGCGCGCCGAACCGGAGAATTCCGTGCTCGAGCTGGTACGGGCGTTCTCCGCCCGGCCGCGCGGCATCAAGCTCGCCGTGCTCGGCAGCTACGAGCCCAACAAGGTGGCCTATCACGCCAAGGTGCTGGCGGCCGCCGGCCCGGAGGTGATCTTTCTCGGCGCCATCTATGACATATCGGTGGTGCAGAACCTGCGGCGGCATTGTCTCCTGTACCTGCACGGTCATCGCGTGGGCGGCTGCAACCCCTCCCTGCTCGAAGCCATGGGCGCGGGCAATCCCGTGCTGGCGCATCGCAATCGCTTCAACTGCTGGGTGGCCGGGCAGGGCGCGCGGTACTTCCTCGGGGTTCAGGATTGCGATCTGATGCTCACCGCCATGCTGCGCGATCCGGCGGAGCTGCTCAGCAAGGGGCAGATCAACCGCCGCCGCGCCGGCGACATCTTCAATTGGTCCGACGTGCTGCAGTCCTATGGCGAGCTTTTGGCGGATGCCCGATCGGGCGTGGTCGCCGGTGGCTTTCACTGGGGGCGCCGGCCGCATTGGCAGCTCGACGGCGACGTTTCTTGAATTCTCCGGCAGTCATGCATAACGGGCGATTCCTGCTTACCATGCGCAGCATGCGCACGCCGCCCCTCTTGCGATGCTCGCGGCTGGCTGCGGCGGCCGCTGTCGGCGCCTGCCTGGCGGCCTGCTCCGCGACGCCGACCGGCGCATCCGCGAATCACATTCCCGTGCTCGCCCTGGCGCCGCCCGCGCCCGTCCAGCCCGCGGCCGGCGCCACCGCATCCGACGCCTCCGCTTCCGTGGCGGCCGCGTCCGTGGCCGCCTATACCCTGGCGGTGGGCGATGAATTCGACGTGCGCATGCCCGATGCGCCCCAATACGATCAGACGGTCAAAGTGCGGCCCGACGGCAAGGTCGACTTGAGCCTCATCGGCACGGTCGAGGCCGCCGGGCGCAGCGCCGAGGAACTGCAGGCGGTGCTGCGCGACCGGTACCGGGCCATGGCCGGCTCCGACCAGCAGCGCGAGTATCTCATCCACGCCAACGACGAACTGGAGATCAAGCTGCCCTACTACCCGAATCTCAACGACCAGATGCGGGTGCGCCCCGACGGCAAGATCGACCTGCAATTGGCCGGCACCGTGCAGGCCGAGGGCCTGAGTCCGGAGCAGCTGGAGGCCGAACTCAAACATCGTTATGCGGTGTACCTGCGCGAGCCCGAACTCACCGTGATCGTGCGCACCGCCACCTCGCAGATGGTCCGCACCGCCACCGGCATGGGCCGCGGCGGCATGGCCGATCTGCAGCCTTTGGTCGTGGTGCGCAGCTTCCAGGCGCCGCAGGTGTTCATCTCGGGCGAATTGCCGAGGCCCGGCATGGTCCCCTACGTCAGCGGCCTGACGCTGCTGCAGGTGCTGGCCGAGTCCGGCGGCCAGCTGCCGAGCGGCGATGTGACCAAGCTCATCATCCTGCGGCGCACCTCGGCGACCACGGCGGACGTGCTGCGCCCGGGGCTCACCCGCTCCTTCCGCACCGAGCCGACGCGCGACGTGCTGCTCGCGCCCTACGATGTGATCGTGCTGCCGCCGAGCGGCGCCCAGAAGGTGGCCGAATGGATGGATAAGTACGTCTACAAGATATTCGCACCCCTCAAGAACAGCTCCTTCAGCTATGTATATGCCGTCAACAGCAACAAGCTTTACTGAGAGCGGCGCCCATGTCTGAACCGCAACCGCTGTTTCCGATCGCCGACGAGGACGACGCCTTCGGCCTGACCACACGCGATCTGCTCAGCCAGTGGTTCAAGCACTGGCCGACCGTTGCGATCTGCCTGCTGGTGGTCGGCGGACTCACCTGGGGCGCGCTGGCCCTGCAACCCTCGATTTACGAGGCCACCGCCAAGGTGTGGGTGCAGACCGAGCAGCAGGGCACGCCGTCCTTTCTGTCCGGCATCGCCGCCTACCGCGAGTCGCAGGTGCCCGAGCCGGTGAACCGCAAGATCGAGACCGAGATCCAGCTGCTGCTGTCGCGCTCGAATGCCGAGGCCGTGGTGGCGCGGCTGCACATCACCAAGGCGCAGCTGGTGCAGTCCCCGATCGCCTACCTGCTGGACGATCTGCCGTCCTGGCTGCGCTTCGACAAGCCGAAGTCGGCCAAGCAGGTCAACGATGAGATCGTCGAACTGTTCATGAAGGGCATCACGGTGGAGCCGACCCGCTCCAAGACCGCGGACACCACCTCGAACGTGCTCGAGACCCATTTCGCCTGCGCCGACAAGGCGCTCGCGGCGAAGGCGCTGGCGGCTCTGCTGCAGGAATACATCCAGTTCGGCGCGCAGCACAACCGCGAGCTGGGCGAGACCACCTACCGGCTGGTCGATTCGAAGATCCGCGAGGAGACCTCGGAGCTCAACGACCTGGACGATCAGATCCTCGCGCTCACCGTCGAGCAGGCCTCGCGCGCCGAGGTCACCTCCAACACCCAGGCGGCGATGACGCGTATGGCCCACTCCACCCCCGGCGGCACCGGACTCGACGCCACGCTGTCGAGCAGCCGCTCCGGCACCGGGGCGTCCGGCCTGGGCATGCTCAAGTCCGAGACCATCGAGATGCAGGCCCGCCTCGAGGAGGCGCAGCAGCTGTACACCGATCAATCGCCGAACGTGCGCCACCTCGCCCAACAGCTGGCCGCCCTGCGCGAACGCCTGAATGCCGGCGTGCGCGCCAGCGCGGCGCTCGATGCGCGCCTCGAGCGCCTCGAGCGCCAGCGGGCGCTCGCCGTCGAACGCTACACGGGCCTGCGCCAGAAGCTAGACCAGATCCAGCTCTATCTGCAGCTGAACCCGGTGGAATCCGACAGCCGCCTGATCACCGAAACGCCGCTCCAGCCGTACAAGCCCAACATCAAGACCACGGTGCTGGTCGGTCTGCTCGGTCCCATGGCCGGCCTGCTGCTCGGCCTGATGATTGCCGGCCTGCGCGAGTACTTCGATCACCGTCTGCAGAACCCGCAGGAAGTGCAGCGGTTCCTCGGACTCGACACCCTGGGAATCGTGCCGAAGGTGTCCTTGTGAGGGACGATCCGATGCTGTTCAACCGCCTGGCGTGGCGCATCGCGGAGCGCCTGCCGCCGACCGACGCCGGCGGCCGCTCGCTGCTGATCACCAGTGCGCGCCGCGGCGAGGGCAAGAGCTTCGTCGCCGACGCGCTCGCCAACGCCTTCGGCCAGCAGAGCGCCGGATCGGTGGTGCTGGTGGAATGCGCCGGCGACTCCGGCATCGCGCCCGACGGCGCCCAGACCTGGAGCGAGCTGGTGGAGAGCGGCGTACTGGCCCAGGAAACGGCCGCGGACGGGGCGGTCACCCGCATGGCCTGCGGCCGCGGCCGCGGCGCCGCCCTGTATCGCATCCGCGGCATCGCGCGTGCGCTCGAGCTGCTGCGCAGCCGCTTCGCCGTGGTGGTCATGGACGGCCCGACGCTGGCGGACTGCGGCGTGCTCTCCGCCTGTACCGATGCCAGCCTGCTGGTGATCAACGCCGCGCGCACCCGGCGCGAGATTGTCAAGGGCAGCCTGCAGTCGAACTCCATCGCCGCCCGCAAGCTTCTCGGTGTCGTCTTGAACCAGAAGCCGCAATTCGTGCCGCGTTGGTTGTACCGGCGCGCACTTTGAGGGGCGGCCCGTGAACACGGTGCTGTCGATGTCCCTGACGCTCGGCCTGTGCGCGCTGGTGACGGTGGGCATGATCATCGGCGCGGACGCCAGCTCGCAGGGCTCGCTCAAGATCGCGTTCATGCTGGTCCTCGCCCTGTCGCTGCTCGCGAGCATGCTGTGGTATCGCGTCGCGCAGCGCCGCTACCTGCTCGGGCTCTTGTTTCTCACCGCCCCTTTCGACGTCAGCAAGGCGGTGGTGGCGCCGGTCGGACAGTTCTACTCCCCCGCCCTGTACGTCACCGTGGCGGAAGCGGTGACCGTCCTGCTGGCGCTGGTGTGGGCCGTGGAGCAGCTGTTCCAGCGGCGCATGAAGCTGCCGGTCAGCCCGCTCGATGCACTCGCCCTGGGCTTTCTGGCGCTGGTGTGGTTCGGCGCCCTGCATGCCGGCGCGGGAGTGCAGTCGTTTTCCTCGGCGACCGCGTACTCCCTGTGCGTGCTCGGCTTCTACGTGGTCTCGCACACCGTGCAGACCAAGGAGGACGTGCGCCTGGTGCTGTTCATGGTGTTCATCTCGTTTTGCCTGCAGGCCGTGTATGTCGCCGCTCAGATGGGCACGCATTCGTTCCTGACGCTGCCCGGCGCCAAGGTCGCACCGGTCGGCACCCAGGGCCTGAGTTTCGAGGCCGAGCAGGTCGAGGCCTTCCGCCCGGTCGGCTCCTTCGATCATCCCAACGCGCTCGCCAGCTACCTCACGCTGCTGCTGTCGCCCGCCCTCGCCCTGGTGCTGATGACCCGGCGGCGGCTGCCGGTCCGCGTCTGGACGGCCGCGCTCGTCGTGCTGACGGTCGCCGGGGCGCTGCTGCTGCTGACGCTGTCGCGCGGCGGCTGGGCCGCCTTTCTGCTGGGCGCGGCGCTGGTCGGCGTGGTGTATTGGCGCAAGCACCTGATCGGCTCAGGCTATCTGCTGGTCATCGCCGGCGGCACGCTCACGGCCTTGATCGCGGTGGTGGCGATCTACCCGCAGATCGTGCTGCGCCTGACCGAATCCGATGCGCGCTCGACCGAATCGCGCATCGTACTGAGCGATCAAGCGCTGACCATCATCAAGGCCCACCCGCTCATCGGGGTCGGCTACGGCGGCTACAATCGCGCCGCCATCGACAATACGCCGCCGTCCTTTGCGCTGATTTCCGAGGACTACCAGAAGCAGCTGCTGCAGCTGGTGGTGCACAACCATTATCTGCTGCTGGCGGCCGAGCTCGGCGTTCCCGCCATGCTCTACTGGATTTTCCTCATGCTGCGGTTCATCCGCCAGGCGTGGCCGCTGTCCCGATGGAAGGACCCGGGAATGTTCGCCCTGGCCGTGGGGTTGGCGGGCGCGCTGCTCAGCCAGATGCTGTATCTGGCCTCCGACAATTATTACGCCGACATTCGCGTCTTTCTCCTCTGGGTGACCGCCGGCGTGCTGCAGGCCTTGAACCTACAGACCGATGGCGCACCGCGGGCCGCGCCTCTCGAAGCAGCACCGTGAGCCGGCGCGCCGTGCTCGGCAATTTCGCCTCGCTGGCGTCGCTGCGCGTGGGCCTGGCAGCGCTCACCTTCGCGCTGTTCTGGTTCCTGTCGCATCGGCTGAGCACGGCGCAGCTCGGCGGCTTCTCGCTGCTCATGAACGCGTTCTTCATGGTGCAGACCGTGCCCCTGCTGGGCATGGGGTTGCCGTTGATCCGGCGCATCGCCGCGCGGCCGCAGGTGGCGGCGCGCGAGTCCAGCAACTCGTTCTTCTTTTCACTGCCCGTGGCCGTGCTGATCGGCGGCGCCCTGGCGCTCACCGGCATCTGGTACGCCGACGGCGCCCTGCGCTGGCCGTTCGCGCTGCTCGGGCTGTCCATGCTGCCCTCCTCCTGGACCGTGGTCGCCGAATGCGTGCTGGTGGGCCGGGAGAAGATGCGCGGCATCGCCTATGTGAATCTGCTCGAGGCACTCGGCCGGCTGATCGGCGGCATCGTCGCGGTGAGCCTCGGCAGCGGGCTCACCGGCCTGTTCGCGGTGTTCCTGTGCCTGCGGGTGTGCGCGGCGCTGCTGTATCTGTGCAACCCGCTGCTGCCGGTGCCCAGCTGGCGCCTGGTGCACGGCCGGGTGATGCTGCGCTACCGGCGCCAGCTCGCGACCTACCTGTCCATCGAGGTGGTCTCCTCGGTGCATGCGCGCATCGACATCATTCTGTTGTCCTGGCTGCTGTCGCTGCGCGAGGTGGGCATCTATGCGGCCGCCACGCGCCTGAGCGACGCCGCCGTCATGGTGCCCACCATGGCCGCCATCGTGCTGCTGCCCACCCAGTCGCGCCTGTTCGAGTCCGACCGGGCCGCCTTCATGCGCCTGTTCGAGCGCGCCGTGCGCTGGTACCTGATCGCAGGTTTCGCCGCGGCCCTGGCGGTGGTGGCGCTCGCGCCCTTCATCGTGCACCTGATCTATGCGCCGAATCTGGCGCAAGCGGCGTCCATACTGCAGATCCTGATCCTCGGCGCCTCGCTGATGGTGGTGGATCAGATGCTCTCGACCACGCAGATTGCCGCCAAGGCGCAGCGCGCCGATCTGCACGCCATGTGCAGCGGGCTGGCGACGCTGCTGGTGCTGCTGTGCGTGTTCAGTCATTTCTTCGGCCTGGCGGGCGCGCCCATGGCGCCGCCGGCGGCATTGCTGGTGCGGGTGCTGGTCCGGCTGTACTGGGCGCAGAAGCAGTTCGCCACGCGGATCCTGGGCGTGGCGCTGCGCGTTCTGGCCGCCGCCGCCGTCGCCATCGCCGTGTGCTTCTCCCACATCGCCGAGAACATGGCCGTCCGCCTGCTGCTCGCCTGTGCGTGCTACGCCGCCGCGCTGTGGGCGACCGGCTCGGTGCGGATGGCGGACTGGCAGATGCTGCGCGATTGGCTGCTGCGCCGGCCGCGCCACAGCGCCGCATGAGGATCCTGCACCTCGATCCGGACGACGTCGACAACCCGCTGTCGGGAGGCGGTCCGGTGCGCACGCTGGAGATCTACCGCCGCCTGGCGCGCCGCCACGAGATCACGGTGCTGACGCCGACCTTTCCCGGCTCCACCCCCGGCCTCGAGCGCGCAGGGATCCAATACCGGCGCCTCGGCCGCAAGATCGGCGATCACGGCTCCTCGCATCATCTGACTTTTCTGGCGAGCCTGCCGCGGGCGGTGCGGCGCCATGATTACGACATTCTGATCGAGGATCTGATGCCGCCCTGCTCGGCCACCTGGACCCCCTGGTTCGCGCGCGCCGACCGCCCGCTGATCGCCTCGGTGCAGTGGTTCTTCGCACGCGAGTACACCCGCCGCCTGCGCCTGCCCTTCCACTGGGGCGAGGAGTACGGCATCCGCATGTACCGCCATTTTGTGGTGCTCACCCGCTCCATGCAGGAACTCATCGAATCGCGCCACCGCCGCGCGAATTGCCGGCTGATCCCGAACGGCGTGGACGACGCGCTGTTCGCACCCGCGCCCGCCGCCGGCGATTTCATGCTGTATCTCGGGCGCCTGCAGATCCAGGCCAAGGGGCTCGACCTGCTGCTCGAGGCGCTCGCACAGATCCCCGCCGCCGAACGCATTCCCCTGGTGGTGGCCGGCAGCGGCCACGAGATGCAGGCCTGGGAGCGGCTGCTCGAGGCCTCCTCGATGCGGCCGTGGGTGCGCTGCGTCGGCCACGTCGATGCGGCCGAGCGCAACCGGCTGCTCGCGGGCTGCCGCTTCCTGGTGATGCCCTCGCGCATCGAGACCTTCGGCATGACCATCGCCGAGGCGAACGCCGCGGCCAAGCCGGTGATCGTCTGGGATCTGCCGCCGATGAACGAGGTCGCGGCGCCGGCGAGCCTCAAGGTGCCCCCCTTCGACACCGCGGCCTACGCCGCGGCGATACGCGCGCTGACGGCGGCAAGCGATGCCGAGCTTGAGAACCGCGGTGCCGCCGCCCGGCTCTGGGCGCGCCGCTACGACTGGGACGCCGCCGCACTGGCGCAGGAGAACTTCTACCTCGAGGTGATCGAAGCGCGCCGCGCCCGCAGCGTGCCGACCGCCTGATCATGGCCGCACCCTCCCAAGCCCCGAACTGGTCGCAGACGCGTTCCTTCATCCGCGAGGATTTCAAGCGCCTGTGCGCGGCGTATGACGGAGGCACCCTGTCGCGGCGCGTGTACTGGTTCTTTCTGCCGAATTTCCAGGCGGTGCTGCTGTATCGCGTGTGCCGCCATCTGTATCTTCGCAACTGGCGGCGCAGCGCGCGGCTCCTGTCCCTGGCCGCGCAGCGCCTGACCGGCGCCGAGATCTCGCCCGCCGCCGCCATCGGTCCGGGCTGTCTCATCGGCCATGCCTTCGGCATGATCGTGTTCGGCAGCTTCGGTGCGCGCTGCACCTTTCTCGGCCAGTGCGCGGCCATGGGCAACGGCATCGCGCCCGGCTATCCCGTGGTGGGCGACGATGTGATCTTCGGCATCCAGGCGATGGCCTTAGGGCCGGTGCGCATCGGCAACCGCGCCCGGCTGGGTCCGGCGGCGGTGGTGAATCGCGACGTGCCGGACGACGCGGTGGTGCTGGTGCTGCCCGCCAACCCGATCCGCTCGCGGAGCGGCGCTTGAGCGGCGCGCAGGAGCAGCTCTCCTTCGCGCAAACGCGCGCGCTCATGCGCTCGGATTTCGAGCGCCTGGTGGGCTGGTACGGCGGCGGTTCGCTGCCCCAGCGCGTGTTCTGGTACTTCCAGCCGAATTACCAGGCGCTGTTCTTCTACCGCCTGTACCGTTGGCTGTTCGTCAAAGGCTGGAAGAACAGCGCGCGGCTCTTGTTCCTGTACTCGCTGTACGCCACGGGCGTCGAGATCTCGCCCACCACCTCGATCGGCGCGGCCTGCCTGCTCGAACACGCCTTCGGCATCATCCTGTGCGGCAGGATCGGCGCGCGCTGCTCCTTCGCCGGGCAATGCGGCACGGGCGGCGGTATCGGCGAGGGCGACATCGGCGGCGGACCGGGTTTGCCGGTGGTCGGCGACGATGTGCGGTTCGGACCCAAGGCACTGGTGCTCGGCCCCATCCGCATCGGCAGCCGCGTGGCCATCGGCGCATCGGCTATCGTGACCGTGGAGGTGCCGGATGACTCCGAGGTGCTGCCGCTGCCGTCGAAGATCATCCGCGTGAAGATGGGCCGGGCGGAGAGCGCGCCGTGATCGACGTGTCGGTGATCATCGTCAACTGGAAGGTGCGCGATCTGCTGCGCCAATGCCTGGCATCGCTCGGCACGCACTCGGGCCTGCTGCCCGCGAACCTGCAGGTGATCGTGGTCGACAACGATTCCGGCGACGGCAGCGTGCAGATGGTGACCGGCGAATTCCCCGGGGTCGCGCTCATCGCCAATGCCGACAATCCCGGCTTCGGCCGCGCCAACAACCAGGCCCTGCCGCTGTGCACCGGGCGTTACCTGCTGCTGCTCAACCCCGACACCTTGGTGCTGGATGGGGCGGTGCGCCGCATGATGCAACGCATGGACGAGCTGCCCGATGTGGCGGTGCTCGGCTGCCGTCTGCTCAACGCCGACGGCAGCCTGCAGCGCTGGACCGGGGGCGCCTTTCCGCGCCTCTCCAACGTCGCCGCGCATTATTTGTTTTTGGACCGGCTGCTGCCGCGCGCGCTGCGCCCGCCCACCCTCTACCTGGACCACGACGTGACCGCCGACAAGGACGTCGACTGGGTGAGCGGCGCCTGCATGATGCTGCGGGCCCCGCTGCTCGGCGGCAGGCTCTTCGATCCGGCGTTCTTCATGTACGGCGAGGACATGGAACTGTGCCATCGCCTGAAGACGGCGGGCCACCGCGTGCTCTACAGCCCGGTGGCCTCCATCATCCACTACCAGGGTGCGAGCATGAAGCAACAGCAGGGTGACGTGCTGCTCTCCTCGCTGAAGGGTCCGCGCCAGTTCTACCGTCAGACGCGCGGCGAGGGTGCGCTGCTGTGGATCGACTCGCTCACCGTGGCGGGCTTCGCGCTGCGCTGTGCGCTGTACACCGTCGCCGCGTGGCTGCGGCCGCGGGCCGGCTACGCGGCCAAGGCCGCCTCCAGCAAAGACCTGATGCATCGCGCATGGCGTATCCAGCACGGCTGAGGGCGCGGCCGCGTGCGCCCGGCGCGGTGCTCGGCNNGCTCGGCGCGGCGCTCGGCGCGTGGCTGCTCGCGGCCTGCCACGGCCGGGCCGCCGACGAGATCGTCCGGGAGCCGGGCTCGGCGCTCGATGAGTTCTCCGTGACCCTCGACGCCGAGGCGCCGGGGACGCCGGTCAATCGCCTGCTCCTCGGCAGCAACGTGCAGTGGGTGGATCGGGGCGATGATCTGCTCGATGACGGCGGCCGGCTGCGGCCCGACATGCTCGCGGCGGTGCTCGCCATGCGTCCGGGCATCCTGCGCTATCCGGGCGGCTCGCAGGCCGACACCTATCACTGGGAGCGCGGTCTGGGGGTCCCCGGGGCGCGCGGCGAGAACGAGCATTTCCACTCCAAGCGCCTGCAGTCCACCCTCATGGGCACGCAGGAATTCCTGGAACTGTGCGAAGCCGCCGGCGCGGCGGCGCTGATCACCGTGAATCTCGCCTCGGGCGGCGCCGAAGAGGCCGCAGGCTGGGTGCGACTCACCAATCGTCAGGGACTCGTCTCGCGGCGCACGGGCGCGCGTCTGCCGCCGGTGAAGTACTGGGAACTCGGCAACGAGCCCTACCTGAAGGACGACGCGCAGCCGCAGCTGTGGCTCACGCCGCAGGAATTCGCGCGCCGCGCACAGGCCTTTGCGCTCGCCATGCGCGCGGTCGATCCGGACATCGTCCTGTTGCTGCCGCTCACCAACGACACGCGCAACGGCTTTCCGGCGACGCCCTACCCCGGCTTCACCCGCACGGTGCTCGATGACTTCACGGCGCCGATCGATCTGATCAGCCTGCACAACGCCTATCTGCCCTTCGCAATGGAGCGCGAGCACTCGCGCGCGGCGCTGTATTGGGGCGCCATGGGGGCGAGCCGCACGGTGCTCGCGGATTTCGCCGCCATGCGCGCGCTGCTGCATACGCTGCGGCCGGCGGCGCACTGGCGCTTCGCGCTCACCGAATACAATGCCATTTTCACCCTCGGCCGCGGCGCCAGCGATGATCTGGTGGCCTCGCCGGTGGCCGCGCTGTACGTGGCCGATCTGTTGCGCGTGCTCGCGGGGATGCCGGACCTCGCCCTCGCCAATTACTGGTCGCTATCCGGCAACTGGCGCTTCGGCGCGGTGCGCAGCGACGGCGCGCCCCGCCCCGCCATGGCCGTGCTCGCGCTTTACAATGAACTCCTGCAAGGTGCTATGGTCTCGGTGGACATGCATTCGCAAACAGTGGATACGCCCTCCGTGGGTGGCAGTGCCGCCGTGCGCGGCTTGAATCTGGTCGAGGCGCTGGCCACCCGCCATGACCGTACACTGCGGCTGCTGCTCATCCACAAGGACGAAATTCGCGCCGGGCATGGCCTCGTGCATCTGCGCCACGCGCAGGTGGCTGCGGCGCACCTCACGGTGCTCGGCTGGCAGGACCCCTGGGCGGTGGACGCGGCCGATCAGCCGTCATCGCGGCCGTTGCCTGCCGGTCCAGACATCGGTGTGGATCTGCCGCCGCACAGCCTGGCGCTCCTGACCGTCGACCTGGCGACCTGAGTTGCGCACGGATTTGTCATATTCCGGCATTGGCGCGGCGCTCGCTCTGCTGCTGTCGGCCTGCGGCGGCGGCGGCTCGTCCGGCTCGGGCACCACCATCAACACCGGGACCGGCACCACCACGACCACCACCCCCACCGATGTGACCATTCAACTCGATGCCGCCGCCACCGGCACCGCGGTCAACCCGCTGGTGTTGGGCAGCAACGTCCAGTGGGTCAACGGCGGCGACAATCTGCTGCTCGCCTCGAGCCTCACCTTCGACTCCAGCATGGTGCCCCTGGTGCAGACCATGGCGCCCACGGTGCTGCGCTATCCCGGCGGCCAGCAGTCGGATCTGTACGATTGGACCCTGGGGATCGGCCCCTTGGGTTCGCGCGGCACCAATCTGCAGGCCGTGAGCAACACCCCGCAGATCACCTACATGGGCTCCGGGGAGATGATGCAGCTCGATGCGACCGTGGGCTCGGCGGCGCTGTTCACCGTCAACGTGGTCACGGGCACGGCCGCCGAGGCGGCCGCCTGGGTGCAACAGATGAACGTCACCGGGCTCGCCTCGCCCTCCGGCCAGGTGCTGCCCCCTGTCACCTACTGGGAGATCGGCAACGAGCCGTATCTATCCAATCCAAACGGTTCGAATCCGAACGATTGCGAGATCGCTCCGGCCGCCTATGCGGCGGCGGTGAACGCCTTCGTGCCGGCCATGCGCGCCGTCGATCCGACCATCAAGATCGGCATCGCGCTCTCCAACGACCGGCGCAACGGCATCGTCGCCACCGCCGTCAATTGCCAGGGCTTCGCCGCCACGGTGCTCGGCGCCCTGACGCAGAGCATCGATTTCATCAGCCTGCACAACGCCTATCTGCCCTATTCCAGCGGCGCGGATCAGCCGGCCGCCGTTGAATTCGCGGCCGCCATGGGCTCCACCCAGACCATCGCGGCGGATTTCGCCGCCATGCGCAGCCTGCTGCAGAATTATCCCGGCCTGCAGTCGCTGCCGTTTGCGGTCACCGAATACAACGCCCTGTTCAGTCCGAATTCGAGCTCGGCCTACTACTATGCGAACGCCTCGCCCATGGGTGCACTGTATGTCGCCGATGCGCTGCGGCTGTTCGCCGGGGATGACGAGGTGCTGATGGCCAACACCTGGTCGCTGTCGGGCAACGATCATTGGGGTGCCATCCATCCGCCCGCGAGCGGAGTGGCGCCCTACGGGCGGCCGGTGTATGAGGTGTTCCGCCTGTTCTCGCAGGCGCTCAAGGGCGTGCGCCTGGCGCCGACCGTGGCCTCACCCAACTTCGATGCGCCCAGCCTCGGCTTCAGCGCCGCGGCGAGCGCCCTGCCGCTGGTGACCACGCTCGCCACCGAGGTGACGGCCTCCACGGGTGCCACCGTGCGGCTCATCATGATCAACAAGGACTACAGCAACGCGCACGTGGCCGGCGTGAGCATCGCCAACGGCACCGTCAGCGCCGCCACCTTGAGCTCGCTCACCGCCGCCAACGTGCTCGAGACCGATGACCTGCCGGGCTCGCTGGTGCGCAGCGACTCGACGCTGACGGTCACCGCCCCCATGATCGTGAATCTGCCGGCCCACAGCATCGAACTGCTCACCCTCACGCTCGCGCCTTAGAAAGTGCGCGCAGGCAATTCAGCCCGGCCGCGGCTCGGCGTCGATTTCCACACCTTCGACGGCATCTACCAGGGCAGCCGCAGTCATCTGGTCGGCCTGTACCGCGAGGCCATCGTGCGCGCGCCCGATCTCGATTTCCTGTTCTTCCTGGCCGATCCGCAGGCGCTGCGCCGCGCACATCCGGAGTTCGCGCTCGGCAATGCACAGGCGATCGGCATGCCGGCGCGCCCCGGCCCGTGGCGCCTCGGCTGGCAGCTGCCGGCGCTGCGGCGCCGGCATCGCCTGGACCTGCTGCACATGCAGTTTCGCCTGCCGCTGCTGCCCGCGGGCCGCTGCATCTGCACGCTGCATGATGTACTGTTCGAAACCCATCCGCAGTTCTTCGGCGCGCGCTTCGCGCGCATGGCACGGCTGAGCGCGCGCCATGCCGTCAGGCGCGCCGCCCTCACCTTGACCGTGAGCGGGTATTCGCGCGATGCGATCGCCCGCCATTACGGCATCGACGCCGCACGCATCGTGCTCACGCGCAATGCCGTGGACCTGTCGCGCTTTCATCCCGCCGCCGGCGCCGCCGCCGGCACCGCGGGCGGCGCCGAGGAAGCCGTCCTCGGGCGCTGGGGCCTGCGCGCCGGGGACTATCTATGCATGCTCGGCAGGCTGGAGCCGCGCAAGAACCACATCACCCTGGTGCGCGCCTACGCCCGCCTCGGCGCCGGTGCGCCGCCGCTCGCCATCATCGGACAGCGCGATTTCGCCTATGCGGCGGTGTTCGATCTGATTCGCGAATTGCGGCTCGAGGACCGCATCCACATCCTCGAGGACGTCGATGATGAATCCCTGCCGGTGCTGCTGCGGCACGCCCGCCTGATGGCCTATCCGTCCGTGGCCGAGGGCTTCGGCATGCCCGTGCTCGAGGCGCTGGCGAGCGGCGTGCCGGTGATCACCAGCGACACCACCGCGCTGCCGGAAGTGTCCGGCGATGCGGCCTGGCTCGTGCCGCCGCTCGACGCGGCGGCGCTGGCGGATGCGCTGCGCGCGGCGCTCGCCGAATCGCCCGAGGCGCGCGCCGCGCGCATCGCGCGGGGATTGCGGCACGCCGCCGCTTTCACCTGGGGCGAGGCCGCCGAGCGCCTGATCACGGCGGTGCGTGGCCTGCTCGAGGCGAGGTGAGCGCCTTCAGAAAGCGGTAGAAGAACTCGACCCCGTCGTAATAGGAGCCGATGCCGATGCGCTCGTCCCGGCCATGATCGCGCCGGTCGTCGTGATCCACGGCGACGCCGCTGAAACCGTAGCTCGGGATGCCCGCCATCATGGTGTACAGGCTGTCGGAGGCGCCGTCCTCCATGTCCGCGATCACCGGTGCGCCGGGCCACAGATCGGCGCCGATCCGCCGCAGCGATTCCATGACGTCTGCGCGCAGCGGCGGCGGCGACATGGCCGTGGCGGCCGGGCCGTGTTCGCTGAGCGAGCCGTCGTCGTTGCGGTAACGCACCGCGAGCGCCGCATCGTCGAACAACCGCACCAGCTGCAGCCTGATCTCCTCGGCGGAATGGCCCGGCAGGATGCGGCAGTTCACATTGGCCTCGGCGCGCTGCGGCAGCGCGTTGACGGCATGGCCGCCGGCGAGCAGGGTGGCGACGCAGGTGGTGCGCAGGGTGGAGTTGTACTGCGGATCCGCGGACAGCCGCCGCGCGGCGGCCGCATCCGGCGGCGTCTCGAGGATGGCGCGCATGTCGGCCGCCGCCGGGCCGCCCGCGAACGCGGCCATCTGCCGGAAATACTCGCGCGTCACGGCGTTGAGCTCGACCGGAAATGCGTAGCCCTGCAGCCGCGCGAGCGCATCGGCGATGTGATAGATCGCGTTGTCCGGCGTCGGCAGCGAGCTGTGACCGCCGGCATTGGTGGCGAGCAGCTGGAAATCCGCGTACAGCTTCTGGGTTGCGGCGAGCTCCAGCACAACCGGCCTGCCATGGTCGGTGTCGATGCGTCCGTCGTCCGGATTGACCACGTATTCCGCATCGATCAGATCCCGGTGGGTGCGCAGCAGCCACTCCACGCCGTTGTTGTCGCCGCCTTCCTCGGCAGCAGTCAGCGCCAGGATGATGTCGCGGTCGGGCAGATAGCCCTCGCGGCGCAGGCGCAGGAAATCGGTGATGAGCATGGCGTCGCTCGATTTCATGTCCTGGGTGCCGCGGCCGTAGTAATAGCCGTCCTGCTCGACGAATTGAAACGGGTCGGTGCTCCAGTCCTCGCGCCGCGCTTCCACCACGTCCAGATGGCCGATGAACAGCACCGGCCGCAGCGCGGCACCGGACTTGGCCCTCAACCGCACCACCAGATTCTGCTTGCGCGGATCCGGCCCGAGCACCAAGGCGTCCTGCGGTGCAAAGCCGCCGTCGAGCAGGCGCTTTTGCATCGCCAGCGCCGCCACCGTGGTGTTGCCCACCGATTCGGTGGTGTTGATCTCGATCAGCTGCTTGAAGATGTCGTGGGCCACGCGCCGCTCGGACAGTGCGGTTTGTGCGATTTGCGCGGTTTGTGCGGTTTGCGCGGACAAGGCTGCGGCCAACAGGCAAACGTGGAGCATGGGAAATCTTACGCACTAACGGGTCATTTGCCCACAGGTGCTATGCTTGCCACCCCATGGCAATCAAACCCAAGAAAGTCTCGCGATCCGCGGCCGAGGCGGCCGTGCAAACCCTGCTGCGCTGGGCCGGCGAGGATCCGGAGCGCGAAGGGCTGAAGGACACCCCGAAGCGCGTGGTCAACGCCTACGGCGACTGGTTTTCCGGCTATTTGGCCGATCCGGGCGAATATATGCTGCGCACCTTCGAGGAGGTCGAGGGCTACGACGAGATGGTGGTGCTGCGCGATATCGCCTTCGAGTCGCACTGCGAGCATCACATGGCCCCCATCATCGGCCGTGCGCACGTCGGCTATCTGCCCACCAAACGCATCGTCGGCATCAGCAAGCTGGCGCGCGTGGTTGACGGCTACGCCCGCCGCTTCCAGGTCCAGGAGAAGCTCACGGCGCAGGTCGCCGGCTGCATCCACGACGTGCTCAAACCGCGCGGCGTGGGCGTGGTGATCGAGGCCGTGCACCAATGCATGACCACGCGCGGCGTGCACAAGCGTGGCGTTTCCATGGTCACCAGCAAGATGCTCGGCACCTTCCGCAACGACGCCAGTACGCGCGCCGAATTCCTGCGCTTCATCGACATCGAACGCGGCATGGGGCGCTAACAGCGCTGGGCGACCCCTGGCGCCCGGCGACCGCCGGCCTGCGCGACCCTTAGCGGCGCTGCGAGACCAGGTAGGTCAGCTCCACGCCGTACAAGCGGCGATCCGCGGCGGCCTGCCAGCTGGCGATCTGCACGTTGCCCTCGAGAATGCTGCCACCGTTGTAGGCGTATTGTTTGTCGAGAAGATTGCTGCCGTAGAAGGCCAGTTCCCAGGCGCCGTCGCGCGTCGTGTAGGCGGCCCGCGCGCCCAAAAGCCCCACCGGCCCGGAATAATTATCGTCGTTGATGACGTTGAACTCGACCCGGTCGCGCCACGTGAAGTCGCTGCGCAACCGCAGCCTGCCGTCCGCCATGGCGACGTCGTAGATGCCGGCGAGACTCGCCGTGTACTTGGGCGTCATGTAGAACTTGTTGTTCGACACGTCATTGCCGAAGCCGTCGGTGAATTGCAGATAGCGCGCATCGGTGTAGCCGAAGGTTGCCTGCATGCTCAAGGGTTGGGTCAGCCGCAGATCGCCCTCCAATTCCACGCCGCTCACCCGTGCCCGGCCGGCATTGATGACCGTGGTGACGGGCACGCCGCCGACCAGGGTGGCGAGCAGACGCTGCATGTCGTCGTAGTTGCCGGTGTACACGGCGGCGTTCAGCGCACCGTGCTCCGCCAGCTTCGACTTCAGGCCGAGTTCGAAGTCGGTGAGCGTTTCGGGCCGGTAGGGCTGGTCCAGCGAGGTGGACAGCGGCAGATTCCAGCCGCCCGAACGCTGCGAGCGGCCGGCGCGCAGGTAACTGCTCACATCCTCGCTGAGGCTGTGGCGCAGACTGCCCTCCCACGACCAATAGCCGTAAGACACCTCCTTTTCGATGCTCGGGCAGGGTCCGCCGGTCTCATCCCCGAAGGGCAGCCCGGTGACGCCGTCCTCGATGGTGCAGAATTGCGGCGGTCCGCCGATGCTCGACAGGTCGCGATAGGCGTCGTCCTCGACGCTGCGCGTGTCCTCGGTGTGCCGCAGCCCCGCGGCCAGGCTCCAATCCGAGCTGAGGTGATATTCGCCGTGCAGGAATTCGGCCTTCGACTGGTTTTCGACCGCGTTGTTCTCGAGCGTGGGAAATGGATTCATGAAGAACGGCTGCGGAGCCAGATCGGAGGGCACGCTGCCGTTGTCGCGGAACCAGTACAGGCCTCCCACCCAGTCCAGGTGCCCGAGCGCGCCCGACAGCTGCAGCTCGGCGGACTTCTGATACGAAGTGTTCCGCAGGGTCACGTCCGCAATGGATACCGCCTCGGCGTCCGCGTCATAGGCGTTGACGGCGAGCAGATCCCGATAGCCGAGGATGAGCTTTGCGGACAGGGCGTCGCTGAAATGCTCCCGCAGGGTCATCTGCCAGGATTCCACGCGCGCGCCGTCGTGCTCCGGCGTGCCGGTGTCGGTCTGATAGAAATTCGCCGGCACCACGTCGCCGGGGATCTGCGCCGCCACGGTGCCGGGCAGCGGATGCAGCAGCGCACCCACCTCGTCCGCGCTGAAGCGCTCGTAGGTGAGATAGGCGTCGAAATCGGCCGTCGGTTTCCACAGCGCGCCGATGCGGTATTCGTCGCGGTGCTCGTTCATGAAATTGGTCTGACCGGTGGCGATGCTGCTGCCCCAGCCCTGGTGCTGGTTGTTCTGGTAGGCGAAGCGCACGGCGAAGGTGTCGCTCAGGGGCAGATTGAGGATGCCGCGCCCGCCGAACTGGCTCTGATTGCCGGTCGATGCCGACAGCTCGGCAGAGTACTGGTCGAGCTCCGGCCGATGGGTGCTGAGCGATATCGAGCCGCCGGTGTTGTTGCGGCCGAACAGCGTGCCCTGTGCGCCGCGCACCACTTCGACGCTGTCGACGTCGAGCAGCGTGCCCATCGCGCCCTGGCCGTTCGCCACGTACACGCCGTCGACATAGAAGCCCACCGCCGGATCGTAGACGATGGCCGAGGGGATGGCGGTCTGGCCGCGCATGGTTACCTCGAGGGCCGACACCGAACGCGCCGATTTGAACGCCAGGGTGTTCGGTATTTCGCGCAGCGCATCCTCGATGGCCACCGCCGCGGTATCGGTGATGTCCTGGCCCGTCACCACGGTCTCTGCCACCGGCACATCCAACAGCTTCTCATCGCGGCGGCGCGCATGCACGATGATCTCCTCCAGACTCGAGTCCGTCGCGGCAGTGGCTGCGGCGTCCATGCTCGCGCCGGCGGGTCGGGCGCCGTACAACCCAAACAGCAGCGCGGCCGCCGCGCCACCGAGTGCCTTGGCTGATGTGTTCAAGCGGATGCTCCGGTTATTGTTGTTGGCCGCGAAGCTTAGCAATACCTGTGGCCTGGCCGCTACTTATCGCAAATCACGGGCCCGGTCGAGCACCTCGCACAGGGCCTGGACCCCCTGCAGTATCCGGGGTGCCATGCGGCTGGTGATGGACGGATCCACGGCATAAATGCGCCGCCGGCGCACGGCCTCCAGGCTCGCGTATTGTAGCCAATCCTGCACCTGACGCTCGCCGTCGGACCCCGCCGCACCGATGATGATGACGTCCGGATTGCGGTCGAACACCGCTTCGCGATCGACCACCGGTGCGAGCCCGGCGAGGTCGCCGAACACATTGTTGCCGCCGCACAACGACAGCATCTCGGTCAGCACCTGCGCGTGGCCGACCGTGTACAGGGGCCGATCCCAGACCTGGTAGAACACGCGCAGCCGCCGCCGCCCGGCGTAACGCGCGCGCAGCTGCTGCAGCTCGAGCCTGAAATCGCGCGCCGCCGCCGTTGCGGCCGGCAGCGTGCCGGCGAGCCGGCCGAACTCCGCCAGGGTGGCGGCGATGTCCTCGAGCCGGCGCTGCTCGGTCACCACGACCTTCAATTGCAGGCGCGCGAGCTGCTCGCGCTGGCGCGCGGAGGTGCCGCTCTCCCACAGCACCACCAGATCCGGGTGCAGGCCGAGCAGCCGCTCCACGTCGAGCGCGGCCATGTCCCCGACGTGCGGGAGGCGCAGCGCCGCGGCCGGAAAATCGCTGGCATCGTCCACGCCGACCAGGCGGTCGCCGGCGCCCGCCGCGAACATGAGCTCGGTGATGTGCGGACTCAAGCTCACGATGCGCGGGGCGGTCGACCCACCGAGGCCGGCGTCCGCAGCGGCGGCGGACACGCGGGCGGGCGGCGCGCCGGTGATCAGCGCGCCCAGCAGCCCGGCCATCCACGGCGCGATTCTCATGGGTGATGCACTATAATGCGCCGCCTGCAAAGAGTGCCCAATGTTCGAACGACTCGACCGCCTGAACGAAGATCCCATTCTCGGTCTGATGGCCAGATATCGCGCCGATCCCGCGCCCGACAAGGTCGATCTCGGGGTGGGCGTGTACCGCAACCTGGACGGCGAGACGCCGGTGCTCGCTGCGGTGCGCAGCGCCGAGGCGTCCGTGATCGGCGCGCAAACCACCAAGTCCTACGTCGCCCCCGCCGGCCGCGCGGAGTTCAACGCCGCCGTCGCCGACCTCGTGCTCGGACCGGCGCACGCGGCGCTGCGCGAGCGGCGTGCGCGCACCGTGCAGGCGCCGGGCGGCTGCGGCGCGCTGCGCCTCGGCGCGGAGCTGATTCGCGCCTCGGCGCCCACCGCCGTGGTGCACGTCAGCGATCCGAGCTGGGCCAACCACATCCCGCTGCTCGGCGGCTGCGGATTGCAGCTCGCGCGCTATCCCTATTACGATGCCGCGGCGCACGCGCTGCGCTTCGAGTCCATGCTCGAATGCCTCGAACGGGCGCCGGCGGGAGACGTGGTGCTGATCCACGCCTGCTGCCACAATCCGACCGGCGCGGATCTGTCCGGTCCGCAGTGGACGGCGCTCATCGACCTGCTGGAGCGGCGGCGGCTCACGCCCTTTCTCGATCTCGCCTATCAGGGGTTGGGGACGGGGCTCGACGCGGACGCCGAGGGCGTGCGCCGGGTGGCCGAGCGCATCCCGGAATTGCTGGTCGCCGTGTCATTCTCGAAGAATCTCGGCCTGTACCGCGAGCGCGCCGGCGCCCTGATCGCGGTGTGCGCCGATGTGGATCGCGCCGATGCCGTGCACAGCCACCTGCTGCAGATCGCGCGCAGCATCTACTCCATGCCGCCGGATCACGGCGCGGCGATCGCGGCGCGGGTGCTCGCCGATCCGCTGCTGCGCGAATCGTGGATCGCCGAGCTCGGGGAGATGCGCGGCCGTCTGGTCGGGATGCGCGCGCTTCTGGCCGGGCGCCTGCGCGCGGCGACCGGCGGCGGGGATTTCGATTTCCTGACGGGGCAGAGCGGCATGTTCTCGCTGCTCGGGGTCTCGGGCGCCGCGGTGGCGGCGTTGCGCGACGAGCACCACATTTACATGACCGCCGACAGCCGCATGAACGTGGCCGGAATCCTGCCGGGCAATGCGCAGCATGTGGCCGACTCCGTCGCCGCGATCCTGCGGCGCGGAATCTGATGCGCGCAGCGGTGAGCGCTAGGTTCCGAGCGCGTCGCTCAGCGCCTCGACCTCGGCGGCCGACTCGGTCACGATGAGCCGCGTCTTGGCGGCATCGAGTCCGAGGCGCTGCGCCGCGGCCAGATCGGCCAGCGCGAGTTCCAGCCCCGGCGCATCGTCGGCGTACGAGGCCATCAGGTTCGCCACTGCGATCACGTCGCGCAGATCCGGCGGCGCGTCCTCGATGCGGTCGAGATCGTCTTGCTCGCCCACCGCCTCGGACATGTAATCGGCGAAGTCCCAGTTCTCCAGGATGGCCTTGCCGATCACGGCATGCCAGTCGCCGATGATGTCGTTGAGGGCCTGTGGCGAGTCGAACAGATCCGGATGATTGGCGGCGCGCGTGAGCACGTACAGCTTGCCGATGCCGTGCATCAGGCCGGTGAGCATGGCCTCGTCCGGATTGACCTTGGTGCAGCGGCGGGCGAGCACATAGGATAAGGCCGCCACCTCCGCGCTGCGCTGCCACAAAGCCTTCAGATGATGCTCGAGTCCGGCGAGCTTGTTGCGCCGCCGGATCTGCCCCATGGCGAAGGAGATGGCCGCGGTGCGCACCATGTTGTGGCCCATGAGACTGATCGCCCGGCGCAAGTCCGTGACCGGCTTGCCGCTGCGCTTCACGGCGGCCGAATTCGCCAGCTTCAGGAGCCTGGCGGCGAGCGCCGGCTCGGAGCCGATCAGCCGGGCCACCTGGCTGGTGGAGGCCTTCTGGTCCGACAGCACGCGGCGCACGCGCACCGCGATTTCGGGAAAGGACGGCAGCTCCACCCGTCCGGCGGATAATTCGGCGGCCATGGTGCGGACGAACCCGAAGGCGCTCTGGCTGCTGTATGCCCGCTCGGACGGGTTCGGCGCAGATTGTGTCGAGGGCGTGGGCATGCTGCCTGTTTCATCGACCGCGGCGCGGCAAACTTGAGCCGCTCTTGAGCCGCCCTTGAGCCGGCGCTCCCCCTGAACCGCTGTATTTGACAGAATCCTTGGCGCCGCTGCGCCGGCCGGGGCTCCTAACGATGCGCCGGCCGGCTGCGGAAGCGCTGCCGGATTTCGTCGTTGCGGGAGCGTTCCACGAAGCTGCCGCCACAATAGCCCGCCACGACGCGGCGCCAGAAGGCCACCGCGCCCGGATTTCGCGTGTATTCCAGGATCTCCCATTCGCCGGCAAAGCGGTCGAAGATCAGGGTCGCGGCATCGCGCCCCACGCCGGCCCGTCGGTATTGCTTGCGCACGAAGAACTCCGACATGAAGAAGTCGGCCGAGCGCTCGCCGGCGGGCGGGATGCGCTGTCGCGAGACCAGTGCAAAACCCACGGCTTCGAATTCCTTGAGGATCACCAGCGGATGGGATTGATCGTTCGCGAACCAGTTCGCGAAGATCTCGTCCTTGTGGGGATTGTCGGCACCGATGACGCTGAACAACCCGGTGTTCAGGTCGGACAGCGCCTCCATGTATTCGCCGTAGACGTCCTGGATCCACTGGCGATCCTTTTTGGAGTGTCTACAGTCGCGAATACTGATGAGCACGGAAAACCGTATTCCCCAAAATGAAAAAAACACAGCCCGGGAGGGACGCGCCTGATGGCCGCCCGCCCGGGCATGTGTGATCGTCTACCGAGCGCGGACTACTTCGGCGCGTCCGCAGGCTTCATCGCAGCGGCAGCGGCGTCCTTGGCGGCATCCGCAGCCTTGCTCGCGGCATCGGCAGCGGTGCTGGCGGCGCCGGCGGCGGTGCTGGCAGCCGCAGCGGCCGTGTCGGCCGCAGAGCTCATGGCCCCACCGGCGGCGGGGGCGGCGGCATCAGCAGCCGGAGCAGCAGCCGGAGGAGTCGCGTCCGCAGCCGGGGCAGGAGCCTCGGTCTTGCTGCCGCAGGCACTCAGCACGAATGCAGCGACGAAAGCGCTAATTGCAAGTTTGGTCTTCATCTATCGATACCCCAAAAATTGGTAATTGAGATCGTTCTAGGCAGCGTTGTATCGGGGCCATTGCCCGGATGTCCGCGGGGATTTTAGAGGGTTTTGGCCGAATTTCATATTACTTTCGCGCAACCCCCCGTACCCTCGTCCGGCTCCTTTAACGCCGAAAGTTCCGCCGCGGGGTTAACGGCGCCATGGCAGCGCGCGCTTGGCGCATAATTTGGGCCGTAAACCTAAGGAGGAGGCATCAGGTGGCCGAGGACAGTCTGGACCGACTCTACGCGCAGCACGTGCAAACGCTCATGCGCCGCGCCGACCATGCATTGGCGGGCGCCGGCTTCGATGCCCTCGTGGTCATGGCGGGTGCCCCGCTGGTGCAATTTCTGGATGACCAGGACTACCCGTTCAAGGTCAACCCACAATTCAAGGCCTGGGTGCCGGTGCTCGACAATCCGCGCTGCGTGCTCATTTACTCGCCGGGCTCCAGGCCCAAGGTGCTGTTCTACCAGCCCGTCGATTACTGGCATAAGCCCGCCGACCTGCCCCAGGGTGCCTGGACGGCCGCGCTCGATTGGCAGCCCATCACCGACCCCGCCCAAGCCCCCCGGGCCTGGGCCGACCTCGGCCGGGTGGCCGTCATCGGGCCGGGCGAAGCCAATCCCCCCGAGGTGCTAACCCGCCTGAACTACGAGCGCGCCGTCAAGACCGACTACGAACTCGAGTGCCTGCGCCGCGCAACCGCCATCGGCGTGCGCGGCCACCGCGCCGCGCAGGCGGCATTTCGCCGCCGCGCCTCGGAGTACGAGACGCACATGCAGTATCTGGAGGCCTGCGTGCAGCGTGAGGAGGAGATGCCCTACAACAACATCGTCGCCTACAACGAGCATGCCGCGGTGCTGCATTACCAGCATCTGGCGCGGGCGGTGCCCGCCGATCTGCGCTCTTTTCTGATCGACGCCGGGGCGCAGTATCGCGGCTACGCCGCCGACATCACGCGCAGCTACGCCGCCGCGCCCGGTGCCTTCGCCGACCTCATCCTGGCCATGGACGACGTGCAGCGCGCCCTGTGCGCCGAAATCGTCTCCGGCCGCGATTACCGCGAGGTGCACTTGTCGGCGCATCGGCGCATCGGCGACCTCATGCACGCGGTGGGTTTGACCACGTTGCCGGGCCAGGCGGCGCTCGAGACCGGCCTCACCGGTGTCTTCCTGCCGCATGGCATCGGCCATCTGCTCGGCCTGCAGGTGCACGACGTCGGCGGCGTGATGGGCGACAAGGACGGACATGAGCGCCAGCGGCCGGCCGGGCACCCGTACCTGCGCCTCACGCGCATGCTCGAGCCGGGCGTGGTCGTGACGGTTGAGCCGGGTCTGTATTTCATCGATTCGCTGCTCGCCGCGGCGCGCGCCGACGCGCGCGGCGCCCACATCAACTGGCCCATGGTGGAGGCGCTCAGACCCTACGGCGGCATCCGCATCGAGGACAATGTGGCGGCCACCGAAACGCAGCCGGAGAATTTCACCCGGGACGCCTTCGCCCGGCTCGCCGCCTGAACAGCGGGGCCCACACCCCGCCGATTTCGATCAGGCGCGCTTCGCCAGCAGGTCGCGAATCTGTCCCAGCAGGACTTCTTCGTTGGAGGGCGGCGGCGGCGCGGGCGGCGCGGCGGCCGGTGCCGGCTTCTTCAGCTTGTTGATGCCGCGCAGGCAGATGAACAGCACGATGGCGATGATCAGGAAATCGAATATGGTCTGCAGAAAGACGCCGTACTTGAGGAGCACCTGCGCGCCCTTGGGATCCGCGCCCAGACTGACCGCCAGATCGGAGAAGTTCACCCCGCCGATGGCCTTGCCCAGCGCCGGCGTGATCACGTCGCCGACCAGCGAGGAGACGATTTTGCCGAATGCGGCGCCGACGATCACACCGACCGCCATGTCGATCACATTACCCTTCATCGCAAATTCTTTGAATTCGCTGAATAAGCTCATCTTCATCCCCTGTCGTTGTCGTTCAAATCCCATCGAAGCACCGGTGTCGACGCTTCTCCAATGCGTAGCGCAAAGCTCAGGCGGCGGCGGCTTTTCGCGTGCGCTTCGCCTTCGCCGGCGCCTCGGCCACCGGCGCGTCATCCGCGGCCTTCTTGCCGCGCTTTTTCGGTTTGTCCGCGCCCTCTTCCGGCTTGGCGGCCACCGCCACCGGGCCGTCGACCAGTTGCATCAGCGCCATGTCGGCCGAGTCGCCCGGGCGCGGTTCCATCTTGAGAATCCGGGTGTAGCCGCCGGCGCGCGCCTTGAAGCGCGGCCCGAGGTCGACGAACAGCTTCTCCACCACCGACTCATCGCGCAGCCGCGCGAGCGCCAGGCGCCGCTTGGCGAGCGAATCGATCTTCGCCAAGGTGATCAGCGGCTCGACCACGCGGCGCAGCTCCTTGGCCTTCGGCACCGTGGTGCGGATGGTCTCGTGCCGCAGCAGCGAGGCCGCCATGTTGCGCAGCATCGCGTGGCGATGCGAGGAATTACGGGAAAGCTGGCGGCCGCTGTTTCTGTGTCGCATGGTCGTTGATCCGTCTTTTTCTACAGTCCGTCGCGCTCGTCGTCGCGCTTCAGTCCGGGCGGCGGCCAGTTGTCGATGCGCATGCCCAGCGTCAGGCCATGACTCTCCAGGACCTCCTTGATCTCGGTGAGGGACTTCTTGCCGAGGTTCGGCGTGCGCAGCAGCTCGACCTCCGTGCGCTGCACCAGATCGCCGATGTAATGGATGTTCTCGGCCTTCAGGCAGTTCGCACTGCGCACCGTGAGCTCGAGCTCATCGACCGGACGCAGCAGGATCGGATCGAACTGGGTCTCGGTGGCCTTGGTGGTCGACTCGTCCTGGCCCTGCAGGTCGACGAACACCGACAATTGATCCTTGAGGATGCCGCCGGCACGCCGAATGGCCTCCTCCGGATCGATGGTGCCGTTGGTCTCGATGTCCAGGATGAGTTTGTCCAGGTCGGTGCGCTGTTCGACGCGGGCGCTCTCGACGTTGTAGGTCACCTTGCGCACCGGGCTGAACGAGGCGTCGAGCTGCAGCCGGCCGATGGCGCGCGTCTGCTCCTCGAAGGCCATGCGTTGCGCCGCCGGGCGGTAGCCGCGGCCGCGCTCGACCTTGAGCGACATGGACAATTCACCGGCCTTAGTCAGATTCGCGATCACCAGCTCCGGATTCAGTATCTCGATGTCGTGGTCGCCTGCGATGTCACCCGCGGTCACCGGTCCCGGACCCTTCTTATGCAGACGCACTTCGGCGACGTCGCGGCTGTGCATGCGGATGGCCACGGCCTTCAGGTTCAGCAGGATGTCGACCACATCCTCCTGCACGCCCTCGATGGCCGTGTATTCGTGCAGCACGCCCTCGATTTCGATCTCCGTGATCGCCGCCCCCGGCAGCGAGGACAGCAGCACGCGGCGCAGGGCGTTGCCCAGCGTGTGGCCGAAGCCGCGTTCGAACGGTTCGATGACGATGCGCGCGTGGCGCGGCGACACCGGTTGCACCTTGACGACCCGGGGCTTCAAGAATTCATTGATCGATCCCTGCATGGAATCTCCTGCAAAAGCGTTACTTGGAGTACAACTCGACGACCAGGCTCTCATTGATGTCCGGCAGGATTTCCTGCCGGTCGGGAACCGACTTGAGAATGCCGGACATTTTCTTCTCGTCCACCTCGACCCAGTCCGGAAAGCCCACCTGCGTCGCGATGGTCAGGGCGGCGGTGACGCGTGTCTGCTTCTTGGCCTTGTCCCGCAAACCGATCACGTCGCCCGCCTTGCACTGGAAGGAGGCGATATTGACCAGCTTGTCGTTGACCGACACGCCCTTGTGGCTGACCAGCTGGCGCGCCTCGGCGCGGGTGGCGGCAAAACCCATGCGGTAGACCACGTTGTCCAGGCGGCATTCCAGGAACTGCAGCAGCGTCTCGCCCGTGGCGCCCGGCCGGCCGGCGGCCTTCTGGTAGTAATTGCGGAACTGGCGTTCGAGCACGCCGTACATGCGGCGCAATTTCTGCTTCTCGCGCAGCTGCAGCCCGTATTCGGACAACCGCTGCTTGCGCTCGCTCTTCACGCCGCCCGGCGGCACCTCGAGCTTGCACTTCGATTCGAGCGGTTTGACGCCGCTCTTCAAGAAGAGGTCGGTGCCCTCGCGACGCGACAGCTTGCACTTCGGACCGGTATATTTTGCCATTGCTGACCTTTCCCGCTAGACGCGGCGCTTCTTCGGCGGCCGGCAGCCGTTATGGGGGATCGGGGTGACGTCTTCGATGTTGGTGATCTTCAGTCCGCAGCCGTTCAGGGCGCGCACCGCGGATTCGCGGCCCGGGCCCGGGCCCATCACCCGCACCTCGACGTTCTTCACGCCATGCTCCTGCGCCGCGGTGCCGGCGCGCTCCGCCGCCACCTGCGCCGCGAACGGCGTGGACTTGCGCGAACCGCGGAAGCCGCAGCCGCCGGAGGTCGCCCACGACAGGGTGTTGCCCTGGCGGTCGGTGATGGTGATGATGGTGTTGTTGAACGAGGCATGCACGTGCGCGATCGCATCCAGTACGTTCTTGCGCACCTTCTTGCGGACCGGCTTGCCGGCCGCTTGGGCACTGGCTTGCTGGGCGTTTTGTTTCGGTTCAGCCATAAGTCTCCAGTATCAAACTTTGCCGGGCGGCGCGTTCATCTTCACCGCCTGCTTGCGCGGACCCTTGCGGGTGCGCGCATTGGTGCGCGTGCGCTGGCCGCGCAGCGGCAGCCCCTTGCGATGCCGGATCCCGCGGTAGCAGCCCAGATCCATCAGGCGCTTGATGTTCATGGACACCTCCCGGCGCAGATCGCCCTCGACGGCGAACTTGGCAACCTGCGAGCGCAGCGACGCCACTTCCGCGTCGGTCAGATCCTTCACCTTGACGCTGTGCTTCACACCGGCGGCATCGCAGATCCGCACTGCGCGGCTGTTGCCGACGCCGAAAATGTGGGTTAGACCGATGACCACGTGCTTGTTCATCGGGATGTTGATGCCGGCAATTCGCGCCATCTATCGCTCCCCTGCAGTCGGATAACTGGTGCACGCGAAAAAGCGCGCAAGTATATAAGAAAATCCCCTGAAGATCAAGCCATTAGGTCTCATCACCGGTTTCTCAGCCCTGCCGCTGCTTGTGGCGGGCGTCCGAGGAGCAAATGATGTAGACGATGCCGCGGCGGCGCACAATTTTGCAGTTCTTGCAGATCTTCTTGACCGAAGGACGTACTTTCATTTCTTGGCTCCGATGCCCCGCAGGCTGGCCTTTTTCATCAGGCCCTCATATTGATGCGACATCAGGTGCGATTGCGTCTGCGCGACGAAATCCATGACGCCGACGACGATGATCAGCAGCGAGGTGCCGCCGAACTGGAATGGGATGGCCGGATTGATCATGCGGATGATTTCCGGCAGCAGACACACCGACATGATGTACAGGCCGCCCCACAGGGTGAGCCGCGTCAGCACCTTGTCCAGGTAATCGCCGGTCTGCTGTCCGGGGCGGATGCCGGGGATGAAGGCGCCGGCCTTCTTGAGGTTCTCCGCCGTGTCGCGCGCGTCGTACACCAGCGCCACGTAGAAGAAGGCGAAGCCGACGATGAGCAGCGCGAACAGCAGCACGTGCAGCGGCTGGCCGTAATTCAGGATGGCCGCCACCTTCTGCAGCGTGCGCTGCCAGGCGTTCGGGTTCGGGCTGTTGCCGAAGAACTGGGCGATGGTGGCCGGAAAGACCAGCAGGCTCGAGGCGAAGATCGGCGGAATCACGCCCGCCATGTTGAGCTTGAAGGGCAGATGCGTGCTCTGGCCCTGCATCATGCGCCGGCCCATCTGCCGCTTGGCATAGTTCACCTGGATCTTGCGCTGCGCGCGCTCCACGAACACGCAGAACAGCGTCACCAGGATCACCACCACCAGGATCAGCAGCACGATCAGCGGGTTCATCTCGCCCGAACGCACCATCTCCAGGGTGTTGCCGATGGCGCGCGGCAGCCCGGCGACGATGCCCGCCACGATGATCATGGTGATGCCGTTGCCGATGCCGCGCTNNAGCCACATCACGAACATGGTGCCGGTGGTGATCGACACCGTCGCGATGAACAGGAACTGCGGACCGGGATTCGGCACCAGGTTGCCGCCGGAATTCTGGATGGCGAGCGCCGCACCGAAACCCTGGAAGGCCGCCAGGAACACCGTGCCGTAGCGGGTGTACTGCATGAGCTTGCGCCGGCCGGATTCCCCGTCCTTGCGGATCTGCGCCCAGGGCGGGTACACCATCGAGGCCATCTGCACGATGATGGAGGCGGTGATGTAGGGCATGACGTTCAGCGCAAAGATGCTGAATCTCTGCAGCGCGCCGCCCGAGAACATGTTGAAGATGCCGAGCAGCGTGCCCTGCTGGGTGGAGAAGAACGCGGCGAAGCGCGCGGCATCGATCCCCGGCACCGGAATGAAGGTGCCCACGCGGTACACCACCAGCGCGCCCAGCAGGAACCACAGACGCTGGCGCATCTCCGCGAAGCGGGTCATGTCCCCGAGTGCGGCCGCCGCGTTGGTGCTGGATGTGGCCATGGGTGGCTCAGGCCTCGAACCGGCCGCCGGCCGATTCGACGGCGCTCTTCGCGCCTTTGGTGGCGGTGATGACCTTGTCCTTGACCACATAGGCCCTGGAGACCTTGCCGGAGAGGATGATCTTCACCAGCTTGGTCTGTTCGGG
>PLET01000043.1:125490-130494 GCA_003137095.1 Gammaproteobacteria bacterium
CGGCCGCAGGTCTTGCCCTGGCCCGCCGAGGCGCCGCGCCCCACGCGCAGGTGCTCGCGCTTGGAGCCCGCGGCCGGCTTGATGGTGTTCAATCTCATTGGCGCTCCTCGACCTTGAGCATGTGGCTCGCGGCGTTGACCATGCCGCGGTTCGACGCGGTGTCCGCGACCACGACGCTGTGTCCGATGTGGCGCAGCCCGAGGCCGCGCGCGGAATTGCGGATATTGGCCAGCTGGCCGTGCAGGCTCTTGACCAGTGTCACTTTGAGGGTCTTGGCGGTCATAAAGTTTCCGGAATCTTGCAGGTCTTCGCGTCAGGCCGAAATCTCGGCCACGGTCTTGCCGCGCTTGGCGGCGATGTCATCCGGGGTGCGCAGCTTGCCGAGCGCGTCCATGGTCGCGCGCACCACGTTGATGGGATTGCGCGAGCCGTAGCTCTTGGCGAGCACGTTGCGTACGCCGGCGCACTCGAACACCGCGCGCATGCCGCCGCCGGCGATCACCCCGGTGCCGTCGGCCGCGGGCTGCATGTACACCCGCGTGGTGCCGTGACGCCCCTTGACCGCGTAGAACAGCGTGTCGTTCTTCAGGGAAACGGTGACCAGGCTCTTGCGCGCCTGCATCATCGCCTTGGAGATCGCCACCGGCACCTCGCGGGCCTTGCCGTAGCCGAAGCCCACCCGGCCGGCGCCGTCGCCCACCACGGTCAGGGCGGTGAAGCCGAACTGCTTGCCGCCCTTGACCACCTTGGCCACGCGGTTCACCGCGACCAGCTTCTCGAGCAGGTCGTCGCCGGACATTGGTTTTTCTGTTCTCGCCATAGCTGCCTTGAAAACGTTGAGTTAGAACTCGAGACCGGCTTCGCGCGCGGCTTCCGCCAGCGCCTTGACGCGCCCGTGATACATGAACCCGGAGCGGTCGAAGGCGACCTTCGCGAGGCCCAAGGCCTTGGCGCGCTCCGCGATCGCCTTGCCGACCGCCTTGGCCGCCTCGATGTTGCCGGTCTTCTTCAGGTCGCCGCGCACGTCCTTCTGCAGGGTGGACGCGGCCGCCAGCACCTTGTCGCCCTCGGGGGCGAGAATCTGCGCATAGATGTGCTGCGGCGTGCGGTGCACCGACAGCCGCACGGCCGCCAGCTCCCTGATCTTGACGCGGCTGCGCAAGGCGCGCCGCAGTCGGGTGTCTCGTTTGTCCGGTTTCATGGGGCTACTTCTTCTTCGCCTCTTTCAGCGAAATCTTCTCGTCCGAATATTTCACGCCCTTGCCCTTGTAGGGTTCGGGCGGCCTGAAGCCGCGAATTTCGGCCGCCGTCTGGCCGACCTTCTGGCGGTCGATTCCCTTGACCACGATTTCGGTCTGGCTCGGCGTCTCGATGCTGATGCCGTCGGGAATCGGGAAACTGATCAGATGCGAATAGCCGAGCGTCAGGGACAGGGACTTCGCCTGCACCGCGGCACGGTAGCCGACGCCCACCAGCTCGAGCTTCTTCTCGTAGCCCTGGGTGACCCCCGTGACCATGTTGGCCAGGTGCGCGCGCGTGGCGCCCGCCACGGCGTTCAAGCCTTCGGCGTCGCCGCTCGCCTCGACCGCGAGGGATTTGTCGTGCTGGCTCACCTTGATGCCGTTTTTGATCGCCAGGGTGAGCGAGCCCTTCGCGCCCTTCACGGTCACGGCGTCCGCGCCGATGGTGGCGCTCACGCCCTGCGGCAGATCGACCGGCATTTTTGCGACTCGAGACATGATGGCTCCTTAGGGACCTTTATTGGACGACGAAGAGCACTTCGCCGCCCGTGCCGGCGGCGCGCGCCTGNNATGCGGTCGATCACCGGCCGGCCGTCGTGGTATTTGAGCTCGATCGACAGCGTGCTCTTCGCACCGTCGGTCTCGACGCCGTAGTCGCCGATGTAGCCCTCCTCCTTCAGCACCTTCAGGATCGACAGCTTCAGCTTCGATGCGCCGACGCCCACCGTGGGTTTGCCCGCGGACTGCGCATTGCGGATGCGGGTCAGAAGATCGGCGATCGGATCAGTCATGCTCATTGTGGGCGCCTCACCAACTCGCCTTCGCGAGTCCGGGAATTTCGCCGCGGTTCGCCGCTTCGCGCAGTTTGGTGCGCGCCAGGCCGAACTTGCGGTACACGCCGCGCGAGCGGCCCGTGATGGAACAGCGGTTGCGCTGGCGGCTCTTCGAGGCGTCGCGCGGCTGCATCTGCAGCTTCGCCTGGGCGGCGGCGCGCTCCTCCGCCCCGGTCTTCGGGTCGCGGATCAGCTCCTTGAGTTCGGCGCGCTTCGGCGCGTACTTCTTCGCGACCTTGAGGCGGCGCTTCTCGCGCATGAGCATGTTCGTCTTTGCCATGGGTTGATACCCTATTTGCGGAACGGAAAGTTGAAGGCTTCGAGCAGGGCGCGACCGTGTTTGTCGTCCCCGGCCGAGGTTGAAATGGTGATGTCCATGCCACGGATCTGGTCGATCTGGTCGTACTGGATCTCGGGGAAGATGATCTGTTCCTTCACGCCCAGGCTGTAGTTGCCGCGGCCGTCGAAGGAGCGGGTGCTGATGCCGCGGAAATCCCGGATGCGCGGAATGGCGATGTTCACCAGCCGGTCCAGGAATTCGTACATGCGGGCGCCGCGCAGCGTCACCTTGCAGCCGATCGCCTGGCCGTCGCGCACCTTGAAGGTGGCCACGGATTTCTTGGCCTTGGTCACCGCCGGCTTCTGGCCGGTGATCTTCGCCATGTCGCCGGTGGCCGCGTCCATGACCTTCTTGTCGGCCACGGCCTCGCCCACACCCATGTTCACCGTGATCTTGAGGATGCGCGGCACCTGCATGGTGTTTTTCAGACCGAGGCTCTTCTTGAGCTCCGGTACGATCTTCTCGCGGTAAATCTGTTGCAGTCTCGCCATGGTCATTGCACTCGTTGTTGGGCGCTACTTCGCGTCGACCGTTTCATTGTTCGATTTGAACACCCGCACCTTGCGGCCGTTCTCCAGCGACTTGAAACCCACACGGTCGCCCTTCTGGGTCGCCGGGTTGTAGATCAGCACGTTCGATATGTGCAGCGGCGCCTCGCGCTCGATGATGCCGCCCTGCTGCCCGGCCTGCGGATTCGGCCGCTGGTGCTTCTTGGACATGTTGAGTCCCTCGACGCGCACGCGGTCATCGGCCAGAACCTCGATGACGGCGCCGCGGCGGCCCTTGTCCCGCCCGGCGATCAGCACCACCATGTCGCCCTTGCGAATCTTTTTCATCTACAGAACTTCCGGGGCCAGTGAGATGATCTTCATGAATTGAACGTTGCGCAGTTCGCGGGTCACCGGTCCGAAGATGCGCGTGCCGATGGGCTCGAGCTTGTTGGTCAGGAGTACCGCAGCGTTGGTGTCGAAACGGATCAGCGAGCCGTCCGGCCGCCGCACGCCGCTCTTGGTGCGCACCACCACCGCGTCGTAGACCTCGCCCTTCTTGACCTTGCCCCGCGGGATGGCATCCTTGACGCTCACCTTGATGACGTCGCCGACGGCGGCATAGCGGCGCTTCGAGCCGCCGAGCACCTTGATGCACATCAGCCGCTTGGCGCCGCTGTTGTCGGCCACATTCAGCATGGTTCGAAGCTGGATCATGACGGTCTCGCGCGTTCCACGACCCGCACCAGCACCCAGGACTTGCGGCGCGACATCGGCCGGCACGGCTTGATCGACACGGTGTCACCCTCCTGGCATTCGTTGCTCTCGTCGTGCGCGAGCAGCTTGGTGGTGCGGCGGATGTACTTGCCGTAGGTCGGATGCTTGACCAGCCGCTCGACGGACACGGCGATGGTCTTGTCCATCTTGTTGCTGACTACCTTGCCCGTGAGCAGGCGCTGGCCGGGGACCGGCGAGGGTCCCGGGGCGGGCGCACTCGCGGCCACCGGTGCCGCGGCCGGCGCGGCCTGGGTGATTGGGATTTCGGTCGACATCAGTTCTTACCTGCCTTTGCCTGGGCCAGCACCGTCTTCACGCGCGCGATGTTGCGGCGCACTTTGGCGAATTGATCCGGCTTCGCCGCCTGACCCGTCGCGCGCGCCATGCGCAAATTGAACTGCTCGCGCCGCAGCTTGAGCAGATCCTCGCCGAGATCCTTCGGGCTCTTGGCCCGCAAATCCTTGGCTTTCATTTCCGGCCCTTCATGTGCGCACCTGGCGTTTGACGAACATCGTGGACACGGACAGCTTGGCGGCGGCCAGGCGGAACGCCTCGCGCGCCACGGTCTCGCTCATGCCCTCCATCTCGAACAGCACCTTGCCGGGCAGCACCCGGGCGACCCAGTACTCGACATTGCCCTTGCCGCTGCCCATGCGCACTTCGAGCGGCTTCTGGGTGATCGGCACGTCCGGGAACACCCGGATCCAGATGCGTCCGCCGCGCTTCACGTAACGCGATATGGCGCGCCGCGCCGCCTCGATCTCGCGCGCCGTCATGCGGCAGCGATCGGTGGCCTTCAGCCCGTATTCTCCGAAAGCCACGAAGTTGCCGCGCTGTGCGCGGCCGTCGATCTTGCCCTTGAACTGCTTGCGGAACTTGGTCCGCTTCGGCTGCATCATACCGGCGTCACCGGGGGTTCAGCCGCCTTGACCGGCTCGGGCGCCTTCGGCGCCTCGACCGGCTTGCCGGCCTCCGTCGTCTTGCCTTCCTCGCCGTCGACCGCCTCGGCCTCCGGCTGGTCGAACACCTCGCCCTTGAATATCCACACCTTGATGCCGATCACCCCGTAGGTGGTCTGCGCCTCGGCGAGGCCGTAATCGATGTCCGCGCGAAACGTGTGCAGCGGTACCCGGCCTTCGCGGTTGGTCTCCGTGCGCGCGATCTCCGAGCCGTTCAGGCGTCCGGAAATGCGCACCTTGATGCCGAGCGCGCCCGAACGCATGGTGTTGGTCACGGCGCGCTTCATGGCGCGGCGGAACGCTACACGGCGCTCCAGCTGCTGGGCGATGTTCTCGGCAACCAGCGTCGCGTCGATTTCCGGCTTG
>PLET01000046.1:0-12583 GCA_003137095.1 Gammaproteobacteria bacterium
GGCCTTGGAGCCGGTGCGACAGGCGGTACGGCGTGTGTTCGGCGGTATCAGCGCAAACGTCGCGCGAGGGCTGCAGCTGCGTCACGACCACGGGTCGCAGTACATCAGCTCGGACTTCCAGAGCGAGATTAGCTTTTTGGGCATCGAGTCGAGTCCCGCCTTCGTGCGATCGCCCGAGGGCAATGGCTGCGTCGAGCGGGCAATCCGCACCCTGAAAGAGCAGCTGCTGTGGGTCCAGCCGTTCCAGACCGTGGAGGAGCTGCGAGTCGCGCTGCTTGCGTGGGCGGAGCTCTACAACGAGCAGTGGCTGATTGAGCGACACGGGTTCAAGCCACCTGCGCAGCGGCGCCGCGACTATTACGCGGCGGGCGAGAAATTGGCGGCATGATCGAGTTCATTAACTGCAACCGCGTGTCCAGAAAACCCTTGACCGGTACACACCGGCGTTGGAACAATTTAGGCGCCTAAAGCGCTTGGCTGACCGAAGCCCCTGGGTATTCCCGGCTGAGGATGGGGACGGACCGACGGACCCCAAGCTGCTGACCCGAAGCATCGCACGTCACCTCGACACCTTTGCTGAACACAAAGTAAGTGCGTTCACTCTGCATGACCTTCGGCGAACGGTACGCACTGGCCTCGCCAAGCTCGGCATCCGTCCGGACATTGCCGAGCGCTGCCTGAATCATGCGCAGCCCGGCATCATCGCGACGTATGACACCCACCAATACCTCGATGAGAAGCGCAACGCATTAACTCAATGGGCGGGTCACTTGCAGGCTCTTCGCATTGGCAAGTAGCGGGCTCCGAGGCAGCCCCCCTCCCAGACCAGCGCCCCAAAATGTTAGACGATTGACGCCGCGAGCCTATCCTGCACGCCATACGATCTGACCGCTGCTTGCTGCATAATTCGTGGGTAGCAGCAAATAATTGTGGCGCTGACCTAAAGTCCGATTAATGAGCCACCGTTGACCAATTCATGGTTAGCTGCCGTAGCCAACCAGACTTATACTGACGACGGAGTAAGGAGAAGTGCCGTGACCACACTAGCCAATATTACGCAACGAGACCCCGATATCCTCAGCGGCAGCCTGGTGTTTGTCGGTACCCGTGTTCCAGTCCGCTCCCTTTTCGATTACCTGGAAGGTGGCGAGAGCCTTGATGAATTCCTGCACCAGTTTCCATCTGTAAAGCGCGAATTTGCCATTGCAGTGCTTGACGCAGCGTACGAAACCGTTGCCGCAGATGCGAATATTGCTTGACGAGAATTTCCCGGCTGACTTCGCCGCACTGCTCGTCGGGCATGAGGCGTCAAACGTGCACAGTCACGGCTGGGCAGGAATCAAAAACGGCGAGCTACTGCGCCGCGCACATAGCGTGTGCGATGTATTTGTAACGCTCGACCGCAATCTGGAATTTCAGCAAAACATTAAAGTGCTGCCGTATGGGATTGTGGTAGTGCGTTCCCGCTCCAATCGCATGATTGATCTCACACCACACATTCCGGCCATACTTCTGGCGGCCAGCCAAGTCGGCCCCGGCCGCGCCATGACGGTGGGCGCCTAGCCACCGAATCGAGCGCAAGAATCCGGTCATTGCGGGCTGCAGTCGGTCGGCCAGGACGGCCCGACTGGCGTTATCGGTTGATTTGCCAATAATTACGCTGAATGGCCGCTATGCGGAATACGCACCGGCAAGAACCGGCCAATACCGGTCATCAGACTCCCCAACAATATGGTCGCCATAAAGCGGACATTCGCCACCGGGGCCAAACCGGGCGGATTATAGGTGCGGAGACGCACCCATCGCTTGCGCTGATTCAACAGTGTATATACACTTGGTAGATGCAGTTTGAGTGGGATGAAGGTAAACGCAAGGCGAACCTGCAGTCCCACGGCTTGGATTTTATCGATGCGCACAAGGTGTTCGTCGGGCCGACGTTCACCTTCGAAGACGATCGGTTTGTCTACCGGGAACAGCGATTTGTTTCTCTCGGACTGCTCATGGACATACCCGTTGCGATAGTGCATACGGAATCGCCAGTCGCAATCCGCCTTATATCTTTCAGACGAGCTACGAAACATGAAACGGCAATCCTCCTCGAAAAGATCTCAGACCAACTTCCGCCGGCTCCGGTCGATGAAGGACAAGGACATTCTGCTGACCGCGGAACATCCGGAGGCAGACGTAAAGCACATCGTCCGCGGAATCGTAAGACAAGGCCTAAAGGCCGTCCCTCCTAAGCGATCGGTCTCCTTGCGTATCGACGCAGACGTATTGGACTGGTTCAAGTCCAAAGGCGCGGGCTATCAGACCCGGATAAATTCCGTTCTCCGGGCATTCACCGAGGCCGCAGGCTAGCGGGAGACGGGATTCGGCCACAACCCGACATTCACGGCGCCAGATCGGTCGCCCATTACCGGACGTTCACTGGCGAACCGTCTGAGCGCATACAACTCAAAAAGTCAGTGATCAATCCTACGGGACCCTCACGCAGTGAGACCAACGCCGCAGCGGGGCAAACCGCCTGAGTAGCGGAACGGCTGGGCCTGGCTTTGGTAGAATTAACTCAACTTGCGATGCTAAAGTCATGGCTATTCCGAATGTCCTGGGGGGCGCATGCATTGGAATGGCCTTCGAGGCTGGGCGGCGGGTTTGCTCGCGCTCGTCTGCATTACGCCCGGCACCTCGCTTTCTGCGAACAGCAATTCCATTCCGATCGGGACATCAGTGCTCACGCCGTTCGTAGAGCGGGGCGAGATCGCCGGAGCGGTGGTGATGATCGTTGACGCCAATCATGTTCTGGAATATGAGGCCGTCGGTTATTCGGATATAGCGACCAGACGTGCGATGACAACGGACGCGCTGTTCTGGATCGCATCGACCAGCAAACCGTTCGTCGCCACGGCTGTGATGATGCTCGTGGAGGAACACCGCCTCAGCCTGGACGATCCGGTATCGAAATTCCTGCCGGACTTTCAACCTCGTGTGGCCCTGAATCCGGAATCCCCGGGAGCCACCGCCACACGCGCGGCGAGTCACCCAGTCACGATCCGAATGCTGCTGAACCATAGCAGCGGAATGTACGGAGGTTCCCCGGCGGAGTCGCCTACCCTTGACGCGATCCCACTTGCGCAGCGCGTCGCGGGCTATGCCAAGGTTCTGCAGTTCGAACCCGGCACCCGATTCTTCTACGGCAATGCGGATGTCAACACCGCCGCCTACATCGTAGAAGTCGTCACGGGTACGCCATTTGAGCGCGTTTTGGATACCCGACTGTTGAAGCCGCTTCACATGAACGAGACCAGCTTTTGCCCGACAGCGACGCAGCTGGAGAGATTGCCTACGGCATACTATCTGCCAAACGGCAAGGCGAAGGCGCTCGAAAAGACATCAATTACTTTTCTTCACTATCCCTTGAGCGACTGCCGGAACCGATATCCGGTCCCAGCGGGGGGGCTGTTCTCGACCGCGAACGACTTGAGTCGGTACGCACAAATGCTTCTCAATGGCGGGGTACTCGATGGGCAACGATGCCTCTCCGCCGCGTCCGTCGATCAGATGACTCACAACCAACTTTCTGAAGAGGTCCGCCAAACAGTGCCATTATCGGCGCCACCGTATCGAATGGGCTATGGACTCGGCTGGGGAGTCAGCCTGGATGGATCCTATTTCCACCCCGGTACAGGGATGACAGATCTGCGTATCGACCCCACCCACAGGATTGCGACTATTCTGCTCATGCAGAGCACCGCACCGGCTTCATTTTCAGCTCGCGCAGCACTTATCGATGCAAGCGACGGGAAGTACGCGACGCCTCAGCGGTAACAAAGTTGGGCGAGCCGACCGGGCCCTTCCGTCTATTTTTGAAATCGGGCCATGCCACCATGCAGCATCAGTGGGCAATAGACCACCCGATAGCTGACACCCGTCATCGGCTGGAACGGGTCGACTACCGACCTTTCAAGGCCACAACGCTATACTTCTCAAACTGCCTTTCTCAAAGTTTCGGCCATGCGGGTTTGCCAGCCTGGGCCGGTAGCTTTCCAGCGAGCCAAAGTATCCGGCGGCAGCCGCAGGGAAATAGACGTGCGGGCATTCCCGGTTTTGGGTCGGCCACGAGGCTTGAGCATTTTGGCAGCAGCTTGCTTGCCAAAAATCTCTGGCAAGACTTCGCGCGCCTTACGCGCGCGCGAAAAGGTCTCCTTCGTCCAGATCGGATTCTCGCGGTCCGCTCTTTCAGGATTGCGCTTGCGCTTCATACCGCTTCACCTGGCGTTTGTTGGCCTTACGTAGACTAATAATGTGCGTCTTTCCCGATCGCGGCGTGAACACCAAAACATGCAGGCGCTCTGCAATCAGTCCGAACGCCTGAAACCGGGATTCGCCATAGTCTCTCCGCGAGTCCGAGACGATCAGAGCGCTGTCCCATTCAAACGCGAGCACGCGCTCAAATGAGATCCCACGCGTCGCGATGTTTCGGGCGTTCTTCGCGGCATCGAAGCTGATGTCCACTTATATATTGTATATACGTATATACGACAATTCAAGTCTTAGGATCGGCCATTCATGCGCAGACTAACGGTCCCACAACACCGAGGAGCCCCCGCCATGGAATCAGTATATCCAGCCAATATCACCCGCGAACCCTGGAACAAAGGCAAGCTGGTCGGCCAAAAGACGCCGTTCAAGCTCAAAGAGATTTGGGCAATCCGCGTACGCTTGCAAATCGCTAGGCGGTGCCGGGATCTGGCTCTGTTCAATTTGGCGATCGACAGCAAGCTTCGAGCTTGTGATTTGATGCAGCTGCGAGTGCGCGATGTCTGCCATGGCCAAATAATGGCAATGCGTGCGCTCGTGCTTCAACAGAAGACACAGCGACCTGTCCAATTCGAAATCACCGAACCAACTCGGGAGGCGGTGTTGGCGTGGATTGCCACATCGCCCCACCTATCAACCCGGCAATACGCTCGGATCGTTGATTCCTGGGTTCAACAATTGGGATTGGATACCACAAGTTACGACACCCAAACGCTTAGACGGACAAAAGCGACGCTGATTTATCGACGAACCAAGAATCTCCGAGCCGTACAGCTGCTTCTGGGGCATACCAAACTGGGGAGTACCGTGCGCTATCTCGGGATTGAGGTCGATGACGCCCTGGAAATGGCGGAACAGACTGAAGTCTAATCAGTCCGTGCCGGTCGGCGGCAAAAGGTCGCTGACCGGCCAAAAGCCGTCCTACGTCTGCCTGAAACCGCTGCCCCAAAGCGGACATCCCGGCCTCTGAATTAACGCTGGTTGCCATCCCCCTGGGCATCCGCGACCATTTGGGCGCCTAGGGGGATGCTCATCAACATGGTCGAGGGTGGCTGCGCACCGTGAGCGGGATTTCACACGCCGTATTTCTGAGCTACGCCTCACAGGATGCCGAGGCTGCGCAGAAGATTTGCGAGGCACTACGTGCGGCCGGCATCGAGGTGTTTCTCGATCAGAGCGAGCTGCGGGGCGGGGACGCGTGGGATCAGAAGATCCGGCGTGAAATCCAAGACTGCGCGCTCTTCATTCCTGTCATCTCGGCCAACACGGCGTCGCGGCATGAAGGCTATTTCCGCCTTGAGTGGGATCTCGCGGATCAGCGCACACACATGATGGCCCGCAATCGAGCGTTCATTGTGCCTGTGTGTTTAGACGCCACGCCTGATGCGGGTCGGGACGTTCCGGAGTCCTTTCAGCGGGTGCAATGGACGCGTCTTCCGCGTGGGGACACACCGCCCGAGTTCGTCAGGCGCATCCAGCAGCTCCTGTCGGGGGAGGCCAGTTCCTCACCCACGGCAGCTAGAGGAGTTCCAGCGGTAGCCTCGCGAACGTCCTCGCGTTTGAAGCCCGCGTGGGTCGCGGTCGCCGTCGCGCTCGCGGCAGTCGCCGCATATTTCATCGTCGAGAAGCCCTGGGTCGCCAAGTCCGTAGCTTTCGCCCCACCGCAGCATTCGATCGCGGTACTGCCGTTCGTGAACATGAGCGGGGATAAGGAACAGGAGTATTTCTCGGACGGGCTCACGGAGGAGCTGCTCAATTCCCTCGCGCAGATCAATGAGCTCCAGGTTGCCGGCCACACCTCGGCTTTCTCTTTCAAGGGCAAGGACACTGACATCGGCACCATCGCTCGCAAGTTAAATGTCGGCGCGGTGCTGGAAGGCAGCGTACGACGATCAGGCAATACCGTGCGCATCACCATGCAGCTGATCAATGCGGTGACGGGCTTTCACGTCTGGTCGCACACCTACGACCGGGACTTAGGCGATGTGCTGAAACTTCAGACCGAGATTGCCACTGCGGTGGCCGGGGCACTGAAAGTCAAACTCCTCGAGGATGTTGCGGCCAAAGTCGAACTCGGCGGGACGCGCAATCCCGCCGCCTTCGATGCGTATCTGCGCGGGGCCAAGGCGGTTAGCTCGATTCGCGACACCAAAGACCTCACAGCCGCGATTTCGGCCTACACGGAAGCGATTCGCCTCGATCCGAACTATGCGCTCGCGGTTGCAGCCCGATCACTCGTCCTTACCGGCGTCGCCTTGGAGGCCGAGACCGCAGCGGCGGCGCGTGAGGGCTTTGACAAGGCGCAGGCGGATGCGCGCCAGGCGCTCGCGCTCGCACCGGATCTGGCCCAGGCCCACCTCGCATTGGCGGCAGTTGCGGAAAATGGAACCCTCGACTTCACGCAGGCGAGTGAGGCGTACGAGCGAGCGCTTGCGCTCGCGCCGGGCAATGCGGAGGTTTTGCGATTAAGCGGTGTATTTGAAGCCCTCATGGGGCACTTCGATGCGGGCGTTGCGGCCGCCCGCCGCGCAGGCGTACTCGACCCACTCGCTCGCCAAAGCCATTCCCTGCTCGGCCGGGCGCTGTATGTGGCCCGCCGCTATGAGGAGGCGGTTGCGGCTTTCGCAGAAGTCATCAGTCTTGCCCCCGACTTCAAGTCGGCCTACGCGGATCGCGGGCTCGCCTATTACGGGCTCGGGGATCTGCAGAGGGCGCGCGCCTCATGCGAGACGAGCCCGGACTACTGGGGAAGTCAATGGTGCCTCGCGGTGATCTATGACAAGCTCGGCCGACACGCGGATGCGGAAGCCGAGCTTGCGAAACTGAAGGCAGCAGTGAGCGATGCCGGGGCCTACCAGTACGCTACGGTCTATGCGCAGTGGGGTCAACGGGCGAAGGCGCTCGAATGGCTCGAGACGGCGCTGCGGTTGCGTGACCCGGGTCTGGGGAATTTGAAGACCGATTCGCTCCTGGACTCCTTGCGCCAAGAGCCGCGCTTCCAGGCGATTGAGCGGGAGTTGAAGTTTCCGTCCTGAGTTAAGTGGTCGGCCTCCCCAGAAGCGGACGCTCGCGACGGTCTGCATGGGGTCGACTGGAGACCGTTGAAAGTTCGGGTGGACTTCCCCGAAAAGAGCCTCAAGGCAAAGGTGTACCCGAGGGTGTACCTAGACTGAAATCTCAACACGCGTAAGTATTGGTCGGGGCGACAAGATTCGAACTTGCGACCCCTTGCACCCCATGCAAGTGCGCTACCAGGCTGCGCCACGCCCCGACCGGAGGCGAATCATAGCCCATATCGCGGGTGTTTTGGGGTCGGCCGGCGGCCGGCCTGCCGGGCATCAGCGGCGCAATATCTTGATGAGCTCTTCGAGTTCGATGCGCATCTGATGAATGAGCTGCTGGCTCTGGTTCAAATCCACCTGCGCATCGTCACCCAGCAGCCGATTGCGTGCGCCGCCGATGGTGAATCCCTGCTCATACAGCAGGCTGCGGATCTGGCGGATGATGAGCACGTCTTGTCGCTGGTAGTAGCGGCGGTTGCCGCGGCGCTTNNTTGCTTGGTTCCAGCATACGCCTCGACGCGCGCCTTCAGTTTCTGCCCAGGACGGAATGTCACGACGCGGCGTGCGCTGATGGGAATTTCTTCGCCGGTTTTCGGATTGCGACCGGGCCGTCGGTTCTTGTCGCGCAAATCGAAGTTGCCGAAGCCGGAGAGTTTGACCTGCTCGCCCGAGGACAGTGCGGCGCGGATTTCTTCAAAGAATAAGTCAACTAGCTCGCGAGCCTCGCGCTTGTTCAAGCCCAATTGATCGAACAGGGCCTCGGCCATTTCCGCCTTGGTCAGGGCTGCCATGGTTATCGGTCTCTTATTGTGGCGCTCAACACATCCCGAAGTCGCGCGACGACTGCAGTCACCACCGCGTCGGCGTCGACGTCTGTAAGAGTGCGGGAAGAATCCTGTAAAATCAAGCCTAAAGCGACACTTTTTCGTCCTGAATCTATGCCAGGTCCGCGGTATATATCGAATACCAACAGGTCGTTCAGAAGGCCGGAGGCGCTTACACTAACATTTTCCTGCAGCGCTGCGAGAGGGATGGATTCATCCACCACCACCGCCAAATCGCGTCGCACACTGGGGAATTTGGAAATTCCTTTATATTGTGGGGTATTAGCTGTGAATGCTAACTCCACGTCTAGATCAAATAATACTGCGGTATTTGACATATTGAATGTCCGCACCAGTTGTGGATGCAGCTCACCCAGCCATCCAATCGCGATTTGTCCGCGATAGATTCGCGCCGTGCGCCCGGGACGCAGACAGCTCAACTGCGCCGCCTCGAAGCGCACGGCCCCATCACCCGTCAGCGCCAACAATCCCATCAGCTCCGATTTCACATCGTGGAAATCCACCGCCTCGCTCGCACTGCCCCACTGCTCGGGCCAGCGCGAGCCGGTGACGATGCCGGCCAGCGTGTCGATCTCGGCGAGCTGCGTGCCGTCGAGCACGAATTTCCTGCCGCTCTCGAACAGCCGCACGCGCGTCTGCTGACGGCGCAGATTCTCGCGGCATGCCAGGACCAGGCCGGGCCATAGCGAGACGCGCATGGCGCCGAGTTCAGCCGAGATGGGATTGGCGAGTTCCAGCGCATGCGCGTCGGGAAACATCTGCCGCTGCAATCCGGGGTCGACGAAGCTGTAGGTGATCACCTCGCGATAGCCGCGATCGGCGAGTCCCGTCAACAGGCGCTCGACCGGCACCCGGCGTTCGCCCGCGAGGCCTGGGATTTGCGGCACCTGAGCATGGGATTCGGGGATGCTGTCGAAGCCGCGCAGGCGCGCGACCTCCTCGATCAGATCGGCCTCGATCTGCAGGTCGAAGCGATGCGCCGGCGCGACCACCATCCAACCATCGGGGGTGGCATCGACGCGTTCGCTGATGGCGCCCATGATGCCCTGTACCTCGGTGTCCGGAACCGCGGCTCCGAGCAGCCGGGTCAGCCGCTCCCGCCGCAACCGCACCGGGGCCCGATCCGGCGGTACGGCGCCGGGGGTTAGTTGCACCGGCCCGGGTTCACCGCCCGCGATCTGCATGAGCAACGCGGCGGCGCGCTCGATCGCGACTGCCGGCAATGCCGGCGACACGCCGCGCTCGAAACGCTGGCCGGCATCCGTGTGCAGTCCCAGGCGCCGGGCGCGGCCGGCCACCGCATCGGGTACGAAGTGCGCACATTCGAGCAGCACGTCGGTGGTCGCATCGGAGATGGCCGTGCCCAATCCGCCCATGATACCGCCGAGGCCCACGGCGCCGCTGCCGTCGGCGATCACCAGAAAATCCGGATCGAGCCGGTATTGCTTGCCATCGAGCAGCGTCACCTTCTCGCCGGGCGCGGCCCAGCGAACGATGATCCCGCCCGTCAGCCGTCCGAGGTCATAGGCGTGCAGCGGCTGGCCGAGTTCCAGCATGACGTAATTCGTAACGTCGACCGCCGCGGAAATGCTGTTGATGCCCACGCGCCGCAGACGTTCGCGCAGCCAATCGGGGGAGCGCGCACCGCGGCGGATGCCGCGGATGACCCGGGATGCGAACACCCGGCAGGCGGCGCCCGCCTCTATTTGCACCGCAAGCGTCTCCCCATGAACGGCGGCGACCGCCGGCGCGCTGTACGTGAGATAGCGACGCTCCTGCGCGGCCACGTAATCCCGTGCGATGCCGAACACGCTCATGCAGTCTCCGCGGTTCGGCGTTGCGTTGACTTCGAGAACACAGTCATCGAGATCGAGCGCGGCGCGCAGATCGGTGCCGTTCGCGAGTGCGGCTGGTAGCTCCAGGATGCCGTCATGTTCTTCGCCCAGTCCCAATTCCCGCGCCGAACACAGCATGCCTTCGGATTCGAGCCCGCGCAGTTTGGCGCGTTTGATGGTGATGCCGCCGGGCAGGCGCGCGCCCAACCTGGCCACCGCGACCTTCAGTCCCGCATGCACGTTGGGAGCGCCGCAGATGATCTGCAGCCGGTCGCTGCCGGTCGTGACCGTGCACACCGACAGCTTGCCTGCATCCGGGTGGCGCGCCGTCTCGAGCACCTCGCCGACGACAACTCCCGAGAACGGCGGCGCGACGCCGTCGATGGCTTCCACCTCGAGTCCGGCGAGGGTGAGCCGGCGGGCGAGTTCCTCCGGGGCGGCCTTCAGAGCGGCGAATTCCTGCAGCCAGCGATAGGTCACCTTCATGGGAATTGCTTTAGGAATTGCAGGTCGTTTTCGAAGAACAACCGCAGATCATCGACGCCATAGCGCAGCATGGCGAGGCGCTCGATGCCCATGCCGAAGGCGTAGCCCTGCCATTGTTCGGGGTCGACGCCGGTGGCATCGAGCACAGCGGGATGAATCATGCCGCAGCCGAGAATCTCGAGCCAGCCGCTGTGCTTGCAGACACGGCAACCCTTGCCGCTGCAAAACACGCACTCGATGTCCACCTCCGCGGACGGCTCGGTGAAGGGAAAGTACGAGGGCCGCAGCCGCATCGCGAGCGGTCGCTCGAAGAAGCGCTCGACGAAGGTGTGCAGCATGGCCTTCAGGTTGGCAAAGCTCACCCGCTCGCCCACCACCAGACCCTCGACCTGATGGAACATCGGCGTATGCGTCATGTCCGAGTCGCAGCGGTACACCCGTCCCGGCGCAATCACCGACAGCGGAGGCTTCTGCGCGCGCATGGTGCGGATCTGCACCGGCGAGGTGTGGGTGCGCAGCAGCCGCCCGTCCGGAAAATAGAAGGTGTCGTGCATCGCCCGCGCCGGGTGATTCTTCGGGATGTTGAGGGCCTCGAAATTGTGGAAGTCGTCCTCGACCTCCGGGCCCGAGGCTATATGAAATCCGGCCTGCGAAAAGATGCTTTCGATGCGAAGGCGCGCCCGCGTCACCGGATGCAGGCCGCCCGCGTCCTGGCCGCGCCCGGGCAGCGTGACGTCGATGGCACCTCTCGAGAGCTCAAGATCGAGCGCCGCGGATTCGAGCCGTATGCGGCGCATTTCGATGGCGGCGTGAATGGCCTCCTTGGCCTCGTTGATGCGCTGACCCGCCGCCGGGCGCTCCGCCGCCGGCAGCTTGCCCAGGGATTTCAACTGTTCTGTGAGGGCGCCTTTCTTGCCGAGCAGCCGCACCCGTACCTCATCGAGCACGGCCAGATCGCCTGAAGCCGCGACGTCGGCGAGCGCCGATTCAACGAGGGCCGAAAGCGGGTCCGGTGCAGCCATTGACGATTCCGTGGGCAAGGGCCCGTGCCCGGCCGGGGCGCGGGCACCGCCGATGGTCCGCTTCAGGTAGCCGGAAGGCTGGCCTTGGCTTTTTCCGCGATGGCCGTGAAGGCCGGCATGTCGTGCACCGCCAGATCCGCGAGCACCTTGCGGTCGATGGCCAGGCCCGCCTTGTTCAGCCCGTCGATCAACCGGCTGTAGGACAGCCCGCACAATCGCGCGGCGGCGTTGATGCGTGCGATCCACAGCGCGCGGTATTCGCGCTTCTTTTCGCGCCGCCCGCGATAGGCATACTGACCCGCCTTGATGACGGCCTGTTTCGCCGTGCGGAAGACCTTGCGGCGGGCGTTGAAATAGCCCTTCGCCTTCTTGAGAATTTTCTTGTGCCGCCGCCCCGCGACGACACCGCGTTTGACTCGTGCCATGTTCTGTTACTCCTGATTCACGCGTACGGCAGCAGCTGTTTCACCCGATTCACATCGGTCTCGTTGACCTGCATTTCGCGGCGCAGTTGGCGCTTACGCTTGCTGGGCTTCTTCGTCAGAATATGACGCCGGTGGGACTGACCGCGTTTGAAGCCATTCGCCGTTTTGCGAAAGCGCTTCGCCGCAGCCCGTTTGGTTTTCATCTTGGGCATGATCGACTCCTGATTTTATGGCCCTGTTCACAGGCGCCCTCGACTCCTCGGGCGCCGCTACAGGCGGGTGACAGATTTTTGAGGTCTGTCGCTCACTTCTTTTTGGGCCCGANNTCTGCTCGACCACCGAATACGGGGCGAGATCCTCAGAAATCCGCGTCAAGAGCTTGCGGCCGATGTCTTGATGCACGAGCTCACGGCCGCGGTAACGCAACGTCACCTTGGCCTTGTCGCCCTCGGTCAGGAATCGGACGATGCTACGCAGCTTGACCTGGTAGTCCGCCTCTTCCGTACCCGGACGAAACTTCACTTCTTTGACTTGAATCTGCTTCTGCTTGCGCTTCGCCGCATGCGCCTTCTTGTTTTGTTCGAACAAGAA
>PLET01000046.1:12599-58760 GCA_003137095.1 Gammaproteobacteria bacterium
ACAAGACGGCCGCGGCTCGCGACCTCGTCGCAAAGCAGGCGTGCGAGCTCGACCAGCTCGATTGCGCCCAAGTCTTTGCCACTGCGCGTGCGTACGGCCAGGGTGCGTCCCTCCATCTCCCGGTCGCCGGCGACCAGCAGGTAAGGGACGCGCTTGATTGTATGCTCGCGGATTTTAAAGCCTACTTTCTCATTCCTCAAGTCCGTTTCTACCCGAAGCCCCTGATTTTTCAGGTTTTCCGCNNGTAATTCCCATGATTACCGCCTGCACCGGCGCGATCCAGGTTGGCAGCTTCCCAGCATGGTGCTCGATCAAAATGCCGATAAACCGCTCCAAGGAGCCGAACATCGCCCGATGCAGCATCACCGGCTGGTGCCGTTGGCCATCCTCCCCGACATAGCTCGCCCCCAGGCGTGCCGGCAGATTCGGGTCGACCTGCAGGGTGCCGCACTGCCATTCGCGTCCGATGGCGTCGCGCAGCACGAACTCGAGCTTCGGACCATAGAAGGCGCCCTCGCCCGGATTCAGCGTGGTCTCGATGCCCGCCGCGTCGGCGGCCGTCCTCAGTGCCGCCTCGTAGATGTCCCAGGTCTCGTCGGATCCGACCCGCTTGGCCGGCCGATCGGAGAACTTGATGCGCACGTCGTCGAAGCCGAAGTCGCGGTAGATACTCAGGATCAACTCGGTCACCTTGACGGATTCCTCGGTGATCTGTTCGGTGGTGCAAAAGATATGCGCATCGTCCTGGGTGAATGCCCGCACGCGCATGAGCCCGTGCAGCGCGCCCGAAGGCTCGTAGCGGTGCACCTTGCCGAATTCCGCCAGGCGCAGCGGCAGTTCGCGATAGCTGCGCAATCCCTGCTTGAAGACCTGCACGTGACCCGGGCAATTCATCGGCTTGATGGCGAACACGCGTTCGTCGGGCGTCGTCGTCAAGTACATGTTTTCACCGAAATTTGCGATGTGTCCGGACTGCACCCAGAGTTCGCGATCCATGATTTCCGGGGTGTTCACCTCATGGTAGCCGGCTGCATTCTGGCGCTCGCGCATATAGGCAATCAGGGACTGGAACAACGCCCAGCCCTTCGGATGCCAGAACACCGCCCCCGGGGCCTCCTCCTGCAGATGAAACAGGTCGAGTTCCTTGCCGATGCGGCGGTGATCGCGCTTCTCGGCCTCCTCCAGGCGGGTCAGGTATTCCTTGAGTTGCTTCTCGGTCGCCCAGGCCGTGCCATAGATCCGCTGCAGCATCTCGTTGCGCGAGTCGCCCCGCCAATAGGCCCCCGCGACCTTCATCAGCTTGAAGGCCTTGAGCTTGCCGGTGCTCGGCACGTGCGGACCCCGGCACAAATCCTCCCACGTGCCCTGGCCGTACAGGCTGATCGGTTCATTCGAGGGTATGGCGCCGATGATCTCCGCCTTGTAGCGCTCGCCGATGCTCTTGAAGTGCTCCACCGCCGCATCCCGCGGCATGACCCGGCGATGCACCGGCAGATCCTTGGCGGCGATTTCCGCCATGCGCTTCTCGATGGCGGCCAGATCCTCCGTGGAAAAAGCCCGCTTATAGGCGAAATCATAATAAAACCCATCTTCGATGACCGGACCGATGGTCACCTGGGCATCGGGAAACAGCTCCTGCACCGCGTTGGCGAGCAAATGCGCGGTCGAATGGCGGATGATCTCAAGACCGTCCGCGTCCCGTTCGGTCACGATGCTGACGGCGGCGTCGCGATCCACCACAAACGACGTGTCGACCAGCCGTCCATCGACCCGGCCCGCCAGGGCCGCTTTGGCGAGGCCCGCGCCGATGCCGGCGGCGATATCCTGAACGGATACCGGCTGATCAAAGTGCTTCTGGCTGCCGTCGGGAAGTGTGATTGCGGGCATAACGTCGAATGCTACCCAGGGTGCCGCCCTTCAGACTCGGCACCCCATGCGAGGATGGTGCGCGCTAGTGGGATCGAACCACTGACCCCCACCATGTCAAGGTGATGCTCTACCGCTGAGCTAAGCGCGCTCGAAGGGCGCGAAAGATACCGGATTCGACGGCTTCAATAAAGCGAAAATCGGGCCTTTTCGGCCCGGATCGCCCAAAATCCCGTCATTCCCGTGCGCGCGATGCCGGTTTGGCCGAAACGCGGAACTGCGACTCGCCTATGGTGAGCGCATCGCCGTCGTTGAGCGCCTGCCGGCTGACCTTCCGGCCGTTGACCAGCACGCCGTTGGTGCTGTTCAGATCCTCGATGATGATGTCACGAGGCCCGACCACGATGAGCGCATGGTGGCGGCTCACGGAGGAGGAATCGATCTGCAGTTCGCAGCCCGCCGCCCGACCCACCCGGGTGCGCTTGCCCAACAGGTGCGTGACCGCCTTGCCGCCGTCGACGCGCACCAGCTCCACGATCAGGTCGGATTCCGGCCGTGCGCCACCGGCCGGCACCGGCGCCGGCGCCGACGGCGGTGCTGGCGTCACGCCCAGGCGCTCGATGCTGGTCTGGATGCGACCCAACACGTTGGCATTGTTGCTCTCGCTGCGCTCGAGCCGACGGATGAGGAATTCGCGCTCCTCGAGCGCGCCGCGCGTGCGCTCGAGAGAGGAGCGCAGTTTGGCGTTCTCGCCTTCCACATCGTTGCTGCGCGCGGTCATGGCGGTCAATTCCGACGTCAGGCGGTGCACTTCGGCTTCGATCACCTCGATCGGCCGCCGAGCCTCCTTCAGCTGGGCGCCGAGCACGCTCATCTCCTGATGGGCCGCCGCCGCTTCGGATTGCAGGCGGGCGATGTCGGCCGCCTGCTGCGCACTCTTCTGTTGTGCGGCATCCAGCAGTTCATTCAAGCGCCGCGCCTCATCGCTGCCGGTGAGGCGCGTCGCCTCGATCACCGCATCGCGCGCCGCAACGAGATCCGTGAGCCGCGTCTGTTCGGCCTCGAGGGCCGCCACCCGGGCGCTGAGCTCGGCGTGAGCCTGCTGGTGCTGCAGCAGTTCCTGCGCCCTGGCCGCGAGCGACGCCTCGCTATTGGCAGCGGCGCCGCGCAACTCGTCGATGCTCTGGCGCCGCGCTTCGAGTTCCGCGGTCTGGGCATCCACCTGGCGCTGCAGCCGATCGCGCTCCGATTGCAGCGCGCCGGTGGCCGCCTGGGCCGCATCGACCTCGGCTTCCATTTCGCGGATGACGTTGTGGTGGTAGCCCTGGCGCCAGTCGCGGGTCCGCAATGACTCCAGGAAGGAGGTGGATTGCACGCGCACCCCCTGCAGCTCCGCCCGGGTAACCAGCAGTTCGGACTCGCGGCGCTTCATCTGTTCGGACAGCTGCGAGACCGTGGATTTGCTGGTGTTCAATTCCTGATCGAGCGACGCGGCGCGGGCGCGTGCCGCCTGCAGATCCGCCTCCAGCTGGCTGCCCGTGCGGTATCGCTCCTCGAGTTCGGGAACTATCTTTGCGTGCTGCTGCTGCAGGGCCACGAGTTGCGCGTCGCGCTCGCCCAGTGAGTGCAGCACCTGCGCGATCGTGGCATCGCGCGTGGCGAGCGAATCCTTCAGGGCGCGGCTTTCACCGAGCAGCCGCTCCGCCTCGCGCAGCGCAACTTGCTCGCTGCCCTTCGCCTTCTCGACGGTGGCCGTCTTGTCCTCCAGCGCCTTCTCGAAATCGCGGGCACGGGCCTGCTGGGTTTCGAGCGCTGTTCGGATCGAAGCCACGTCTGCGGCGAGCGCATTGGCCCGGACGACGGCGGCGGATTCGGCCTCGAGCGCCTTCTGATAGGCTCGCTCGAGCGCCTCATGCTCGGCGTTTTGCCGGGCGATGCGCTCCTCGACGGAGCGAACGGTCTCGGCGAGAGACGGCAGATCGAGGCTCGAGGGGCGCGGGAATTCGCCGGTCGTCGCCACTCCGGAGAGGTTCGCACCGCCGGCGGGATGTTCGGGGGGAACCGCATCGTCGGCGTCATCCTGGTCGAAGGCAGCCATGTCCAACGCCGGCAACCGGTCGGTCTTCTCCAGATCGATTTCCTGCGTCTGGCCAATTTCTTGCGGCATCTTCAACTCCGCCGGAGCTTCCGGCACTTCATCGGGACATGGTAGGTCATTGTGTTACCATATACGTTGCGCATTTGCCGGTTTAGCCGACGAGTTTGTGAGGCAAACCGAAGGCGGCTTGGCGCAGACTGTGAATCTCGTCACGTATTCGCGCGGCCTGCTCGAATTCCAGATTTCGGGCGAGTTTTTGCATCTCCGCTTCGAGCTTTTTGAGCCGCTTGGCGGCCTGATCCGGCGCCATCGACGCGTAATCCTCCCGCAGCGTTTCCGCTTCGCGCACGCTGCGCGCACCCTCCATCACATCGCCGACCGCCTTGACGATGCTGCGCGGCGTGATGCCGTGGATAAGGTTGAATTCGATCTGCTTGCAGCGGCGCCGGTCGGTCTCGGCGATCGCCCGCTCCATGGAGCCGGTGCGCACGTCGGCATACAGGATCGCCCGGCCCTGCACATTGCGTGCGGCCCGCCCGATGGTCTGAATCAATGAACCCTCCGAGCGCAGAAAGCCCTCCTTGTCGGCATCTAGAATCGCGACCAGGGACACCTCCGGCATGTCGAGGCCCTCGCGCAGCAGATTGATGCCCACGATCACGTCGAATTTGCCCAGGCGCAGATCGCGAATAATCTCCGAGCGCTCCACCGTCTCGATGTCGGAATGCAGATAACGAACTTTGACACCATGTTCGCCGAGGTATTCGGTCAGATCCTCCGCCATCCGCTTGGTGAGCGTGGTCACCAGCACGCGTTCGCGGCGCTGCGCGCGCAGCCGGATCTCGGACAGCAGATCATCCACCTGCGCACGCACCGGGCGCACCTCCACCTGCGGATCGACCAGCCCGGTGGGACGCACCACCTGTTCGACCACCTGGGCCGACACGCGCTTCTCGTAGGCCGCCGGTGTTGCGGAGACATAAATGGATTGCGGTGCCATTTTCTCGAACTCATCGAAGCGCAACGGTCGGTTGTCGAGCGCCGAGGGCAGGCGAAATCCATATTCCACCAGCGTCTCCTTGCGCGAACGGTCACCCTTGTACATGGCGCCGAGCTGCGGAATGGTCTGGTGGCTCTCATCGACGATCAGCAGCGCGTTGTCCGGCAGATAGTCGAACAGGCACGGCGGCGGTTCGCCCGCGGAACGTCCCGACAGATAGCGCGAATAATTTTCGATGCCGGCGCAGTAGCCGACCTCATTCATCATCTCCAGATCGAACAAGGTGCGCTGCTGCAGGCGTTGCGCTTCCACCAGTTTGTTCGCGGCATGCAGTTCCGCCAGCCGGCCGCGCAGCTCTTCGCGAATCTCGTCCACCGCCTTGTGCACCCGCTCCTTCGGCGTGACGTAGTGGGTCGACGGATACACCGTGAGGCGCGGCACGCGGCGCAGAACTTCGCCGGTCAGCGGATCGAAGAAGCTCAGGCTCTCCACCTGATCATCGAACAGCTCGACCCGCACGGCCTCACGTTCGGATTCGGCGGGAAAGATGTCGACGACATCGCCGCGCGCGCGGTAAGTACCCTGCTGCAGGTCCATTTCGTTGCGGGTGTACTGCATGTCCGCCAACCGCCGCAGCAGCTTGCGCTGGTCGAGCCGATCGCCGCGCGACAAGTGCAGCACCATGCTGAGATAGGCTTGGGGATCTCCCAGGCCGTAGATCGCCGACACCGTGGCCACGATGATCGAGTCGGGTCTCTCCAGCAGCGCCTTGGTCGCCGATAGACGCATCTGTTCGATGTGCTCGTTGATCGACGCATCCTTCTCGATGAAGGTGTCGGAAGCGGGCACGTACGCCTCCGGCTGGTAATAGTCGTAATACGAGACGAAGTATTCCACCGCATTCTTGGGAAAGAACACCTTGAATTCACCGTATAGCTGCGCCGCCAGGGTCTTGTTGTGCGCCAGGACCAGCGCCGGCCTCTGGACCTGCTGGATCACGTTTGCGATGGTGAAGGTCTTGCCGGAGCCGGTGACGCCCAGCAGCGTTTGATGTGCCAGCCCGCTGCCGAGTCCATCGACAAGCAATTCAATGGCTTGCGGCTGATCGCCGGCCGGCAAATAGTCTGAAAACAGTTGAAAACTCATAGCCACATTCTCGCATTTTTCGTACACTTCGCCGCCGATTATTGCAAACAGGATATCCCCTTGACCGTAGCCCTCTCCAAGCGCGTCCAGAAGGTCAAGCCCTCCCCAACCCTCGCGGTGACCGCCCGCGCAGCCAAGCTCAAGGCCGAGGGCAAGGACATCATCGGACTGGGCGCCGGGGAGCCGGATTTCGATACGCCGGCGCCTATTGCCGAGGCCGGAATCGAGGCGATCCGCAAGGGGCTCACCCGCTATACCGCGGTCGACGGCACGAACGAACTGAAGGACGCGATCATCGCCAAGTTCAGGCGCGACAACGAATTGAGCTATGAGCGGTCGCAGATCATCGTCTCATCGGGCGCCAAACAGACCTGTTTCAACATCTGCGCCGCGCTGCTCGATCCGGGTGATGAATGCATCATTCCGGCACCCTACTGGGTGTCCTATCCCGACATGGTGCTGCTGGCGGACGGCACGCCCGTCAGCGTGTATGCGGGTCCCGAACAGGGCTACAAGATCACCCCGGCGCAATTGGCCGCGGCGATCACTCCCCGGACCAAGCTCATGTTCGTCAACAGCCCGAGCAATCCGACCGGTGCCGCCTATACGCGGGTCGAGTTGCAGGCCCTCGGGGAGGTGCTCGAGCGCCACCCGAACATCGTGATTGCCTCGGATGAGATATACGAGCACATTTATTGGGCCGCGGAGCCCTTTGCCAGCTTTGCGCAGGCCAATCCACAGCTCTACGATCGGACGGTCACCATCAACGGCTGCTCCAAGGTTTACGCGATGACCGGATGGCGCATCGGCTATTGCGGCGCGTCCAAGGCGCTGGTGGCTGCCATGGGCACCATTCAAGGCCAGTCCACCTCCAATCCATCGAGCATTTCGCAGCGCGCCGCAACCGTGGCGCTGAACGGTGATCAAAGTTGCGTCGCACAAATGAACACGGCGTTCCGCGAGCGGCATGACTTCGTGGTCGCCGGCTTGAATTCGTTGCCCGGCGTGTCCTGTGAGCAGGGCGCCGGCACGTTTTACGCATTCGCGAATGTCGAAGGGGCGATGCGCGCGCTCGGCATCCGCGACGATAATGCCTTTGCCGAGTATCTGCTTGTCGAGGCCGGCGTCGCCGTCGTCCCCGGCTCCGGGTTCGGAGCGCCGGGTCACATGCGGCTGTCCTTCGCCTGCGGGATGCAAACCTTGGAGGATGCCTTGCAACGGATCCGCCGGGCGCTCGCCGGGGGCGTGGTGGCCAAACGCGCCTGAGAGCGGCGCTCGCCAATCTGGCGCTCTAAAGTACCGCGCTGATCCGCTCGGCCACCGCTTCCGGGCTGGCATTGCGCGCCATCAGCGATTGGCTCATCGACCGGCACGGTCCATAGCGCGACGGTTCGGTGGTCTTGAATAATCCGAGTACCCGGGCGCCGGCCGCATCGGCCAGGTGCATGACGCCGCCATCGGCGATGACGACGATCGAGGTGGCGGCAAGCGTGGCGCCGAGCACGCGCAAATCACACGTGTGCAGCGCGGGAATCTCCCCGTCGAGCCGCGGCCGGCCGTCGATGGGCACGAACTCCACCAGCTGCACCGAGGTTTGCCGGCGAAAATAGGCGACGATCTTGCGCCACCAGGCCGCCGGATAGCATTTTTCGCCGGTGGCGTGCGCAAATATGCCGATCCGGGTCCTGTGCCTCGAGGATGATCCCAGCACCGCCGTCAACTGCCGCTCACCCTCGCGGCGCTCGCGTTCGGTCAGGCGCAGATCCAGGGTGAGTCCCGCGCGGTTCGCGTCGCGAACCGCATCGGGGAAGTAGGCCGCGTGCAGTAAATGCACCGGTGACTCGGCGCAATGACTCGGCGCCGTGGCAGGGTCCACCGCGTGCGTGAGCATGCGGTCGCGGCCTGGCACCCCCCAGCGGTATCCGACGCGCTCGCGGGCGCGAATCATGCCCAGCAGGAATCGCCCGGAGCGCGACTGCGGGATCGGGTCGATGGCCATGTCGAAGGATCGTCGTTTCAGGGTGAGCAGCAAACTCAACACCTGGCTCGGATGCCGGTAGGACGCCGCCGGAAAGGCATGCACGGCCGTCACCTGGGTGAACTGGCGGAACACCGCCCCGGCTGCAACGCCGGCCGCGACCAACTCGATCTCCGCGTCCGGAAAGCGAGCCTCGAGTTCACGAACCAGGGGAGTCAGCAGGAGCGTGTTTCCCAAGCGGTGGTTGGGGCGCAGCACCGCAATGCGGCGTACCGGAAGTGAGTTGTCCGCTGACTCAAGACCGTCCATCGTTATTCTATAGACTGTCCATCGTTTCTTTTGTGGCCGCGATTCGACTTGATCGCGGTGTTTCGCTCGCCCATCAACTAGACCACAAACAAAAATCGCCCAGGAGGAACTTTGCAATACTTCACATAGCCTGATCCGCCAGCCGCATCACGCCCGTCCCGGCAGCGTACGAGTTCATTTGACATAGCGCAAATCCGCCGCTGCGCGACGGCCGTGCTTAAGACCCCTCGGCATATCGGAAAAGCATGAAATTCCAGCCATTTCTTGACTTCAACACCTGGCTTCCCGACAATCCGCGCCTCTTCAGAATTCCCCGGTAGCTCAGTGGTAGAGCGACGGACTGTTAATCCGTTGGTCGGCGGTTCGAATCCGTCCCGGGGAGCCAACATGAGTTGCCGGCGCCGCAGTCGCATCGGCATCGGGAATGACGCCATGCGAACCATAGCCCTGGACGACGTTCAGATCGACTCCCTCCTCTACGACTTCGTCACCCGGGAGGCCATGCCCGGAACGGGCATCGATGAAGCGGCATTTTGGCCGGGATTGGCCACTCTAATCCGCACATTTGCACCGGCGAACGCGGCGCTGTTGAAGCGACGGGACGATCTGCAGACGCAGATCGATGCCTGGCACCGCCGGCAACCGGGTGCAGCCTTCGATGCCGCCCGCTACAAGGCGTTTCTCGCCGAAATCGGCTATCTGCAGGCGGAGAAGGACGGTTTCACGATCGACACCGCCCAGGTGGATCCCGAGATCGCCCGGGTGGCCGGTCCGCAGCTCGTGGTGCCCATTAACAACGCGCGCTATGCGCTGAACGCCGCCAATGCCCGCTGGGGCAGTCTGTACGACGCCCTGTATGGCACCGACGTCATACCGGCGGACGCAGCGGCACACACCCCGGGCTACGACCCGGCGCGCGGCGCCAAGGTGATCGCCTATGCACGGGATTTTCTCGACGCTCAATTTCCTCTGGGCGAGGGTTCGCACGGCGATGCGACGGCGTACCGGACATCCGGGTCGGCGCTCGAGGTTGCTCTGGCAAACGGCCGCACGACCGGCCTGAAGAGCGCCGCGGCATTCGCCGGATACCAGGGCGACGCCGCATCCCCGTCGCTGGTCCTGCTGGTGCATCACGGGCTGCACGTCGAACTGCACATCGACCGTGCGCACCGCATCGGCCGCGACCACGCCGCGGGTATCAGCGATGTGGTCCTGGAATCCGCCCTGACCACCATTCAGGATTTCGAGGACTCGGTGGCCGCCGTCGACGCCGTCGACAAGGTGCAGGTGTATCGCAATTGGCTCGGTTTGATGAAGGGCAACCTGCAGGCTGGTGTCGACAAGCCGGGCGGCCGTTTCACGCGCCGGCTCAACGACGACCGGCGCTACCTGACGCCGGCCGGCACGGAATTGATACTGCCGGGCCGCAGCCTGATGCTCGCGCGCAATGTCGGCCATCACATGCTGTCCGGCATGATCACGCTCGATGGGCAGCCGGTGCCGGAAACCCTGATCGACGCGGCCGTCACCGCACTAATCGGCCTGCACGACCTGCGCGGACCCGGCGCGCGCCGCAATTCGCGCAGCGGCTCGATCTACATCGTCAAGCCGAAGATGCACGGTCCCGAGGAGGTTGCCTTTGCCGACCGGCTGTTCGCGGCGGTGGAGGATCTCATCGGATTACCGCGGTATACCCTGAAGATCGGCATCATGGACGAGGAACGCCGCACCACGGTCAATCTGAAGGAGTGCATTCGCGCGGCGCGCAGCCGGGTGGTGTTCATCAACACTGGATTTCTCGATCGCACCGGCGACGAAATCCATACGTCCATGGAAGCGGCGGCGATTCCGCGCAAGAACGACCTGAAGAAGGCGAAATGGCTGGATGCCTATGAACGCCAGAATGTCGACATCGGGCTCGCCTGCGGGCTGCGCGGACGCGCGCAGATCGGCAAGGGCATGTGGGCCATGCCGGATCTCATGGCGGACATGCTGAGGATCAAGATCGGCCATCCGCAGGCGGGCGCCAATACGGCTTGGGTGCCTTCTCCCACGGCCGCCACCCTGCATGCGCTGCATTACCACATGGTCGACGTCGCGCAGGTCCAGAAGGCGCTGGCGGCCCGGCCGCGCGCGTCTCTCGACGACATCCTGACTCCGCCACTGGCCGCGCAAACCAACTGGAGCGCGGCGGAACTCGAGGAGGAACTCAACAACAACGCGCAGAGCATCCTCGGCTACGTCGTGCGCTGGATCGACTCCGGGGTGGGCTGCTCGAAGGTGCCGGATTACTACAACGTCGCGCTGATGGAGGACCGCGCGACGCTGCGAATTTCGAGTCAGCATGTGGCGAACTGGCTGCGTCATGGCATCGTTTCGCGCGATCAGGTGATGCAGGCGCTGCGCCGCATGGCGCAGGTGGTCGACCGCCAGAACGCCGCGGATCCCGCCTATCGGCCGATGAGCGCCGATCTCGACCATGACATCGCCTTCGCCGCCGCCTGCGATCTGGTGTTCACCGGACGCGAGCAGCCCAACGGTTACACCGAGAGCATCCTGCACGCCCGGCGGCGGCAGAGGAAGGCATCCGCGTGAACGGACCGCGCAGGTGCCGTGCAAGCGCGCGCGCCGGGAACCGCCCGCACGGTACGAATCGGCGGCGGCCTCACGCAGCCGCGCGTGTGGCCGCGTAAGCCGGCCGTCGCGCAAATACCCCGAAGGCGAGAATGACGGCATAACACAGTGCCGGCACGGCGAGCGCGGCCTTGAGGCCCAGGAGGTCCGCGGCTCGGCCAGTGAGCAGCGGCACGATGGCGCCGCCGACGATGGCCATGCAGATGATGCCGGAGCCCTCCGCGGTGCGCCTGCCCAGGCCCTCGGAGGCCAGCGTGAAAATAGTCGGAAACATGATGGAATTGAACAGCCCCACCGCCAGCAGGGGCCACGCGGACCAGCCGCCGCTGGCGTTGGCCGAGATCAGCAGGAGCAGGATGGCGCTGGCGGCGGCGTATGCCAGCACCTTGCCGGGTGAGAATACGCGCAGCAGATAGGCGCCGATGAAACGTCCGATCATGGCACCTCCCCAATAGAACGGCACGTGCTTGCCCGCCGCTTCGGCGGCCAAGCCGAGCACGTTCGGCTGCATCAGGTAATTCACGATCACCGAGCCGATCGCCACCTCCCCGCCCACGTACAGGAATATGCACAGGGCACCAAATCCAAAGCGTGCACGCTTGAGCAGATCGAAAGCGCGCAGGATGCTGCCGGGCCCGGCCAGGGTCTCCACCAATCGTTTGCGGCGCCACCACACGCCGAGCGCCACCACCACCAGCGCCCCCGCCAGCCCGAGATAGGTGTGCACCACGACACGAGTCTCGAGCGCTCGAAAGGCGTCGAGCGCCGCGCCCGTGAGAGTCGCCGGATCGACGCTCGCCAGGCTGCCCAGGATCAAGATCGAGCCGACATACGGAAAAATGGTGGTGCCGAGGGAGTTGAAGGCCTGGGCGAAGGTCAATCGGCTATGCGCGGTGGCCGGATTACCCAGCATGGAAATCAAGGGATTGGCGACCACCTGCACGATGGTGATGCCCGCCGCCAGCACGAACAGGGCCAGCAGAAACATGATGAACATACCGGAGGACGATGCCGGCACGAACAGCAGGCACCCGACCGTCATGGTGAGCAGGCCGATCACCGCCGTGCGCATGTAGCCGACGCGCCGCACCACCGATGCGGCCGGCAGCGAAACGATGAAATACGCCGCGAAGAACGCGGATTGCACCAGCATCGCTTCGGCGTAGGTCAGTGTGAACAGGGCCTTGAGCTTCGGGATGATCACATCGTTCAGGCTGGTGATGCCGCCGAAGGTGAAGAACAAGGCAAACACGAAAATCCGCAGATCCGGCAGGTCGGACCCGGATGCCGCTAAGACAGCGCTGTCAGCAGGAACCGGATCCGTGGAGGAAGCCGTTGCAATATCAAGCGTCACGGTGGGATTCCTATGTGGCTGAATGCATTCTAGCAGCGGGCGCGGGCGGGTTCCGCGAATTGCGACACGTCCCATGTGCGCACCAGTCCACCGTCAGCGCTGTCCGAAGCTTGTGCTTTCGAACAGATCCTTGTGCTCGCGCGGCTGGCAGCGCCAGTATTGCTTGGGAGCCCAGACGTGCGCGCCGAGCCTGGCCGCGGCATGCCAAGGCCAGCGCGGGTCGTAGAGCATCGCGCGGGCGAGCGAAACGGCATCGGCCTCCTCCCTCGCGAGAATGGATTCGGCCTGTTCCGGTTCGGTGATCAGCCCCACTGCAATGGTCGGCAGACCGACGTCGGCCTTGATGCGAGCCGCGAACGGAACCTGATAGCCCGGCCCCAGCTTGATGACCTGCAGCGGCGAGATGCCGGCGCTCGACACATGGATTGCGTCGCAGCCGTGCTGCTGCAGTGCCCGCGAGAAGGCGACCGCTTCGTCGACGTCCCAGCCGTTCGGCAGCCAGTCGGTGGCGGAGATGCGCATCCACACCGGCGAGCGCGCCGGGAACGCGCCGCGCACCGCGTCGAATACCTCCAGCGGAAAGCGCATGCGGTTCTCAAGCGAACCGCCATACTCATCGTCGCGCCGGTTGGCGATGGGTGACAGAAACTCGTGCAGCAGGTAGCCATGTGCACCGTGAATCTCGATCGCGTCGAAACCCAGGCGCGCTGCGCGGTGCGCGGCTGCGGCAAACTGATCGCGAACCCTGACGAGCCCGGCGCGATCGAGCGCCAGCGGCGCATCTTCCCCATCGGCGTACGGCACCGGCGAGGGTGCGAGCGCCCGCCAGCCACCGGGTTCGTCGATATGTACCTGCTTGCCCCCGTCCCAGGGCGCACGGCTGGAAGCCTTGCGCCCGGCATGCGCCAGTTGCACCGCGAGGCGCATGGGCGAATGAGCGCGAATGGCGCCGAGTATCCTCGCCAGCGCGGTCTCGTTCGAATCGCTGTACAGCCCGAGGTCGTCCTGCGAAATCCGGCCCTCGGGCGACACCGCCGTCGCCTCGAGCGTGAGCAATCCGGCGCCCGACAGGGCAAGCCCCCCCAGATGGATCATATGCCAGTCTCCGGCACAGCCATCCACGGCCGAGTATTGGCACATGGGCGCAACGATGATCCGGTTGGGCAGGATCAGGTTGCCGACGGGCATCGGCGTGAACAGACGACTCATGGGCGGCACGGCTCCAAGACGCGGATTCAGTAGGATAGCTATTCGCCGACCGCGCTGCGATGCCCCTTGAGCGGAATATTGTAGGTCACGGTGGCTCCGAACGCCTCCGGCGCCTGAGGATCGATGCGCACCTTGTCGAACACCAGCACACGGGTGCCCAGTTCGAAGCTCTCCTGAAGATCATGAGTGACCATGAATATGGTCATCTTGTTCATGTTCCACAGCTTGAGAATCAGCGCATGCATGTCGGCCGTGATGCCGGGATCCAGGGCGCCGAAGGGCTCATCCAGCAGCAATATCTTCGGCTCGCAGATCACCGACTGTGCGATGGACAGCCGCTGCTGCATACCGCCGGACAGCTGTGCCGGGTATTTGCCGGCGGCGTCCTGCAAACCGATCGCCTCGAGCAGATCGCGCGCACGCTCGAGCGCACGCCGCCGCCGCGCGCCGAACAGGCGTCCAAGCAGGGGCGAACCCTGGAACTCCAGTCCCAACAGCAGATTCTGCATCACGGTCAAATGCGGAAACAGCGAATAACGCTGGAATACGATGCCGCGGTCCGGGCCCGGCTCGCCGGCGAGCGGGTCGCCATCGATGAGAAACTCGCCCTTGCTCGGCGTCTCGATGCCCAGCAGGATTTTCAGGAACGTGGTCTTGCCGCAGCCCGAGGCACCGACGATGGTCACGAACTCGTGATCGCCGATGTGCAGATTGACGTTTTCGAGCACCACCTGGCTGCCGAAATTCTTCCACATGCGTTTGACGGTCACCTGGGTCACTGATCAGGCCCCCGGACCGGCCCAGCCGAACGCCTTGGCGCGCAGCAGCCGCAGGAGCCAGTCCATCGTGAACGCCAGCAGCGTGATCCAGGCGACGTAGGGCAGAATCACGTCCATCGCCAGATAGCGCCGCACCAGGAAGATCCGATATCCCAGTCCCTCGGTGGAGGCTATGGCCTCAGCCGCGATCAGGAACAGCCATGCCGAGCCGAGGGACATGCGCATGGCGTCGATCAGGCGCGGCCACAGCTGCGGCAGCACCACACGCAGGATCAGCTGCCACGACGAGGCGCCCAGGGTCTGCGCCTTGATGAGCTGCTCGCCGGGAAGTTCGGCGGTCCGAAAGGCCAGATCGCGGACGATGACGGGCGTCACACCGATGATGATGAGCGTGACCTTCGCGGCCTCCCCCAGACCGACGACGATGAACAAAATGGGCAGGATGGCAAGCGGCGGGATCAGCGACAAGGCCGCCACGAAAGGCGCCAGGGTGGCACGCAGGTAAGGCAGAACACCGATCGCGAGCCCCAGGCTCAATCCGACGACGGCGCTGACCGCGAGCGCCGCCAGCAGCCGCTCGAGGCTGGACGCCGTGTCCTTCCACAGCAGCACCTCGCCGCTGCGCTCATCCTCCTCGAAGGCATATTGATGAATCGTCGCCGCGATGGTCGCGGGCAACGGCAGCAGCTTGTCGCCGGGATTCGCCGCATTGCGCGCGCTCGAATAGAACAGGTACGCCGCCACGACCAGGACGAACGGCAACACGCTCAGCGTGAGCGCGCCTGCGCGATTCGGACTCAGATTGATCAGCCGGCGCATGCTTACCCCGATGAGATGATTAGAGCTTGCCGTCGAGTGCCATCTTGGTGTAGCTCGTGTCGAACCGCATTTTCAGATTGTGCATGTCGCCGAGCGTCTTGCCGCCGGGAAACTCGATGCCGACCGCATCCACGCTGCCGGCACCCTGGCCGAGAATGCCGTGCTCGAATGAGAATTTGCGCACCAGATCCATGGTCTTGATGATGGCGTCGCCGGCGGTGAAGGCGATCGCGTCCGCCGGCGCCGCGAACAGGTGGGTGGTCGCGAGCTGGCTGTCGTATCCGGCAAGGTCGGTCCCCGATGCCTTCGCCATTGCGCTGCGTGCGCTCCTCGCGGCGGCGTCGCTCTTCATCATCAGCGCCAGCGTTTCGTACCAGGCGCCAACAAGCGCCTTGCCCAGCTTGGGGTTGGCGTTCAATATCGGCGTCTTGACCACCATCAAATCGAGGATCTCCCCCGGTATCTTGCTGGAATCGAACACCAGCTGAGCATTCGGCACCGCCAACACCACGCTCAATTGCGGCTTCCAGGTGGCCACCGCCGTCGTGGCGGGCGCTGAAAACGCGGCCACGATGTCGGCATCGGAGGTGTTGACGATCTTCAGATCGCGCTCGCGCAGCCCGACGGTGCCGAGGCCGCGCACCAGCAGATAATGCGACACCGACAGCTCCACGAGATTGACCTTCTGGCCCTTGATGTCAGCCAGCGTCTTGCCCCTGCCCTTGAGCACCACCCCGTCGTTGCCGTTCGAGTAATCGCCGACGATCAACGCGGTCGAATCCACGCCGCCCGCCGCCGGTATGGTGAGCATGTCCATGTTGGTCATTGCGCAGGCATCGAACTGCCCGGCGGTGTATTGATTGATCGACTCCACGTAGTCGTTGATCTGGGTGAGTTTGATCTTGATGCCGTATTTGTCGGCCCATTTCTTGAGGATCCCGCTCCGATCCGCGTAGTCCCAGGGCATCCAACCGACATAAATGCTCCAGGCCACGTCAAACGAGGTTCTTTCGGCGGCGCGCGCGGCCGGCGCGCAGAGCGCGGCCAGCATGACAAACACCAGCCACGGGCGTACGAGCGGCTGAATCAGGCGGCTATGCATTGATCATCTCCTCGTTAGGGCGCAGGACCATCAGGGTTTGCGCCACCAGCACCGCGCGGCCTTCGGTGCAGCGCAATTGGGCGACGACCCCGTCCACCGGCGCGGTGACAGGCATCTCCATCTTCATCGATTCGACGAGGACCAGGGTGTCCCCGGCCTTGACGGCCTTTCCGGGCGCGCAGGAAATCTTCCACACGCTGCCCGCGACCGGACTCAGCACCGCGACGCAGCCGGGTGGCAATTCCTCCGCAACGTCATCGTCGTGAGCGGCGGGAAGATCCGCCGAATAGCCGATTTGGCCGCTCGCCTCCCAGCGCCCGCGCTCTGCCTCGAATGCGGCCTGCTGACGCGCCTTGTGCGCGGCTATGCTCGGCGCATTGTCCGCCAGGAAGCGCCGATAGTCCTGCGTGCGGAAGGTCTCCTCGCGGATGTCGAGGTGCACCTGACCGTGAAGAAAATCCTCCCGGAACTCGCGCAATTCGCCGGCGCTCACCGGATGGAAGCGGATCTGATCGAAGAATCGCAGCAGCCATGGCTTGTCCGCATCGAATTCGGCCGTGGCCTTGTAGGTGTTCCACATCTGGCAGGTGCGACCCACGAATTGATAGCCGCCCGGCCCCTCCATGCCATAGACGCACAAGTAGGCTCCGCCGATGCCCACCGCGTTCTCCGGCGTCCAGGTGCGCGCCGGGTTGTATTTGGTCGTGACCAGCCGGTGACGCGGATCAAGCGGCGTCGTCACCGGCGCCCCGAGATACACATCGCCCAGGCCCATCACCAGATAGCTCGCTTCGAAGACGATCCGTCTGACCTCATCGACGCTGTCCAGCCCGTTGATACGCCGGATGAATTCGATGTTGCTCGGGCACCAAGGCGCATCGGCCCGCACCGATTGCATGTACTTCGCAATCGCCCGTTGCGTCGCCTCGTCGTCCCATGACAGCGGCAGCCGGACGATGCGCGTCGGGATCTGCAGCTCGTCGATCGTCGCCAGCGATTGCTCGGCCGTCATCAGCTGTTCCAGCAGCCGATCGGCGGACAACACGCGGCTGTCGAAATGCACCTGCAGGGAACGTATTCCCGGCGTCATTTCCACCACGCCCGGGAGCTCCGCACGCCGCATCCACGACATGAGTGCGTGCACACGCAGGCGAAGTTCCAGATCCAGCACCGGCGGCCCGTATTCGACCAGCAGATACTTGTCGCCGGCACGCCGGTAAACCACCGTCGGTCGCGCCGCCTGCGCCGGCACGCTTGCAAGTATCGGCGAATCGCGCTTCCCAGCGCGTGCGGGCGGCGCCGGCCGCGGGGCGGCGTCCACTGCAGCCAGCGACTCGATCATGTGCTCCTGTGCAAGCTCCGCGTACGAGGCCTCCTCCGGCGACAGCCGCTTGAAGCGAATCCGATCATCGGAGCGCAATTGACCGAGCTTCCAAAGCTCGGCTTTGACCACGGTGACCGGACAGACGAAGCCGCCGAGGGACGGGCCATCCGGCCCGAGAATCACCGGCATGTCGCCGGTGAAATCCACCGTGCCGATGGCATAGGCATTGTCGTGAATGTTCGAGGGATGCAGACCCGCCTCCCCGCCGTCGGTGCGCGCCCACTTCGGCTTGCTTCCCAGCAGCCGTACACCGGTGCGGCTGGAGTTGTAATGGACCTGCCAGCTTTCCGCGAAGAACCGCTCGATGTCGTCCTCGGTGAAAAAATCCGGTGCGCCGTGCGGGCCGTACAGCACGCCCAACTCCCACTCCGTGCCGATCGACGCCAGCGCGCCGGCGGGAATGGCCCGCGCAGCGGCCGCATCGCGGGCATCGCCCAGGTGCAGCACGTCGCCCGGCATGAGCGCCCGGCCGCCGTGACCGCCGAATTTCCCCAGGGTGAACGTCGCGCGGCTGCCGAGATACTTCGGCACGTCGAATCCGCCGCGCACGGCCAGGTAGGTGCGCAACCCCGCTCCCTCGATCGCTCCGACCCGCAAAGTCTCGCCGCGCCGCACGTCGATCGGCGCGCCGTACGGCACCGGTCGGCCGTCGATGTCGGCCTGCATGCGGGCGCCCGTGAGGCAGATGAGGCAATCGGCGTTGAATTGCAGCGTCGGACCGCTGACGGTCATCTCTAGCGCCGCCGCGCCGTCGGGATTGCCAAGCGCGCGGTTGGCCAACCGAAACGACAGGTTATCCATCGGACCGGACGGCGGCACGCCGACATTCCAGAATCCCACGCGACCCGGATAGTCCTGAATGGTGGTCTGCGTGCCGGATGTCAGCACCTCGAGCGTGCGCGGCGCATACTCAAAGCCATCGAGCGCCCGCGTCGTCATTCCGCCCGAGGTGAACAGCGGATCGGCAACGAGCTGTCGCAGATAATCGAGGTTCGATTCGATGCCCGCGAGACACGTGTCCTGCAATGCCTCGCGCAGCCGCGCCAGGGCGGCAGGCCGGTCGTCGCCGGTGGCGATGATCTTCGCCAGCAGCGGATCGTAGAACGGCGTTATGGGCGTGCCGTCCTCCACCCAGGTTTCGACGCGTGCATCCGCGGCGAAGCGTGCGCAGGTCAGCAGCCCGGTCGACGGCCTGAAATTTCGCGCCGGATCCTCCGCATACAACCGAACCTGGATCGACGCGCCGCGCACCGGTGGCGCCCGTAAGTCGAATTCCTCGTTGGCGGCCTGCCGCACCATCCACTCGACCAGATCGACGCCGGTGACCTCTTCGGTCACGCCATGCTCGACCTGCAGCCGCGTGTTGACCTCGAGGAAATAGAAATCCAGCGACTCCGCATCGAACACGAACTCCACCGTGCCGGCCGAGCGGTAGTTGACCGCTTCGGCCAGGCGGATCGCGCAGCCGAACAATCGTGCGCGAACCTCTGCAGACAGGCCGGGAGCGGGCGTCTCCTCGATGACCTTCTGATGGCGCCGCTGTGTGGAGCAGTCGCGCTCGCCGAGCGCGACGACGCGGCCGGCGCCGTCGCCGAATATCTGCACCTCGATGTGGCGGGCGCGCTCGATGTATTTTTCCAGGAACACGCCACCCCGGCTGAAGTTCTTGCTGGCAAGCCGCTCCACCGTGGCGAACGCCCCGGGAAGGGCGGATTCCTGCCGCACCAGCTGCATGCCGATGCCGCCTCCGCCGGCGGTGCTCTTGAGCATGACGGGATAGCCGATGCGCGCCGCCTCCTCCGCGGCCCTGTCGACACCGCTCAGCAGTTCGCTGCCCGGCAGCAACGGCACCCCACTGCGTCGCGCCAGGTCGCGTGCGCTGTCTTTGAGGCCAAAATCGCGCATCTGCGCGGGCGTCGGACCGATGAACGCGAGGCCCGCGTCTTCGCACGCCTGGGCGAAAGCTGCATTTTCGCTGAGAAAGCCGTAGCCGGGATGAATGGCGGCCGCGCCGGTCGCGCGGGCTGCCGCCAGAATCGCATCCTGCAGCAGATAGCTTTGCGCCGCGGGACCCGGGCCGAGGCGGATGGCCTGATCGGCCTGGAGCACGTGCTGAGCATGGCGGTCGGGATCCGAATATACGGCCACGGATTTCACGCCCATGCGCCTCAAGGTTCGAATGACCCGGCAGGCGATCTCGCCGCGATTGGCAACGAGAACTTTATCGAACATCCGATTCCCAAATCAGGACCTCGATCGGCGTCGGGTTGTAGGCGTTGCAGGGATTGTTCAGCTGCGGACAATTCGATATCAGCACAATGACATCCATGGCGGCGCGCAATTCGACGTATTGGCCCGGACCGCTCAGGCCGTCGGCGAACTCCAGTCCGCCGTCAGGCGTGACGGGAACATTCATGAAGAAATTGATGTTGTGTGTGATGTCGCGCTTGCCGAGGCCAAACCGGTCGTTGTGTGCCACGGCCAGCAGAAAGCTGTCGCGGCAGGAGTGCATGGTGCGTTTTTCCAGGGCGTAGCGCACGGTGTTCGACTCCGACGCGCAGGCGCCGCCGATGGTGTCGTGGCGCCCCACCGTGTCCGCCACCAGTTCGGCGAGGAGGTTGCCCGACGTGGAGAGCAGCTTCGACCCGGTGCTCAGATACACGTTGCGCTGCGCGCGCACGGTATCGACGGCACTGTAGTGGTCGGAGACGTCGGCTGCATTGAAGAACAAGGTATCGGCGGATTGATTGCCCTCGACATCGACGATCCTCAGGCACTGTCCCTGGTCGAGGATGTCGATCCAGTAATCGCCGGCGGGAATCACCTGCCGCCGCAGCGCCTCGCCCGGCAAAAGCTCGCTTTCCCGGCGCATGGTGCTCAGCCCTCCGGCAGGCAGCGGCATGCCTGATACAGCGCCGTGTTGGCGAAGCCGCGCACGTTCTCGGGCCGCGAGTTGCGACAAAAGTCGTCTTGCGACGCGGGCTGCGCCTTGTGCAATTGCACCACCACCGGCCCGCGCGGATAGTCGGCCGCCGGATTCAAGGGGTGCGGACAGGTGTGCATGAGCACCAGGGAATCCATCTCGAAACGCAGATCGACATGGCCACCGGCCGGGGAATGGCCGGCGGCGAAGGTCATGGCACCATCCGCCGCGACCCACACCTTGCTGAACCAATTGACGTTCGCCGCCAGATCGCGCCGTCCGAGGCCGTACTTGCCGCCCTCCACCAGGAAGGCGTCGTAACCATTCTGCGTCCAGTCGTTGCGGTATTGCTGATAGGTCCTGTCGCCCCAGCGCGCGGCAACGAGCGCCTTGTCGGAATTCCCGCAGATGGTGTCGTGCCAGCCGACCGTGTCATCGACGATCGAGCAGAAGATCCGGCCCATGTCGGAATACAGGCAATGACCCTTGGTCAGCTTGAACGTATGCTGGCATTTGAGCGTGTCCGGCGCGTTGTAGCGCTCGAGCGTGTTTTGCGGGTTGTAGAACAACATGCCGACATTGGCTCCGCCTTGCCGGTCGATGAGGCGCAGCCGCGTGCCGCCCCGCACCGTCAATGACCAATGCTTGCCGCCTTCGATGAGGGTCTCGTAAAGCACGCTGCCTCCCCGGTTATCGTGGCCCAATGGAGGAGGCCGTGTCGCCGATCGGGATTTTCCCCCGCGGGGAGAGCATCCCGAGGACGCAGCGGCTCCTCGACGTGTTCTCCCGGGCTTTTGTCCCGCCGTGTATCCTTTTGACAAGGACTGAGTCTCTCGGACCAGCCGCCCGCCGTCGCGGACCGGAACCCTAGACTCACATTTGACCTAGGGCTGTGCAAATCCCATGCCTGACACGCGAATCAGCAAGCGGCGCGGGAATATTGCCATCAGACGGGCTGTTTACCCGGAGATTGCGCGCTCAAGGCTTTGCGCATCGTCCGCTCCGGCAGAGCGCTTCGCACCAGCACGGCGCAAAACCGTGCTGCGGCGCCCCAACTTCGCGCGCACAAACCTCCCGTCCGCGGCGTGCTGCGCGATAATATTGGCCGGATGTCGACCGTTGATCCGACCACTGACACCCTGCTGATCGAGGATCTGCTCGCCGGCTATCGATCGGGAAGCTTCAGCCCCGCCGACATCATCGAGACCGTGATGGCCCGCGCCGACCGCGCGCCCGAACGCCATGTCTGGATCACGCGCCTGACGCGTGAGGTCGTGATGAGCCATGTGCGGGCGCTCGAACGGCGCTCCCTGGAGGAGATGCCGCTGTACGGCATTCCCTTCGTGATCAAGGACAACATCGATTTGGCGGGCGTGCCGACCACGGCCGGCTGCCCCGGATACGCCTACACCGCCGAACGCTCGGCCACCGTGGTGCAGCGGCTCCTCGATGCCGGCGCGATCCCGCTGGGCAAGACCAACCTCGATCAGTTTGCCACCGGCTTGGTCGGCACCCGCTCACCCTATGGCGCGTGCCGCAATAGCTTTCAAGGCGATTACATTTCGGGCGGTTCCAGTTCCGGATCGGCCGTCGCGGTGGCCACGGGGCTCGCCAGCTTCTCCCTCGGAACCGACACGGCCGGGTCCGGCCGGGTGCCCGCGGCATACAACAACATCATCGGATTGAAACCCAGCATCGGACGCCTGAGCACACGCGGCGTCGTGCCCGCCTGCCGCTCGCTCGACTGTGTGTCGATATTCGCCCTCACGGCCCCCGACGCCGCCATGGTGCTCGACGTCACCTCGGGCTTCGACCCTGAGGACATTTATTCGCGCCGGCTCGGGTTTGCCGATGTGCGCGCTCGCCGTTTCGGCGTACCCCAGCGCGACCAGCTGCAGTTCTTCGGCGATGTCGAATACGCACGGTTGTTCGATGCGGCCGTGGCGCGTCTCGAATCCGGCGGCTGCATCCGCGTCGAAATCGACTTTGGGCCGTTTCTCGAGGCGGCACGTCTGCTGTACGAGGGCCCTTGGATCGCGGAGCGCTATGCCGCTGTCGGTGCCTTCATCGACGCCCATCCCGACGCCGTCCTTCCGGTCACCCGCCGGATAATCGCCGGTGCGGTCAAGCCGTCCGCGGTGGAGGCGTTTCAAGGCATCTATCGATTGCGGGGTCTGCGCCGCGCCAGTGAAGCTGCCTGGTCGAAGGTCGATTTCATCCTGACACCGACTGCCGGTACCGTCTACCAGAGCACCGCGATCGACGCCGATCCCATAGGTCGCAACGCCACCTTGGGCTACTACACGAATTTCATGAATCTGTTCGAACTCGCCGGCGTGGCCGTGCCGGCGGGCTTTCGCGCGGATGGACTACCATTCGGGATCACACTGGTCGGACCGGATACCAGCGAGCGTGCCCTGCTGGAGATTGCCGATACCCTGCAGCGCGAGGCCGTGGCCACCTTGGGTGCCACCGGCTGGCGTATGCCGCCGCGGCCGGCACCCGCACCCGCACCCGCAGCCGCAGCCGCAGCCGGCCAGATCGCCCTCGCAGTGTGCGGTGCACACATGCAAGGTCTGCCGCTCAATCATCAGTTGCAGGAGCGGAACGCCGTTTTCCTCCGGCGTACCCGCACGGCGCCGAGTTACCGCCTGTTCGCGCTGCCGGGCGGCCCGCCGCGGCGTCCCGGTCTGGTGCGCGTGCCGGCCGGCGGCGCTGCCATCGAAGTCGAGGTGTGGGGAATTCCCACCGAGCATATGGGTTCCTTCCTCGCTGGCGTGGGGGCTCCCCTGGGAATCGGCAAGGTGGAATTACGGGACGGCAGCCAGGTGTGCGGGTTCATCTGCGAGGGCCATGCCGCGGCAACCGCCGAGGACATCACGGCCTTTGGCGGCTGGCGGGGGTTCATAGCCGCTGCCACGCCGCCGGCGCCATGACTCTGCCGCCCGGCGACACGGCGCCCGAGGAACTCGCGCCGAACCCAAGCTTTTCGCTCGACGGCAAGGTCGCCATGGTGACCGGCGCTTCGCGGGGCATCGGCCGCGCGCTCGCCGCATCCCTGGCGCAGGCCGGTGCGGCGGTCGCGCTGCTGGGCCGCGACGCAGCGGCGCTCGGCGAGACTCAGACCGCCCTGGCGGCGCGTGGCTGCCGTGCGCTATGCCTTGAAGCCGACGTGGCCGACGGCGCCGCTATCGAGGCGGCCTTCGATCAGGTGATGAAGGCCCTCGCGTCCGTCGATATTCTGATCAACAACGCCGGAATCGAGGCGCCCTCGGCGTCCTTGCTGGTGAGCGAGGCGCTGTGGGACCGGATCATCGACACCAATCTGAAAGGTGCCTTCCTTTGCTGCCAGGCGGCGGCGCGCCGCATGACGCACGGCGGCAGCATCCTGAATGTGTGCTCGTTGACCTCCGCGGCCGGCATTCCCGGCGCGGCGCCCTACACCGCGTCGAAGGCCGGACTCGCGGGACTGACGCGCACGCTCGCCGCCGAATGGGCCGCGAGCGGCATCCGCGTCAACGGCATCGGGCCCGGATATTTCCGCACGGCGCTCACCGAACCGTTCTACCAGGACGCGAACTGGCAGCGCACCATGCTCGATAAAATCCCGATGCGCCGCTTCGGCCGCCTCGAGGATCTCGGGGGCGCCGCCGTGTTTCTATGCTCAGACGCGGCGGCCTATATCACCGGACAAATTCTGTACATCGACGGCGGCTGCCTGGCAGCACTGTGACTCCCGGCGACGTCGTGAGACTCGGCAGCGCCACGAATGCCCGGGCAAGTTCCTAGGGTTTTGGGGCTACCACGGTGACGGTGTAGTCGGCCAGCAACAGCTTGCCTCGGGGACCGATACCTTGCACCGAAAATTGGTCGACGCCGGTGAAATCGCTGTTGGCGGTGTACACCACCTGCACCCCTCGACTCTTTTTCTTGTTGCATTCGTGACTGTCGCTCGATGCCGGAAAACTGGTGTAGTCGTCGGCGTTGACGAATGCCACGGAGCCGTGCTTCGGCGGACTCTTGACGTCCATGCGCACCAGTCCGTCGGACGTGCAGTCGGGGTTGACCGAATAAAAGAATCCCATGCGTTGCGGGTTGCCCGAGATCGCGCCGCGCGAAAAATTGGATGCGGCGGACGGCGTCTGGGCGACGTTGAAATTGACCTGAACCGTACGCGGCGCGGCATCGGCGGGCGGCGGCGTCACGTTCAAGCAGCCGGCGAGCAACCCCACGGCACTGCCGGCTGCGAATCCACGCCAGATTGTCTTCATCGTCGATCCCATGGGCCCTGTTTGAACATCGAGTTCATCAGCCTGCGGCTTTACTGTCAATGTGCCGCGTCGGCATCGCGCTCGATGAGAATCAATCCTTCCGCATGCCGTCGCTGAAAGCCCTTCCACAAAGTCACGCCCGGGGTGCCGGGACTGTAATCGCTCCAGCGCGCCGCTGCCGGGGCATCCCAGGTGCCCTCGGACGACTCCGCCACCGGGACGTTCAAATAAGCCGCACGGCTTTGATCCCCCTTGACGTACAGGTCGAGGAAGGCCGTGATGAAATGCTGATTGATCGCCATGATTCGATCCTTTCGCCAGACCGGATCCTCGAACCAGTCCTCATCCCAGAGTTGATGCCGCATCGCCTCCGGCGTGGGCCCCAGGCCGATGTTGTGGCCGGCCCCCTTGAACGTGAGCAGATATCGATGGCTCGAGGTGGTTTCCTCGAACAGGGTGCGGCCTCCCGTGAGATAACCCACCGTATGATCGGCGTCTCCTGAAATGAGCAACAAGGGGGCGGTGATGGCGGCCACTCCATCCGACCCCCATGCGCGCACGCCCGCCGCCAGGGCGACGATCGCCTTCACGTTCTTGACGTGAAAATCCTCGGCCTTCTCGGCGCCGCGTCCGTACGGAACCATGTACCCGCCCGGGATTCGGGCAACGGCCGAGGGATCGAGGGTGGCACCGCCGGACGCGAGGACGCCATAGGAGCCCATGGAGTAGCCGATGAGCGCGGTGCGCGACGGATCGACCAGCCCTTCGGCATGCAGCGAGGACTGCAAGGATGATGCAACGAAGGCGATGTCGAGCGGGCGGCGCATGAAGGGCCACAGGGCTCTCGCGCGGTCGCCGTAGGGTGGATCCTCATGATGGATGGCCGCCACCACATAGCCCTTCGAGGCCAGATTCTCCGTGAGCCAGGCCATGCCCGCGGGCGCATTGCCATAGCCGTGCGAGACGATCACGAGTGGATATCCGCCACCCGCCGGCGCGGCGTCGCGGACCGCCAGACCGGTGATCGAGAACTTTACCGGCGGCTTGCCGGGCGTCTCCGCCGTGAAGGCCGCCGTGTAGGTTTCGGGCTTCGCACCAAGGGAGGCCTTGGCCGGATACCACACATCGACGGTGAGCTTGCGGTCCCGGAGCGGCGCTTTGCCGGTCTTCGGGTCGAACTCGAGCAGCGCGGGCTGACCCGGCTGCACCAGCTGCAAGGACCGCACGCCGACCGCGAAGGCGCCGAGATGCGCAAGTTCGGGAGCGTCGATCCCCGGCTTGGCGGCCGGTTCGGCGGCGATCGCCGATACCGACAGGCCGAAGATCCACGCGCAGGCAAATCGTGAGCAGATGGACATGAGGGAACGCACCTTGAGTTATTTACCAACCATCCTGTTCATGATTCCGAAGCCTAGCAGTTCCCGGGCGATGACCCCATGCATAAAGGACATAGTGCGTACCCACGCCCCCCCCACCCCCGGACGCTTAGGTTGCCGGCCGCCACGGCTCCACGATCGTCTTGAGAAATGCGGACTGGCCGAGGATGAGACGGCCGTATTCCCCGGGCAGCCGTTCGAGCGGGATGCCGGGGGAGATCACCCGGGAGAGCTGCGCGGCGAGCAAGGGCAACAGCGGCAGCACCTCGCGCTGCTCCTCGCAGAACACGCTGCAGCCGCGGATCTCCAGTTCGCGCTCCACCACGGCATTGGCATCGAAGGCCGGCTCGCCGCGGAACAGTCCCACCATGGCGAGACGGCCGCCGCCCGTGAGTGATCCCAGCAAACCATTCACCATCGCCCGGGAACCCGTCGCTTCGATGGCATAACGCAGGCCGGACTGCCCGGCGAACCGCCTCACCACGTCGGCGCCCGCCGAGGCCACCGGTCCCGCCGAGCCCGCCGGACCCGCGCCCAGGATGAATGCCCCCGTCAGCGACGCAACCAGGCCGGCGCGATCCGTATTGCGCTCGATAATGCCAAGCGGACCGAAGCCGAGATGATTGAGCAGTATCGCCGCCAATCCGCCGATGGGCCCGGCACCGGCGATCACGATGGGACTGTCCTTGGCCGGATCCAGTCGCCTCACCACGCGCAGTGCCACGCCCAGAGGCTCGGCGAGGGCGGCCACCTGCAGGGGTACACCGTGCGGCACCGTCAGCAGGCGCTCCGCCGGCAAATCGATCATCTCCGCGAAAGCACCATCGCATACCTCGCCGACATAGCCCATGCGTTCGCAGACATTGGGGCGCCCCGCGCGACAGCTCGGGCACCGGCCGCAGCTGACGCGCGAATCGCCCAAGACAAGATCGCCGCATTTGAAGTCCGTCACCCCGGCGCCGACCTCGGCGACTTCGCCCGCGAATTCGTGGCCGGGCGTGATCGGCAGCTGACGCATCCATTGGCCGGTGCGAAAATTGTGCAGATCCGATCCGCACACTCCGGCAGCGCGCACGCGGATGCGCACGTCTTGCGGCCCGAGCTCGCGTCGTACCGGGATCACCTCGAATCGCAAATCCCCGATGCCGTACAGACGGACCGCGCGCAAGCGATCAGCCGCCGGACGGGCGCCGGCTCGATGACACCGCGCGCGCATGCGCGTCGAAGCCCTCGTATTGCGCCAGGCGCCGTGCATCATCGGCAAGGCTGGCGTAGCCGCTTCGCGTGACATACCCCACCGAGCTGCGTTTCATGTAATCGAGCACCGACAGCGGTGATACGGTGCGCGCATGCCGCCCCGTCGGCAGCACGGCGTTAGGCCCGAGCAGATAATTTCCGAGGGTGATCGGCGTGTGCTCGCCGAGCAAGACCTCGCCCGCATTGCGGATTCGTCCGAGCACCGCCATGGGCTCGGCTGCGAGAATTTCCAGATGTTCGGGTGCATAATCGTTCACGAAGGCGATGGCGTCCGCGAAATCACGCGTCAGGACGATGCCGCCATGCGCACCGCCCAGCACGGCCCGGGAGAATGCGACGCGTTGCGGATGCATTTGCCGCCAATAGCCGGGCAGCGCCTCGAGCGCCGCATAGGCGACTCGCCGGCCGTTGGTGACCAGGAATGCCGAGGAATCGGCGCCGTGTTCGGCCTCGATGAGCAGATCCAAGGCGGCGAGCGCACCATCGGCCGTTTCATCGGCGAGAATGATGGACTCGCTGGGACCGGCCGGAATGCCGGGATCGATTTCGTGCGCCAGCAGGCTTTTGGCGGCCACCACCCAGGGACTGCCGGGACCGACGATCTTCAGACATTTGGGCACGCTCTCGGTGCCGTAAGCGACGGCGGCCACCGCCTGGGCGCCGCCGCATTTGTACACTTCGGTGACGCCCACGCAGCGTGCCGCCACCAGGGTTGCCGCATCCACCCTGCCGTCCGGACCCGGGGGCGTGATGATGATGATGCGCGGAACTCCGGCCACCATCGCCGGCACGGTGGTCATGTTCACCACGCTCGGAAAGGCGCCTTTGCCGCGCGGCACGTAGCAGGCCACCGACTCGATGGGAATGTGGCGCTCCCCGGCCCAGACGCCGGGCTCAATCTCCTCGAGCCACATTTGCCCCGGCCTTTGCGCCTCGTGGAACCGGCGGACATTGCGCACCGCATGCTCGATCGCACCCAGCACCTCGGACGGCACCTGTCCCGCGGCGGCCTCGAACTCGGCTTCTTCGGCGCGAATGCTCATTTTCCCGTCGGTGACGCCGTCGAACTCACGCGCGAAACGTCGCAACGCCGTATCGCCATCGGTTCGAACCGCCTCGATGATGGGCAGCGCGCGGGCGCGGATGCCGTTCATATCCGGCAGCGCGCGCGCAAACAGTGCGGCCGGCATCGGGCCGCCGCCGCTGAAATCGTGGAAGGAGACTCCGCTCAAGAAGCGTTCTCGGCCATCCGCGTGCGTCCGGCGCGATGCGCCAGCGTGTAATACAGGGGACTCACGACGGCGAGCGCCACCAGCCAGGAGATGTCCGCCCCACCCAGCGCCGTAGCGATCGGGCCGGTATACAGATCGGTGGCCAGGAACGGCACCTGCACCGCGATGCCGAGCACGTAACAAAATAGCGCCGTCCAGTTGTAGCGGCCGTAGATCCCGCCGTCGGCCCGGAAGAAGGAGGGGACGTCGTAGTGACCATGCTGTACTAGGTAAAAATCCACCAGATTGATCGCCGTCCACGGTGCCATCACACACAGGAGCAGCGCCAGGAAATTCTCGTAATTGACCAGAAAATTCTTCGCACCCCACAAGGCCATGGCGAGCGCCACCAGGATGAAAATCGTCGACAGCACGATGCGCGCCGCGGATCCGGCGTTCCAGTTGGGCAAAAATGTCTGGCCGACGGTGATGCTCGACAGAACGCCGCAGTAGATGTTCATGGCGCTGGTCGAGCCGATGCCGATCGAGAACGCCACGACGATCAAGACGCTGATCGGCCGGGTGGCGCCCGCCAGTCCGGCCACCACATTGCCGTCCGCCACGGTCAGGCCGAGCAAGGCGCCGAGCAGCATGGGCAGCGCCGATCCGAGCACGCAGCCCCAATAGCTCGCCCAGAAAGTCGGTCGCACGCCGCTGTCGGCCGGCATGTAGCGCGAGTAATCGGACACATAGGGTGCATAGGCGATCTGCCACAATGCGCCCACGGATATGGTTCCCATGAAGCCGGCCGCGCTGAAATGACCGCGCCGCCAGATGTCGGCCGGCAGCCCATTGACCGCGATGATCCACACGAAGCACGCCAGCAGGGCCAAGCCGCAGAGCCAGGACATCCAGCGCCCATAGGCGTGGATGAGGTCATAGCCGTAAATGGCGGCAGCCACGGCGACGATCGCGATCATAACGATGCCCGATTGATCGCTGATGCCGGCGGCGATGCTGTGCAGCGATTGGCCGCCGAGCACCAGATTGGAGGCGACGAAGCCCACATACATGACGACCACCAGCGCGACCACATAGATCGCGCCAAATGAACCGAACTGTCCGCGGCTTTGCACCATTTGCGGCACGCCGAGCTGCGGACCTTGGGCGGCGTGCAGGGCCATGAACACGCCGCCCACCAGATTGCCGATCAGGATCGACAGGATCGCGCCCATCAGCGACAGCTTGAACAGGGTCGTCGCCAGCGCGCCGGTCACGATCGTGAGAATCATGATGTTCGAGCCGAACCACAGGGTGAACAGATCGGCGGCACGCCCGTGCCGTTCGTCGGCCGGAATCGGATAAATCGTGTGTTGCTCGATGCGGGTGTTTGCGGGATAAGACTCGGGCATCTCGACCTCCAGTGCACTTCAGGATGATTTAGTCATAGAGTGCATGGATTGTCGCGTCCAATTTCAAAAGTGCCGGTTGTTGCCGTCTCGGAACTGCAGGGTCTGTGGCGGCGCTCGCTGATCGAGTGGCCGGATGGCGGGCGCGACACCACCACGGTAGTGCGTTGGCTGCAGGGAGCATCGGCCTTTGCCGATCTGCGGCAGCCCTGCCTGGGTCCGGACTTTGCGCAGGTACACGCCCTCGCCGAGCTGTCCTTGGCGGATTGCGCGTGGCTCGCCCGTCAGGAGGGCTTCGCCGGGCGCCTCGGCACCGATGGGGCGTTTTTCGAGTGGGCACGCACCATTGACTTCCAGCCGCAGTCGCCGCACGCGGATGTCGGGGCGCTATGGTGGGAGGGGCAGTTGCTGGTCGAACACGGTCGCGACATCGACTATCTCGAACATTGGCAGCGGGCGGCGGCGGCCGGCGGTCCGACGGCAGCCCTCGCACTGCGCGATCCGCTGCAGGGCGTGCGCGGCGTGCTGCTGCGGGTGGGGGCCGATTTCATGTATGCGCGCGATCGCGCCATCCCTCTGCCGGCGCTGCCGACACTCGGCGCGTGCATCGCGGCCGCGGCAGGCACGGCGCAGGCCCGCGCCCTGGTGGATTGCGAGATTTCGTACGGCAGCGTGCAATCCGTGGGATTTCGCATCCTCGCCTCGACGCTGCCCTACCGGGTCGGCGACCTCCTCGGCCAGCGATTGATGGGCGATGCGCTCATCATGCAGGATCGCCTGGCGCCGGGCATGGGCGCGCGCCGCTGGGATGTCATCGACGTTGAGGGCGATGCCGCGGCGCTCGCGGCCGGCTGATCACTCCGGCACGCTGATGCCGTGGGCCGCCAATTCGCTGCGCAATACGCCGAGATGTTGCTCGTAGCGGCGCCACAGGGACACGGACGAATCATACAGCGGGCGGCGCACCTGCGCCGCGCTCGCGGTGGTGATCGGCGCCGGATTGCGATGAAACTCCAGGCAGGCGTCCTCCCAGGGCAGGCCGCAGAAATCCAGCAGCCGGCGCGTCTGCCCGGGCTGGTTCGCGATCAGCGCCTCGTAGTCCACCGACAGGATCGCGCCCGGCAGGATCGTCTGCCAGTGGTCCATCAAGCGCCGGTACGCCGCATAGTAACGGCCGATCTCCAGAAGATCGTACGAGAACGGATAGCCGTCCTTGAACAGCGTCTTGTACATGGCATGTCCCACCGCCATGGGATGCCGGCTGACGTGCACGATCCTCGCATTCGGCAGTGCCCGCAGAATCAACCCGCAGTACAGGTAATTGAGCGGCATCTTGTCGGTGAAGCGCCGGCCCGCCGCCGCGGCTCGGGTGCGGTCGAGGTAGTCGCGGCCGAGCGCCGCAAAATCCACCGACGCCGACAGCGCCACCAACTCCCGGCGCGACAGCTCGGTACGGCCGCTCTGGCGGCGTACGGCATCCACCAGGCTGATGGCGAAATCGCTCAGCTCGCCGGCCGAGACCAGCGTCGAATGGCTGCCGAGGATGCGATCGACCAGCGAAGTGCCGCTGCGCGGCAGACCGACGATGAAGATAGGTGCGTCGGCCGCATGGTCGAGGGGTGCCGGAACGGCCGGCGCTGGAAACGCCGCGATGATCCACTCCACCGTTGCAACGTCGTTGGCAACATCGTAGCGCAGGCTCCGGCGCTGCAGGCGCGCACCGCGCTCAAGGTGACTAAAGGAGCTCTCGTACGCGCCCAGGTCCTCGTATTCCTTGGCAAGCGCATGGCGCAGCTGCACCTCGCCCGCCGCCGGAAGCTTTCCCGCGAGCAACCGCTCAAGCTCCCGCACGTGGTTGCGCGCGGCCGTTTGGGTGCGCAGATCGCTGCGATTCTTGTAAGCCTCGTAGTCCGCCGGCCGCAGGGCGATGACGCGGTCGTAGTCCGCTTCCGCCGCGATCAGCTGCCCCACGTAGCGGCGCACCGCCGCCCTGTTGTAGAGGATTTGCGGATGATCGGGCGCCAGCGCGAGGGCCCGATCATAGGCGGCAAGCGCGGCAGCGTGGTCGCCGGCATGGCTGTGCAGGGTGCCGATGGCGTCCCAGAACTGCGGATCGGCCGGCGCATGGCGCTGTGCCGCCGCCACCGCATCGCGGGCCTGCGCCAAGCGTCCCAGGGCCAGCAAGCACTGTGCGCGACGCAGCAACCAGGCCGGATTCTGCGGTTCCTTGAGCAATGCGTTATCCGCACCCTGCAGCGCGTCCCGAGGATTCATGGGGCGTTCCGCAGCACGAAGTGGCTGCGCCCTGCGCGGCTCATCGATCGCCCGCTACCCCGAAGCTCGGCGCATGGGCGGGATTCGTCGCACGCGCGACGTAGTCGTCTATCTGCGGCGCGAAGATCCTCCAGAGCACGGCCAGCGCCGCCACGGGGTCCTCCTCGGTCCAGTCCACCCGCAAATCCACAATGGGCCACGCCACGTCGCGTACCACCAGCAGTCCGGCGGAATGAACGGGACCCGCCTCGCCACCGCCCTCGGCGCCGGCCCGCAGGGCCTCGAGCAGGCAGGCGCCGAAATGGCCGCCGCAGGCCTCAAAGGCCGCGATCATGAGCGTCGGAATGTCAGCCCGGGCCAGCAAATTGCCGGCTGCCGCGCAATCCACGCCCACCGCCGAGCCGACGATGCCGAGCGCGTGCGCCCCCGAATACACCGCCGGCGGTCCCGTGTGTCCGACCACCAGCAGTTGGCGGTACGCACCGAAGGGCGTGCCGCGCAGCACCTCCGCGAGTGCGGCGCCTGCGTCGAGACCTCGCGCCAGCGCCTCGAGCAGGGCCGTCCCGAGCCGCGGATCGGTGATGTTCTGACTGGCCGCGGCGCCGATGCCGGCGCGCGCATGGGCGCAGCGCGCCGCGACGGCCGGCGAAGAAGAGGCGATCGCCACTCCGAACATTCCCCCGTCGGCTGAGCGCGCGGCGATGGAGAAGGTCACCGATCAATCCCCATCCGGTATCACCGCAATGACGTCGACCTCCACCAGCCATTCCGGACGCGCAAGTCCGGCGACGACGATGCCCGTCGACACCGGATAGACGCCTTTCAGCCAGCGTCCGATGGTGCGGTACACGGCTTCGCGAAAGCGCGGATCAGTCAGATAAATGGTGACCTTGCAGACTTGCTCCAGGCTGGCACCGGCTTCGCTCAACAGCTGCTTGACGTTCGCCATTGCCTGCTCGGCCTGCGCCGCGGCATCTCCCACCCCGACGTTGTTGGCGGTGTCAAGATCCTGTCCGACCTGACCGCGGACGAACACGGTGCGACCCCGCGCCACCACCGCCTGACACAGATCATTGTCGAGCCTTTGCTCGGGATAGGTGTCGCGCGTGTTGAACTTACGGATTCTGATGTGCATGGGTCACTCCGTGGAAGAACGCGCGGCAGTGGCCTGCGAACGCCCGTGCGTTCGCGCTCATGGGGCGGTTGGCGCGGTTTGCAAGAACCAGGCGGCTGTTGGCCACCGCCGCGGCGAGCGGCCGGGCCACCAGCGCGCGCCCGTCGTACGACATGTTATTGGCGGGCTTGGTGGCCAGCAGGCTGAACCCCAGCCCGTGACCGACGAAGCCGCGGGCCATCTCGAACGAGCCCGTGCGGTAGGCAATCCGCGGTTCGAGACCACGGTCCCGGAACAACGACAGGAAATACTCACGGCTCGGCTCGACGTCCAGCAGGATGAACGGCTCATCGATGAGTTCCTCGAGCGCGATCGCCGCGCGGGCGGCGAGCGGATGGCCGTCGGGCAGCAGCACGTAGGGTATCAGCTCCGCGAGGCTCTCCTTGTTGATGTCGTCGCCGACGCCGAAATCGTAGAGCAGCGCGATTTCGATGTCGCCGCGGCGCAGACCGGCGAGCAACTGGCCCTGGTCCGCCTCGACCAGGGTGAGCGACAGCCCCGGGTGCATCTTGGTCAGCCTTGCCACCAGGGCGGGCACGATGTAAGGCGCAAAGGTCTGGAAGCAACCGAGTGCCAGCGCGCCGCCGGCCGCCGCGGAATCGGCCGCCGGGGCGCGTTGGTGGAAGCGCTGCGGCACGCCGTAGGCGCGATTGGCGTAGATCAGCGGCGCGCCGCCGGCCGCCACCGCGATATCCTGTACCGACCCGAAAACCACGAAGTGGGATCCGACGCGCTCGCTCGCGGTGACGCGGCAATCGAAAGCCACCAATGAATCGATCAGCCGCGGTGCGCCGGTGAACTCCGTGGTCCAGGTCGCACACTCGAATTTCTCGGCTCCTTGCGCGCCGCTGCGCCCGGCAAAGCTGTCGGACACGTGCGCCTGATCCTCGCGCAGCACATTGACGCAAAACACCCCGTTGGCGAGCAGGGCATCGGCCACCGGACTCAGGTGGTGGATGCACACCAGCAACGTCGGGCGAGGGGTGTCGGCCGATACCGAAACCATGGCGGACACCGTGACGCCGTGACGTCCCGCGACGCCGTCGGTGGTCACCACGTTGACGGTGCAGGCCGCATGGCTCATGCCATGCAGGAATTTCTGGCGCAGCGCGGCCACTTCCGGGGTCGTGCTCTCCTGCGCACCGCTCATCGTGGTCATGCCGCCGCTTCGGAGGGGTTCGCGGCCGCGGCCACCGGCGCAGCGCCCGCATCGGACGAAGCGCCGGAGGAAGGGTGTTCGGCGAACCATTGGGCCACCGCTCCGTCGCCGGCCGGGCGTGCGCCCTTTTGCATGACGCGCTCGGACAGATCGGCGGATTTTTGCACGAACTGCAGCGGGCCATCCCAGTCGAAATTGCGGTAAACCGCATTGAGATGGGCGAACGGCGGCGCCTGCGCAAACAGCTGAAAGGTCAGGCGGTGGCCCGCGTAATCCGAATTCAGCAGGTCGCGCGCAAAGGCCAGAAGCTTGCGCCTGTCCTCGGCGACCCAGTTCTCGTTGACGGAGTAGAACTTGTCGAGCCAGGGCTTGGTCTCGGGCGAATCGAAGGCCGCCTTGTCCGGCGTCACGCAGATCTGCCCGCCGCACAGTTCGCGCGCGATGTGCATCATCTCGTGCAGCTGCGAACAGGCGAGCACCCGCCCGCAATACAGCAGGGATTGGTTCGGCATCAGGAGGCCCGCCGGACTGCGCTCAGCCAGAGTCACGGCTGCCGTCAGATGAGCGTTTATACCCTCGCGGTACACGGCGAGCTGCGCCAGCTTCTCCTGCACCGCCTGCTGCTTGTCGAGTCCGGTCTGCCGGGCGTTGAACAGCGCCGCACCGATCATCATGTCGGCAAGCTTCAGATTGCGCTGCACGAAAGCGAAGGCGGAATAGCGGTGCACGGTGGCGCGGATGAACATCGCCGCACGGGTATGACGGTAGAAGAGCACGTTCTCCCAGGGAATGAGCACATCGTCGAAGATGACCAGCGAGTCGACCTCATCGAACCTGCTCGTCAGCGGGTAATCCGCTGCGGGCGCACGCCCGGCAAATCCGGTCCGGCAGATGAACTTGAGATTGGGCGAGCCGAGATCACAGATGAAGCCCACCGCGTATTCGGAGAGCGCGGAGTTTCCCCAATTCGCGATGGTCGGCTTGGTGAAGGCCTGATTTGCATACGCAGCGGCAGTTTCATATTTTGCACCGCGTACGATGATGCCCGCGTCGGTTTCCTTGACGACGTGCAGCAGCATGTCCGGGTCCTGTTCCTGCGGCGGCTTGGATCGGTCGCCCTTCGGATCGGTGTTTGCAGATACGTGGAACGGGTCGGCGTGCAGCACCGCCTGAATGTGCCTGCGAATGTTGACCGAGAACTGCGGGTCCACCTCATTGAGCACATCCTGGCCGTCGAACAACGACCACATCTCGCCGACCGTCTCATCCCCCACCCGCGTCACGACGCCGCCGATCTCCTCCAGCACGGCATCGGTGGCCCGCCGTTTGTCCCACCAGTCTGCCTGCAGCCGCGGCAGCTTGTTGGCGACGGCGTGCCGTTCGCCCTGTTCCTCGTATCCGAGGATGTCCCGGGTCGCCGCTTCATGCTGCATGTCGTAGATACGCGCGCGGATGTCGATCAGCGGCTTCATCATCGGATGCCGGGTGACGTCCCGGACGCGCTCGCCGTTGATGTAGACCTCGCGCTCATCGCGGATGGATTCCAGATACTGTTGGCCGGTTCGAATCATTACGTTGCTCCACGGGCGATCGACTCGCCGCCGGCTCATGATCGCGCATTGCCGGTTTTATATAAACTGGCGGTTATCAACCGGCGGTGCGCAACCTCAGGCCAGCCTCTCCAGCAGAGCCTCGAGCATCGCGTCACAGCGCAGCAGCTGATCGGTGGCGACGAATTCGTCGGGTTTGTGAGCCTGGTCGATCGAGCCCGGCCCGCACACCACGGTCGGAATCCCGAGCCGGCCGCTGAACAGGCCGCCTTCGCTGCCAAATCCCACCTTGATGAGATCGCGATGGCCCGTGAGGGCGGCCGCGAGCGCCACCACCGCGGAATCCGCGGGCGTCTCCAACCCGGGGTACTCGTTGGTGACCTCGAGGTCGATGCCGATCCGCGCATCGCCCGCCGAACGGGCGATCTGCGCCGCGTCGGCGCGGATCTCGGCGACGATGTTGCCGGGGTCGTCGGCCGCGATATTGCGTATCTCGAACTCGAGTTCGCATCGCGAGGGCACGATGTTGAGCGCCGTGCCACCGCGAATGACGCCGACGTGCAGCGTCGTATAGGGAACCTCATAGGCGGCATCCCGCGGGCCGGACTCCTCCATGGCAGCCTGGCGCCCGCGCAACCTGCCGATCAGATCGGTCGCCATATGGATGGCGTTCACGCCCTTGCCGGGATTTGCGGAATGCGCCGCCCGGCCATGGCAGGTGGCCTTCAGCGCAACCTTGCCCTTGTGCCCCACGGCGGTCCGCAGCATCGTCGGCTCGCCGACGATGCAGAATGTCGGCCGATGGGTCCAACCGGCCATGTCGTCGATCAGCGAGCGGACACCCACGCAGCCGATTTCCTCGTCGTACGAGAAGGCGATCTGCAGCGGCATGCTGAGCGTGCGGCGCGCGGCGCGGTCGGCCGCCCGCAACGCGCAAGCCAGGAATCCCTTCATGTCGGCCGCGCCGCGCGCGAACAGGTCCGGGCCGCGTGCCTGCAGCCGGAATGGGTCGGAACTCCAGCGCTGACCATCCACCGGCACCACGTCGGTATGGCCTGACAAGAGCACGCCGGCCCGATCCGCGGGGCCGACGTTGGCGTAAAGGTTGGCCTTGCGCCCATCCGCATCCGCGTACAGCCGCGTCTCGATGCCGCGCGCCGTCAGAAACTCCCGCACGAACTCGATCAGCGCCATGTTCGGGTCGCGGCTGACGGTGGGAAAGCCGATCAGCCGGTCGAGAATCTCAACGCTGTTCATCCGCCCAAGATTACGCCAGTTTCACCGTTCCTTGAATGAATAAGCGAGCGTCAAGCCCACCGTGCGCGGCCTGGAAACCACCGCCTGGGCGCGATTGCCGTAGATCGCGGGGTCCTGATACGAGGTGACGCCAAGATTGTTCGTCAAATTGTCGAGGTACAGCGTCCCGACCCAATGCGAGCGCGTGAAGGAGAGTCGCGTGTCCAGCATGGTGAAGCCGGCGACGGTCGGAACGGTCGCCGACAGGGCGGGAATGACCGAGCTTTGATAGTGACCGTTGATGGCGTAACGCAGCTCGCCGCCGGCGACCGGTATGTGGCCGTATTCGAGCCCGAGCGCGATACTGCTCTTCGGAGTGCCGGGCAGCGGGCTGCCGATGGCCGGCGGGGGAACTGACACGTCGGGATACACGAACAGCGGGCTCAGGGAGGTCAACTTGGTCTGATCATAGGTGTAATCGAGCTGGCCCGCGAGATGGTCGGTCAAATTGGCCGACAGCTCCAATTCGAGTCCGCGGCTGTAGGCCTCTCCGATGTTGAGAGCCGCGGGCAGCACCAGCGGCGTCAACTGCACACCTTCCTGGATGTTGTGCCATTGAATGTCGTAGACCGCCGCCGAATAACGCACGCGGTTCGCCACCACACCCTTGACGCCGATCTCGTAGTTATCCGCCGTATCAGGCTGCAATTTGGTGAGCGCCGGCGGCGTCACGTACGGCAGATTCGTGCGCGGATCGATCACCGGCTCCCCCGGCGGCAGCGCATTGACGCCGCCGCGGCGGAATCCCTGCGACCAGGTGGCGTAGACCAGATTGTTCTTGTCGAGCTGATAAGCCGTGTTGATCTTCCACAAGGCCCGGCGCCACTGGTCGCTCAGCGACTCGTTCGCCGCGAAACCGGGTCCGTCGAACAGCAATCCGGTCTGCTGCGCCTGGGTCAGAGTCTGTTTGAACAGGCGGCCGCCGCCGGTCAGGCTCCAATCGGAGGTGAGGTGCCAGGTGAGCTCGCCGAAGATGGCCAGGTCCTTGAAGCGGGTCTCGAAGTCCCCGATGTAGGCCTGGTCGAGGGCCAGCGGAATGCCGACGATCGACGTGCTGCCCGTCTCGGGTCCGTACTCGCCGAAACCGCAAACCGACGGATTTGCGGCCGTATTGTCGGGCGGCGGATAGCCGAGGGCGTTGCACGCGTTGTAGAAAGCGTTGTAACCGGGGTAATACTCGTGTTCCTGGATGTAGGTGTTCTCGTTCTTGAAGAACGCCCCGGCCACCCAGTCGAACGTGCCGCCGGTCTTCGACGCCAGACGCAGCTCCTGAGACCAGAGCTTGTCGTCGAGCTGGTCGCGGCCCTGGATGAATGTGCGCGGATTCTGGCCGTAGAAATTCTGATAGAAATTGAAATTGGTATACACCGCCGTGAGGTCGCTGCCGGACGTGTTGTTGTGGTGTGCCCAGGAACTCGACGACGTCAGCGAGGCGAATCCCAGGTCGTATTCCATGTTGAGCGCCACAAGGTCCACCTTGTCCTGCGCATATTCCAGGCTGTTGGTCGCCGACGAAAGCTTGTCCACGCCCGCGGGTACGGGCGCGGTGTACAACTGGGGAAGCAACGGTGGCGTGGTGTTCGGAAACTGGGTGGCCGGGCTGATCGGCTGGTTGTAGGCGGCCGGACTGGCCGCCACGTAGGGAAATCCGCCCGCGCTCTGCAGCTGGTAATAATAGGAAAGCTGCGCATGGAAATCCTCGTTGGGCTTCCACAGCGCGGCCACGCGCGCGGTCCGATACTCGTACGAGTTGACGCCGTCCTCGGCGTACTTCTCGGGCGGACTGAAGACGTTTCCGGGTTGTGCGGAGACCGGCGCACCGGTCGGATCGAGAATGTAGAGATTCGGCTGATTGATGAATCCGGCATCGTCCGTCCAACTCGCGTTGAAGCGCACTGCGAGGACATCGGACAGCGGCAGGTTCAGCATGCCGTTGACGTCCTCGTTGTTCGCATGCGTATGGGCCGTCTTGCTCAGGCCCACCTCACCCTTGGCATCGAAGCCTTTCAGATCGGGGGCGTTTTCCACGAACCGGATCGTGCCGCCTAGGGAACCGGAACCATACAAAGTACCCTGCGGGCCGCGCAGGATCTCGACGTGGTCCAGGTCCATGAGCCGCAGATTCACGAACAGCGGTGTTTCGTCGACGTAGGTGGCCACCGGCGGCACCACCGGCGAGGCGAGCGCCAGCTGCCCTGCCGTGCCTTCGCTGTTCAAACCGCGGATGATCAACGTGCTGCCGTTGACGCCGCCGAAGGGCCCCTTGTCGGTGAAATTCACGCCCGCCATGGAACGCGCGAGCCCCGCGATGTCCTCGATGCCCTGCTGCTCGAGCGCGGCACCGGTGACGGCGCTGATGCTGATCGGCAGATCCTGCGCGGAGACCGCCCGGCGCGTGGCCGTGACCACGATCTCCTCCATGGCGTCGTCGGCGGTCGCGGCCGCCGACGGCGCGCCGTGTAGCACCGACACGATCGCGGCCGCCAGCGATGACGCCGCGCCGAATTGCTGGCGCCGATGCCCGGAGTCACCAGGGGAATTGCGAACTCTGGCTCGTGTGTTCATACGGAAACCCCTCTATCAGACGTGGCGATGCCACTTTATTGAGGAGACTGATCGCGATTTTCGGGATTTCTCACGGAAGGAGAGCATCCCGAGGTAGCGACGCCGCCTCGACATTGTTCTCCCGGGCTTTTATCCCGCCGTGTATCCTTTGAAATAAAGGACTGCCTCTCTCGGACCAGTCGCGTGCCTGCGCACGCCGGAACCCTAGACGCACATTTTGATGGGAACTGTGCAACTCCTGTGCCGGACGCGTCGTCCGTGCCACGGATCGCGGAATTACGCGGAAAAAAGGCCGGTTTGTGCGTTGCGTGAGCACATCGGCCGTGCCGGCAGGTGCGCGGATTGGCGCCCTACGCCGCACCATGAGCGCGCACTTTCAATGATCGACGCCCTAACTTCGCGCGCGGGATGTCAGCGGATGAGTCGACCGTAGAGTTCCGGCCGTCGCTCCTCGAGATAAGGATAGCCGTCCGCGCCGGACGGGTTCGGCGGTCCGATGTCGGCCATGATCAGCGCCTCGCCGGCGCCGGCCGCCGCCAGAATCATGCCGCCACGACCGACTAGGCGCGATGCGCCGAGGAAGCGCATGCCGTTTTCGACGCCGCCGTGATTGCAGTACGCCACGTGAATGCGATTCTCCGCCGCGCGCGCCGGCACGATTAGATCCGCCACGAACCCGAACTCATCGGTGAGCGCGGTCGGCACCAGCAGCAGCTGCGCACCCATCAGCGCCAGGCTGCGCACCGCCTCCGGGTATTCGACGTCGAAACAAATCAGCAGACCGACCTTGAACCCGCCGAACTCGAACGGCGGCTCGAACCGATCGCCCGGCTGATACGCGGCATGCTCGGCCGCACCGAACAAATGGGTCTTCCGATAATGCGACAGCGCGGTACCGGCCGGCCCCAGCACCTGTACCGAGTTGTAAACCGGTCCGCCGGCCGCCTCGCGCTCGGCGTAGCCGTAGGTGATCGCGATGCCGTGCCGGCCGGCGATCGCGGCAATCCGCGCTGCCGACGGGCCATCGTGCGGCTCCGCCAGCGTTGCGACCGCCGTGCCGATGTTGTACCCGCAGAGCCAGCATTCCGGGCACAGCAGCAGCTTTGCCCCCGCGGCAGCGGCGGCGCGTGCAATCGGGTCGAGTGCCGCGAGATTCGACGCCGGATCCGCCGGAAATCCCGCCGTTTGCCACAGCGCGAGCTTCATGATGCCGGTACTCTAGCGCAGGCACTGGACCTGCGGCCTGTAAGCCTGTACAGTGCCTCTAGCCAATTTGAGGGCGGTGCTCGGTCAGTACCCCCTCCGGCTCGCGGTCCGTCCCCGACGCACTTCGTTTATTTCACCCCTCTCGCTGCTGACCGCTGCGGTGCCAATGGCGCCGTCGTGCGAGTCCAAATCTCTTCAAGGATTCATTCAATGTCATTTTCCGAACTCGGGCTCTCGCCCGAACTGCTGCGTGCTGTCGCCGATAAGGGCTACGACATGCCATCCCCCATTCAAGTGCAGGCCGTTCCCGCCGTGCTGTCCGGCCGCGACGTGCTGGCCGGTGCGCAGACCGGCACCGGTAAAACCGCCGGATTCATACTGCCCATACTGCAGCGCCTGAATGCCGATGCCGCGCACGCCGCGGGCCATGCGCCGCGCGCGCTGGTGTTGACGCCCACCCGCGAGTTGGCCGCGCAGGTAGCCGACAGCTCGCGCAGCTACGGCAAGTATCTGCGCCTGCGCACCTACCAGGTATTCGGCGGCGTGAGCATCAATCCACAGATCAGCGCCCTGCGCAGCGGCTGCGACATCCTGGTGGCCACGCCCGGCCGGCTGCTCGATCTGGCGCAGCAGCGCGCGGTCGATCTGTCCAAGGTGCAGGTGCTGGTGCTCGACGAAGCGGACCGCATGCTCGACATGGGATTCATCCCGGACATCCGGCGCATCATCAAGTTGCTGCCGCAACAGCGGCAGAATCTGCTCTTTTCGGCGACCTATTCGGACGACATTCGCGGCCTCGCGGAGCGCCTGCTGCACGACCCGCTGTCGATCCAGGTGGCGCCGCGCAATGCGCCGATCGAACTCGTCGAGCAGCGCGCCTATCGCGTTCAGAAGGAACAGAAACGGCACCTGTTGGTGCATCTGATCCAGGACGGACAGTGGCGCCAGGTATTGATATTCACGCGCACCAAACACGGCGCCAATCGACTCACCCAGCAGCTCGAGGGCGCGGGCATCCGTGCCGCCGCCATTCACGGCAACAAGAGCCAGGCGGCGCGCGTCAAGGCCCTGGAAATGTTCAAACAGGGGCAGGTGACCGCCCTGGTGGCGACGGAAGTCGCTGCCCGCGGCCTGGACATCAAGGAGCTGCCGCACGTCGTCAACTACGAATTGCCCAATGTGCCCGAGGATTATGTGCACCGCATCGGCCGCACCGGCCGCGCCGGCGCCGGCGGCGAGGCGGTTTCGCTGGTCTCCTCCGATGAATCCTCACTGCTGCGCGACATCGAGCGGGTACTCCGCCGGCCCATCCCAACCGTACCGACGCCGGTGTTCAAGATCGTGGAGAGCGCACCGCAACCCGCATCCCATCGCCCGCCACAGGGCGGTGCGCGGCATGCCCAGGGCAACTCACGCGGCCACAAGGGTTCCGATCGGCGCGATTCGCGCCGCGTATCCGGCTCCGGTTCGGGTGGCTCGCGCAGCGCCGGCCAGCAGCGCGGCCGCCAGCACTAGCCGCGCGAATTTCCGCTAGAACGTGGAGACGAAGTTCTTGAGATAGACGGCGAAGTCGGCGCCGAGGCTCGGATGTTTCAGGCCGTATTCCACCGTGGCCTGAAGATACCCGAGCTTGCTGCCGCAGTCATAGCGCTTGCCCTCGAATTCGTAGGCAAACACGGGCTGGCGCTTGAGCAGACGGGCGATGCCGTCGGTGAGCTGGATCTCGCCGCCCGCACCGCGGCCGATCTTCGCCAGATCATTGAAAATGTCCCCGGTCAGCAGATAACGGCCGACCACCGCAAGATTCGACGGGGCCTCGGCCGGCTTCGGCTTCTCGACGATATTCGACAGCTTGCCGATCCGCGGCCCGAGCTGGCGTTCGAGCGACACGATGCCGTACTTGTCGGTGTCTTGCGGCGGCACCGGCTGCACGCCGAGAACGCTGCCGCCCTGGGCGGCGAACACGTCCACCATCTGCCGCAGGCACGGCACGCTTGCGTCGATCAGATCATCCGCCAAATGCACCATGAACGGTGCGTCCCCGACCACCGGCCGGGCGCACAGTACCGCGTGACCGAGGCCGAGCGGCGCGGATTGGCGGATGTAGACGCAGGTCGCCCACGACGGCAGGATGCCGTGCAGCGTAGCCAGCAAATCCTCCTTGCCCTGCGCTTGCAGCACGGACTCGAGCTCCGCGTCGGTATCGAAATGATCCTCGATGGCCCGCTTAGAGCTGCCCGTGATGAACACCAGGGTTTCCGCGCCGGCCGACAAGGCTTCATCGACCGCGTACTGGATCAAGGGCTTGTCCACGATGGGCAGCATTTCCTTGGGGCTGGCCTTGGTGGCGGGCAGGAAGCGGGTACCGCGACCGGCCACCGGAAACACGACGGTTTTCACAGTTTTGTTTGTCATATTCCAAATGATAGCGGATTAGTGCAGTTTTACAGTGGCGTACGCCTCAAAACTGTCCCATGAATGGCAGCCGGGACATTGCCAATAGAATTTTCGCCCGGCAAATCCGCACTCCCCGCAGCGATACCTCTCGGCCAGCGCCAGCAGCGCGGCCAGTTCCGACGCAATGCGCTCGAAGGGCGCGGGACCGGCCGCCTGCCACACCGTGTGGAGCGCCGGATCGCGGCTGAACACCTGTTCGAGCGGGCCGCGCAGCGGCTCCGCGTGGGCGAGCCTGGCCGCCAGCGCCGCGAACACCAGCCGCTTGAGCTCTATGAAATCGCGTGACTGCGCGCGCGCCACCAGTTCGGCCAGCAACCCGTCGCGCGCATCGCCGTCCACCAGCCGCAGAAGATGCGGCAGCTCATCCTCGAGCACCTGCGGCGCCATCACCACCGCCCACTTGAGCAGCCGCGCCGCGAGTTCCGGCTGTGCCTCCCGCTCGGCGATCTGCGCGCGCAATATAGCGGCGCGCGCAAAACCCCCGGTCTCGCTCCGCGCCTGGCGCAGCAGCCGCCGGGCCTCCGCGATCTCGCCGCGATCGAGAGCCAGCGTCGCCAGTTCGCAGGCGTAATGGGCGGCAACCGCGCGCGGCGGCGGCGCCCCGGCGCTGGCCAGCCGACGGTGCATATCGAGCGCTTGCGCCCAATCGTGCTGGCGCTCGTAGATGCCGCGCAGCGCGTCGAGCGCCGTGGCGCGCAACCGCCCGACCTCGCAGACCTGTTGAAAAAGTCCTTCCGCACGGTCGAGCAGCCCGGCGCGCAGGTGATCCTGGGCCAGCGCGAGCAACGCTTGTTCGCGATGCTCCGGCGCCAGGCCCTCGCGCGCCAACAGGCTGCGGTGGATGCGAATGGCCCTGTCGACCTCGCCGCGCCGCCGGTACAGCGCACCGAGGGCGAAATGCGTCTCCAGCGTATCGGCGTTGGCATCTATCAGCTTCAGGAAGGTGTCCAATGCCCGGTCGGGTTGCTCGCTGACCAGATAATCGAGTCCGGTGAGATAGTCGGCATTGAACTTGCGCAACGCCGGCCAGCGTCTGCCCCAGCCGAAATGCCCCGCCAGAATGCCCACTACCAGGGCGGCGAGGATCAAGCCCCAGGCGAGCGGCGGAAGTTCCGGCATTCCAGGCCGCGTGCGCTCGCGGCGTCAGTCGCGGATCGGTTGATCAGCGCCGTCGTTGACGCGCTCGCGCAGGTCCTTGCCGGGCTTGAAATGCGGTACGTGCTTGCCGGCGAGCGCGACGGCTTCACCGGTCTTCGGATTGCGGCCCTGGCGCGGCGGACGGAAGTGCAGCGAGAAACTGCCGAACCCCCGGATCTCGATGCGCTCGCCCGTCGCCAGTGCATCGCTCATGATCTCCAGCAGCTGTTTGACGGCGAGTTCCACATCCTTCGCCGGCAGGTGTTTCTGCTTTGCTGAAATGATTTCGATGAGTTCCGATTTGGTCATGATCGATCCGTGAGCTTCACTCGGCATATGGTCGGGACACGGGCGGGCCTGGTCCCGCCCCGGTTCGCCCCCGAACGGTCAATCCTGACCGGCAATATGCTCTTTGAGCAGATCCCCCAAACTGGTTCCCGTCGGTGAATCCGTTCTGTAGTTCTGCATCGCTTCCTGTTCCTCATGGATGTCCTTGGCCTTGATCGACAGCGAGATGCTGCGGCCCTTGCGATCCACGCCGGTGAATTTGGCCTCGACTTCCTGGCCCACCTTCAGCAGGAGGCGCGCATCCTCGACCCGATCGCGCGACAGGTCGGATGCCCGCAGCTGGCCGTCGACACCGTTGCCGAGGTCGATGATGGCGCCCTTGGCGTCGACTTCCCGAACCACGCCCTTGACCACCGTGCCCTTGGGATGCTCGGCGACATAGGCCGAAAATGGATCCTTGGCAAGCTGTTTTATCCCCAGGCTGATGCGCTCGCGCTCCGGATCGATGGACAGCACCATGGCGTCGACTTGCTGCGCCTTTTGGTAGCTGCGTACCGCCTCCTCTCCGGGCATGTCCCAGGAGATGTCCGACAGATGCACCAGGCCGTCGATACCGCCCGCCAATCCGATGAAAATGCCGAAGTCGGTGATCGACTTGATCTGGCCGCTGACCTTGTCGCCGCGGTTGTAATTCTCCGCGAATTCCTTCCACGGATTGGTCTTGCATTGCTTGACGCCGAGGCTGATGCGGCGGCGTTCCTCGTCGATGTCGAGCACCATGACCTCGACTTCCTGGCCGACGTGCACCACCTTGGCGGGATTGACGTTCTTGTTGGTCCAGTCCATCTCCGAGACGTGCACCAGACCCTCGACGCCCTCCTCGATCTCCACGAAACAGCCGTAATCCGCGATGTTGGTGACCTTGCCGAA
>PLET01000072.1 GCA_003137095.1 Gammaproteobacteria bacterium
TGTCTGCATCGGACTGGCTTAGCGCGCTTAGGCCGCTTAGCGCGGATCGAGCTCGCTGCGCATGAGCTTGAGCGCCCGGCGGATGTGGGATTTGACGGTTCCCAGCGGCAGCCCGTTGTGCACGGCGATTTCCTCGTGCGTGAGGCCATCGAAAAAGGCGAGCGCCAACAGCTGGCGGCGCAGCGGGGACAGCGACGACAGCACCGTGTGAACGGCGGTGTCGTCCTGGAACTGCGCGAGCACCGCCTCGGGGCGCATGAACTCGCCCGCGACCGACTCGAATTGCCGCTCTCCGAGATGGTGGCGACGGCGGCTGCGCAGGCGGTCTATGGCCCGATGCCGCGTCGCAATGGCGAGCCAGGCGCGCACCGTGCCGCGTGCGGCATCGAACGCGGCCGCATTCTTCCAGACATACACGAATACATCGCAGACGATCTCCTGCGCACATTCGTTGGATCGCAGGATGCGCCGCGCCAGCCCGTGCACCCACCCGCCGAGCAGGCCATAGAGCTCAGAAAGCGCGGACTCATCCCCGCACGATATCCGCTCGACGATGGTTGCCAGTTGGTGTGTGTCGGCATCGGCGCAGGCCGCGGGTGCACCGACGATTCTCTCCAGCGCCGCCGCTTGATCTCCCCTGTCGATGCTGACAATCCTTACCCGTGCGGGCGCGGTTTTTGTTGGATGGTCGAATCCTAGAGTGGGGTTGTTATGCCGGCCATCGGCCGCACTCAAGTTCGTGGCGTGGGATATCTCTGACAGCAAACCGCGCTGTGGTCGCTCACCGTTGTGTGCGGCGCACACCGAACCACGCGGCGACGCGCGCGGCCTGCGCGGCGTTGAACTTCAGACCGAGTTTCGAGCGGCGCCAGAGCGCGTCTTCGGCGGTGCGCGTCCATTCCTGGTCGCAGAGATACTCGAGCTCCGCCTCGTAGAGATCCGGTGCGATCTGCTCGCCGAGCCGGTCGGGCGTGGCGACGGTGCCCAAAATGCGTTCGATGCGCGTGCCGTAGGCACGGCACAGGCGACGCACCAGCGCGGCCGGCAGCGCCGGGTGGCAGGCCACCTGGTCGGCGCTGAACGCGTCATAGTCCTTGCCCGGCAGATCACCGCCCGGCAGGATCGCGCCGCGGGTCCAGGAGGGGGCCTTCGACCCCAGCTGCGGCAACAGTTCGGACAGCGCATGCTCGGCGAGCTTGCGATACGTGGTGAGCTTGCCGCCGAACACCGACAGCAGCGGCGCTCCACCCGGCTTCAGGTCCAGGTCGAAGGCATAATCGCGCGTCACCGTGGAGGCGCTTTGCCGGCCGTCGTCATACAGCGGCCGCACCCCGGCATAGCTCCACACTACGTCGACGGGGGCGACGGGTGCCTGCAGGTAATCGCTCACCACGCCGCACAAGTAAGTGATTTCGTCGGCGCCGGCGCTCAGGCGCGCAGGGTCGCCGCTGAAGGGAATGTCGGTGGTGCCGATCAGGCTGAAGTCGTTTTCATACGGCACGATGAACACCACCCGGCCGTCGCCGCTTTGCAGGGTGTAGGCCTGCGCCTGCGGGTACAGTCGCGGCACCACGATGTGGCTGCCCTTGACCAGACGCAAGGTGCTGTGCCGCGCGGCGCCGGTGCTCTTCAACACCGCCTCCACCCAGGGGCCCGCAGCGTTGACCAACGCGCGTGCGCGCACCGAACGGGTCTCGCCGGAGGCTGAGGCAAGCTCGACCTTCCACAGGCCGGCCGCGCGCGCCGCCGCGGTCAGCGCCCAGCCCACCTCGATGCGGGCGCCACGGTTGCGCGCATCCATGGCGTTCGCCACCACCAAGCGGGCATCGTCCGCCCAGCAGTCCGAATACTCGAAGCCGCGCCGGTAGGACTGCTTGAGCGGAGCGAGCTCCGGATCGCTGCCGCGCCGCACCGTGCGCGTGGCCGGCAGCGTCTCGCGCCCGCCGATGTGATCGTAGAGCAGCAGCCCAAGCCTGAGCAGCCACTCGGGTCGCAGACCGGCGTGCAGCGGCAGCACGAAGCGCAGCGGCCAGATCAGATGCGGCGCCGCCGCGAGCAGCACCTCGCGCTCCGCCAGACTCTCGCGCACCAGCCGGAATTGATATTGCTCCAGATAGCGCAGGCCGCCGTGCACCAATTTGGATGAAGCCGAGGAGGTGCCGCAGGCCAGATCGCCGCGCTCCACCAGGAGCACGGAGAGTCCGCGTCCGGCCGCATCGCGGGCGATGCCGACGCCGTTGATGCCCCCGCCCACCACCAGTACATCGACCGGAATCGGGTCAGACACGGAACTGATCGGCGAATCTCACGGCGATACCATACCGGATTGGAGGCGCTCCTGCCGCCGCCGATCGACCGGCGTCCGGCAGGCGATGCGGCCGGCGGCGCGAAGGGCTATGCTCGCCGCATGAAACGCCTGCGTCCGGACGCGTTGCGCGCCGCCGCGAAACTGCTCGCACCCGGACTCGCCGCCACCCTCATCGTGGCGCTCGCCGCCACCTATTTATCGGATCATTACCATGCCCCGCCGGTGATTTTCGCACTGCTGCTCGGCATGGCCCTGAATGCCCTGTCCGGCGAGGCTCGCTACGCACCGGGCATCAACGTGTCGGCCCGCTCGCTGCTGCGCATCAGCGTGGCACTGCTCGGGCTGCGCATCACCTTCGCCCAGGTGGGCGAGCTCGGCTGGTCCACGGCGCTCATGGTGCTCGTGGCCGTGCCGCTCACCATCGGCTTCGGCTGGGCGCTCGCGCGCAGCCTGAAGCTCGAGTCGCGCTTTGGCGTGCTGTCGGGCGGCGCGGTGGGGATCTGCGGCGCGTCGGCCGCCATGGCCATCGCGGTGGCCTGGCCGCAGAAGGACTCCGAGCGCGACACCGTGATGGTGATCGCCTGCGTCACCACCTACAGCACCATCGCCATGCTCATGTATCCGGCGCTGGTGTCGGGCCTGGCGTTCGATCCCATGCAGATGGGGCGCTTTTTGGGCGGCTCCATCCACGACGTCGCGCAGGTGGTGGCGGCGGGCTATGCCTCCTCGCCGCATGCCGGCGATGCCGCCACCATTGTCAAGCTGATGCGCGTGTCCATGCTCCTGCCGGTGGTGCTGTTCATCACCGTGTCGAATGCGCGGCGCATCGACGTAAATGCACCGCCGCAGGACAAGGTGCCCCTGCTGCCGGCGTTCCTGGTCGGCTTCGTGCTGCTCGCGGCCTTGAACGGATTTCATCTGGTGCCCGGCGCCGTGGCCGCGGCGCTCACCGACTTGTCGAAGTGGCTGCTGGTCATCGCCGTGGCGGCGCTCGGCATGAAAACCTCGCTGCGCGAGATGCTGGCCGTGGGCACCACCGCCATCGCCCTGATGGCCGCGGAGACGATTTTCCTCGGGCTGTTCGTGCTCGGCTGGATCCTGATCGCCGGCTGACTCCTGTCGGCGGCCGAAGCCGTCGCATCCGCGCAGCGGGCATTAGCTGTCTTGACAACTGTTGTCTAGGCAACTATGGTGGATGCCAACGATTCTCAAAGGCATTTGGCATGAACACATTGCGGCGGATGAAGGCGGACCTGTCGGTGGGCCTGTTGTTGTTGTTGGTATTCCTGCCAGGCTGCGCGTCCAGCCTGCTGCGTGAGCCGCCGCCGCAGGACGGCGCGCAGCCGCCGGGCGATTTTCCCCTGAGCGTGCGCACCCTCGGTGCCGACCACCGCTATGCGCAGATCTCCTCAGCCGAGCTCGGCGCCCGGCTGATGCGCCAGAGCGGTGGGCGGCCGCTCGACATCCTGGCGCTCTCGGGCGGGGGTGCCGGCGGCGCCTTCGGGGCCGGTGCGCTGGTCGGTCTGACCGACTCGGGCCGGCGGCCGCAGTTCACCGTGGTCACCGGCGTGAGCACCGGCGCACTAATCGCGCCCTATGCCTTCCTCGGAGCGGCCTGGGACCGCGAGCTCACCGCCGCCTATGCCACCGGGGCGGGCGGGCATGTGTTGAAGTCCCGGGGGTTGGGCGCCCTGTTCGGCTCGAGCCTGTTCCGTGGCGCTCCGCTCGAGCAGCTGGTCGACAGCCATCTTACGGACGAGATGCTGCGCGCCATCGCGCGCGAGGCTCGCAAGGGCCGCCTGCTGCTGGTGGCAACCACCGACGTGGACAGCGGCGCACCGGTGGTGTGGGACTTGGGCTCGATCGCCATGAACGGCGGAGCCGAAGCACGCGCCCGGTTCCGCGAAGTGCTGGTGGCCTCCGCCAGCGTGCCCGGCATCTTTCCGCCGGTGGTGATCGACCGCGAGACGCATGTCGACGGCGGCGTGACCGTGCCCTTCTTCGTCGCACCCTCGGCCGACGGCGCCAACGTCTATCTGATCATCGACAGCACCCTGAACGAACCCGTGCGCCAGACCCGGCTGCGCGCCGGCGACATCATGTCGCGCAGCGTGTCGGCCGGCCTCTCGCGCATGCTGCGCACCACCTTGGAATTGACGGCCGAGGACGCCGAACGACAGGGCACCGGTCTCGAGTATGCGGCCATACCCACGGCCTATCCCTATCGCAGTGCGTTCGATTTCAGCGCCGCCACCGCCGGCTCGCTGTTCCAGTACGCCTTCGACTGCGCCCGTGCCGGCCGTCTGTGGACCGCCTTCTCGCATGCGCGGCCGGGCGATGCCGATGCCCTGCGCCACCCCATCGAGCCGCAGGGCGTCGGCGCGCAGTGTCCGGCGGATGACGCCCTCATCGAGCGCTTCGCCGCGCGCTGAATTTGACAACGGTTGCCCAGGCATCTTATCGTGACCCGTCACATCCATGACCACTTCACGCATGACCGACCTCTTCGACGCCAAAACCATGGACCTGCGCGACAGCATCGCGCCGCTGATTGCGCAGACGCGCGCCGCCATCCTCCACGGCGTGGATCAGGAATTCCAGGAGGACAAGGAGATCGGCCCGCTGGAGGTGACCGCCGCGCAGTTCGCCATCATCGCGAATGTGCTGAAGCTCGGCGTGAACACGGCCTGCGATCTGTGTCTGCACCTGGACTACGACCGCGGCGCGATGAGCCGCATGATCGACCGCCTGCAGAAGAAGGGGCTGGTGCGCCGCATGCCGCTCGCGCACACGCGCCGCACCCTGGCCCTCGAGGTGACCGCGGCGGGCAAGGCCGCGTTTCCCAAGATGGAGGTGTGCGTGGCGCGCGTGCTCAACCGCATGTTGAAGGGGGTCACCAGGAACCAGGTGCGCGAGACCGAAAAGGTGCTGCGCGTCATGCTCGCCAACAGCTGATCGGCGCCCTGGCCGCTTGCGGCCACTGGCGTGGCGCCCGCTAG
>PLET01000091.1:0-12116 GCA_003137095.1 Gammaproteobacteria bacterium
CACCTGTGCAGAGCTTCCCTAGTCGCCGCGATGACGGCGGTCGCGAATGGTAGCGGCGTCGTCGATAAAGAATCGCTCGGATTTCTGACGACGCCGAACGTCGCCAGTTTGCTCAAGCTGCGTTATTTTTCTGCGGCGAATTTGCCGATTTGGTCCGGCTCGATTCCCAGTGGAAGAATTGACGAACAACTCGCCGTCAGTTCAACCAATGTCCCGAACGGCAGCATCATTCACGCCGATTGGAGCCGCCTGTTGATTGCACAGTGGTCCGATGGTTTGCAAATCGCCATCGACCCCTATACGCAATTCCAAAATAACTACACCACGATCCGGCTGTGCGCATCGGTGCATTTTCAAATCGCAAGCCCCTTGAGTTTCAACATCATCACGGGAGTTACCTGACATGCTGAATAGTTCATCCGGCCTCGGCCCGACTTTCAAGGACCCGTTGGTGGAAGTAAAAATTCTCGCGCCGATGTGGATCGGTGGCGTGCAATTCGCCGAAGGCGACACAACCAAAATCGCAAAATCCGATGCGCAGGCGTTGAAAAATTCCACGCCGCCGCGCGTCGAAATAATTTGAATCCAAGCAACCGCGCGGCGCTGTTTGTTGTGGGGCGCTGCGCGGTGGATCGTCGGCCCGAAGGTGACACCGACGAAAAATAAATGGCCTTCGGCAGCCCCTGGCCTATTTTCATCGCTACCCGCGATGTTCAACCAGCCGGGCGACACTGCAAGGCGCTGCGCGCGCAACCCCGCGACCCGAAGACGGCGCGGGGCTTTTTCATTGAGCGGGCGAAGTAACCCTAGCAGACCGAAGTAAAAGACCAATCTCTTTCCCAAGGTCGGTGAGGGTCCAGAACAGCGCGCCAGTTTTCATTACGGTTGCGCCGTAATTAATGTCTACGTATCCAAGGCTCAAAAATTGAGCTTTCACCGCTTCCCAATCGCTTTCGCTCACGCGGCAATCAATGCCACTGTCGGAGCCGTATTCAAGCTCTCGCGCGATTTGCTGATTCAGTGTTTCATCGTTAGTGGGCGCGAGAAGTTTTATCGCCATGGCGGAAAATAGGGCACGCCAGGTCGTATTTACGGTTCTCTTTTCGGCGTAACTGCGCATGTTGCCGTATCTCGCTTCCACCGTTATTGCTAAGGGGCTTTCCAGGGGCAGCAAATCGCCCACGCGTGGACGTTTCGCGGCGGTTTCGAGTTCTTCCCGAGCTAGTTCAAGCGATTCACGAAGCCGTCTATTTGCATCCGCTAAGGCTGCCATTTGTTCGGCCGTCACAGGATCGGTACGGATTTCGTTCGACCTGAGCCAACCGACAAGCCCAGGGCGCAATTCAATCTCATGCAGCGATTGCAAAACGCCAATCTTTATATCGCGGGGATCATCGACAATCTTGGAAGACTTGCTAAGCACCTTTTCCCTGAACGATTCGAGCTTCGCGGCTTCGCCTGCCTCGGTTTTTGATGCAAGCCCAGCCGTTTCTTTGCGCGCGACAGCGTCCTCGCTAAGTACCAGGGCAAAATGTGGCATGCCGTTTACGACGGCAAAATCGTACTCTATTTCAGTGTAGCTCAGCCCTGTCAATGGTTCGATACTTCCGTATCGAGCGCCGAGAATGAGCAAGTAAACATCCGACTCTTTGATCCACTGCATAATGACCTCAAGCTGGCTTGCATCGCCCGCCGTGAACAGCTCCATTCCCGCAGGAATGTGGTGGGCGAGTAGCACTGCTTCAACAGCCGCCTGCCTTTCCTCACGCAGGTCAACGAAGGTCGATGAAATGAACACTTGTAGCTTGCGATTCATTGCTTAGCCAGCGTCGCGCCCGTCACCACGTCGTATGAAGCACACCGGGTCGCGAAGATCGCGGCTCACAGAATTCCTGCGACGTTGAAGCGCTTGCCCTTACGACGCCCTTACGGGGGAATCCCAAAAAACCAGCTATCGCTCAAACCCTATTTTTTATGGTGCCGCAAAGAGGATTCGAACCCCTGACCCACGCATTACGAATGCGTTGCTCTACCAACTGAGCTATTGCGGCACGGAAACCGGAAAAAGGGCCCGCATTCTACCCGGTTGGATCGACCGACGATAGGCTGGCGCCGCGCTTGGCCACCTCGCGCAAGTCCCGCGGCAAGGCGAAGATCACGTGTTCGGACCGTCCGGCCAGTTCGTCCACCAGTTCACCGCCCCAGCTGCGCAATTGCTCCACGACCCCCTGCACCAGCACCTCCGGTGCCGACGCGCCCGCTGTCACGCCGACGGTGGTGGCGCCCGCGAACCAATCGCGCCGTAGCTCTTCGGGTCCGTCGACCAGGTAGCCCGGCTTGCCGGACTTTTCGGCGAGCTCGCGCAGCCGGTTCGAATTGGAACTGCTCTGGGAGCCGACCACCACCAGCAGGTCGCAGCGCCCGATCATCTCCTTGACCGCATCCTGGCGGTTCTGGGTGGCATAACAGATGTCCTCCTTGAGCGGCGACTTCAACCTGGGGAAACGCCCCCGCAGGGCCTCGACCACCTCGGCCGTGTCGTCCACGGAAAGCGTGGTCTGGGTGACGAAGGCGAGATTGTCCGGATTGCCCACCTGCACGCTCAGGGCATCCTCCACGTCCTCGATGAGAATGATGCGCCCGCCCTGCGAGGTATCGAACTGACCGATGGTACCTTCGACCTCCGGATGGCCCGCATGGCCGATCAGGAAAACCTCGCGCGCCTCGCGCGCGTAGCGCGCCACTTCCATGTGCACCTTGGTCACCAGCGGGCAGGTGGCATCGAACACGTGCAGCAGGCGGCGTTGGGCCTCCTGCTGCACGGATCTCGGCACACCGTGGGCGCTGAAGATGACCGTGCATGCATCCGGCACCTCGGCCAGATCCTCGACGAACACGGCGCCGATGCCGCGCAGCCGCTCCACGACGTACTTGTTGTGCACCACCTCGTGGCGGACGTAAATCGGCGCCCCAAACAGCTGGATGGCGCGTTCCACGATGTCGATGGCGCGATCGACCCCGGCACAGAAACCGCGCGGATTGGCCAGCAATATGTGCATCAGGAGTTCCGCCTGGCGTCGAGCAGTGCATCCAACAACAAACACGCGGCGCCGACCGTTATGGCCGAATCGGCGACGTTGAAGGCAGGAAAATACGCCCGATCCCAGTGAAAGTGTATGAAATCGATGACATGCCCCAGGCGGATGCGGTCGATGACGTTGCCGAGCGCCCCGCCGAGTACCAGAGCCAGACCGGCCGCCAGCAGGGCATGGGCATTGCGGGGCAGCCGCCACAGCCACACCCCGATCACGGCGCTCACGCACAGCGCCAGACCGATGAACAGCCAGCGCTGCCAGCCGGAAGCCGAGGCCAGAAAGCTGAACGCGGCGCCCACATTATGCATTCGCGTGATATCCAGGATCGGCAGCACCGTCGTGAACTCAAATTCGCCGAAGTTGCGGGTAATATAAGTTTTGGTGACCTGATCCGCCAGGACCACAAAGGCGGACATCAAAAGCCATGCCCGCGCGTTGCCGCGACCCTCCTCGGTGCTCATGCGAATCGACGCTCCTCGCCGGGACCTTCGACGTTGACGACGCAGCGCGCGCAAAGTTCCGGGTGGCGCGGATCGCTGCCGACATCGGCGCGGCGGTGCCAGCAGCGCACGCATTTGGGCTGCTCCGCCGGCCGCACCTGCAGCCACACGCCCTCCTCGGCGGCGGCGACCGCATCCGCGGGCGGCGCGTCGGTTTCGATGACCCGCGCCTGGCTGGTGATCAGCACGAAGCGCAGCTCGTCGCCGAGCCCCTGGAATCGGGAGGCCTGCGCCGGTCGCGCGTACACCGTCACTTCGGCTTCGAGCGGTGCGCCGATGCCGCCGGCGGCGCGCAGGCGTTCCAGTTCGCGCGACACGTCCGCCTTCAGGGCGATCAACGCCGGCCAGTCGAGCGCCGCCGGACGCTCCGCGCCGGCCGGCAGGTCGTGCCAACCCTGCAGGAACACCGACTCCGAATGCGGCCCGGGCAGGTAGCCCCAGGTTTCCTCTGCCGTGAAGCTCAAGATGGGCGCAAGCCAGCGCACCATCGACTCGGCCAGGTGATACATCGCGGTCTGCGCCGATCGTCGCGGTGCGCTCAGCGCGCCGGTGGTGTAGAGGCGATCTTTGATGATGTCGAGGTAGAAGCCACCGAGCTCCACCACGCAGAAATTGTGCACTTCCTGGTAGATCACATGGAATTCATAGTTGCGATACGCCGTGACGATGTCGTTGTGCAGGGCGAAGGTCTTGGCGATCACCCACTGGTCGATGGCCACCAGCTCCTCCCACGGCACGAGCTGGCGCTGCGGATCAAAGCCATGCAGGTTGCCGAGCAGGAAGCGCAGGGTGTTGCGCATCCGGCGATAGGAGTCGGCCATGCGCCTCAGTATCTCGTCCGATACGCTCATTTCGTTGGAGTAATCGGTTGCCGCCACCCACAGCCGCACCACGTCGGCCCCCAGGGTGCTGGTCAATTTCTGCGGCACGAGAATGTTGCCGATGGATTTCGACATCTTGCGGCCGGTCTCATCGACCGTGAAGCCGTGCGTGAGAACCGCGCGATATGGTGCTCGGCCGTACAGCGCCACCGAGGTCAACAGCGAGCTGTGGAACCAGCCACGGTGCTGATCCGAGCCTTCCAGGTACAGGTCGGCCGGCGAGCTGATTTCAGGGCGCATCCGCGCCAGGCAGTAATGCACCACGCCCGAATCGAACCAGACATCCATGACGTCGGTAGCCTTGTCGTACAGGCTCGCCTCGGCGCCCAAGAGCGTCGCCGGGTCCAGATCGAACCAGGCGTCGATGCCGCCGACCTCCACGAGTTTGGCCACGGCCTCGATAAGCTCGGCGGTGCGTGGATGCAGATCGCCGCTCTGCTTGTTGACGAACAGCGGGATGGGCACGCCCCAGGTTCGCTGCCGCGAGACGCACCAATCGGGCCGGCCCGCGATCATGGCGCTGATGCGCTGCTCGCCCCAGGCGGGCATCCAGTCGACGTGTTCGATGGCCTCGAGCGCGCCCTTGCGCAAGCCCGCCTGTTCCATGCTGATGAACCACTGTGGCGTGGCGCGAAATATCACCGGAGTCTTGTGGCGCCAGCAATGCGGATAGGCGTGGTTGTAGGCCTCCGCCTTGAGCAGCCGGCCGCGGGTCTCGAGCACCTCGATCACGTGCGAATTCGCCTCGAACACCCCCTCGCCGGCGAACAGCGGCGTGTTCGGCAGGAACCGCCCGTCTCCGCCCACCGGGTTGTCGATCTCGAGCCCGTAGCGGCGCCCGACGATGTAGTCATCCAGACCATGTCCGGGAGCCGTATGCACGGCGCCGGTGCCCGCCTCGAGGGTCACATGTTCACCCAATACCACCGGGACGCGTCGCTCGTAAAATGGGTGCTCCAGCTGCAGATGTTCGAGCGCATCCCCCGCAACCTCGGCAAGCACCGTCCAGCTGCCAACACCCAGTGTCTGCATGACCGCTTCGAGCCGCTCGCTCGCCAGCACCACGCGCTCAACGCCCGCACCCGCATCGAAATCCACGATGGCGTATTGGAACTGAGGGTGCACGGCGACCGCCCGGTTCGCCGGCAGCGTCCACGGCGTCGTCGTCCATATCGCGATCGAGGCCGGCACGTCGGCGGTCTCGATACCCAAGCGCCGCGCCAGATCGGCCGGATCGGCCACCGCGAAGCGCACGTAGATGCTCGGCGAGGTCTTCTCCTCGTACTCGACCTCCGCCTCCGCCAACGCCGAGCGGCAATTCAGGCACCAATGCACCGGCTTGAAGCCCTTGTACACGTGGCCGTTCTTGACGATGCCGCCGAATGCACGCAGCTGATCCGCCTCGAACTGCGGCATCATGGTCAGATACGGGTGATCCCAATCCCCGAGCACGCCCAGGCGTTCGAAGTCGCTGCGCTGCGCGCCGACCTGCGCCAGTGCGTAATCGCGGCAAGCGGCGCGAAACGCCTTGGCGTCGAGCTTGTGGCCGACCCGGCCGAACTTCTTCTCCACCTGCATCTCGATCGGCAGGCCGTGACAGTCCCATCCGGGGATGTAGGGCGCATCGTAGCCGTCCAAGGTGCGCGATTTGACGATGATGTCCTTCAGGATCTTGTTGACGGCATGGCCAAGGTGAATGACGCCGTTGGCATAGGGAGGTCCGTCGACCAGCACGTAGCGGGGGCGTCCCTGTGCGGCGGCACGTATCTTCGAATACAGCCCGCTGCGTTGCCAAGCCGCCAGCATCGCGGGTTCGCGATTGGCGAGATCCGCCTTCATCGGGAATTCCGTGTGCGGCAAATTGATCGGATATTTTTTGTCGACCACGATCCACCTTACCTCAACAGGACCCGCGCCTGCGCGGCGTCGATTTGCATCTGCTCGGTCATCGCAGCGAGCGATCCGAATTTGGCCTCATCGCGCAGCTTCGCCACGAACTCCACCTCGATCTCGCGGCCGTACAAATCCCCGGCAAAATCGAACACATGCGCCTCGAGCAGCGGCTCCACGCCGTCCACCGTCGGCCGGGTGCCGAGGCTCGCGACGCCGGGCAACGCCGCCGCCGCGATGCCGTGTACACGCACCGCTGCCACGCCCCACAGCGGCGGCTTGCGCCGCCCGATCCGCACATTGGCGGTCGGAAAGCCGAGCGTGCGGCCGAGTTTGCGGCCATGAGCCACCCGCCCGATCATCCGATACGGCCGGCCCAGCAGATGTGCGGCGCCGGCGAAGTTGCCGAGCCACAAACGCTCGCGGATCACCGTGCTGCTGACCCGCACCGAATCGAACACGTACGGCGGAATCTGCTCGACCCCGAATCCCCGCGCGCGGCCCGCCGCGCTCAACGTGTCGATCGTGCCCGCGGCCTTGCAGCCATATCGAAAATCATCGCCCACCACCATGTGGCGCGCACCCAACTCACCCACGATCAGCTCATCGACGAACCCCTGCGGGGTCATGGCCCGCATGCGCTCATCGAACCGCAGCGTCACCAGCCGCTCGACGCCGAGCTGTGCCAGAGCCAGATACTTCTCGCGCCAGCGCGTGAGCCGCGGCGGCGCGCCGTCCGGGTCGATGAACTCCTTCGAGCTCGGCTCGAACACCAGCACGGTGGAGGGCAGCCGCAGCTGCTCGGCCCGCATTTTGAGCACGCCGATCATCTGCTGATGGCCCAGATGAACGCCGTCGTAATTGCCGACGGTCAGTACGCAGCCGCGACTCAGGCGTGCAACAGGGTGTGGACCGCGGACTGCTATCATGGCGAAAGGCCGTGATTATACGTAAGATTTAGTCCCATCAGTGGCGCAAGTCCGCCACCCTCGTGCCGGCGGCGTATAGCGCGATGAAATACACGGCGGCGCCGCTGACCACGCACACCGCCGTCTGCTCGATACGCTCAAAGGTATGCATCGCGAACCAGCGTTGCATGTCCCCCGCCAGCCACCATTCCACGGCTCCCATGACCGCGCTGGCCGCCAGCACCCGGGCGAACAGCCGGCGCCAGCCCGCGCCCGGCCTCAGCACCCGCGCCTTGCGCAGGCCGAGGTACAGGAGCGCCGAATTGGTGCAGGCCGAGATGCCGGTCGACAGGGCCAGAAAGGCGTGCGGCGCCGGCAGCTTTTTGAAGTACACCAGCGGCGCGACCACGGCGACGTTCAAGCCGATGTTCACGCCGAGCGAAATGATGCTCACGCGCACCGGCGTGCGCGTGTCCTGGCGCGCGAAATAGCCGGGTGCCAGCACCTTGACGAAGCTGAAGCCGAGCAGGCCGAAGGAATAAGCCATCAGCGCATAGGAGCTCATGATGACATCATGCGGGCTGAAGCGGCCGTGCCCGAAGAACGTCGCCGTGAGCGGGCCGGCGAGCACGAACAGCGCCACGGCCGCCGGCATCACCATCACCAGCACCAGCCGCAGCGCCCAGTCGAGTGTGGCGGAAAAACGCTCCGGTGCCTCGGCGGCATGATGTCCCGACAGGCTCGGCAGGATGACCGTGGCCAGTGCAATGCTGAACACGCCCAGGGGGAATTCCACCAGCCGGTCGGCAAAATACATCCAGGTGACGCTGCCCGTCACCAGAAACGAGGCGATCTGGGTGTCGAGCAGCAGGCTCACCTGCGCCATGGAGGATCCGAGAATGCCGGGAACCATGAGCCTCGCCACCCGGCGCACCCCCTCATGGTCCCAGCGCCAGCGCGGCCAGCCCAACAGCTTCAGCCGCAGGATGAAGGGCACTTGAAAGGCCACCTGGATGATGCCGCTCACGAACACCGCCGCCGCCAGCACCAGGCCCGGATTGGGGAAATGCGGTGCGATCCAGACCGCGGCGACGATCATCACCACGTTCATCAGGACCTGGGTGAAGGCCGGCGGTCCGAAGCTGCCGTAGCTGTTGAGTACTCCGCTGCCGAGCGCGGTCAGGGAGATGAAGAACAGATACGGGAAGGTGAGCCGCAGCATCTCGACCGCCAGGTCGTGGCGGTCGCCGCTTTGCGTGAAGCCGGGCGCGAACGCCCAGACGATCAGCGGCGCGCCGATCACTCCGATCAGCGTGACCACAAACAGGGCGATCCCCAAGGTGCCGGCGGCGCCGCTGATCAGTGCCTTGACCTCCTCGTGGCTGCGCTGATGTTTGTAAGCCGAGACCACCGGTACGAAAGACTGCGAAAATGCCCCTTCCGCGAACAGGCGGCGCAGGAAATTCGGGATCTTGTAGGCCACCAGGAAGGCATCGGCGACCGGCCCGCCGCCGAACAGCTGCGCCTGAGCCACATCGCGCATCATCCCGGTGATCCGCGACAACAAGGTGGTGAGGCCGACGACGGACGTCGACTTGAAGATGGCGCGGCTCATTGGCCCACACTATACCAATCGTGTGCGCCGCACCCAGCGCCGCGATTGACAAGCACGCACGCGAACCGCAGACTACGCGGCTCTTTGTCCCTGAGGAGCCGCGCTTGGCCAATACGAAATCCGCTGAAAAAGCCGCCCGTCAGTCGACGGTGCATCGTGGCCGGAACGACGCCCTCACCTCGCAGCTGCGCAGCGCCATCCGCAAGGCAACCTTGGCGGTCAAGGCGGGAAAGAAGGATGACGCCCTGGCGGCGCTCGACGCGGCGACGCCCGTCATCGACAGCATGGTCAACAAGGGCATCATTCACCGCAACAAGGCTGCACGGCACAAGAGCCGGCTCACCAAGCAGGTTCGCGCGCTCGGCAATTAGCCGGGGCGCTATGGCGCGCGCGTCCCGGCGGCGCGCGGATGCTCCTCGAGATAGCGCATCACCGCCTGCGTGAGTTCCGCAGTGCCCTCACCGGTCGCGCCGGATATCCGGAAAACCCGCCCCTTCCAGCGCAGGCGGCGCACCATCTCCCGGGTACGCTTTTCGGACTCCCGGGGTTCCAACAGGTCGATCTTGTTGATGACCAGCCAGCGCTCCTTGGCGGCCAATTCCTTCGAGAAGCGCTTCAGTTCGGCCACGATGGTGCGCGCATCCTTGACCGGATCGGCCGCAGGGTCCGGCGGCTCGATGTCGATCAGATGCAGCAGCACCCGGGTGCGCTGCAGATGCTTCAAGAAGCGGATGCCGAGACCCGCGCCCTCCGCCGCCCCCTCGATCAGGCCTGGAATATCCGCCATCACGAAGCTGCGGCCGGGGCCGGCGGTGACCACGCCGAGGTTCGGATGCAATGTGGTGAAGGGATAGTCGGCCACTTTGGGGCGTGCTGCCGAAACCGCCCGGATCAGGGTGGACTTGCCGGCATTCGGCAGGCCGAGCAGGCCGACATCCGCGATCAATTTTAATTCCAGCGCGAGTTCGCGCCTCTCGCCCGGCAGCCCCGTGCCGGCCTTGCGCGGCGTGCGATTGGTGCTCGATTTGAAGCGCGTGTTGCCCCAGCCGCCCTTGCCGCCCCTGGCCACCAGCAGGGATTGGCCTTCCACCGTCAGATCGCCCAGTTGTTCGCCGGTTTCCAGATCGGTGATCACCGTACCGACCGGAACGTTCACGGTGGTGTCATCCCCGCCATGTCCGGTGCAATCATTGCCGCTGCCGGACTCGCCGTTCTGGCCCCGGTAGGTGCGCGAAATGCGAAAGTCTGCGAGCGTGTTCATCCCCTCCACGGCCTGCAAAAAGACGCTGCCGCCGAGGCCGCCGTCGCCGCCGTCCGGACCGCCGAAGGGCACGAATTTCTCACGCCGAAAGCTCACGCAGCCGCGTCCGCCGTTGCCGGCCTGGACCTTGAGTTTGGCTTCGTCGATGAATTTCATGGCGTCGCGCTCCAAAAAAAAGGGGCGGTGATCGGCCGCCCCCTTTTCATCACTCGTGCGGGACCTTTAAGCCCGCGCGATGTTATTTGGCGATGACGTTGACGTAGGTGCGCTGGTCCGGGCCCTTGACGCGGAATTCGACGACGCCGTGCGCGGTCGCAAACAGGGTATGGTCGGTGCCGATGCCGACATTCACGCCGGGGCGATACACGGTGCCGCGCTGGCGGATGAGGATGTTGCCCGACAGCACGGACTCGCCGCCGAACTTCTTGACGCCGAGCCGCTTGGAATGCGAGTCGCGGCCGTTGCGGGTGCTGCCGCCAGCTTTCTTGTGTGCCATGCGTTAAATCTCCTGCGAAATCCTAAGCGACGATCTGCGTGATCTTCACATCGGTGTATGGCTGCCGATGGGTCTTCTCGCGCTTGTAGTGCTTGCGCCGCCGAAACTTGACGATGCGGACCTTGTCGCCCTTGCCATGGCTCTCGACGGTCGCGACCACCTTGGCCGCGGCCACATACGGTGTGCCGATGGTTACCGTGGAGCCGGCGCCCACCAGCAGCACGCGCTCGAATTCCACGCTCGCGCCCTGGTCGGCTTCGAGCTTCTCGATGCGCACCACGGCACCTTCCTGTACGCGGTATTGTTTACCGCCGGTGGCAATCACGGCATACATCGTTGACAACTCCATGAAGGGCCGGGCGGGCCCGCAAAAGAGCCGCGAATTGTACGGGGAGGCGGCCTGCCGGTCAATGCGCGCTGCGCCCCCCTGCAATCTTCTGTACCATGGTGCATTGGCTTGAGCCCTCCATGACACTAGAACAGATTCGTGAGTTGGTAACCGTCGATTTTGAGGCCGTTGATAGGGTCGTCAAACAGCGGTTACACAGCCAGGTCGCCCTCGTCGATCAGGTCGCCGGCTACATCATTCATTCGGGCGGCAAGCGGCTACGGCCGCTGTTGGTGTTACTCGCCGCGCGCGCCTGCGGCAGCACCGGCGAGCGCCACATCGAAGCGGCCGCCATCATCGAGTTCATCCACACCGCCACCTTGCTGCACGACGATGTGGTGGACGGCTCCTCGCTGCGCCGCGGCCGCGATACGGCCAACGAAGTGTTCGGCAACGCCACCAGCGTGCTGGTCGGGGATTTCCTGTATTCCCGGGCGTTTCAGATGATGGTGACCCTGGACCGCATGCGCATTATGCAAATCCTCGCGGAAGCCACCAATGCAATCGCCGAAGGCGAGGTATTGCAGCTCATGACGGCCCGCGACCCCGAAACCACCGAAACACGGTACCTGGACGTCATTCACCGCAAGACCGCGCGATTGTTCCAGGCCGGTGCCCAGATCGCCGCCGTATTGAGCGATGCGCCGGCGCCCATCGAGGACGCCCTGGCGCGTTATGGCAATCACATCGGGACGGCCTTCCAACTCATCGATGATGCGCTGGACTATCAGGCCGACGAGGACAGCCTCGGCAAGCACCTGGGAGATGACCTGGCCGAGGGCAAGCCCACCCTGCCCCTCATTTATGCGCTGCAGCATGGCAATCCGGAACAGAAGGCGTTGATCCGGCAGGCCATTGAAAATGGCGGCCTGGAGCGCCTCGATGACATCACCCGGGCCGTTGCAAGCCTGGGGGGCCTTGCGTACACTGCGCGCCTCGCTCAAAGCGAGGCAGATCAGGCGCTTGCCGCGCTGGACCCCCTACCTTCAAGTGCTTTCAAGGAAGGCTTGAGCGAGCTGGCCAGGTTCGCAGTAGCACGCAAACACTGATTTGGGACCAGATTCGGGGTGTAGCTCAGCCTG
>PLET01000091.1:12222-12601 GCA_003137095.1 Gammaproteobacteria bacterium
ACGTTCCGGATGGAATAGCTGAGGTCACCGATCCAGTGCGACAGCCAGTACGCACCGATCTGAACCTCGTACCAACCCTTGCGGGGTTTACAGGCGCGCAGCTTTGCGGCTTCCGCCTCAAAAGGATAGGCATAGCGCAGCAAGAGCTCGACCTCGCGTTGAGTGAGCTGGACCAACCGTTCATCTGGCTTCATCTGACCTTTTCCGGCGGCTTGCGTCCGGCTCGTGCGGGCTTGCCGGTCGCCGTCTTGGCTTTGCGAGGCGACGACGGCATTTTCCGCCTAACCGATGGCTTGACGGGAAGCTTCGAGCGAGGCTTCGCGGGAGACTTCAGGTCGACTGCGGGCAAATCGATGCCGAACACGTCGGCGAGCTTCGA
>PLET01000053.1:0-53411 GCA_003137095.1 Gammaproteobacteria bacterium
CGCTTGACGCGATCGCCGGCCTCGACAAAGATGCCGCTGACCAGGCCCCCGTCCCCCTCGACGCCGATTGGAATGTCATACCGTGCCGCGATGGTGCCGACGATGCTCACGGTCGTCGGTACCGAACTCATCGTCACTTGAGTGACCGTGACGGTCGGCACATTGCCCTTGTTGGCGGTGAGCTGCTTGGCGGACCCCAACGCGGAGAGGCGGAAGACCAGAAGTCCGGNNCAGCCCCAGGAAAATCGCCACAAACAGCCACAGGCCGCGGCGACTCATGAGCCACGCGGACCAAGCCTTGGTTCCCTTCAAATTCGACCTATCCATGACAGTGGCAAGCATTGCACAAGATCCCCGGGTATACCTTTTTGGTGGCACTAGGGCCCGTTAAACCGTCCGCCGCGCCATGAACACGGACGAAGGTTAATACACTGCGACGCGGATAAAGTTGCAGCCCGATGATGGAAAATTGCTGCCCGGCGGCGGAAATCTCATCCCCCCGCTCCCGGACCAGCTTCCGCCACCGGCACCGGGACCAGCGCCGGGCTTACGGTGCGATCCGGTCGTNNCCGTCGCGGCCGACATCATAAGAGATTTCGCCGTACAAATCCCCGGTAACGGGCGTCGGCTGGCCGCTGAACGATACCCGTGCGGTGATCGATACATGCTGGCCGCCGGCGAGCGCATGGGTCGGCATCATGGAGTCCGCGCTCGAGAGTTCGACGCGCGTGCCGATCGCGGCGACGCTCAGGCGTTTCGCGGCGAGCGGTGGTCCGGGCGTGGCGTCGCGAGCGAACACGAACAAGGGTGCAGCGGCGGTCAGCCGCCCCTTGAGCGCCGCGGCGATGGTGATGTTGACCGTCACCAGGCCGGGGGGGTCGGGCGCGCCTGCGGCCGCGCCTGCGGNNGCGGCCGCGCCTGCGGCCGCGCCGTCTTGCGCGCCCCGTGCGCCGAATTGCGGTGCAGCACCCGGCGCGGACATCGCAGTCCCCGGCGCCGAAGAGCCGGCAGCGGCTGCCGCTCCCATGCCGGCCGCGGGTGCGCCCAGTTCGGCAATGCGCGCATCGAGCATCTGCATGACCTGGGGAGGCGGATTCAGCGCTTTGAGCGCCTCCCAGCGGCGCCGAGCGAGCGGCCGATCGCCCATCACGGCAGCCGCGAATCCGCCGAACAGCAGCGCGCGCGGATTATCAGGCGCCGCGGCGATCGCCTGTTCGAATAGTTGTGCGGCCTGGGGCGTCACCTCGCCGTCGGCCTTGATGCTCAAGGCCTCGCCGAGACCGATCGTCGCCTCGACGTTCTTGCCGTCGTTCAAGCGATGGGCGTGGTCGTACGCGACGATGGCTTCGTCGACGCGTCCGAGCGCCGTATAGGAACGACCGAGCATGAGCCAACCGTCCAAGTCGCCGGGCTGCTCGACCAAGTGTTTCTCGAGTTTGGCGACCATCGCGGCGACATCGGGACCGCCCGGTACGCCGCCGGGCGGTGCATTCCAATCCCACGTCGACCACAGCGGGTAGAGACCGGCAGCCACGCCAAGCACCGCCAGCGCCGCGAGCGCGCCCTGCACGCGGCTGCGCCGATCGCGCAGCAGCGGCACCGCGACCGCAGCAGCGGCGATCACAGCCATGACGGCTGCGACGAGTAGAAAAATCCACATTCAGGTCGATCCGGGCGTCGGCTCGTCGTCGAGCGGCATTCTCGAGCGGGCACGCGTGATGCGCAGGACCACGGCGCCGCCGAGCGCGAGCAGGATCGCCGGAGACGCCCAGATCCACAGCGTCTTCGCCTCGAGCGGCGTGTTGAAGCGGACGAATTCGCCATAGCGCGCGGTCATGAAATCGAAGATCGCCTGATCGCTCTGACCCGCGAGCAGCATCTCCCGGACCTGGCGGCGCAAATCGCTCGCGAGTTGCACGTTCGAGTCGGCGATCGATTCATTCTGGCAGACGAGGCAGCGCAACTGCTTCGTGATGTCCTCGAACCGGGCCTGCAGGGCGGGATTCTCGATCTGGCCGTGCTCGTCGAGGCCCAAGGCCGCATCCGCGGGCGCGGCGGCGGCGTGGGCGGCGCCAAACATTGCCAGGCCGAAGCTCGCCACACCGAAGTTCGCGACACTGAAGATTGCGGCAAACGCGAACGCGGACGCGGCGCGGTGGCCGACAAAGCGCCGCCGGTCGCATCTCATGCGCCGTTCCGGCGCGCCGCTTCGATGCGCGGCAGGAATTCCTTCTCCCAGACCTCGAGAGTCAGCGGCGAAATGTACTTGAAAATGACCTGCCCGTGGGCATCGACGAGAAAAGTTTCGGGCGCGCCGTAGACGCCCCAGTCGATGGCGGTTCTGCCCTCGGAGTCGAATGCAACGGCTTGATAGGGATTGCCGAGCGCCGTCAGCCACTGGCTGGCTTTGTCGCGATCGTCCTTCCAATCGAGACCCAGTATCGGCACGACATGCTGCTGCGAGATCGCGAGCAGGGTCTGATGCTCCTGACGGCAGCCGACGCACCAGGTGCCCCAGACGTTGAACACGTAGACCTGGCCCTTCATTGCGCCATTGCCGACCTGGCGCGCCGGATCGAGCACATCGGTCAGCGTGAAAATGGGCGCGGCCTTGCCGATCAGGGGCGACGGCAAGGCACGAATGTCACGGTTCGGATTGAGTCCGAAGGCGAACAGCACCACCAGGGCCACGAAAGCCGCGAAGGGCAGGAGAAACTTCCACATCAGGCAATGCCCGCCCGCGGCTCAGGATGACCCGGCGGAGATGCCACCGCCGGCGACTCGTCCGCCACTTTGAGGCGGTAGCGCCGGTCGGTGGCCGCGATGAACCCACCGATGGCCATGACCAGGGCGCCCAGCCAGATGTAGCGCACCAGAGGTTTGTACTGGATGCGCATGCTCCAGGCACCGCCACCCAGCGGGTCGCCCATGGCCACGAACAGATCGCGCGCCCAGTTCACCGAGATGGCCGCCTGGCTGTTGTCGGTCTGTTGCACCCAAAAATGCCGCTTTTGAGGCTTGAGGATGGCGACCGGCTTGCCGCCCCGCGTCACCTCCATCAGCGCCTCCACGGCGTCGTAGTTGGGTCCGCGCACGTCGGAGGAACGGACGAACTTGAAGTCGTAACCCGCGATGGCAAAGCTCGAACCGGGTTTCAGTGCCACGTCCTTCTCGATCTTGTAGCTCTCGACACCGCTCGCGCCGATGGCGAACATGCCCACGCCCAAATGGGCGATCGCCATGCCGAGGACCGCCGCCGTCGGCCGCTGGCGCTGACGCCAGCGCTGGATCGGCAAGGACAAGGCCGAAAAGACCACCCAAAAGCCCAGGGTGAAACCGAGCAGGCCCACCCAGCGAAATGCGCCGAACACCAACCCCTGGACAGCGACCGCGAGCAGCGCCGACAGCGCCAGCAGCCACCACAAGGGGTGCGCGGTCACCGACAGCTTTCCGCGCCGCCAGTTCGAGTGCATGCCGACGCTGAGGAATGCCAGCAACGGCAGCACCGGCACCAGGAACATCAGGGCAAATACCGGGGGTCCGACCGAAATCTTGCCGATCCCGAGCAATTCATACACCAGCGGCGACAAGGTGCCCCAAAACACCAGTCCCGCCACGCACACCAGGAGCACGTTGTTCACCAGCAGAAAGAATTCTCGCGAAAACACCTGGAATCCGCCCGGCACGTACAATTTGGGGGCGCGCCACGCATACAGGGTGAGCGAGCCGCCGATGGTCAGCACCAGAAATGCGAGGATATACAAACCGCGCGCCGGATCGGTGGCAAAGGAATGCACCGACACGAGCACGCCCGATCGCACCAGGAACGTTCCGACCAGGCTCAGCGAGAAGGCGAATATCGCGAGCAGCAGCGTCCAGCTTTTGAATATGCCGCGCTTCTCGGTCACGCTGAGCGAATGAACCAGCGCGGTGCCCACCAGCCACGGCATGAACGACGCATTTTCCACCGGGTCCCAGAACCACCAGCCGCCCCAACCGAGTTCGTAGTAAGCCCACCAGCTGCCGAGTGCAATGCCGATAGTTTGGAAAATCCATGCAAACAGGGTCCACGGCCGGGTCCATTTCGCCCACGCCTCATCGAGCCGGCCTTCGAGCATGGCCGCGACGGCGAAAGCGAAGGCCACCGAAAAGCCCACGTAACCCGTGTACAGCATGGGCGGATGTATGGCGAGCGCGAAGTCCTGCAACACCGGATTCAGATCCGCGCCGTCCGCGGCCGCCGGGATCAGCCGCAGGAAGGGATCCGAAGTCCACAACGTGAACAGCATGAAGCCGCCGCTGATCAACCCCATGACGCCGAGCACGCGGCTGGCGAAGCTTGGCGGCAGATGTCGGCTGAAGGCGGCGACCGCCAGGCTCCAGATGGAGAGGATCAGAATCCACAGCAACAGCGACCCTTCGTGGGCACCCCACAGCGCGGCCACCCGATAAAACAGCGGCAGCTGGGTGTTGGAGTTATTGGCCACGTAGGCCACCGAGAAATCATTGTTGATGAAACAGTACACCAGGCAGGCGAAGGCCACGGCGACGAATACGAACTGGCCGCTGACCGCGGGACGGGCCACCGCCATCCAAACCGGTTTGCCACGCCAGGCGCCCACCAAGCCAAAGAAAGCCTGTGCGAGACTCAGCACGAACCCGAGGATCAGCGCGAAAATTCCCAATTCCGGTGCCATTTGATTGCTCCAGCGGCGCTATTCAGCTGATCGGCTTGGCGCCGGCCTTCTTCTTGAGCGAGGCCGCCACTTCCGGCGGCATGTACTTCTCGTCGTGCTTGGCGAGCACCTCATCGGCCACGAAGGCTCCGTTCGGACTCATGCTGCCGTGCGCAATGATGCCTTGGCCTTCGCGAAACAGATCGGGCAGCACACCGGTGTATTCCACCGGCACCTGGTGCGCAAAATCCGTCAGTACGAACCTCACCTGCAAGTCGCCCGGCTTGCGCGTGACGCTGCCCTTGACCACCATGCCGCCGATGCGAAAGCGCTTGTCGGACGGCGCCTTGCCGGCGGCAATCTGGCTCGGATCGTAATAGAACATGATGTTGTCGCGCGATGCCATGACGGCGAGCGCCACCGACGCGGCAACGCCGCCCAGGATCCCCAGTACCACATATAGACGCTTGCGGCGCGGCGTCATGAGCGATCGCCCGCCATGATCGCGGCCCGTGCCGCGCGCATCAGCGCGCGCGAGTGGTAGCGGCGCGCCGACCAAACATTCCAGGCGAGCACCACCAGCGCGCCGGCGAAACACGGCCAGACGTAGCGCGCATAGCCGCCCATGGACCAGAAACCGTTGTTCATGATGCCCTGACCACCTCGCGTACCCAGCTGGACTGACGCTCCCGATTGAGCACCTCGCCCCGCAGGCGCAGGCACAGCACGCCGCCAAAGAACAACATGAACCCTAACAGCATCGATAGCAATGGCCAGAGCATGCTGCCCGGCATGGAGGGGCGGGCGAACTTCGCGACCGTCGCCCCTTGATGCAGTGAATTCCACCATTGCACGGAATAGTGAATGATCGGCACGTTGATCACGCCGACGATGGCGAGCAGCGCCGCCGCCCGGTCGCCGCGTCCCGGATCCTCGAACGCACTGCGCAGCGACATCACACCGACGTAGAGGAACAGCAGGATGAGCTCGGAGGTCAGGCGCGGGTCCCAGGCCCAATAAGTGCCCCACATCGGCCGTCCCCACAATGATCCCGTCAGCAGCGCCAGCACGGTGAACGACGCCCCGATGGGCGCCGCCGCCGCGGCGACCGCGTGCCCGATCTTGATGCGCCAGATCAATCCGATCCCGCCGGCAACCGCCATGAGAGTGTAAGCGCTCAAGGACAACCAGGCGCTCGGTGCGTGCACGTAGATGATCCGGAAGGCATCCCCCTGCTGATAATCGGGCGGAGCGAACACCAGCCCGTCGACCAGGCCGTAGCCGATGCACAGCGCGGCGCCGCCCAGCAACCAGGGTGCGAGCACGGCGGCCAGCCGATAGACGTAAGGCGGCGAAGCAAGCTTGTAAAACCAGTTCCACATGAATCCTTGACAACCCTCATTCGAGCGTAATTCGCAGTGCGGCCGTTGCCGCGAACGGCGCCAGCGTACTCGTCAACACACAGAGCGCGGCCAAAAAGTACAGCGGACCGGCCGCGCTCGCGCCGGATATTGCCCTGTCCGTGGCGCCCGCGCCAAATATCAACAGCGGCATGGCGAGCGGCAGCACGATCAAGGATAACAGCACGCTGCCTCGCCGCAGCCCCACCGTGAGGCCGGCGCCGATGGCGCCGAGCCAGCTCAAGGTCAATGTGCCCAACCCCAGACTGAGCAACATGGCCGGAAAGGCCTCGCGCGGTATGCCGAGCGCCACCGCGACCAGGGGCGACATTATGACCAACGCCGCGCCGCTCACCAACCAATGCGACAGGGTTTTGGCCGCCACGATCAGCCCGAGCGGCTGGCCGCACAGCGCCAGTTGCTCCAGGGTACCGTCCTCCGCATCGCCCTTGAACAGGCCCTCCAGCGACAACAGCGCCGATAGCAAAGCCGCAACCCACAGCACAGCGGGCGCCATGTCCCGCAACAGCGACAATTGGGGACTCAATCCCAACGGAAACAGGGCGGTGACGATCAGGAAGAACACCAGCGGCTGCAGCAGTTGGTCGGGCCTGCGGAAGTACAGACACATCTCGCGGCGCAACATGAGGCTCAGGACCTGCCAGGCACCGACATTCATGCCTGCAGTTCCAGACGCCTGAGGCCATCCAGCGCGTGGTGCGCGACGACCGCCCCCAGGCCGCCGCGCTCGACGTGTTCTCGCAGCAGCCGCGTGATCAGCTCGGCACCGGCGGCATCGAGATTCGTGAAGGGCTCATCGAGCAACCACACCCGAGCGCGCATGGCGAGCACCCGTGCCATGGCTACGCGCCGGCGCTGACCGGCCGACAGCACCCTCGCGGGCAGATCGGCGCAGGCCTCCACGCCGGTGCACGCCAGCGCGGCGGTGAGATCACCGGCACTGACGCGGCGCTTCAAGCCGACTGAAAAACGCAGATTCTCGAGCGCCGTCAAATCACCCTTGAGCGCCGGCTCGTGCGACGCGTAGGCGAGCAGCGCCTGATACTGCTCGCGAATTTCCGTGATGGCCTCTCCGCACCATGACACACGCCCTTGTTCGGGCCGCAGTAATCCGCACATCACCCGCAGCAGGGTGGTCTTGCCCGTGCCGTTCGGCCCGCTGATCTGCAGCAGTTCACCCGCCCGCAGCTGCAGGCTGACGCCTCTGAGCACGTGGCGATCGCCCCGCCAGACGTGGACCTGATCGAGGCTGAGAGCGGCGCCGCTATTCATGGAGCGGCGAGCTTAGCTAAATCAATTACTTGAAGCCACCGACAAATCACCTGTTCGCCGATGCAAAACACAATCAGTGCAGAGCGCCGCGGCAACTACGTATCGACGACGCGGCTGCGCCGGCTGAAGATGACCAATATGTCAGGTTGCGGACAGACGCGATCAACCAGGGAAAATGATTGGAGGATGCTGCGCATGCGCCAGATTCGAATCGGCCGGGCGTCGGGGCTGCTTGGATTTATGCCATGGGGATTCGGATTATATGTCGCCCTGACGACTCCGAGCTTCGCGGTGCCGAGCTTCGCCCGACAAACCGGCATGGCCTGTGCGGCCTGCCACACGGTCTTTCCGGAACTGACCCCCTTCGGCCGCGAATTCAAGCTGAACGGCTATGTGCTCGACAACATCAAGCAGATCACGGGGATCACCACCGAAAACCGCGAAACGCTGTCCCTGAACTCGCTGCCGCCCATCAGCGTCATGCTGCAGATCTCCTACACCCACACCGGCGCAGCACTTCCCGACAGCGCCGTCCAAGGTGCGCTCGCCAAGGACGGCGACGTGCTGTTCCCGCAGCAGGCGAGCTTTTTCTACGCCGGCAAGATCGCCGACAATCTCGGCGCCTTCATGCAGCTCACCTATGACGGCGCCGCCGACCAATTCGGATTCGACAATACGGATGTGCGCTACGCGCGGCACGTCGATATCGGCAGCCGGCCGGAATCGCAGAATCACAGCCTGGTGCTGGGGATTACCGTCAATAACAACCCCACCGTCCAGGACGTTTGGAACACCACCCAGGCCTGGGGATTCCCCTATTCCGGCAGCAGCACCTCGCCCACACCGGCCACTTCCACCAAAATCGACAGCGGCAACGGCGGCCTCCAGCAGAATGCGGGGGGTATCGGTGTGTACGCCTGGCTGAATGATTGTCTGTACGGCGAGATCAGCGTGTATTCCGCGGTCAAGCTCGGCGGTGTCCACCCGCTGGACAGCACCCAGAGCCAGGTCCTGCACGGCGTGGCTCCCTACTGGCGGCTGGCGTACGAGAAGCGCTGGGACCGCAACTCCCTGATGGTGGGTGCCTACGGCATCGACGCCAGCATCCATCCGGGCAATGGCCTGCCGCTGCAGGGCCCGCCGGACAAATACCGCGACGTCGCCGGCGACCTGCAATATCAGTTCATCGGCGAGGATCATATTTTCACGGTGCTGTCGACCTATATCGCCGAAAAACAGACGCTGGATGCGAGCTTCGCCAACATGCTGGCGGCCAACGACGACAACACCCTCGACACCTTCAAGCTCGCGGGTGAGTACAGCTATCAGCGCACCATCGGCGGATCGCTGGCGTTCTTCAGCACCACCGGCAGCGGCGATGCCCTTCTCTATGCACAGGCGCCGGTGGTCGGCAGCCTGAACAACAGCCCGGATTCGCGCGGCTACATCGCCGAGATCAATTATCTGCCCTTCCTCAACACGAAACTGCAGCTGCAATACACGGTCTACGACAAGTTCAACGGCCTCGGCACCAATTACGACGGCGCCGGCCGCAATGCCAGCGACAACAACACGCTGTATTTGCTGGCATGGGTAAATTTCTAAAGGAGTTCCGCGATGTCGAGCCGATTCCTTGCAGTGGCCTTGAGTACATCGCTGTATCTGGGCGCACTCGCGCACGGCGCCGACGCTCCTTTGCAGAAGACCCTCGTGACCTGCGGCACCTGCCATGGCATCAACGGCCGCAGCGTCTCTCCGACCTTTCCGAATCTGGCGGCGCAACAGGCACCGTATATCGAACTGCAGCTGAAGGCATTCAAGGAGCAGACCCGCGCCGATCCCGATGCACAGGCCTATATGTGGGGCATGGCCTCCCAGCTCAGCGACGGCATGATCAGCCAGTTGGCGGATTATTTTTCCAAACAGCCGCCGGCGCCCGGCAAGCTGGAGAAACCGGCGCTGATCGCCCAGGGCAAGCGGCTGTTCGAGGAAGGTGTGGCCGCCCAGGGCATTCCGCCCTGCGCCTCATGCCACGGCGCGCATGCTGAAGGCATGGCGACATTTCCGCGTCTCGCGGGACAGCATTCGCCGTACCTGCTGAAACAACTGCTGGTGATTCAAAGCGTGCTGCGTACGGCACCGGTGATGCACGGAGTGGTCAAAAACCTGACCAAGGACCAGATGCAGGCCGTGGTGACCTATCTGGAATCGCTGTGACCCTGCCGCGCACCGCTTTCACCACTGAGCGCAAGGGTCATGCGCACCAGTTGCGCCAGGGAGTTGGCCTGCATCTTTTCCATGACTCGGGCGCGGTGGATCTCCACCGTGCGCTGGCTGACACCGAGATCGGCCGCCACCACCTTGTTCGGCTTGCCGTTGGTCACCAGTTCGAGCACCTCGCGTTCCCGCGGCGTGAGCGACTGCAGGCGTTCGCGAATGCTGTCGCTGCGCCCGAAGGCCCGGCGGTTGACGGCATCTTTTTCGAGCGCCCGCTGCACCCGATCGATCAGATCCTGGTCGCGGAAAGGCTTTGACAGAAAATCGAAGGCACCATGCTGCATCGCCTCCACGGCCATGGATATGTCGCCGTGACCGGTGATGAAGATGACGGGGATCATTGCGCCGCGCAGATTGAGCTGCTGTTGCAGCTCCAGGCCGCTCATGCCCGGCATGCGCACATCGACGACCAGACAGCCTGGTTGGTCCGCCGAGTAGCGCGGCAGGAATTCCTGCGCGGAGGCGAACACGCCGACCGGCAGATTGATCGACTTGAACAACAACTTGAGCGATCCGCGTACGGCATCGTCGTCATCGATCACGAATACCGTTGGCGGAGCCATTTTCACGATCGAGTTTCCTGAATTACCGGCAGCCGAAATAAAAAACAAGAACCCTCGGGGACGTTCGGCTGGTATTCGATCTTGCCCCGATGAGCCTCGATGATACTCCGGCTGATCGCCAGGCCCAAGCCGGTGCCGTCGCTTTTGGTGGTTGCGAACTGCGTGAAGAGCCTGGGCAGAAACTCGGCCGACACGCCCGAGCCGTTGTCGCACACCCGCACCTCCAGCTGATCTTCACCGTGCATTTCAGTATGGATGACGATTTCGCGTTTGCCGTGTTCCCGGCAATCAACCGCCTGAACGGCGTTTCGAACCAGATTGAGCAGCACCTGCTGGATCTGTATCGGGTCGATGTCGACCCAGAGCAGATCGGCGCCGAGATCGAGGCTGATGCGCACGTCGTTCATCCGGGCATCGGCGCGCGTGAGCGGTCCGAGTTCCTCGATGAGCACGTTGATTTGCACCGGTTCGCGCTGGGTCTCGCGGCTGCGCACCAGGCTGCGCAGCCGCCTGATGATCTCCCCGGCGCGCAGCGCCTGCGCGGCGATCTGTTCAAGCGCCTCGCGAACCGCTTCGTTGTGCGACTGGTCGGCCTGCAGCAGACGACGGGCGGCCTGCGCATAGGTGGTGATGGCGGACAGGGGCTGATTGATTTCGTGGGAGATGCCGGAGGCCATTTCGCCCATGGTCGCCAGGCGCGAGACATGGGTTATGCGTTCGTGCGCCTGACGCGCATCCGCCTCCGCACGACGCGCATCCGTGACATCGTCGCCCGAACACAGCACCCCGGTCACGGCGCCGACGGCATCCGCGATCGCCACATACCGCCAGGCGATGGTGCGCATCTCCCCGCCCGGCCTGCAAACACGGTACTCGTCGTACACCGGACCCTGCGCGTGCCGCTCGAGGAATGCGTGAAATTGCGCCGATGCACCCGCCCGCTCCTCCGCCGGCACCACCGCCTCGAACCACTCCGCTCCGAGCAGCGTCCTTTCCTCCGCGTCCAGGACCTCGCAGCCCTTGCGGTTGACCAGGGTGACACGGCGGTTCGGGTCGAGCACGACGAGGACGGCCTGCACGGCCTCCAGATAGCGATTGGCGCGGTCCCGTTCTCGCACCACCGCGGCGAGCGCCTGATGACGCAGCGTCAGATCGTGCACGAAGCCGACATAACGCGGCGGATGGGTTTTCGCGATGCGTCCCACGGAGAGAAACCCCGGGAACACCGAACCGTCCTTGCGGCGATTCTCCACCTCGCGTCCGATGCCGATGATGTGTGCGACACCGGTGCGCTCGTAGCGCTCCATGTAGGCATCGTGATTATTTCGATCCTTGTCGGCCATCAGCAAATTGACGTTGCGGCCCAGCACCTCGGCTGCCGCATAGCCGTAGAGCCGCTCCGCGGCCTGATTGAACACTTCGATGCAACCGCGACTGTCGATCAGGATCACCGCATCCACCGTTGCATCGAGCAGCGCGCTCAGTTCGGATGCCGGGCCGGTATCGTTCATGATCCGGTCCCGGCCCCTGCCGCGACGGCGGCCGCCGCATAGGTACATCTACCGATGGCCGGGATGGTTCTGCGCATTGTGACCCTTGCCATCGACGCGTAGTTTGCGCAACGATGCAGAAGACTTCGATTCTGTTGGTGATCGAGCGCGAAGACGCCATCCATCGCAGCGTCAGCCGCGCGCTCATGCTTGCGCGCTACCTGCATGCGCGCCTCGACATCATGTTCTGCGACATCGCGGGTCCCTCGATGCGGCCGTCGTCCACCGCGCTGTCGAGCGTTTCGAAGGACGCCCGGGACTACTTGTTCTCCTTGCGCAACTACATCATAGCGCCGGACATCGAAATTACAACGAACGCCGCTTTCGAAGGCACGGTGGCCGAGCACGTTCTTCGCAAGCTGCAATCCAATTCCTGCGCGATGGTGATCAAGAGTGTGAGTCGGGTGCATGATGGGCTGGTTGACGCACGGCCTGCGTGGGATCTCATCCGCAATTCTCGAGCACCACTGCTGCTGACCCGCGGCGAGCCCTGGCACCCCAAGCCGCGATTCGCTGCGGCCGTCGATTTCATGAACCGGCGCAGTTCGGGTCAGCCGCTGGCCGTCGCGCAGATCGGCGAGTCGTTGCGCCTCGCCTGTGACGCGCAGTTGGATCTGATCCGCGTTCAAGCCCCGGACGCGCAGGGGGAACCATCCGAGGATTGGCGCCTGCAGGGGCTGGGCCGCCAGCTCACGATTGCGGCGCAGCGCTTGCATACCATCGCCGGGCACGCGGGGGACGCCCTGCCGCGCTTCGTCGCGCAGCAGGACTATGATCTGCTTGCCATCGGCGCCGCGGATGCCCCCGGGGACGTCCAAGAACGCGGCCTTCTCGAGCATCTGCTGAGATTGACGCTTTGCGACCTGCTGTTCGTCAACACCGCGCAATCCGATCCGCAGCGCACGCCGAACCGCTGGCCGGACGCCCCGGTCTCCGTTCGCGGGTGAGCCTGAGCATCAAGGATGCAGATGCTGCAGCGGTCCGAGCACCGTGATCACCCCGAACACCAGCAGCAGCGCTCCGGCGGCGGCATGCCATTGGCGCGCCAGGGCGTGGCGCCAGATCTGCGCGCCGGCCAGACTGCCGCCGAACATGGCGGGTAGCGTGCCCAGTCCGTACAGCAGCATGGTGGAGGCGCCTTTGGCGGCGCCGCCCGCGAGCGCCGCGAACACCAGCATTGAATAAACGAGACCGCAGGGCAGCCAGCCCCACAGGGCACCGAGCAGCAGCGATCCGGCGAGCCCACGCGAGGGTATGGATCGCGCGATCGGCGCGAAGCGTCTCCACAGTGCGGCGCCCAGCCGTTCGAGGCCGCCCAACAGTCGCCAGCCGAACAGGACGCGAAGCGCCATGCCGATGAGCAGCGCGCCGGCGGCGGCCCGCAACACCAGCGCCAGGCGCTCCGTATCGAACAGCGCAGCCATTGCGCCGCCGAATGCCCCGCAATTCGCGCCGGCGACGGCATAGCTGCCGATGCGCCCGAACTGGTGGATGACGGCATGTCCGAATGCCGCCGACCGCCGGACCCCGCTATGCCGCGCGCGCATGCCGAGGGCACCGGCGATGCCGCCGCACATGGCCACGCAGTGCACACTCGCGGCGATCCCGGCCACGAAGGCCGCCGCGAGCGGCAGGGGACCCGCCGCGGCCAGCTGGTGATGCATGTGCATCACGGCGGCGCGCTCCCGCCGGCGGGAGGCTGGGGGGGCTTGCTGTCGTCGTCGGTGAGGATTTCCCAGGCCGGCGAATCCAGCTCGTCGAACTGCCCCGCGCCCACCGCCCAGAAAAACGCCCAAACCGCGAATCCCACCAGCACCAGACTGAGCGGGATGAGAACGAACACGATGCTCATGATGAAGATCTCCCGACAAGCGCGGCCGCCGGCTCCGTTGCGGCCGGCGCGGCGGTGGGCGCCGGCCGGCGCATCACCCGCATTGAATTGAGCACGACCAGGATCGAGCTCAACGACATGCCGATGGCCGCAAGCCACGGCGGCACCCAACCCATGGCGGCGAGCGGCATGGCGGTCAAATTGTAGCCCGCCGCCCACACCAGATTCTGCTTGATGATGCGCTGCGCACGCCGCGCGAGGAGGAAGGCACCGGGCAGCGCATCGAGCGAATCGCCCATCAGGATCAGGTCGGCGCTCGCGAGCGCCAAGGCCGATCCGCGCCCCATGGCGATCGACACGCCGGAGCCGCCGAGCACCGGCGCATCATTGATGCCATCGCCGACCATGGCGACGAATTCACCCCGCGCGGCGAGTGCGCGGATATGCTCGAGCTTGTCCATCGGGGATTGCCGTGCGCGATAGCGGCTGATTCCGCATTGCCGCGCGAGGCGGCCGACCGCCTCCGCCGAATCACCGCTCAGGATCTGCACTTCGAGGCCCTGTTCTTCCAGCAACGCGACTGTGCGTGCGCTTTCGGCGCGCGCAGCGTCGCCGAGAGTGAAGGCCGCCAGCTCGACCCCGGCTTTGCCGAGCACGATCGCCGCATCGTCATCGGCTTTCGCCGCGATGTCCTCAGCCGCGGTGCCGGCCTCTGCGCCGCCGGCCGCCGCGAAGGCGCGTGTGCCGATCCGGTACCTGGCACCCTCGACCACGCCTTCGATGCCCGCGCCGGCGACGATCCGCACGTCGGATGCGACCGATCGCGCAACCGCGCCGCTGAAGGCCCGAGCGATCGGATGCTCGGACGCCACCTCCAGCGAGGCTGCGATCGCCAGGCATTCGTGCGCCGGCAGTTCCGCACGCGGCATGCAGCGGCCGATGGTCACGGTGCCTTGGGTCAGCGTGCCGGTCTTGTCGAACACGACGCACGTGGCCCTGGCCAGACCCTCCACCGCATCCGCATGCGTCACCAGCACGCCGCGCCTCGCCAATGCCGCGTTGGCGCTCGCCACCGCCACCAAGGTCGCCAGGGACAAGGCACAGGGACAGGCCACGACCAGCACCGCCAGCGTGGCGGCGAACGCCCGGTCCGGATCGACCGCCAACCAGAACACACAGACCAGCGCGGCACCGATCAGCACCCGCGCCAGGAAGCGGCTTGCGGTCAGGTCGGCCGCCCGCGTGACGCGCGGCCGCTCCGCCTGCGCGCGATTGAGCAGCGCCACGATGCTGGCAAGCAGCGTCGCAGGCCCAACCGCCGTGATGCGCATGCGCAGCGGCGCATCGAGGTTGATGGTGCCCGCCGCGACGCGATCGCCGACGGCGCGGCTCACCGGTGTCGATTCGCCGGTCAGCATGGATTCGTCGACGCGGGTCGCCCCGAGCGTGATCTCCCCGTCGGCGGGCACGACCTCCCCGGTGCGCACCAGCAAGCGGTCCGCGACCGCGAGCTGCCCGACGGTCACGTCCTGGATGGCACCCGCCTCGGCGGGCGCCAGGCGGTGCGCGGTCACCGGCAACAGGCGGCTCAGTGAATCGGTCACCCCGACGCTTTGATGGCGCGCAATCATCTCCACATAGCGGGCTATGCTCAGAAAGAAGATGAACATCGTGACCGAATCGAAATAGACCTGTCCGGCGTGCCGCCAGGTGTTGATCACGCTGGCGCCGTACGCGAGCAGCAGGCCGACGCTGACGGGCACGTCCATGGTGATGCTGCGCGAGCGCAGCGCCTGGGCCGCGCCCTTGAGGAACGGCCAGCCTGCGTACAACATCACGGGCGTGGCAACCAGCAGGCTGACGATGCGCAGATACGCCCTGATGGCCTCATCCATGCCGTTGAAATCCCCGGAATACATGGCCACGGCGAACATCATCACCTGCATCATGCCGAGTCCCGCGACGGCCAGCCGTTTCAGGATCGCGCGCCGCTCGTCGCGCACCTGCAGGTGGGAGCTCTCCGGCGTCACGGGGTGCGGCCGGTAGCCGAGTTCGGCAATGGCGCGCAGCACCCGCGACAGGGCGACCCGGTCCGGATTCCACACCACCTGGGCGCGGCCGCTCGCCGTATTCACGCTGGTGCGCACCACGCCGTCGATGCGCTGCAAGGCGCGACCGATGAGCCAGCTGCACGCGGCACAGGTCAGACCGTCGATCAGCAGGATGACGGCACGCCCGTCAGGCTCCTGCCGGCACAGCGATGCAATCACCGCAGGCTCGTCATAAGCAAGCCATTCACCTATTTCCGTCGGCCTGACCGACGGTGCGGTGCGGAACCGGTAGAAATCCTCGAGGCCCAGGCCGGCGATCAGCTGCAGCGCCGCCCGGCATCCCGGGCAGCATAGGGCGACTTCCGCATCGCCCAGCCGCACCCACTGCACCGCGCGGCCCGCCAGGGGCTCGCCGCAGTGGAAGCACTCGGAGGGTGCGGTCATGCGCTCATTCCGCCGGCGGCACGACGGAATTCGACGGGTGTCCCCGCTCGATCGCCTTGTCCGCGTGCGGCGTGCGCACGTCGGCCTCCGGATTCTGCAGTATCAGCACCATGGTGATCACCCCGGCGATCACCGATGCCACCGGTGGGGCTATCACCAGCCACATGATCGGATAGTGGTACCAGGATTTGCTCTGCGCTTGAGTGGGCATTGTCCTTCTCCGTTGCAAAATTTTACGGTTCGGCGAAAAATCGGGCGCGGCTCGTCACCCGGATGCGCGGCTCGTCCACCGCCTGGGCCGAGATCAGGAAATTGCGGCCGCCATGCTCCTGACCGCCCGGAACGCGCACGCGCGCCACCACGGTCTTCACTTCCTCGGCATTGACGAACTGGGTCGGCGAATCGCTGTCGACCACCGCGTTCGGCAGATTCGACGCCGACAGCTTGAATTCGTGGGCCTGCTGATCCTTGTTGATGATGCGGATGCTGTAGACGTTTTCGATCCGGCCGTCATTGAGCTCGCGATACAGCGCATTGCGGTCCCGCAACACGTCCACATCGAGCGGCATGCGGTGCGACACCGCGAAGGCGAATCCCACCACCAGCAGGCACAACAGCGACGCGTACACGAGTATTCTTGGTCTGGCGATGCGGGTTGGCTTGCCGTCGATTTCGGCCTGGGTGGCATAGCGCACCAGCCCGCGCGGCGAGCCGACCTTGTCCATGACCTCATCGCAGGCGTCGATGCAGGCGGCACAGGCGATGCATTCGTATTGGAGTCCCTTGCGGATGTCGATGCCCGTCGGGCAGGCCTGGACGCACAGCGTGCAGTCGATGCAGTCGCCGAGGCCGGGGGGCCGGAGGGCCGCGTCGCGGCCGCGCGATCCACGTGGCTCGCCGCGCTGCGCGTCGTAGGAGATGATCAGGGTGTTGCGGTCGAACATGGCGCTCTGAAATCGCGCGTAGGGACACATGTACTTGCACACCTGCTCACGCAGGTAGCCCGCGTTCCCATAGGTCGCGAAACCGTAGAACAGGATCCAGTACCATTCCCAGGAGCTCAATTTCAGCGCCGCGACCCCCGCCGCGAGTTCGTGGACCGGCACGAAGAATCCGACGAAGCTGAAGCCGGTGAAGACCGCAAAGGAGACCCAGAGGATCTGCTTGGCGGCCTTGCGCAGCAGTTTTTGCGCCGTCCACGGCCCCTTGTCGAGCTTGATGCGCCGTGCCCACTTGCCCTCCGTGAGCCGTTCCATCCACACGAACACCTCGGTCCAAACGGTCTGCGGGCAGGCATAACCGCACCACAATCGGCCGCCCACCGCCGTAAAAAAAAACAGGGACAGCGCCGCAATGATCAGCAGCCACGTGAGCAGATAGAAATCCTGCGGGAAGAAGGTCAGGCCGAAGATGTAGAATTTGCGCGCCGGCAGGTCGAACAGCACGGCCTGTCGGCCATCCCATCGCACCCAGGGCAGCCCATAGAACACGCCGAGCAGGCCGGCCACCGCGAGGATGCGCAGCCGCGCGAAACGCCCGCCGACCTCGCGGGGATAGAGCTTTTGATGAGCGGCGTATAGCGAATCATCCGCCGCGGCCACGGGTGCCGTCACGAGTGCGGCCGTGATCTGAGCATATAGGCCGTCAGGGCGGCGGCCGACAAGGTGAAGGCCCAGAAAAAGAAGAAACCGGCCGCATAGGCGACCGGCCGCAGGGCAAGCCAGGTCGGCGGCAATTCATCCGAACCGAGCAGCATCGGGTCGAAGTAGGCGAAGAAAACCATGGTTTCCGCCGAGGCGGCCAGAAACGACGTCCACACGCTCACCGCAATGCCTTCCCGAAGAGCAGACCATTCCAGCGGCGGCGGCTGATCCTCGGCCTCCATGACTACGGCGATACCGCGCCAGCCGCCGGCGGCGCGGCGGCCGCGGTGTGCGGCGACAGGCTGTAAACATAGGCGGCGAGCAGCCGTACCTGGGTTTCGCCGAGGCGCTCGAGCTGGCCCGGCATGTGATTGGTTCTGCCGGCGTTGATCGAAACGCGAATGTCACCCTCCGAGCCGCCATGCAGCCAGATGTCATCGGTCAAATTGGGCGCGCCGAGCGCCAGATTGCCCCTGCCGTCCGCGCCATGGCAGCCGGAACACAGGGTCAGGAATTGCGCCTTGCCGGCCTCCGCCAATTGCGCAGGCGCGGCGCGCCCGCTCAGGGTTTCCACGTACGCCACCAGCTGCTCGACACCCTGCGGCCCGAGCACCGGCCCCCAGGCCGGCATCAGTCCGTCCCGGCCCTGCGCAATGGTCAGATAGATGGCCTGCGGACTGCCGCCCCACAGCCAATCCGCATCGGTCAGGTTCGGAAACCCCTTGGCGCCACGCGCATCGGAGCCGTGGCAGGCGGAGCAATTGAGCGCGAACAGATTCTTCGCCGTGGTCATCGCACCCGGATCCTGCGACAGATCCTCCAGGCTCATTCCCGCGAGGGGTGCAAACCGCTGTTCGAAAGCCTGATGCGCGGTCTGCTCCTCGGCCTGCCACTGCGACACCTCGGTCCAATGCGCAATGCCGCGAAAGCCGCCCAGACCGGGAAACACCACCAGATACCCGAGCCCGAACACGATGGTCAGTATGAACAGCCACAGCCACCAGCGCGGCAGGGGATTGTTGTACTCCGTCAGATCCCCGTCCCAGACATGGGTGGTCTCGCCCGCCGCCTGCTTCGTGCTGCCGCGCGTCGTCCACCACATGAGCCACACCGCTCCGGCGATGTTCGCCAGCACCACGACGGCAATCACGATCCCCAATCGTTGGCTCATGGCAGCTTGCTCCCCGGCGCCGGCACATCCTCCTCGATGGGCAGGCGCGCCATGGCATCGAACAGCTTTTTGCGGCGGCCGCTCCACGCCCACAGCGTGAGGGCGACGAAGAGAAGCATGAGAACCAGCGTGATCACGCCACGCACGATGCCGATCATGGTGTTGTATCTCCGTGAAATTTCAACCCTTGCAAATAGGCGATCAGCGCATCCAATTCGTTGTGTCCGGCGACCTGCGCGGCCGCGGCGCTGATTTCTTCATCCGTGTACGGGGTCCCGATGCTGCGCAGTGCGCGCATCTTGGCGGCGACCTCCTGCCCGTCGACGCCGGCCTTCGCCAGCCAGGTGAAGCCGGGCATGTTGGACTCGGGCACCACGTCGCGCGGATTGTTCAGATGGATGCGATGCCATTGATCCGAATATCGTCCGCCGACCCGCGCCAGATCGGGTCCGGTGCGCTTCGAGCCGAATTGGAAGGGATGGTCGTATACCGCCTCCCCCGCCAGGGAGTAGTGGCCGTAGCGCTCGGTTTCCGCCTGCAGCGGCCGCACCATCTGCGTGTGGCACAGGTAGCAGCCCTCGCGCACATAGACATCCCGGCCGGCAAGTTCCAGCGGTGGGTAGGGCTTGATTCCCGGTGCGGGCGCTATCACCGATGCCTGGAAGTACAGCGGCACGATCTCCACCAGGCCGCCGACGCTGATGACGATGGCAATCAGGGTTCCCATCAGCCACGCCTTCGTTTCCACCATTTCGTGATTCATCTATAGTCTCCGCCTCGAATTCAAACCGGCGCGGGTATGGCGATCGAATCCGTGCTCGCATCGGACGCCGTCACGGTCTTGATCACGTTGTAGAGCATGATGAACATGCCGATCAGGAACAGCAGGCCGCCGGCCAGGCGGACCTCGTAGAAGGGATAGGTCGCCTTCAGCGATTCCACGAACGTGTAGGTCAATGTGCCGTCAGGATTGGTGGCGCGCCACATGAGTCCCTGCATCACGCCCGCGATCCACATGGATGTCACGTACAGCACGACGCCGATGGTCGCGATCCAGAAGTGCACGTCGATGAGGCGGATGTTCCACATCTCCTTGCGGCCGAAGAGCTTGGGAATCAGCGAGTACATCGAACCGATGGTCATGAAGGCCACCCAGCCGAGGGCCCCCGAGTGCACGTGACCGATGGTCCAGTCCGTGTTGTGGGACAACGCGTTGACGGTCTTGATCGACATCATCGGCCCCTCGAAGGTCGACATGCCGTAGAAGGACAGCGAAACAATCAGGAACTTGAGGATCGGATCGGTGCGCAATTTGTACCAGGCGCCGGAAAGCGTCATGATGCCGTTGATCATTCCGCCCCAGGACGGCGCCAGCAGGATCACCGAAAACACCATGCCCAGCGACTGTGCCCAGTCGGGCAGCGTCGTGTAGTGCAGATGATGCGGGCCGGCCCACATGTATATGGAAATGAGCGCCCAGAAGTGCACAACCGACAGCCGGTACGAGTAGATGGGCCGCCCCGCCTGCTTGGGCACGAAGTAATACATCATGCCGAGGAAGGCCGCCGTCAGAAAGAAACCCACGGCATTGTGACCGTACCACCACTCCACCATGGCGTCGACCACGCCCGAATAGATGACATAGGACTTGGTCAGGGACACCGGGATCGCCAGATTGTTCATGATGTGCAGAACGGCGATCGTGATGATGTAGGCGGCAAAGAACCAATTGGCAACGTAGATGTGCCTGACCTTGCGGATGGCCAGTGTGCCGAAGAATACGAACGCGTAGACCACCCAGATCACGGCAATCAGCAGGTCGATCGGCCACTCGAGCTCGGCATATTCCTTGCCCTGCGTGATGCCGAGCGGCAGCGTGATGGCCGCGAGCAGGATCACCAATTGCCACCCCCAGAAGGTGAACGCGGCGAGCTTGTCGGAAATCAGCCGCACGTGGCAGGTGCGCTGCACGATGTAATACGAACTCGCGAACAGAGCGCAGCCCCCGAAGGCGAAGATCACCGCGTTCGTGTGCAGCGGCCGTAGTCGTCCGTAGCTCAGCCATGGCAGGTCGAAATTCAGCGTCGGCCAGATCAACTCCGCGGCGATGAAAACCCCGACCGCCATCCCGACGATGCCCCAGATGATGGTCATGATCGCGAACTGGCGAACCACGGTGTCGTTATAGGCCACAGGGATACCCTGCGCGGATGCTGGCGCGCTCTGCATGTCGTTGGACCTCGGGAAAGTTTTAGGAATGCCCCACGCCGCAATGCTAAAAACTTCCATGCGCGGTCGAAATAGGCAGAAATCCAGGCGTGCTAGGTGGAATTACATATATCCATGCCGTTGAGTTCGTTGAAACTTGTTGCCACGCCGCGAGCCGGGAGCCGTTCGATGAGTAACGTTTGTTTCGACCCTGATTTGATGCGCCGCTACGATCGCGATGGGCCGCGCTACACCTCGTATCCCACGGCCGTGCAGTTTCGCGAAGGGCTGGCGCCCGACCTCTACGAGCGCACCGTGCGGTGCAGCCGTGGAGCGCAGGAACGCAGTCCCCTCTCGATCTACGTGCACATCCCCTTTTGTTCCAGCCCGTGCTTCTATTGCGGCTGCAACAAGGTGGTGACCCGGCAGATGGGACGCGCCGACGAGTACTGGCGGCAGCTGACCGCCGAGATCTCGATGCGCGGCGAATACTTCGACCGCACGCGCCCGGTCGAACAGCTGCACTTCGGCGGCGGCACACCCACGTTTTTGCCGCCGCATCGGCTGTCGGGACTCATCGACGCGCTGGCCCGGAACTTTCAGCTCACCGACTCGGCGGCCCGGGATTATTCCATCGAGATAGATCCGCGCACCGTCGACACCGCGTTCCTGCGCCAGATCCGCTCGCTGGGTTTCAATCGGATCAGCCTCGGCGTTCAAGACTTCGATCCCGACGTGCAGCATGCGATCAATCGCGTACAGCCCCCCGACCTGGTCGGCGATCTGCTGGAACTCGCCCGCGGCTTCGGCTTCGGATCGATCAATTTCGATTTGATCTACGGTTTGCCGAGGCAGTCGACTTCGACCTTCGCGGCGACTCTCGAGCGCGTGGCGGAAATGCGGCCAGACCGTCTGGCGGTTTACGGCTACGCGCACATGCCGCAGATATTCAAGGCACAGCGGCAGATTATTCGTTCCGAACTGCCGGACGCCGCGACCCGTCTCGCGCTGCTGCAACTGGCGGTCAACCGGCTCACCGCCGCCGGCTACGTATACATCGGCATGGATCATTTCGCGCTGCCGGCCGACGGTCTCGCGCAGGCTCAGAAGAACGGGACGTTGCAACGCAGCTTTCAAGGGTACACCACCCATGCCAGCCGCGATCTGGTCAGCCTGGGGGTGAGCGCCATCGGGCAGGTGGGCGAGTTGTACATCCAGAATGAGAAGACGCTGGCAAAGTACGGCGAGGCGGTCGATGCCGGCAGACTCCCCGCGCATCGCGGCGTGGTCATGAGCGAGGACGATATGCTGCGCAAAGACGTCATCCAGCAGATCATGTGCCATGGGATCATCGACCTGCCGGCGACCGAGCGGCGATTCGGCATCGAGTTCGACCGCTACTTCGACGCCGCACTGCCCCGCCTTCGCACCCTGCAGTCCGACGGGCTCATCGATCGTGACGAGACGCGCATCAGCCTGACGGCACGGGGCCGTCTGCTGATGCGAAATGTGGCCATGGCATTCGATGCGTACGTGGACCCCGCCGTGGCCCAGCCGCAGATGTCGCGGGTGATTTAAAGGCAATGCGCCGCCCATACCGGCAGTGCGGCGCTCAAGTTCGCCGGACAGGTGCCGTTAGAACCGCAAGCGCGCGCCTGACGGCGTCCCATGGACATGACATAACCCCGCGTGTCACGGATGAACCCCAAAGCGAACTTCTTCTGGCCCCTGGCGTTGTTCGCGGTATTCGCCGTCGCCCTGGTGGCCGTCGTCGCGGTGGCGCTGGTGGGCGAACTCGACGTCGATTCGATGCGCCGCGAACAGAATGTCGTGGAAAACGGCATCGGCAGCCGCATCAAAGAGGTGGCCGACGCGGCCGCGTCGCAGGTGGTGTGGGACGCCGCCGTCAGCCACCTGGAGAATGCATTCGATCCGCAGTGGGCCGCCGAAAACATCGGCGCGTTCTTCAGCCAGACCCACGGCTTCGAGGCGACCCTCGTCCTCGACTCCGCCGAACACCCGATATTCGCCGCTGATCACGGGCGCCCGGTGGACACTCATCTGTACGAGCGTTACGCCGGCGAAGCGGCCGCATTGATCACCTCGGTGCGCAATGCCGAGGCAAAACGCGGTGCGCTGACCCGGCCGAAGCACGATGGCCGGATGCAGTCGGCCACCATTCAGGCCAGCACCCTGGCAAAGGTCGGCGGCGGCCTGTTCATCCTCACGGGAACCCTGGTGCAGCCGGACTTCGGCACGGTGACGCCGCTGGCGGCGCGCGCCCCCATCTTGCTCACCGCGATGCCCTTGGATCCCGCCTTCATCCGCAACTTCGCGGACCGGTTCCTGCTCAAGAATCTGCGCCTGCAGACGGGCACCCATCCGCCGGATTCGAATCTGGCACACGTGGACATCAAGGACCAGCATGGGGAACCCATCGCCCTGCTGACCTGGACACCGCAGAATCCCGGACACGGCATGATGCACAAACTCGGCCTGCCTGTGCTCGGCATGCTGGTATGCCTGGCCGTGGGCGTGCTCATGTTCTACCGGCGGGGATTGAGAATGGCGGCCGGGCTCATCGCCAGCGAAGCGCGCGCGGCGCATCTTGCGTATCACGATTCCCTGACCGGCCTGCCCAATCGAGTCCTGTTCTTCGACCGGCTCGGGACGGCACTCAAACAGATGCACAGAAGCAGCGAAGTTCTGGCGGTTCACTGCCTGGATCTGGACCGGCTCAAGGAGATCAACGACACCTTCGGGCATCACGTGGGCGACGAACTCATCCGCAAGGCAGCGGTCCGCATCGGCGGCCTGTGCCGCTCATCGGACACCTTCGCGCGGCTGTCCGGCGATGAATTCGCCATCATCCAGCCGCGCGCCACGCTGGCGGCCAGTTCCGCTCTGGCGGCGCGTGTGACCGCCGCCATGGCGCAGCCCTTCGATCTGCGCGCCGGACGCGTCTTTTCGGGATGCTCGGTGGGCATTTCCGTGATTTCCGACTCCAATCTGCAGGCCGCCGAAACACTGCGTCAGGCGGACCTGGCCCTGTACCGCGCCAAGCAGGCCGGCAAGGGTCAGTTCTGCTACTTCGACGCTGAAATGGACGTTGCCATGAAGGCACGCCGCGCGCTCGAGCGTGATCTGCGCGACGCGCTGGCCAACGAGTCCATTTATCTGGCCTATCAGCCGCAGATCAACGACAGCGACGGCATGACCGGCGTTGAGGCACTGGCCCGCTGGCGCCATCCCACCCGCGGCGACGTGCCGCCGTCGGTATTCGTGCCCGTTGCCGAGGAATGCGGGCTGATCATCGATCTGGGCATGTACACGCTGCGCCGGGCCTTCGAGGACAGCAAGCGCTGGCCAAATCTCAGCGTTGCGGTGAACGTGTCGGCCAAACAGCTGCGCATGCGCGACTTCGTGTCCAAGGTGACCGAGTTGGTGCGCGAGGTTGACGTGGACATGGTGAAAATCGAATTGGAGATCACCGAGGGCGTCCTCATGGGGGATGACCCCGACGTCCACGACATGCTGAAACAATTGCGCAACCTCGGTTTCTCCCTGGCACTGGATGATTTCCTCACCGGCTATTCGAGCCTGAGTTATCTGCAGCGCTATCCGATCACCAAGATCAAGATCGACCGTTCCTTCATCTCCAATCTGGGCACCGAGGCAGATGCCGAAAGCAACGCAGTCATCGACGCGATAGTGCGTCTGGCCAAGGCATTCAAACTGTCGGTCATCGCCGAAGGGGTCGAGACGCACGATCAGCGGCGGCGCCTGCGGGACATGGGATGCCACGACATGCAGGGTTACCTGTTCAGCAGACCCGTGGCCGCCGAGGAGATCGATCGCCTGTATGGCGCAACCTATGTCATGCCGCAGGTCGCGGTCCCCGTGGAACCTGCGCCCGCCGCCTGAGGCTATTTTTGCGCCGGCGCGGCGCCCCGCAGGGTCTGCGGCGCGGCCAGATAGAGGATCACCGCCGCCACCACCATCAGGCCGCCGCCGATCGTGGCTGCCGCCGGGGTCTCGTTGAACAGCAGCCATACCCACAGGGGTGCCAGCGGCGCTTCCAATGAACCGATCAGGGCGGTCTCGATGGCCGGCAGCAGCCGTGCGCCGAGGGTGAACAGCGGCAGTCCCACGGCGAACGTCACCAGTCCGAACATCGCCAGCAGCAGCAGATCCTGGCCGGTTACTGCCCGCGGCTGGCCGAATGGCCAGGACAACACTCCGCTGATCAGTGACGCAAGACAGGCCGCGGGGAGAAAGGGCATATCACGAAAATGCCGTGCGACCACCATGGCGACCGCCATCGTTAGGGTCATGCCCAGCGCCAGCACATCGCCTAGGATCCCGCCCTCGCGCCCGATTCCCACCATCAGGGCCACCCCCGCGAGCGCCACCAGGCTGGCGGCCACGGCCCGGCCCGTCGGCTTCTCGCGCAGCACCAGCCAACCCAGCCCGGCGGCGAAAAAAGGCACGGTGGCGTAGATCACGGCGACGTGGGCCACCGTCGTGGTTCGCAGCGCCGTGATGAAAAAGATCATGCCGGCCGCGGACTGCAGCACGAACACCCATCCCCACCGACCCAGTCTCATCAGGTCTCGCCAGGCCGCCCCCCGACCGCCCGCCAACACGGCGGCGAGTCCGGCGGCACCAAAAAGTCCGCGCCAGGCCAGCATGGACCAGGCATCGAGGTGAATGATCCGGGTGAACAGCCCGGCCGTGCTCCACGCAATGGCGGATGCCGAAACCAGCAGGAATCCCCGCCTATGGCGCTGCATTGATCACCTTCCGTTTATGCCGAAGGTTGACGAGTATGTATGATCGGCGCATGACGCGACACGCGAAAACGGCAAGCGCGATGTTTCCCCATCAAGGTCGCCGCGGAAATCTAAACCGGCCGGGCTCGAATCGGCAGGGGTTCGCCGTCATCGGCGACCTCACCGAGGAAGCCGCCGCTCTGATGCGCCCACAAGCGGGCGTACAGACCGCCCTTGGCGAGCAGCCGGCGATGATCGCCCTCCTCCACGATGCGGCCGCCATCGAGCACGATGAGCCGGTCCATGGCCGCGATGGTCGACAGCCGATGCGCGATCGCGAGCACGGTCTTGCCCTCCATCAGGCGATACAGGCTTTGCTGGATCGCCGCCTCCACCTCGCTGTCAAGGGCGCTCGTCGCTTCATCGAGCAGAAGTATCGGCGCATTCTTGAGCAGCACGCGTGCGATCGCGATTCGCTGGCGCTGGCCGCCGCTCAGCTTGACCCCGCGCTCCCCGACATGCGAGAGGTAGCCCTTGCGGCCGTCGGGATCCGCCAGCGCCAGAATGAACTCGTGCGCCTCGGCGCGCTTCGCCGCCGACACCATCTCCATTTCACCGGCGTCAGGGCGGCCGTAAAGAATGTTGTCGCGGACCGAGCGGTGCAGCAGCGATGTGTCCTGGGTCACCATGCCGATTTGCGATCGCAGGCTGTCCTGCGTCACCAGCGCAATGTCCTGGCCGTCGATCAGCACACGGCCCTGGGCTATGTCGTAGAAGCGCAGCAGCAGGTTCACGATGGTGCTCTTGCCGGCGCCGGAACGCCCGACCAGCCCGATTTTCTCTCCCGGCCGCACGTGCAGATTGAGGTTGTCGATCACCGGCGCGCAAGTCCGGTCCGCGCCGTATGCAAAGGTGACGTGATCGAAGCGGATATCCCCGCGCGTGATCTGCAGCGCCTTGGCATCCGGCCGGTCGAGCACGGTGCGCCGGCGCGCGAGCGTGTTGATGCCATCTTGCACGGTGCCGATTTGTTCGAACAGCGAAGCCATTTCCCACATCACCCAGTGCGAGATGCCGTTGAGCCGCAGCGCCATTGCGGTGGCGGCCGCTACCGCCCCGATGCCGACGCGTCCCTGGGTCCACAGCCACAGGGTCACGCCGGCGGTGCTGCCGATCAGGCCCATGCTGAGCGCGTGATTGACGATCTCGAAGCCCGTCACCATGCGCATCTGCCGGTATACCGTCTTCAAAAACTCGCTCATGGCCCCCTGCACGTAGGCGGCTTCGCGCCGGGTGTGGGAAAACAGCTTCACCGTGGCGATGTTGGTGTACGCATCCGTGATGCGCCCCGTCATCAAAGAGCGCGCGTCGGCCTGGGCCTTCGCCACGGCTGCGAGCCGCGGCACGAAATACCGGATTGCGAGCGAATAGGTCGCGAGCCAGATCAGAAAGGGCGCCAGCAGCCACAAATTGAAACCGCCGACCACCAGCACGATGGTGACGAAGTAGATGATGATGAAAACCAGGATGTCGGCGAGGATCATCCAGGTGTCGCGCACCGCGAGCGCGGTCTGCATGACCTTGGCTGCGACGCGGCCCGCAAACTCGTCCTGGTAGAAGCTCATGCTCTGGGCGAGCATGTTGCGGTGGAATACCCAGCGCAGCCGCATGGCAAAATTTCCGGCCAGCGCCTGCTGCTTGAGCAGGCTCTGCATCGCGATCAGCAGGCTGCTGGCGGCCAGTATGCAGGCGAGCAACAGAAGATGGCCACGCTGTTCGGTCCACAGCCGGGCCGGCGCCACCTTCGACAGCCAGTCGACCACGTGACCCAGCATGCTGAACAGCAGCGCCTCGAACACGCCGATAACCGCGGTGAACAGCGTCATCGCAGCAATGTAGCGCCTCGCACCACGGGCACAGCTCCAGATGAACGGAAAGAATTCGCGCGGCAGTTCTGCCGCAGGTGCATCGGGAAAGGGGGCGACCAGATTTTCGAAGAATTTGAACACGATGAATCCGTTTGTCTGGTGCCCTCGGCCGGAATCGAACCGGCATGAGATTGCTCTCAACGGATTTTAAGTCCGTTGCGTCTACCAATTCCGCCACGAGGGCAACGGCGCCATTATGCCTCAGCGGCACCTGCCGGGCGTCAGCCGCCTGAATGGTAGCTGCGGCCGAGCGATGCCGGACGGTTGAGCAGAATCATGCGCGGATCGCGACAGATCACCACCAGCACCACGATGGTCGCGGCATAGGGCAGCATCGACAGGAATTCACTGGGGATGTGCACGCCGAGGCCCTGGGCGTATAGCTGCAGGACGGTCACCGCGCCAAACAAATACGCGCCCGCGAGCACACGCCAGGGTTTCCAGGTGCCGAAGACCACCAGCGCGAGCGCGATCCAGCCGCGCCCGGCGCTCATGCCCTCGACCCACATTGGAGTCACGGCCGTGGACAGGTAGGCACCTGCGATTCCGCTCATCGCACCGCCGAACAGCACCGCCAGGTAGCGGATAAGAATGACCGGTTCGCCGAGCGCATGCGCAACGGCGGGCGCCTCGCCGACGGCCCGCAGCCGCAGGCCGATTCGCGTGGCCTTGAGAAGCCATGCGATCAGCGCGCACAACGCAACCGACAGATAAACCAATGCATCGTAATGAAACAGCAGCTCACCGATCACCGGCAGCTTGGTCAGCACAGGTATGGAAATCTGCGGCAGGCGCGCAATCGGCATGCCGACGAAGCCGCGCCCGGCGAATGCGCTGACTCCGACACCGAACAGCGTCAGCGCCAGACCGGTGGCGACCTGGTTGGTCTGCAGGCTGAGGGTGAGCAGCGCGAACAGCAGCGCCATTGACGCGCCGGCGAGGGCGGCTGCCGCGTAGCCGAGCAGCAAGCTGCCGGTGGCCACGCCGACGGCGAAACCGGTGATCGCACCCACCAGCATCATGCCCTCGACGCCGAGATTCAAAACCCCGGCGCGCTCGGTCACCAACTCGCCGAGGGCTGCGTAGATCAGAGGCGTTGCGGCACCGATGGCGCTCGCGGTGATGGCAACCCAGGTTGCCGCGGTCATTGCCGCAGCCGCCGCAGGCGGAACTGGATGAACAGCTCCGCCGCAAGCATGAAGAACAACAGTGCCGCCTGGAAAATGCCGCTGACCGACGAAGGCAGCTGCAGTTCGACCTGTGCGGATTCACCTCCGAGGTAGAGCGCCGACATGAGCAGCGACGCGAGCACGATGCCCACCGGATGCAGCCGCCCGACGAAGGCGACGATGATGGCCGCAAAGCCGTAGCCCGGCGAAATCACCGGCTGCAGCAATCCAATCGGGCCGGCGATCTCGAAGATGCCGGCAAGCCCGGCTGCGCCGCCACCGATCATCAGTGCCAGCCAGATATTGGCGCGCTCGCTGATGCCGGCGTAGGCCGCCGCGGCGGGCGCCAGACCTCCCACGCGCATGCGAAACCCGGCAGCCGTGGCGGTACCGAACCACCAGGACAGACCCGCGAGCAGCAACGCCACCAAAAAGCCTGCGTTGACGCGCGCGCCGTCGATCAGCGGCGTGAACAGCGCATTGTCGGGCAGCGGCGGGGACTGCGGGAAATTCTGTCCGGCCGGGTCACGCCAGGGGCCATGCACCAGGTAGGACAGGAACAGCTGCGCGATGTATACCAGCATCAGACTGACGAAGATCTCGCTGGTGTGAAAGCGCGCTCTGAGGAATGCGGGTATCGAGGCCCAGGCCATGCCGCCCGCCACGCCAGCGATGCACATAACCGGCAGCGCCCATATGCCGAGCGCGGCGCCATAGTAAATGCCCACGCCGCCGCCGGTGATCGCGCCGGCCGTGAATTGACCCTCCGCACCGATGTTCCAGATGTTGGCGCGATAGCCGACGGCCAGCCCGAGCGCGCACAGCATCAGCGGTGTGGCCTTGAGCAGCAATTCACCAATTCCGTAGATCGAGCTGAATGGCTCGACGAAGAACACCTTGAATGCGGCCACGGGATCGCGGCCAAGTGCGCCGAGCGCCAGGAAGCCGATGCCGATCATCGCCAGCACCGCGAGCGGTGCCGACGCAAAACGCATGACCACCGACGGGCTCGCACGTCGCTCCAGACGCAACGGCCAGGGGTCGCCCCTAAGCGGCCACATGATGATCCGCGGCGGACGCCGCGTCGAATGCGCCGGTCATCCACAATCCCACGGTTTCGGGCGCCAGATCCGCAGTGGGCACGGCCGCCGACAGCCGCCCGCCCGCCATGACCGACAGACGATCACAGATGGCGAACAGTTCATCGAGTTCCTCGGAGATGACCAGCACCGCGGTGCCCGCGTCGCGCAGATCGATCAGCGCCTGGCGGATCAGCAAGGAGGCGCCCACGTCGACGCCCCAGGTCGGCTGCGCCACGAGCATCACCTGCGGCAGCAGCCGGATTTCGCGGCCGACGATGAATTTCTGCAGATTGCCTCCCGAGAGGCTCTCGGCAGGTGCCGAAACGCCGTCGCATTTAACCGAGAATTGCGCAATCGTCTTGCCCGCGAAGTCGCGCGCGGCGCGCAGCTTCAGCAGGCCGCGGCGCACCAGTCCCGAGCCGGCGCCGGTGAGCACGCAATTGTCGGCGAGGCTCATCGCGGGCACGGCGCCGCGGCCGAGCCGCTCTTCGGGAACGAAGCGCAGTCCGATCTTGCGGCGCCTTGCCGGATTCAGACGGCCGGCATTCACGGCACAGATGCGAACGGCCCCCGGCTGATCGCACAGGCTCTCACCGGAGATGGCCGCGAGCAATTCCTTCTGGCCGTTGCCGGAAACGCCCGCTATGCCCACGATTTCGCCGCCGCGCACCGTCAGATTGATCTGCCGCAGCGGGGTGCCGAATGGATCCGCCGTGGCCAGCGACAAATCCGCAATTTCCAGACGCACGGAATCCGCCTGGCGCGGCGCCAGCGAGCACTCCTTCAGATCGCCGCCCACCATCAGGCGCGCCAGGCCGGCGTTGGTCTCCTGTGCCGGCTTGGCCGTGCCGCTGACCCGGCCGTTGCGCAACACCGTCGCCACGTCGCACAGTTCGCGGATCTCATCGAGCTTGTGGCTGATGTACAGAATGCTGACGCCCTCCGCCGCCAGCCGGCGCAGGGTCTTGAACAGCGCGCGCACCGCCTGCGGCGTCAGCACCGAGGTCGGCTCATCCATGATCAGCAGTTTCGGATCCTGCAGCAGGCAGCGTACGATCTCCACGCGCTGGCGTTCACCCACCGACATGCCGTGGGTGAGCCGCTGCGGGTCGACGGGCAGGCCGTAGCGCTCGGATACCTCGGTGATACGCGCCGCAAGCTTGCCGGCGGGCATGCGCTCATCCATGGCCAACGCGATGTTCTCGGCCACGGTCAGCGTCTCGAACAGGGAGAAGTGCTGGAATACCATGCCAATGCCGAGCCGCCGCGCCTGCGCCGGCGTGCGGATGGCGACCGGGGTTCCCTGCCACTCGATGCGTCCCTGATCGGGTTGGACCACGCCGTAGACGATCTTCATCAAGGTGCTCTTGCCGGCGCCGTTCTCCCCCAGCAGCGCATGAATTTCGCCGCCCGCGACGTTCAGATCGATGCCGTCGTTGGCGAACACGCCCGCATAGCGTTTGCTGATACCGCGCAGGAGCAGACGGGGCGCGGCCTCGGCCATCATGGTGCCGGTGCCGACGGCACACCGATGCGCCACACATCCCAGTCCTGCACGATGGCCGTCACCAGCGGCATCCCCGCGCGCACCAGATTCTTCGTGGAGATGCGCAACGCGCCTGCCAGGCGGCGCTGCGCGATCATCGACTCGAGCACGGATTGATGTGGATAAGGCCGGTCGAAATCGGAGCCGCTGCGCAGGATGGCGATGCGCTTGAAGTCGATCAATCCGCCGGCGGCGCCGCGCGTCAGCGCGTTCAAAGTCGCGTTGTCCTCCTGCTGTGTGGTGCAGTACACGCCCGCGCCGCCGGTGAGCAGCCGGGTCCAGCGGCGGGCGTGACCGCCCAGGCGCCGTCCCGACCACCAGGTGTCGCCCGACAGCGTGTCGCATTGGATCACGGCCGGCGCTTGGTTGGCCGGCGCCGCGGGATAGTGCCGTCGGTAACGCCGCGCGTCGTCGGCATCCTCGAGCACGACCTGGCGCGACAGCGCCAGCGCCTTTTGCAGCAGCGTCTCGTCGAGACGGAACACTTCGGTGCCATAGTCGAACTTCGGCACTTCAACCGGCGAATTGGTCAGCACTCCGAAATAGCCGTCCACCCAGCCACGCGGCAGTTCCCTGGCGTCGATCTCGTGGGCAATGCCGCTGTCGACCGCATAACGAGCCCAGGCGGCCGAACCCAGGGTACCGCGCAACGGATCGATGCCGGCAATGCCCGCCACCAGGAAGTAGGTTTTGCGCAGATCGAAAAGTCCGCTGTAAATCACCGCCATGGTCGAGGCGGCTGCGTTGGCATGCCCCATGCCGGTGGTCATCTGGCACACCGCGTCGGCATCGCAATGCACGGCGGGAAATTCCGCCGGCAGGCCCGGCACGCGGATTTCGGCGGCCGGCTTGAGCGCCTCGAGCCAGGGCGCAGCCTCCAGGTCGAACATGTTGATGATCAGCACTTTGACCGCCAGGGGCGCCGCCGGCGCCGCGCCCTGGACCGTGGCGCCGGGCTGGGCCGCGCCGGGCTCGGCCGCGCCGGCCGCGGCCGGCACCCATGCGATCAGCAGCAGCAGCGCGCAGCAGCGGCCGGCGATTTCATCGATCATCCAACTCCCTCGGATTCGGCTAAAACTTCACCCGCAACTGCGCGCCGACGATGCGCGGATCGTTGATGTACCCAAGATTGTCGTCGAAGTCGATGCCGCCGATGGCGCGGATCTCATTGGTGCAATTACGGCAGAAAATCGCCGCATCATACTTGCCGTTGCCCCACGCATAACCGAGACGAAGTCCAGCCTGGAACAGCGGCGCACCGGTGAACTCCTTGGATTCGTACAGGAAAAAATTGACTTCGCTGCGATATGACAGGTCCGCATAGCCGTACAGCTTGCGGCCCGCGCCCAGCGGCACGTCATAGCGCAGCGCCGCGTTGCCCACCCATTTCGCCGCCTGCGGCAGCGGATTGCCGTTGATCTCGGCGTTGCCGGCGGCGCCCGCCGCGATCCCGAGGGCCGGGACACCTCCGACGGGCACGATGGGGTTGGTGACGGTGCAAATGGCGCAGACACCGACGGTGAGACTCGGATCATCGATCCGCGTGTAGTTGTAGCTGCCGTTCAGGCTGAGAAACAGATTCGGCGCCAATTGCGCGTCAAAATCGAGCTCGGCCCCCTTGCCGATGGTCGATTGTGCGTTGAGCAGCTGCGTGGTGTTCTCGTTGCCGCCGACGGCGGTGAGCTGCTGATGGCTGACGTCGTAGTAATACACGTCGAATGCAACGCGCGCGCGGCGCTCGAACAGGTCGGCCTTCACGCCGGTCTCATAGGAAATGTTGGTCTCGGATTTCGCGAATTGGATCGGCTCGCCGGTGGCCGTGCCGGGGGCGTCGTACTCCGGCGCACGGAAGCCGGTCGCGATCCGGGCGTAGAGGTTGACGTCGGAATTCAGGGTATAGGTGGCACTCACGTCCCAGCTTACATTGGAGGCGCTGCTGGATTCGGACAGCGGCGGTGACGGCGGCGGAAACGAGGTGTTGTACAGCACCGCGAATTCCTTGTGATCCTCGGTGAAGCGCACGCCCGCACGCGCCTTGAAGTCGGACGTCACGGTGTACTCCAGCGAGCCGAAAATCGCCTCCGCATCGTTTTTCTGACGCGACACTTCGGTGTCGAGCAGCGACCATAGATTGCTTGCGGCACACACCGGCACGAACGCGCCATCCCCCGGCGCGCAATAGTCGTCGTCGGCCGCCGTGACGCTCTCGTAAAACAGGAAAACGCCGGCCTGGCCCTGCAGCGGACCGTCGTTCTTGGAAACCACGCGAAACTCCTGGGTGAGCTGCTCGTGGCTGTTGAGCCCGGCCGAGGTTTGCACCGGGAATTCGATGTAGGAGGCACGCTGCTGCGGGCTGCACTGCGGCGGGCAATTGTAGGCGGCGCCGGGGCCGTAGCCGCCGTCGATGTCGCCCTCCGCCAGGTAGCGCTGCACCGATTCGTAGCCGGTGATCGATTGAAGCGTCATGCCCGGCAGGCTCCACGTCAGGTGCACGTTGGTGCCGATGGTGCTGAGATTGGAGCTGTTCGGCCCATCGGCGTACATCGTCGCCGGATCGAAGCCGGGGATCAGATCGTTGCTGCCCCTGGAAATGATGTTCGCACGGAACAGCGTCGACGAACCGGTGAGACTGCGGCCGTGCACGTTGAACAGCGCCGTGAAACCGTCGCTGGGCTGAAACAGCAGCTGCAGGCGGGCGGCCCAGTCGTCGTAGCCGCCGAGAGTGGTCAGATTGATCGGGTCGTTGACCCAGTTGTCGCGGTGCTGGCCCTGCACCGAGGCACGGAATGCCATCTGATCGCTGACCGGCAGATTGATGATCCCCTGGAAGACGGCCGAGTTATAGGTGCCGTCCGACAACGAAAAATCCCCCGTGGTCTCCCCGAGCTGCGGCTTGGCGGATTCGAGCTTCACGACGCCGGCCGGCGAGTTTCGTCCGAACAGCGTGCCCTGCGGTCCGCGCAGCACCTCGACGTCGCCTTGATCGAAGATCGGAAAGCCCTTCAAGGCTGGATTCTCCTGGATGATGTCGTCATACAGCAGCGACACCGGCTGCGAGGCGAAATCCGTGAAGTCGGTGTTTCCGTAGCCGCGGATGTAGAACCGCGGGAAGGCGCGGCCATTCGACGATTCGATGTTGAGGCTCGGCACCTTGAAGGCGAGCTGTTTGATGTCATCGCCCGTATCGCCGAGCACCTGCAGCGCATCGCCGCTCAACACCGATGCGGAGACCGGCACGTCCTTGAGCTTCTCCTCCCGGCGCGTGGCCGTGACTACCACTTCGGGAATGGTGTCGGCTTCCGCGGCCGCACCCTCGGCCGCGAGTGCGGCCGGCGTCATACATGCCGTCGAGGCCAGCGCCAGGGCCAATTCCAATACCCGCGCAAAGGGGCACCGCCACCCTGATGGGGCATCGAATCTGGAACTCATCGCCATCCCTTCCCGGCGCTTGCGCGACCTTTAAAGACCCACGCGAGAGCCAACACTCGGGTGAGAAAAAACCACGGCGTGCTGGTCCCCTGCGCACGTGTTTTTTAGTTGTCGATGATTGCAACCGTTGTTGCAATCCTTACACTACACACGAGTGTCGCCGCTGTAAAGTGAACCGAGGGCTTTAATTCCATGCACCATCGATCGGACGTTGCACTTGAATTTCGTGCCAAATCCGGGACGTTCGCATGGCAAGCACTTCTCGCTGCCATCGCGCTGGCCAGCGCCGCGAGCGTTGCCGCTGCGCCACTGAAGGTGGGCTTCGTGTACGTGGGTCCGGCCTCCGACGGCGGCTGGTCCTATCAGCATAACCTCGGGCGGCTGGCGCTGGAGCGCGAATTCGGCTCCAAGATCGAGACCACCTACGTCGAGAACGTGCCGGAGTCCGCCGATGCCGAGCGGGTCATCCGTCAGTTGGCCGCCAAGGGCTACACGCTGATCTTCACCACCTCGTTCGGCTACATGGAGCCGACGCTCAAGGTCGCCAAACTCTTCCCGCAGGTGCATTTCGAACATGCCACCGGCTACAAGACCGCGGCCAACGTGGTCACCTATGAGGCGCAGTTCTACGAAGGCGCCTATCTGCTCGGCGTGCTCGCAGGCAAGATGACCAAGAGCAACACCTTGGGCTATGTCGCCTCCTTCCCGATCTCCGAGGTGATCCGCAACATCGATGCATTCACCCTGGGTGCGCGCAGCGTCAATCCGAAGATCCGCACCAAAGTCGTGTGGGCCGACACTTGGTACGATCCCGGCAAGGAACGGCAGGCGGCCGAGGCGTTGATCGCCCAGGGCGCCGATATCCTGTGCCAGAACACGGACTCACCGGCGGTGGTCCAAGTGGCGGAGGAGAAGGGCATTCATGCCTTCGGCTGGGATTCGGACATGGCGAAATTCGGTCCGCATGCGCAATTGACGGCCAATACCGAAAACTGGAACGGCTACTACATCGGGGAGGTCAACAAGGTGCTGGCCGGCACGTGGACCGGCGAGCGCCGGACCCACTGGGGCATCAAGGAGGGCACTGTGGAACTCACGCCCCTCAGCAAGGCCGTGCCCGCCGACGTGGCCGGCATCTACGAGGCGAAGAAGTCGGCGCTCATGGCCGGCGCGTTGCTGCCCTTTGCCGGTCCCATCAAGGACAACGGCGGCACCCTTAAGGTGCCCGCCGGCTCATCGGTGCCGGCGGATGCGCTGGTGTCGATCAACTGGTTCGTCGACGGCGTCGACGGCACTATTCCGAAGTAGTGCCGTGGCCGTGTACCGCGGTGGCGCCGGCTTGCACCTCGGCGCCGGCTTGCATCTCGGCGCCGGCTTGCACCTCAGCACCTGCTTGCACTTCGGCATCTGCTTGCACTTCGGCACCGAGGTGCACCTCGACACCCTCGATGGGTATCTCCTCGCAATTGTCCCCCGGAGCGCCGCGATCGATGACCAGAAAGCGCGAGGTTTGATCGAGCGCGATCAGTGCATGGTGCCAGGTGTTACGGCGAAAATTCACTCCCTGGCCGCCTGAACTCAAGAACGCGCGGATGCCGGCCGCGACGTCCGGCCCGTCCCCGGCCACCACCACCAGAAATCGCCGCCCGTCCAGCGGCACGAATGCCTGGCTGGAGAGCGGATGGCGCTCAAGCGAGCGCACGGCCAGCGGCAGCCGGCGGGGCACGGACTCGAAAATGCTGAGCAGCGGCCGGCCGCCGTCCTGCAGCACGTCGATCCGGGCCAGATCGTCGAAGCGCCGGCAGGTGTCCTCGTTGATCCGGCGAAAGGGCCGGCCGTGCGTCTCGATCACCTCTCCGTAGGGCGCGAACGCCTCGGCCGTCAGCGCAACTGCCGTCAACCCGAGCGTGCCCATCGCTTACACCGCCCGCTCGGGCCTGCCGAACAGCCGCACGCGGCTCAGCCCGCCGTCCGGATGCATGTTGACGCAGACATGGGAAATCACGCCGATGTCGCGCAGCTGCTGCTGGTATGTATGCACCTGGTCGGCCTGCATGGGCTGCGGCTCGAGCAGCAGCGGCCAATACAGGCATTGGCTGGACAGATCTGTATCCTGCTGCGCGTGCAGCAGCGCGCCTGTGATCGACACCCGATGCGGGAAGTTGCCCTTGAAGTGGGCGGTGTCGATCTCGATCCGTTCGATCCGGCCGGCGCCGCCGAGACGCAAGATCACCCAATCGTGGCCCGGTTCGCGCCGCCGCCTTGTCTCCCAGCCGTCGGCCATGCTTGCACCGCGCCCCGGCAGGAGCAGGTTGCCCATCGATCCATAGTGTTCATCGCTGCACGCCAGCGGCCGTCCGCCATTCAACGCGGCGGCCAGGTCCACCGGTGCGGCGCCGGCGTCCGGGCCGAAATCGTGCCGGATCGCGCCATAGGCGCGCAGACGCGCCACGCCACCGTCCGGGAAGATATTGAGCTTCAGGTGGGTCCAGGTCCCGGAGGGCACCAGCGCGAATGCGTTGCGCTGATTCCCGCGCAGGGCCGATCGGGGCAACAGCTCCGTCCAGCCGGTGTTCGCATCGGGGATGCCGTCGCAACGGCACGCCTGCACCGAGGCAAAAGGCGGGTAATTGCCGGTGAAATGGCGCGTGTCGATGTCGAGTGCCGTCAGCGTGCAGGGTCCCGCCAGCTGCACGATACAATGGTCGTGGCCCGAATCGCGGCGCCGGCGCGTCTCCCAACCATCCATCCACTTGCCGTGATCATCATAAACGCCGGCGCGCCACACGGGATCGCCGGGCTGCAACAGACGCACGGCCGGCCCGAAGAACTCGTCGGTAGCGGACAGGGCCGCCGCACCCAGCCGCTCATCGGCCAGATTGAGATGGAAGGTAATCGGATCAACGGCCTCGTTCGTGTGCGTCATCTGCGTATCCCGTCTCTAGGCGTCGTAGGTCGCAGTCTGCCGATTCTGCAGCAAGAAGTCCTGTAGCGTCTGCGCGGCGCGCTCGTACAGCTGCACGTCCTGCGCGGCTTCGACACGGTGGCTGATGGAGGGTCCCTGCCGCACGATGGCGTGGCTGCCCGTGTCGATGTTTGCGGCACGCAATGCCGCGCGCATCAGGGCACCGTCCAGGTTCTTCAGATCATCAGCCGCCAGCGCCACGCAGCCGCGCAGCGCATCCGGATCGGCCAGACCGGACAGATCCCCGCTGCGTTCGTCGGCCGGATGGGCGAATACCAGCAGGTCGAACGGCAGACGAATGCCCTGCTGACGGATCTGCTGCGCCACCGCGATGCCGACCAGATAGCCGTGGTGCCCGTCGTAGCGCGGGGCGTGGGCGGTCGAATCGTAATGCAGCCCGACCAGCAGATTCCAGGCATTCAAACCCGTGCTGCGCCGGCGACCCAGCAGGCCGCCGAGGTCGTCGGCGGACACCTCCAGATCGGCCGCCAACATCCATTCGCGCACCAGTTCTGCCCGCTCGGCCGGGCCGCGGTCGCGAAGCGCCGCCAGCCGCAACTGCATGGCGAGTATCTCCGCGCCGGCGGGAGTGGCCACCGCGTCGGCCAGTCGAAATGCGCCAATGCGTGCGATTTCACCGAGACAGGTGCGTCGCTCCAGTTGCGCATCATTGCCCAGACGGCGCGTACAAGTCGCGATGATCGACGCCGGATCGTGGCCGCGGACCGCGAGGATGAACGGCATGTCGAATTTGTCGAAATAGGCGGCATTGAGTTCATCCAGGCGTTGCGCCTGCTCTTCGGTGCAGCCCTCGAGTCCGGCCCGGCGCTGCTCCTGCGCCGATGCCTGAGTGAGTTCGGCGCGCCGTCCCCTCGCGCTCAGCCGCGGATGTGCGCGTATGAGGCCGAGCTGCTCGGCCGCGGCGGCGGAGTCCACCGCCGATCGCATGGCATCGAACAATGCCAGGCGCGAGTCGAACGGCCGCGACGCCGCGACGCGCTGCGCGACCCAGGGGGAATGCTCGAAAATGCCGGCAAGCCGCGCCACGAATTCCTCGGCCGGCAGCTCGTTGAGCTCCGCGAGCCGGTTCACGCCGCCCTCCCATGGGGATGTATGGAGATCCAATGTCGGGCGATGTCGATGCGCCGGCAGATCCACACCTGCTCGTGCCGCAGTACGTAATCCAGGAACCGCTCCAGCGCCGCGACGCGTCCGGGCCTGCCCGCGAGCCGGCAATGCAGACCGACCGACAGCATCTTGGGCGCGTCAAGACCGTCCGGATCGCCTTCCGCGTACAGCGTATCGAAGGACGCCTGCAGATAGTCGAAGAACTGCGCGCCGGAGTTGAAACCCTGCGCCGTCGCGAAGCGCATGTCGTTGGAGTCAAGGGCATAGGGCACGACCAAATGCGGCACCACGCCCCGCCCGCCGGCCTCCACCTCGGTCCAATAAGGCAGGTCATCGGCGTAGGAATCTGCGTCGTACAGCAGGCCGCCGTGCTCGACAACCAGGCGGCGGGTGCGCGGGCTGTCGCGTCCGGTGTACCAGCCCAGGGGCGCCTCGCCGAAGATCTCCCGCAGGATGGCGATTGCCTCGGTCATGTGCGCGCGCTCGGTGTCCTCGTCGATCAGTTGATAGCTGATCCAGCGCAGTCCGTGGCAGGCAATCTCGTGACCGAGCTCCTTGAAGGCCGCAGCCGCCTCGGCGTGGCGGCTCATCGCCGTGGCGACCGCAAATACGGTGAGCGGCAGATGACGCCGCTCGAAGGCGCGCAGCACCCGCCACAGGCCGGCTCGCGAGCCGTATTCGTACAGCGACTCCATGCTCATGTGGCGCATCGGAAAGGCCTGCGCATTGATGATTTCCGAAAGAAAGACCTCGGAGGCCGGATCGCCGTCCAGCACGCAATTCTCCGCACCCTCTTCGTAGTTCAGCACGAATTGCAGCGCGATCCGCGCTCCGCCGGGCCAGCGCGCATGCGGCGGATACCGGCCATAGCCCTTGAGATCGCGCGGATAGCCGCTCATGGCGCAGCGCGTGCGAGCCACGCCAGCAGCTGTGACCGCTCATCCTCGGTCATGCCGGTCAGATTGCCGAGCGGCATGGCATGCAGGGCAAGCTGCTGCTGCACGTCCGGCAGGTGCGCACGCAGCTGATCCATGCTCTCCAGAATCAGGCCATTTGGCGCTGCGCTGAATCCGGGTTGGGTCGGGGCCGTGGCGTGGCACGGCACGCAGCGGCGTTCGACGATCCATTGCGCGCGCAGCCCGGCATCTGCGGCCAGGCTGCCGGCGCCGGCGGCCGCCGGCACGCGCGGCGCGAGCGCGAGCACCACCGCGGCCAGCGACATCGCAGCGAGCACCGCAGGCAGCGCCGAGGCGACCGCCGTGCGCTGCGCCGGCTTGTGACGGGCGACGAACCACGCCCGGATGCAGGCACCCGCAAAGCTGAGGGCGATGAGCACCAGCCAGTTATGGGGTCCGCTGTAGGTCATGGCATAGTGATTGCTGATCATCACGAACAGCACCGGCAGGGTGAAATAGGTGTTGTGCACCGAGCGCTGCTTGCCGCGAACGCCCGTCGCGGGATCCGGCTCGCGGCCCTCGACCTTGGCGCGCACAAGCTCGCGCTGGCCGGGGATGATCACGAACAGAACATTGGCCACCATCAGCGTGCCGAGCGCGGCGCCGTAGATCATGAAGGCGCCCCGCCCGCCGAACAGCTGACACAGCCCCCAGGCGAGCAGGCACACCATCACCGCAAGGGTGGCTGCCAGGAAGCGCGGCTTGTCGCCGGGTGCCGAGCGGCACAGCGTGTCGTACGCCAGCCAGCTCGCACCGATCACCGCCAACGCGATCGCAATCGCCTCCGGCTTGCTCAGGTTCGCCACCGCCGGGTCGATCAGGTACGCCTCTGCCCGCAGAAAATACAACAGGCACAGCAACGCGAAACCGGACAGCCAGGTGGTGTACGCCTCCCAGTAGAACCAATGCAGGGTGGGCGGCAGGGCCGCGGGCGCCACGCGGAACTTCTGCGCGCGATAAAAGCCGCCGCCGTGCACCGCCCAGACTTCGCCGGCCACGCGCGGATCCGCGTCGCTCGCGGGCGGCAGCAGATGGTTGTCGAGCCATACGAAATAGAATGACGCGCCGATCCAGGCGATGCCGGCGATGATGTGCAGCCAGCGAATCAGCAGACCCGCCCAATCCAGCAGATAGGCCAGCATCGGCGCCATGGTCATGGCGATCCGCAGGACTCGCAGGCAAAGCCCGTGCAGGGCATCGCGGACCGACGCGGCTCGCTGTCGGCCGCTCCGGCGCCGATTTCGCGCAGCAGCTGTGCCGCCACCCCCACAGCGATGGCGGCCGGCCACTTGCTGCCGATGCCGTCAATGCCGATCGGACACACCAGCCTCGCGATCGCGTCGGCGCCCAGGCCATCGCGGGCCAGACGCGCGCGAAAGCGCGCCGATTTGCTGGCCGAACCTATCAGCCCCAGCGACGCGAAATCGTTTCTGTGCAGCAGTGCGCGGCAGATCGCGTAATCCAGCGCGTGGCTGTGGGACATGACCAGGAACCGGCCCCCGGGCGGCGCGGCGGCCAGGCCCTGCACCGGATCGGCGGCGGCCAGCGTTCGCACCGCGACCGGCAGGTCCGCCGGGAAGACCCCGGGGCGTGGGTCGATCCAGGTCAATCGCAGCGGCAGATCCATCAGGATCCGCGCGAGCGCCTGGCCTACGTGCCCCGCCCCAACCAGCCAAACCGCGGGCAGATCCTGGTCGAGCCGCTCCCGCAGCACCGACCGGCCGGCCGCATCGCGCTCAAGCCGCGGGACTGTGAGTGTGCACGGCGCACCGGGTAGCCGATTCGCATCCGCGGCCCGGCCCGTCTCACGGACGATGCTCCGCTCGACGCCCCGCGGCGTCAGGGTGCTCACCAGCACCGCGGCGCCGGCCTGCGCTGCCCGCCGGGCGGCCGCGAGAATCCCGCGATCCGCGCCGCTATAGCGCTCCATCCACAGCTCGACCACCCCGCCGCAGCACTGTCCGAGTTCGGCCCCCAGCACCAGGCGCCGTATCTCGCCCGCAGCCGCCCGGTCGAGCAGACCGCGCGCAGCCCCGATCGCCTCCCATTCCAGCCGACCGCCGCCGATGGTGCCGGCCACCTGGCGCGCACCCACGAGCATGCCGACGCCGGCCTCGCGCGGTGCCGAGCCGCGCACCTGCGCGAGCACCACGCGCACCACGGCAGGCTCGCGCTCGAGAAGGTCGCAAAGCGCCGCCAACCAGTCCCCGAGCGGCCTTAGCCACGTTCCGACCGCAGGCGCGACGGGCTGCGGGGCCGGGCACGGCGCTCCCTGCGGATTCATGCGCGTCCCGCCGCGAATGAATTGCCAATGGCGCGCAGCACCGACTCCGGAGTGGCCGGCGCCGTGAGCGGCGGCCGTGCACCGGCGGCGGCGCAGCCTGCTATGGCGTCGCGCACGGCGTGAAATACCGAAATGGCCAGCATCAAGGGCGGCTCACCCACCGCCTTGGAGCGGTGGATGGTGTGTTCGCGATTCGGCTCGCCGAACAGGCGCACGCTGGCGCGCGCCGGCCAGTCGCGTGCGGTCGGAATCTTGTAGGTCGAAGGCGCATGCGTGGCGAGCTCGCCCGCGGCGGTCCACCACAGTTCCTCCGAAGTCAGCCAGCCGACACCCTGCAAAAACCCGCCTTCGATCTGGCCGAGGTCGATGGCGGTGTTGAGCGAGGAGCCGACGTCCTGCAGGATGTCAACGGCGAGCAGCTGGATTTCCCCGGTCAGCGTATCGACCGCAACCTCGCTCACGGCCGCCCCACACGCGAAATAGTAAAACGGCCGCCCCTGCATGGTGGTCTTGTTCCATTCGATCTTGGGCGTGCGGTAGTATCCGGTCGCGGATAACGAAATGCGCGCTCGATAGGCGGCCGTCGCCAGATCCGCGAAGCTCATGCTGTGCTCTCCCGCCGACACCCGGCCGTCCTCGAATCGCACGTGGCCGGACGCCACGCCGAACATGTCGCAGGCATGCTGCACCAGGCGCGCACGGATGGTCTGCGCGGCGGCGAGCGCCGCCATGCCATTCAGGTCGGTGCTGGCGGAGGCCGCACTCGCCGAGGTGTTCGGCACCTTGGACGTGTCGGTCGCAGTGACGCGGATCGCCGACAGCGGCAGTCCGAGTTCGCACGCCACCACCTGCGCCACCTTGGTGAACAGGCCCTGTCCCATCTCGGTGCCGCCGTGATTGAGCAGCACGGTGCCGTCGGAGTACACATGCAGCAGCGCCCCCGCCTGGTTGAACAGCGTGGCGGTGAAGGAGATGCCGAACTTGACCGGGGTGAGCGCAATGCCGCGTTTGATGATGCGATTGGCTGCATTCCACCCGGCAATGTCGCGGCGCCGCTCCGCGTAGCGGCTATCCGCGGCCAGTTGATCGACCATCCTCAGCAGGATGTCCTCCTCGACCGTCTGGCCGTAGTGGGTGACGTTGCGGCCGGGCCCGTAGAAATTTGCGCGCCGCACGGTGAGCGCGTCCATTCCGAGCGCGCGCGCGATGTCGTCGATGATCGCCTCGATGACCATCATGCCCTGGGGACCGCCGAAGCCGCGGAAGGCCGTATTGGAAACCGTGTGGGTCCTGCAGCGATGCGACACGATTTGCACATGCTCGAGAAAATACGCGTTGTCGAGATGCATGACCGCCCGGTCATTGACCGGACCGGACAAATCGGCCGAATAGCCGCAACGCGACGCCAGCGTGACCAGCAGCGCCGAGATGCGCCCGGCCTCGTCGAAGCCCACTTCATAATCGGCGAGAAAATCATGACGCTTGCCGGTCATCAGCATGTCGGTATCGCGATCGAGCCGCAGCTTGACGGGACGGGCTGCCTTGTGGGCGATCACCGCGGCCGCGGCCGCGATCAGCGCGGGTTGGGTTTCCTTGCCGCCGAAACCGCCGCCCATGCGCCGGCATTGCACGGTCACGTGGTGTGCGCGCTTGCCGAGCGCATTTGCCACGATCTGCTGCACCTCCGAGGGATGCTGGGTGGAGCTGTGGATCAGCATGCTGCCGTCCTCCTGCGGCACGGCGATCGCGATCTGGCCCTCCAAATAAAAGTGGTCCTGACCGCCGATGTGCACCGTACCGGCGAGCCGCTGCCGCGCCAGCGCCAGGCAATCCTGCGGTTGGCCGCGGCTGAGATGCACCGAGGGCAGCACATAGCTCTGCGCGGCGAGTGCGGCCCGGATGTCGAGGATGGCCGGCAACGGCTCGTACTCGATGCGGGCCGCGCGCACCGCGCGTCGCGCCGCCGCGTGCGAAGCGGCGGCTACGGCGAATATCGGCTGCCCGGCATACTGCACCAGCCCGGATGCGAAAATCGGATCATCGTGCAGCGTGCTGCCGTAGTTGTTTTCGCCGGGGACATCGGCGGCCGTCGCCACCACCAGGGCTGTCTGCCCCTGCAGGGCCGTCAGATCCAATTCCCGGATTCGGCCATGCGCAATGCCGCTGAATCCGAATGCCGCGTGCAGGGCATTCGCCGGCAACGGTATGTCATCGGCGTACAGGGCTTCGCCGCTGACGTGCAGATGCGCGCTGTCGTGGCGCGGTGCCCCGCCGACGGCGTTCAAGCCGGCGCCGCCGTCGCAGCCGCCGTGCGCACCGGCCCGGCGTCGGCGCCGTGTTCCGCATGGAACCGGCGCAGCAGGTTGCCGGCGGTTTGCAGCCGGTAGGCGCTGCCGCCGCGCAGGTCGCTCAGCGGCTGGAAGTCGGCGGCGAGCGCCGCCGCCGCGCGCTCGATGGTCTCGCCATCCCATGCCGCGCCGACGAGGACACGCTCCGCGGCGCGCGCGCGTGCCGGGATCGCGGCCATGCCGCCGAAGGCGATGCGCGCGCCGTGCACGCGTCCGGACTCGACCTGCAGCGCGATCCCCGCGCACACCGCGGATATGTCCTGATCGAAGCGCTTCGACACCTTGTACCCCGCGAGCCGTAGACCCGGGCGCCGGCGCGGCACGCTGACCGACACCAGGAACTCACCGGGTGCGAGATCCTTGCGCTGGTAGCCGCGGTAGAAGTCCTCGAGCGGCAGCCGGCGCGTGACGCCGCCGCGGCGCAGCTCGAGCTCGGCTTCCAGGGCGATCAGCGCCGGCATGGAATCTCCGATGGGCGAGCCGTTCGCCAGATTGCCGCACAGAGTGCCGGAGTTGCGCACCGGCGGCGAGCCGAAGCGCTGTGCCAGTTCACCCAGTTCGGCATATTCGCCGACAACGGCGTCCCAGCCGTCGGCGAGCGACACCGCTGCGCCGATCACGACGGCCGCGCCGTTGCGCCGCACGCGCTTGAGTTCGGCGACTTCGCCGATGTAAATCAGCGGCGGCAGGTCGCGCAGCTGCTTGGTGACCCACAATCCGACGTCCGTGCCGCCGGCCAGCACCAGCGCTTCGGGCCGCTCGTTGATCGCGGCGGCAAGTTCGTCGAGGGAGCGCGGCGCGCAAAAGCCGGGAACCTCCAGGGCGCGCTCGCGGCACAGCGCCTTGAGGGCCTCGCGGCGTTCGGATGAGGCGGCCTGCGCGCGGCTCCATCCGGTGGGCGGCGCATACGCTCCCATGCGGCATCCCGCCTCGATCAGGGGACGATATCCGGTGCAACGGCATAGATTGCCCGAAAGGGCCTCGAGCACCTGTTCGCGGGAGGGTTGTTCGAGGCGCAGATACAGCGCAAACAAGGACATCACGAAGCCCGGCGTGCAAAACCCGCATTGCGAGGCGTGATGATCGACGATGGCCTGCTGCACCGGATGCAGGCTGCCATCGCTGCCGCGCAGACTCTCCACTGTGACCAGTTCCGCACCGTCGATGGTCGGCAGGAAGCGTATGCAGGAATTCACAGCCTTGTAGGCGACACGGCCGAGGTCCGGGTCGAGTTCGCCGAGCACCACGGTGCAAGCGCCGCAATCCCCCTCAGCGCATCCTTCCTTCGTACCGGTGCGACGCAGTGTGTCGCGCAGATACTCGAGCACCGTCGTGGTCGGCGCAACGTCCGCCGTCACCAGCTCTCCATCGAGCAGGAAGCGGACCGATGAGGCGCTTGCAGGTGGGGCCGTTGACACGCCCGATCATCCTCCCCGATAAACCGAGTAGCTCCACGGCGAAACCAGCAGCGGCACGTGGTAGTGCTCATTCGGATGCGCGACCCCGATGCGGATCACCGCATCCTCTATGAATGCGGGAGCCGGCAGCGCCAGGCCGCGCGAGCGGAAATAATCGGCCACGAAGAAGGTCAGCGAGTAGCGTCCGGCGCGAAACGCCTCGCCGGCGACCAGCGGGGCCGCGCACCGCCCATCCGTGCCGGTGGACACCCGCGCGATCAGCGCGGGGGTGGGCGCCGTCAATTCGTGCACTTCGATGCGGACGCCGGACGCCGGCAAACCGGCGCTGGTATCTAGCACGTGAGTCGTCAGCTGTCCCATTCGCTTCCTAACGACGGTGCGGCCACTCACCCCCGCCATCGCACCACCGGCCCATTCTCGATCCTATTTCAATCGAGTGTATGCGATTTTCCCCGATGGCGGTAGCCGCCGGGATGCCCGCCGTCGCACAATGGAGTCCGATGAGCGAACTCTCGCAAGACATGACGGAATTCGTCCGCGGGTTGCCCAAGGCCGAGCTGCACCTGCACATCGAAGGCACACTCGAGCCGGAGCTGGTCTTTCGGCTGGCGCACAAGCATGCGGTCGATCTGCCCCACCCCACCGTCGAGGCATTGCGCCGTGCGTACCAGTTCTCCGATCTACAGTCCTTCCTGAACGTCTATTATGCCGGTGCCGACGTGCTGCGCGACGCCGACGATTTTCATGCGTTGACGGCTGCCTACCTGCGCAAGGCGCATGAACAGGGTATCGTGCACGTGGAGATATTCTGCGACCCCCAGACCCATATTCCGCGCGGCGTCGGACTGGATGCGGTGTTCGGCGGCATCCACCGGGCGTTGCTCGAGGGGGAGACGCAATTCGGCATCAGCTGGCGTCTGATCCCCTGCTTCCTGCGGCACCTGAGCGCCGCGGATGCGATGCACACCCTGCAGGCCATCCTGCCGTACAAACACCTGTTCGCCGCCGTCGGACTGGATTCGTCGGAGTCCGGCAACCCCCCGGCGAAATTCGCCGAGGTGTTCGCGCGGGCGCTGAGCGAGGGCTTGCCGGCCGTGGCGCACGCGGGCGAAGAGGGAGCGCCGGCCTATATCCGCGAAGCCCTGGACGTCCTGAAGGTGCGGCGCATCGATCACGGCGTGCGCTGCGACGAAGATGTGCAGCTCCTCGACCGCCTGGCGCGGGAGCGCATGCCGTTGACCGTCTGTCCCCTGTCCAACGTCAAACTGAAGGTCTTCGAGCGCATGGCAGACCACAATCTGAAGCGCCTGCTCGAGCGCGGACTCTGCGTCACCGTCAATTCGGATGACCCGGCCTATTTTGGCGGCTACCTGCTGGAGAATTATCTGGCGGTTCAGCGGGCGCTCGGGCTGTCGCGTGCGCAGATCCTGCAGCTCGCCCGCAATTCAATCGAGGCATCGTTCCTGGCGCAATCCGACAAGAGCCGTTGGACGGCGCTCATCGATCAACATGCCCGTTGAAAATCCGCACGAGCGTAGCGCCGCCGGGCGACCCGCCGGCGGCCAGCAGCAGTGAAATCGCGACACCCGCCAGCGCGGACGCGATGAAAACATACACCACGTACACGTAGGGCGCGGGCGGCGCCGGATAGACGCTGAGTATCAGCACCAGGACCAGCAGCGCGCTCGCCACCGCGGCGGTCAGCAGATCGCTTCGCTTGAGAAGTCCCTGCCCCTTCAAATAGCGCGGCAGGGCGACCACCACGATGAGATAGGCGCCGATGAGCCCGATGGAACCGAGCTGCGAGATGAAGTTGATGCTGAAGCCGAGCGGCGCCCGGAGCAGCAGCATGATCACCGGTATCGCTGTGCTGACCAGTGAGATCAGGGCGATCGCGCGGTGCGGCGTGGCGTTGCGCGGGTGCGCCTCGCCGAATCGCGGCCAGAATCGCCCGTCGCGCGCCATTGAAAACAATACCCTCGACGCGATCGTCAGCGAGCCCAACGCACAGCCAAAATAGCTCAGGGCGACGCCAAACGAACTGACCGGTCCGAGCCAGGCGCGGCCGATGGCACGCGCGACGTCATCGAAAGGCACGGTGAGGCCGTTGGGTTCCCCGTGGATCACACCGCGGTTCTCCAGCGCCACGATGCAATAGGTCATGATGAGGTACAACAGGGCAAGCGGCAGCATGGAGCGGAAGATCGCGCACGGAATGGTGTTCTTGGCGTCCTGCGCCTCCTCCCCGAGACTGGTGGCCCCCTCGAATCCGGCCATCAACATGAAGGCCAGCACCAGCCCGCCCTGCAAGCCCGTGAAGTGCACGCCGCGAAGATCGAACTGCGCATGATCGGTCCACGCATCCGCATGGTGCATCCCGGCGATGATGAGCAGCAGCATGACGCTCACCGACGCGCACTCGATGACGAGCATCAGATTGGTCGACAGCTTGATGCCGCGGTGCGCCGCCATCCCGCATGCCAGCATGACCAGCGCCGTGAGCGTGGCCACGCGCACCGGCGTCACCGACGGCCCCAGCCACGGCACCAGCAGCATGTCGAAATAGGACGCTGCGGTGAGCGCCGCCGCCGGCACGCAATACGACATCCCCAGCAGGTAGATCCATCCGCCGACCAATCCGCCCACCGGCCCCCAGCCGAGCTCGCTGAAGGCCGCGAGCGAGCCCGCGGATGAATGCAGCGTCGCGAATCTCACGATGCTCAGCATCACGACCAGAAATACGCCGAGTGTCACCAGCAGCAGCAGCCACGTGCCGTTACCGGCGCTGATGATCAACAGCGGAATGATCACACTGATGGTCCCGGCGGGCGACAACACGCCGAATGTCTGTGCAAAGCTTTCGAGCAGCGACACGCAGTCGCCGCGCAATCCGGGCCTCGATGCGCTCATGATCGCATGCCCTCGGAGCGCTCGTGCACCAGACGGTTGCCAACCCAGACGCTGTGAACATCGGCGCGGGCGCAGTGGTAGACGATCTTCTGCAAGATGTGCTCGGGAGCATCCTGCGCAAGAACGCGAAGATTGCCGGCCGGCGAATTCGCATCGATGACCACGGCATCGAATTGGTAACCCTCGCGGAACAGCCCCACGTTCAGGTCGAGCGCCTCGCCGCCTGCAGCCGTCGCCAGCCAGAAGGCGGTCGGCGCATCGATCCGCGAGGCCTCGCGGCGCCGCCGTTCCCGGCTCTGCGCCGCGTCGACGCCGGACTCCAGGGTGCGCGAGGCGATCACCGCCTGGCGCGCATTGTCGAGGATCGACGGGCTCGCGCCGCCGGCGATATCCGTGCCGAGACCGACATGCAGCCCGCGTTCCAGCATGCGCCGCAGAGGGAACACGGCATCGGAGAAATACACGTTCGACAGCGGGCAATGCGCGATGGCGGCGCCGTGCCGCAGGATCACCGCGGCATCGTCGTCGGTGATGAAATTCCCATGCGCCAGAATCGTGTGCCGCGACAGCAGGCCAAAGCGGTCGATCGCCATGGTATCGGTGACGCCGCACCGGTCCAGCACGAACAAATGCTCCCAATCGCTCTCCGAACAATGCGTCTGCACATGGCAGCCGCTCTCACGCGCCAGGGCGCCGAGTCCGCGCAGCAGCCCGTCGCTGCAAGACGGAATGAAGCGCGGGGTAATGACCGGCCGGATCAATCCGCCGTTTCCGGACATCGTGCGCACGTACTCGATGAAGTCGCGTGTTTCGGCCAGGGCGATGCCGGCGGATTTGTCCCGATAATACGCGGGGCACTGCTGCGGATCATCCATGGCGACTCGTCCGACCAATGCACGCTGTGCGCGCCGCAGACAGATGTCGGCAAGCCTCTGCGTCGCCGGCAGGTGAATGGTGCCGTAGTACACGGCGGTGGTCGTCCCATTGGCGAGCAGCGTGCCGACCAGGGATTCGTACACCGCCTGCGCGAATTCCGTGTTCGCGTAGCGCGCTTCCAGCGGGAACGTGCAGGCCTGCAGCCATTGCTCGAGCGGCAGATCCAGCGCCAGGCCGAGCTGCGGGAATTGCGGTGCGTGCACGTGGAGGTCGATCAGACCCGGCAGCAGGATTTGATCCGCACCGAGCGTAACCAGGCCGCCGGCCGCGGCGAACCGCGCGGCCGCCGCCCCGGCGTCGGGCGACCCCTTGGGATGAACGGCCTGTATGCCGCCGTCGGCGCCGGCCACGATCAGCACGTCGCGAAGGTACTCCAGACGGCCGCGCACCGGCGTGTGCAGCGCGTTGCCGAGGAATGCGCGCTCAGTGGCTGGTTTGGGCAGGCTCTGCACGGGATCAGCGATCCGGCAGAAACGGCTGCGCCAGCGACAGCGGCGCATTCTGACGCAGGACTCTCGGGTTGCGTGAGATCGCCACCAGCACGGCGATGGTCGCCACGTATGGCAGCGAACTCAGCATTTCCGAGGGCACCTTCAGGCCGAAGCCCTGCACGAACAATTGCAGCACCGACATCCCCCCGAACAGCCATGCGCCCATCACCAGACGCCAGGGCCGCCACGCGGCGAATACCACCAGCGCAAGCGCAATCCAGCCGCGGCCCGCGGTCATGTCCTCGACCCATAGCGGCGTATACGCGAGCGACAGGTACGCCCCACCGAGACCCGCCATGCCGCCGCCGAACATCGTGGTCAAATAGCGGATCCGGATCACCGGATAGCCGATCGCAAGGGCGGATTGCGGCGACTCGCCGATGATGCGAACCACCAGGCCGGCCTTGGTCCGGAACAAAAACCACCAGACCGCCGCCGTCAATGCCAATGCCAGGTACACCATCGGATCCTGATTGAACACCACCGGCCCGATGAAAGGTAGATCGGCCAGCACCGGCACGTGGATCCTGGTGATCGAGGTCACCGTGCTGCTGTCGAAGCGGTGTCCGATGAAGCCAGAGAGTCCGGATCCGACGATGGTCAAGGCAAGCCCGGCGGCATATTGATTGGCGGCCAAGCCGACCGCGAGCACCCCGAACATCAGCGAGGACGCCGCACCGGCGGCCGCACCGGCGGCTGCGGCGACGAAGGCCGGATAGCCCGCGAAGGCCGTGGCGAACGCGGTGACCGCGCCGATCAACATCATGCCTTCCACCCCCAGATTGAGGACGCCCGATCGTTCGGCGACGAGTTCTCCCATGGCCGCGTAGATAAGCGGCGTCGCGGCGACGAGGGTGCCGGTGAGCATAGGGATGAGCAGATGCTGCACCGGCCTCAAGCCCTCTTCAGCCGGACGCGATGCCAGATCAGCACGTCCGCCGCCAGCAGAAAGAACAGCAGCATGCCTTGGAAGCTGCGTGCCAGCGACGCGGGCACGTTCAGCGACATCTGCACGGCCTCCCCGCCCAGATACAGCAGCGACAACAGCAGACCTCCGAACAGGATTCCGAGCGGGCTCAGGCGCCCGACGAACGCCACAATGATGGCGGCGAAACCGTAGCCCGGCGAAATCACCGGGGTCAATTGACCGAGGGGTCCCGCCGCCTCCATCATGCCGGCGACGCCGGCGGCGGCGCCGCTGATCAGCAGGCTCAGCCAGATCATGCGGCCCTGACGAAATCCGGCATAGCGCGCCGCACCGGGCGCCGCACCGCTCACGCTCATCTGGAAGCCTACGAAGCTGCGTTCGAGGAACAGCCACGCGGCGAACACCGCGCCCAGGGTCACCCAGATCGAGACATTGATACGCAGTCCGGCGATGAGCGGCGCAAACATGGCCGAGGGGGCGAAGACCGAGGTTTGCGGATAATTGAGGCCTTCCGGATCCTGCATCGGTCCGTTGACCAGATAGGAGAGGATCAGCGCCGCCACATAGTTGAGCATCAGGCTCACCAGGATCTCGCTGGTGTTGGCACAGGTCCTGAGAAACGCCGGGATCGCGGCCCAGGCCATCCCGCCGAGAGCGCCGGCCAGCATCATCGCCGGCAGCAGCCAGGCGTGCCCGCCGGCGCCGAAGTGCAGGGCCAGCCAGCCGGCACAGATGGCTCCCACGGTGAACATGCCCTCCGCGCCGATGTTCCACACGTTGGCGCGAAAGCCGACGGCAAGCCCGAGGGCGATCAACACCAGGGGAGATGCCTTGAGCAGCCATTCGGAGAGGCCGTTCGGTGAATTCAAGGGTTCGACGAAGAATATCTTCAAGGTGGACAGGGGATTGAGGCCGAGCGCCAGCAGGATGGGCACGCTCGCCAGGACGGTGGCGAGCAATGCGATCAGCGGGGCGGCCACTCGCATCAAACGCCGCGGCGCCGCGCGCGGCTCGAGTACGATGCGCATCACATCAGGCAGCGGACTGGAAGGCGGGCCCGATGCCGGCCATGGCCAGGCCGATGTGCTCGAGGTGCGCCCCGGTGCAGGGTTTGGCCGCAGACAGCCGTCCCTGATGGATCACCGCGATGCGGTCGCAGATTTCCAGCAATTCATCGAGTTCCTCCGAAAACACCAGCAGCGCCGCGCCGGATCGGCTCAAATCGATCAAGCTTTGCCGCAGGTACGCCGCGGCTGCGACATCGACCCCCCAGGTGGGCTGCGACGCGATCAGCACCCGGGGCGACAGGCTCACTTCCCGGCCGACGATGAACTTCTGCAGATTGCCCCCGGACAGGCTTTGCGCCGGCGCCGACGAACCCGCGCATTTGATTCCGAAGCGCTCGATGATGCTCCGAGCCAGGGCCCCGACCCGCGCGCGACGGATCAGACCGCCGCGAATCAGGCCCATGGCATGTGCCGTCAGCAACGTGTTGTCGGTGAGCGGCATGCGGGCCACCGCGCCCCGTCCCAATCGCTCCTCGGGCACGCAGGCGAGGCCGCGGGCGCGGCGCGCCGCCACCGTCAGATGTCCGACCGGTTCGCCGTCGAAGAGCACGGCGTCGGCGCGGCCGGTGGTCTCGCCGCTCAGCGCCGACGCCAATTCGCTCTGTCCGTTTCCAGACACCCCGGCAATGCCGACGATCTCGCCGCCGCAGACCTCGAGCGAGATGTCGCGCAAGGCGGTCGCGAATGCATCCGGCGGCCGGGTCGAGAGCGCCACCGCCCGCAGCCGCGCGATCGGTTCGCGCGAACAGCCGGTGCGGCGTACGGCGGGCAGCGCCGCCCCGACCATCAGGCGCGCCAACCCGGCGGAATCGACCTGCTTGGGATCGGCGAGCGCCACCACGCGGCCCTGGCGCAAAATAGTGGCGCTGTCGCACAGCTCGCGGACTTCGTCCAGCTTGTGGGTGACGTAGAGAATGCTGCAACCGGCCGCCGCCAGCATCCGCAGC
>PLET01000053.1:53425-67665 GCA_003137095.1 Gammaproteobacteria bacterium
TGCTGATGCACCATGCCGATCCCGAGCCGGCGCGCGGCGGCCGGACTGGCCATCTTCACCGGCTCGCCCTGCCACAACATCTCGCCCGAGTCCGCCTGCAGCGCACCGCCGATGATTTTCATCAGCGTGCTCTTGCCGGCGCCGTTCTCGCCAAGCACGGCGTGAATCCGCCCGTGCCCGATGCACAGCGACACGTTGTCGTTGGCGAGCGTACCGGCATAACGCTTGCTCACCCCTTTGAGTTCGAGCCTCGGGGTCAACCCTTCATCCGCCCCTGCATGCCGGCCGCCAGCCAATTGATGCTCCTGATGTCCGATTCGCCCATGGCCGCGCCCACGCGCACCCGCACCGCACCGCTCTGATCGCGGATCTCGCCGGCATAGGGCTGCAGCGCGCCGGACTTGATGGATTCCTCGGCACGCGCGAGCAGCGTCCGCACATCCGCCGCAATCGAGTCGGCATAGGGCGCCATTTTGACCACCCCTTCCTTCAGCCCCTGCCACCTTGACTGTGACCGCCAGCTGCCGGCAATCACATCCCGGGCATCTTGAACGTAGATGCCCCGCCAATCCAGCGTCACCGCGGTGATCTGCCGCGTGGGCGCGAATTTTCGCATGTCGCTGGCGTAGCCGACGGACCAGACCCCGTTTTGTTCAGCGGTCTGCGCGGCCGCGGGGCCGTCCGACATGGCGGCGATGACGTCGCAACCCTGCGCAACGAGTGCCAGCGTGGCCTCCTTTTCCCGGCCCGGGTCCGACCACGAATTCATGAAGATGATGGTGCAGGTGACGTCGGGTTTGACGCTCTGGGCGCCGAGCAGAAACGCGTTCGCGGGCCCGACGATGTCCGGTATCGGGAACCCGCCCACGAAGCCCAGCTTGCCGCTCTTGGTCAGCTTCGCCGCGCCGATGCCGGCGAGGAAGGTCCCCTCGTGGTAGCGGGCTTCGAAGGCACCGAGATTCGGCAGCGTCTTCGTGCCGGCGCAGCTGTCGAACACGGCCGCCGGGAATTGCGGCGCCACGCGCGCGGTGGCAACCCCGTGCGAGAAGCTGGTGCCGAAGATCAGCCGGTGCCCCGAGTCGGCAAATCCGCGGAAAACCCGCTCCGCATCCTGCGGCTGAAAGACGTTGTCGATGATGTTGATCTCGACGGCCTCGCCCAGCGCCTGCTTGATCGCGGCCACGCCGAGCGTGTGCTGCTTGGTCCAGCCCACCTCGGCGGCCGGCGACACCAACGCGAGCCCGACGCGCAGCACTGCCGCCGCACTGGCGTCGAATGCCGCCGCGCACACGGCCGCCGCGCCGCCGGCCGCGCCGAAGCGCAGCAGCTCGCGTCGCGAAAGGCCACCCTGGCTCATGTCAGGATACCGTCAAGTCAAATTTTTTAATGGAACCCCCTGCACCCACTCGAGCGGCGTAGAAGAAGTGGGATTGAGCATGCGCTCACTCGCTCGAAGAATCGCCAGCTCGGTGTCGAAAAATCCTGTGCTGGAGTACCGCGGGCGAATATGTCATTCACGCGATTTCGTGTCAACGCCCGCGGCCGTGCGCAGCAGCGCCCGATCCAGTATGTTACGCGGCGCGGCCGCAGCGCTGCGAGCGCGTCCATTGAGGATCTGCCATGAGCGTCATCGATTCGGGGAATGACAGCGGTGCGGCCGGCCCCGGCCGGGGACTGTGGCTGGGCCTCGACACCGGGGGCACATTCACCGACGCCGTGGTGCTCGCGGAGAATCGCGTGATTGCGTCCGCCAAGTCGCTTACCACCCCCTGGAATCTGGCGATCGGCATCGGCCGGGCGATCCGTGCGGTGACCGGCGGCCTTGCCGACGGTGCAAGCCGCGCCGACATCACCCTCGTATCCGTATCCACCACGCTCGCGACCAACGCCGTCGTCGAAAACCGCTTCAGCCCGGTGTGCACGCTGCTCGTCGGCTTCGATGATTCAATGGCGGCGCGTTCGGGCCTGGAGCGGCACGGATCGGGGGCGGTGGTGCGGGTGCGCGGCGGCCACGACGCGACCGGGGAGGAAGCCGCGGCGCTCGATGAATCCGCGGTCGAGCGCGCCGTGGCTGATCATCAGGATCGGGTGGAGGCATACGCCGTCGCGGCTAATTTCTCGGTTCGCAATCCCGCTCACGAGATGCGTGTGCGCCAGCTCATCCGCGCACGCTCGACCAAGCCGGTGACCTGCGCGCATGAACTCAGCTCCAAGCTCGATGCCCCGCGGCGCGCGCTGACGGCGATGTTGAACGCCCGGCTCACTCCGCAGATACGGCATCTGATCGAGGCGCTGACGCAGGTGCTGGCAGCTGAATCGATCGATGCGCCGCTGATGATCGTCAAGGGTGACGGCTCGCTGATCCGGGCCGACATCGCCCTCGAGTATCCGGTCGAGACCGTCCTGTCGGGACCGGCGGCAAGCGTGGTCGGCGCAGGCTTCCTCACCGGCATCCAGGATTTCGTGGTCTCGGACATGGGTGGCACCACCACGGACATCGCAGTGGTCGCCGGCGGCCGCCCCGTCATCAACGCCGACGGCGCCCTGGTGGGCGGATGGCGGACCATGGTGGAAGCGGTCGACGTGCGCACCAGCGGCCTCGGCGGAGACAGCGAGGTCGGCTTCGATCGCCAGGGCCGTCTGCGCGTCGGGCCGCGCAAGACCATGCCGCTGAGTTTGCTGGCGCAGACCTTTCCGGACGTCCTGCCGCGCCTGCGAATGATCGCGGCGCTGGACCGGCCGCCCCAGTACCCCGCCCTGTTCGCGCTGCGCAACCCCGAACGCGCACCGTCCACGCATCTGTCGGCGCTGGAGCGCAGCGTCTGGGAGGCGCTGCAGCTCGAACCGCTTCCGGTGTCGGGCATCGTGCGCAACGCCGCGGGACTCTCGGCCCTGCAGCGCCTCGCGGATGCGGGACTCGCGGCGCTCGCCGGCTTCACGCCGAGCGATGCGATGCACGTCCTGGACCGCCAGCAGGGCTGGTGCCGCGAGGCCGCCGAGTACGGCGCGCGCATTCTGGCGCTCGAAGAATGCAACGCCCTGGCCGCGCGCGAGGCGGCATCAGCGCACGCGCTATGCGAGCGTACCTTCGAACACATCGTCCGTGAAAGCGGCCGCGCCCTGCTCACGGCAGCACTCGGTTCCGACCCCGGACTGGAGGCGCGCGCCGGTCGCTGGGGCGTGCTCGGCGAGCGGCTCATCGAGGACACCGTCGCCGGTCGCCGCTTCTCATCCGTGGTCGCCGCGTGCTTGGGGCTGGCGCAGCCGCTGATCGCGATCGGCGCGCCGGCAGCGGCCTATTATCCGGAGGTGGCGCACCGGCTCGGGGCCCGGCTCTGCATTCCGGCGCACGCGCCGGTCTGCAATGCGGTGGGCGCCGTGGCGGGCGTGGTGTCGCAGACCGTGGAGATTTTGGTGAACCAGTCGGAATTCAACGTGTTTCGGGTCCACGACCCGGCGGGCAGCCGCGACTATCCGGAATCGGAGCCGGCGCTGGAACATGCCATGCGCGTGTCGCGCGAACTCGCCTTGGCGGCCGCGAGGCGGGCCGGCGCGGCGCAGCCGCACGTCGAAACGAGCCTGATCAAAAGGCTCGCCCAGGGTCCCGGGGAAGGCTATCTCGCGGAAGCGACCGCGCGCTCCACCGCCACCGGCCGACCGCTCGCAGGCCACAACGCCCCGCCACCCGGCTGATTCGGCTCCGGGCGGAATTCATGTTGCACGCGGTTTTCTACCTTATCATCGCGGCCACCGCGAACCAGTCACACAATCCGGAGCAGCTTTCATGAAACAGCCCGATGAGACGCAGGGGCGCCGCAGCCGCCGCCGCCCCGGAAGCGCCGACGTCAGCCATGCCGTTTTCGACCGCACGCGGTCCTACCGGCATTTGCGCAATCCGTTCGAACCGCTCAAGGTGTTTTCGGACGACCAGGTGGGCGCCATCCACGACGCCGCCCTGGTGATACTCGAAACCCAGGGGATGAAGGTGCTGTCGCCGGAGGCGCGCAAGCGCTACCACCAAGCGGGCGCTGCGGTCGACGAGGCATCCCAGGTGGTGCGCCTTGACCGGGCGCTGGTCGCCGCGGCGCTCGCCACCGCGCCGCACGATATCACCCTGCATGCCGTGGATCCGGAACGCCACGTGCCGCTGTCGGACCGCCGGGTGGGCTTCGCGCCGACGTCCGGGCCGCCCAACATCATGGACACGGCACGCGGCCGGCGCGCCGGCACCCTGGAGGACTTCTGCAACCTGATCAAACTGTGCCAAAGCTTCGAGGTCATCCACATCCTCGGCGGTGCAACCGAGCCGCAGGATGTCGCGGTCAACGTGCGGCATCTGCACGTGACCCGTGCGCAGTTGATGCTCTGCGACAAAATTCCCTTCATCTTTTCGCGCGGCCACGGCCAGGTCGCCGACAATTTCGAACTCATCCGCCTCGCACATGGCATCTCCGTCGAGGAATTCCGCACGCGGCCATACACCTACACCATCATCAACACCAATTCACCCCTGCAGCTGGACATACCGATGGCCGACGGCATCATGGATTTTGCGGCCGCCGGACAAGTGCTGGTCATCACGCCGTTTACGCTGGCGGGCGCGATGGCGCCGGTGACCATTGCCGGAGCGTTGACGCTGGCGCACGCCGAGGCGCTGGCGGGCCTGACCCTGGCGCAAATCGTGCGGCCAGGTGCACCGGTGGTCTACGGCAGCTTCACCTCGAATGTCGACATGAAATCCGGGTCGCCGGCCTTCGGGACACCGGAATATGTCAAAGCAGCGTTCGGCGCAGGCCAGCTGGCGCGCTTCCTCGGCCTGCCCTGGCGCTCCTCGAATGCCACCGCGTCGAACACTCCGGATGCCCAGTCGGCCTACGAATCCGAGATGAGCTTGTGGGGCGCGCTGCTCGGCGGCTGTAATTTCATCCTGCACGCCGCCGGCTGGCTCGAGAGCGGACTGACCACGTCCTACGAGAAGTTCATTCTCGACATCGAGATGTTGCAGATGTTCGCCGAAGTGTTCCAGCCGGTGGGCGCGGCACCCTCCGATCTGGCGCTCGAAGCGGTCGCCGAAGTGGGCGCCGGCGGACACTTTTTCGGCTGCGCCCACACCATGGAGCGCTATCGGAGCGCCTTTTATGCCCCTTTGGTGTCCGACTGGCGAAATTCGGGCCAATGGGCCGAGGACGGCGGCAAGACGGCCACCGAAAGGGCGAACAGCATCTACCAGAGCACGCTCGAGCGTTATACCGCGCCGCCGCGCGATCCGGCGGTGGTCGAAGCCCTGAACGCCTATGTGGCGCGCCGCACGGCCGAGGGCGGCGCGCCCCCGGTAAGCTGATGGGGCGGTGATCGTGTCGCGTCTGGGCTCGCTGCCGTCGCGATACTACAAGTCTCGGTGCGGGTTGCGACTTACCATGCATCCTTGCGATAGCTGCGTAAGGTACCGTGGCGACGCATAAATAACCGTCTGGAGAAGTCTAATGGCAGAGCCGACCGAGGGTGAATTTGACCTCGCCGCGCTGAACGACGAGGAACTCACCGAGCAGGTGCACGACGACCTGTACAACGGCTTGAAGACCGAAGTCGAAGAGGCGACGCATATTTTCCTCAAGCGCGGCTGGTCGGCCGAAAAAGTGCTGAACGATGCACTGGTGGAAGGCATGCGCATCGTCGGTATCGACTTTCGGGACGGCATTCTGTTCGTTCCCGAAGTGCTGCTCGCCGCGAATGCCATGAAGGGCGGCATGGAAATACTGCGGCCGCTGCTGGCGGAGACCGGCGTGGAGCCGATCGGCAAGATCGTCATCGGCACGGTCAAGGGCGACATTCACGACATCGGCAAGAACCTCGTTTCCATGATGCTCGAGGGTGCGGGCTTCGAGGTCATCGATCTCGGCATCAACAATCCAGTGGAAAAATACCTGGAGGCGCTCGAAAAACACAAGCCGGACATCCTCGGCATGTCGGCGCTGTTGACGACGACCATGCCCTACATGAAGGTGGTCATCGACACACTGAAGGAGCGCGGCATCCGCAATGATTACATTGTGCTGGTCGGCGGCGCACCGCTCAACGAGGAGTTCGGCAAGGCGGTTGGCGCGGATGCCTATTGCCGCGATGCCGCGGTGGCCGTCGAGACCGCCAAAGGGCTGATTGCGGCACGGCGGGCCGGCGCCGCGGCCCACTGAGGGTCGGGAACCGCATGGCCCACACCGGCCAAGGCATGCTGATCATCGCCTGCGGCGCCCTGGCGCACGAGATCACCGCGCTGCGGCGCGCCAACCACTGGGAAGCCATGGACGTCCGCTGTCTGCCGGCGGAGCTGCACAATCGGCCGCAGCAGATCCCCGCCGCGGTACGTGCCTTGATCCACGCCTGCCGCGGTCAGTACCGCAGCGTGTTCGTCGCCTATGGTGACTGCGGCACCGGCGGCCAGCTCGATCAGATGCTGCGGGAGGAGAATGTCGAACGCATCCCGGGCGCACATTGCTACGAATTCTTCGCCACCGGCGCGGTATTCGAAGGACTCGCGGACGCCGAGCCGGGCACGTTCTACCTCACCGATTTTCTGCTGCGGCATTTCGAACGCCTGGTGATTCGCGGACTGGGACTCGATGATCATCCGGAATTGTTCCCGAGCTATTTCGCCAATTATCGAAGGCTGGTTTACCTGTCCCAGTCGCCGCAGACGCAATCCGTGGAGCAGGCGCGTGCCATCGCCGCGCGCATGGGCTGGGACTTCGAGCACCGCCACACCGGATACGGAAATCTCGGCTCCAGCCTGCGGGCGGCGGCGCAGCGCCACGAGCAAGCGGTGGCATGGGCTCCCTGATCGTCATTTCCTGGCGCGACATCCCCGCGCAAGTCATCGCCAAGCGCGGCCGCGAAGCGGCCAAGGTGCCGCTGTCGCATCGCTTCCAGGAGGCCGTCGACCGCGCCGCGATGCGCGCCGGGAAGGGCAGTTCCGACGCCTACCTCGCCGACTGGCAGCGCAGCGCGCCGCGCCCCTGCGGCGATGACCTCAAGGCCGAGGCAGCGGCGGAAGCCTCGCGACTGGAGGCGAAATTCACCGATGAGGAGCTCGAGCGGCTGATCCGCTCGAAGGGCGTCGATGAGAGTCGCAGCCCCGAACCCGGCGCCGCCCCACCGGCCGAGCCATCCTGATGTACGCCTTGAGGCTCTGGTCGGTTCGCCATGCCCGCGGCCTGAACGCGTGTTATCGCGGTTTCGAGGCGTTGCTGCTGCGTCTGCACGGGCTGTTCAGCGCATTGGGATACGAGCGCATCGAGAGGCCCGTGGCGGCGGTAGAGCGCAGCGTCAAGAGCCTGCTGTTCGACTGCCGTATGTGCGGCCAGTGCATTCTCAGCTCCACCGGCATGTCCTGCCCGATGAACTGTCCGAAGAGCATCCGCAATGGCCCCTGCGGCGGCGTGCGCGACGACGGTCGATGCGAAGTGAAGCCGGAAATGCGCTGCGTCTGGGTGGAGGCCTTTGCCGGCAGCCGGCGGATACCGGGCGGCACCGAGGCGATGGCGCAGCTGCAGATCGCAGTCGATCAACGGCTGCAGGGCCGCTCTTCCTGGCTGAAGGTCGTGCGCGAGAAGCGCGCTGCCCCATGAGATTCGATGACGAGCCGGTTCCAGGCTATCCCCTGCCGATCCTGCCGGGGCACACCTCTCCGGGCCGCTTCGAGCGCGTATTGCGCGCCGGAGGCTTCGCTGTCACGACCGAACTCGCGCCGCCGGATTCCGCGGATCCCGAAGATGTCTACAGGCGGGCGCGGGTCTTCGACGGCTATGTCGATGCGATCAACGCCACCGACGGCAGCGGCGCGAATTGCCACATGTCGAGTCTCGCGGTCTGCGCCCTGCTGACCCGCGTCGGCTACGCGCCCATCATGCAGATCTCCTGCCGCGACAAGAATCGCATCGCGATCCAGGGCGACATCCTCGGCGGCGCCGCGATGGGTGTCTGCAACATGTTGTGCCTGACCGGCGACGGCGTGCAGGCCGGCGATCACCCGCAGGCGAAGCCGGTCTTCGATTTGGACTGCATGACGTTGCTCGACATCGGCCGCACCCTGCGCGACGAGCATCGCTTCCAGAGCGGCCGCAAGATCAGCTATGCGCCGCGCGTTTTCTTCGGGGCCGCGGAGAATCCGTCTGCACTGCCTCACGACTGGCGTGCGCAGCGCCTCGCGAAGAAAATCGCCGCCGGCGCGCAATTCATCCAGACTCAATACTGCTTCGATATCGGGCTGCTGCGGTCTTTCATGCAACACGTGGAGCTGCTCGGCCTGATCGGCAAGGTGCACATCCTGGCGGGGGTCGGACCGCTGCGCTCGGCCAAGACCGCCGAATGGATGCGCAAGAACGTACCCGGCATGCACGTTCCGGATACCGTGGTCGCGCGCCTGGCCGGGGCCCAGGACCAGGCCCGCGAGGGACGCAACATCTGCGTCGAATTGATCCAGGCGATCCGTGAAATGCACGGCATCAGCGGCGTGCACATCATGGCCTACCGTCAGGAAGAATCGGTCGCCGAGATCGTCGAACGATCCGGCATTCTCGATGGTCGTGCCCCCTGGTTTCCAGGCCGCGACGCCCCCGCTCTCCCCCAAAGGAATGTCTCATGACCGACACCGTCGTCAGCTCCGCCACCAAGGAAGTCGTGATCGGCTTCGAGAGGCCGTTCGTCATCATCGGCGAGCGCATCAACCCCACGGGACGCAAAATCCTCGCCGCCGAGATGGCTGCAGGCGACTTCAGCCGGGTCGAGGCCGATGCGCGTGCCCAGGTCGAGGCCGGCGCACACATGCTCGATGTCAATGCCGGCATTCCGCTTGCCGACGAACCGGGCATCCTCGCGCGAGCGGTGCAGTTGGTGCAGTCGATCACCGACGTGCCGCTGTCCATCGATTCCTCGATCGTCGCCGCGCTGCAGGCGGGGCTGGCCGTGTACAAGGGCAAGGCGCTGGTCAATTCGGTGACCGGCGAGGACGAACGGCTGGAATCCGTGCTGCCGCTGGTCAGGAAATACGGCGCCGCGGTGATCGCGATTTCGAACGACGAGACCGGAATTTCCGAGGACCCGGACGTGCGCTTCGCCGTTGCCAAGAAGATCGTGGAACGCGCCATGGACCACGGCATTCCACCCGGCGACGTGGTGGTCGACCCCCTGGTCATGCCGATCGGGGCCATCAATCGCGCAGGCGTGCAGGTGATGCGCCTGGTGCACCGGCTGCGCACCGAACTCAAGGTCAATACCTCCTGCGGCGCTTCGAACGTGAGCTTCGGGCTGCCGAACCGCGACGGCATCAACAGCGCGTTCCTCACCATGGCGATGGGCGCGGGACTCACCTCCGCCATCACCAATCCGCTGCACGTGGAGGTGATCAAGGCCGTCATGGGCGCGGACGTCATGCTCGGCCATGACCCGGACTGCGCGCGCTGGATCCGCCGCTTCCGCGAGGCACCGCCGGCGGGCACCGGCACCGACGCGCCGCGCGGCCGCCGCGAGGGCGGTCACCGGCGGCGCCCCGCCTGATCCCGGCGATCCGCATGGCCACACGCAATCCTCTCGTCGTCTTCACGCCGTCCGGCAAGCGCGGACATTTCGCCGTCGGCACGCCGCTGCTGCAGGCCGCCCGCAGCCTCGGCGTGGACATCGATTCGGTGTGCGGCGGCCGCGGTCTGTGCGGCCGGTGCCAGGTGCTGGTGGCCGAGGGCGAATTTGCCAAACACGGGGTAACGTCTTCGAGCGCGAGCCTGTCGCCGTTCAGCGAACCGGAGATGCGCTTCGCCAAGCGCGCGCATCTGGCCGAAGGTCGGCGGCTGTCCTGCTCGGCACGGGTGGAGGCCGACGTGGTGATCGATGTGCCCGCGAGCAGCCAGGTGCATCGCCAGGTGGTGCGCAAGGAAGCCGATGAACATGCAATCGAACTGTATCCGGTCGTGCGTCTGCATTATGTACAGGTGAAGCAGCCGGACATGCATGACCCGTCCGGCGACCTGCGCCGGCTGTACGACGCGCTGGAGGCTGAATGGAATCTCAAGGATCTCGCCTGTGATTTGTCGGTCCTGCAGATGCTGCAGCCGGTCCTGCGCCGCGAAGACTGGCAGGTCACGGTGGCCGTGCACGGCGCCAAACAGATCATCGGCGTCTGGCCTGGACTGCATGAGCGCGTCTACGGCCTTGCCGTCGACGTCGGTTCCACCACCATCGCCGCCCATCTGTGCGATCTGACCAGCGGCGACGTGGTTGCCTCCGCGGGCGTCATGAATCCGCAGATACGCTTCGGCGAGGACCTGATGAGCCGCGTGTCGTATTCGATGATGAATCCGGGCGGCGCCGCGCTGATGACCGCCGCGGTGCGCGAGGCGCTGTGCAGCCTCGCGGTCGATGTCGCACGCGAGGCCGGCATCACCCACGAGGACATCCTCGAGGCGACGCTGGTCGGCAATCCCATCATGCACCACCTGCTGCTCGGGATCGATCCGGCGGAGCTCGGCGGCGCGCCCTTCGCCCTGGCCACCGACATGTCGCTCACCCTGCGGGCCAACGTCATCGATTTGAAATTGAATCGCAACGCGCGCATCTACGTATTGCCGTGCATCGCCGGGCACGTGGGTGCGGATGCCGCCGGCATGGTGCTTGCCGAGCGTCCCGATCTCGCAACGGAGATGACGCTGCTCGTGGACGTGGGCACCAACGCGGAAATCGTGCTCGGCAACCGCGACCGCCTGGTCGCGTGCTCGAGTCCCACCGGACCGGCCTTCGAGGGGGCGCAGATAAGCTGCGGCCAGCGCGCCGCACCGGGCGCCATCGAGCGCGTGCGCATCGACCGCGGGACGCTGGAGCCGCGTTTCAAGGTGATCGGCTGCGATCTCTGGTCGGATGAGCCGGGATTCGAGGCCGCCACGGCGGCCACCGGCGTCACGGGCGTATGCGGCTCCGGCATCATCGAGGTGATGGCCGAGATGTATCTCGCCGGCATCATCAACCAGGACGGTGTCCTCGACGGCCGGCTGTGCGCGCGCTCGGCGCGGATCGTCGCCAACGGCCGCACCTTCGCCTATCGGCTGCATCAGGGCGCGGTGGAGATGAGGATCACCCAGACCGACGTGCGCGCGATCCAACTGGCGAAGGCCGCGTTGTACGCCGGAATCGCACTGCTCATGGAGCGGCTCGGCATCGATCACGTCGACCGCATCCGCCTGGCCGGCGCCTTTGGCAGCCACATCGACGTCAAGTACGCCGCCATCCTCGGCATGATCCCGGACTGCGACCTCACCCAGGTGCGGTCGGCCGGCAACGCCGCCGGCACCGGTGCGCGCATCGCGCTGCTCGACTCGACCTCGCGCGGCGTCATCGAAGCGCTGGTGCGGCGGATCGAGAAGGTGGAAACCGCGATCGAGCCGCGCTTTCAGCACCACTTCGTCGAGGCCATGGCCATTCCCCACAAGACCGCCCCGTATGCGCACCTGCGCCGCGTGGTCGATCTACCGGAGCCGAAGGAATCCACCAGCCAAACCGAGACGCGCGGGCGCCGGCCGCGGCGCACCGAATCCATCCGGACGAAATAAGGATCCCCGTCGCTTTCGCGGCGCCGTGCCGGACCGCGGTGCCGTGNNACCGCGGTGCCGTGCCGGACCGCCGCGCTCAGACGTTCGAGTCGGGAAACGCCGCCTTGCGCCTGGCGATGTAATCGAGCAGCGCTTCGTCGATGGCCGGATCCATGGGCGGCGGCACATAATCCGCCAGCTGCTTCTTCCAGGCGGTGTTGGCGCGCTTGGTCATGTCGGACGAGCCCTCCGCCTCCCACTGCTCATAGCTGTTGTTGTCGGCGAGCGGCGAGCGATAAAACGCGTTTTCGAAATTCGCCTGGGTATGGGCACAGCCGAGAAAATGCTTGCCGGGTCCCACCTCGTGAATTGCATCGAGCGCCTGTCCGTTGGGCGACAGGTCCACCCCCGCCAGCAGCGTGTGCATCATTCCGGCCTGATCGGCATCCATGACGAATTTCTCATAGCCCATGGCGAGGCCGCCCTCGAGCCAGCCGGCCGTGTGCAGCACGAAGTTGACGCCTGCCAGGCAGGTCGGCAGCAGCGTGTTCGCCGACTCGAAGGCCGCCTGCGCATCCGGTATCTTGGAGGCGCACAGGCTGCCGCCCGAACGAAATGGCACGCCAACGCGGCGCGCGAGTGCCGCCATGGCGTACAGCACCAGCGCCGGTTCCGGGGTGCCGAAGGTCGGGGCACCCGACTGCATCGATATCGAGGAGGCGAAACTGCCGAGCACCACCGGCGCGCCCGGATTGACCAGCTGCACGAAGGCCATGCCGGCCAGCGCTTCCGCGAGGGTCTGCGCCACGGTACCCGCGACCGTGACCGGCGACATGGCACCGGCCAGGATGAACGGCGTGATGATGGTCGCCTGATTGGCGCGCGCATACACCTTGGCGGCGCCGAGCATGGTCGCGTCGTAGGTCATCGGGGAATTGACGTTGATCAGATTGATGATGGTGGTCTTGGGGCGCCCGGTCGCCGGATCGTTCAAATCCTCGCCGAACACGATGTTCGCCATGGCCACCGAATCCGAGGCGCGCTCCGGCGCCGTGACCGAGCCCATGAACGGCTTGTCACTGTATTTCAGATGGGTGTAAACCATGTCGAGGTGCCGCTTGTTGACCGGCAAATCGACCGGTTCGCAGATGGTGCCCCCCGAGTGGTGCAGGGAATTGGACGAATAGGCGAGCTTGACGAAATTGCGGAAATCCTCGATGCGCGCATAGCGCCGGCCTTCGTCCAGACTGCGCACGAAGGGCGAGCCGTACGCCGGTGCGAACACGGTGTTCTTGCCGCCGATGACCACGTTGCGCGCAGGATTGCGGGCATGCTGGGTGAACTCGCGCGGCGCGGTGCGTTGCACGAGCGTGCGGCACATGCCGCGCGCGAAATGCACGCGCTCGCCGCGCACATCCGCCCCGGCTGCCTTCCAGATCGCGATCGCCTCCGGATCGTCGCGAAAGTCGATGCCGACCTCCTCGAGGATGCGGTCGGCGTTGTGCTCGAGCTGCGCCAGGCCTTCCTCGGTCAGCACCTCGTAATACGGAATCTTGCGGGTGATGTAGGGAATCGAAGCAGACGCGCGGGCGGTGCGCGCGGCGCGCTTGGCGTCCCGGCCGCTGGGGCGTCGCGCGTGTCCGGCCTGCGAAAGTTGCTCGTCCATCATCGCTCTCCCCCAATGACTGGAAACCCAGTATGGTCAGGTTCGCTGCGGGCGGCTGATCAATTTGCGTCAGGGACTTGTCGCCAGGCGCCATTTTCGCCGACGAGAAGTGAATGGAGGCTAGGGTCGGGATCGAACCGGCGTACGCGGCTTTGCAGGCCGCTGCATGACCACTCTGCCACCTAGCCCATGTTCAAAAACGCCAAACCCCGGACCAGCCGGGGTTCGTCGGAATCGTGCAGGAAACGAGGCGAATCTACGTCCCAGAACTTGGCAGAACTCCGGCGAGGTTTGCCTAACTCATTGGTTTTTAGGCCAATTTTCAAGTCTATCAGGTCGCTGACGAGCGCACAAGACGCTCAACTTGGCTTGAGTTCGAACTCGCGCCCTCGACCTGGGCAGGATTGTGCCGGACCCTCACCTCATTACCGACCTTGTTCATGCATATTCATGCCTATCATCGTATGCATGATACGTCGCTGCACTTTACCTGGGATGAGCCCAAGCGTGGCAAATCTGGCGAAGAAAACGTCGGCTACTTCTGAAGACGAGGCGTTTGCCCTCCGCCCCGAGAAAAACTGTGGCTCGTAAGCACTCCGTTGAAAACTGGTTACCACTGCGTCCGGCGGACGGCCAACGCTTGCTGTCGGCGTTACGGGTCCCGTGGTGGGTCGCCGGGGGATGGGCAATCGATCTGTTCGCAGGATGCCAAAGCCGGCCTCACAAGGATCTTGATATAGGAATCTTGCGACGCGACTCATTGCTTGTGATTGCAGCGCTGCCGTCTTGGGAGTTCCATGAGGCCAAAGGCGGGAACCTGATGCGTCTTCGCGATGGCTGCATGCCGAGAGTCGACGTCAATTCATTGTGGTGCAAACCAGCGGGCGCGACACAGTGGGTACTTGAGTTGATGTTGGACAACGCCGATGGAGATCGCTGGATATTCCGGCGCGACGGCCAAATTCAGTGTCCGCTCGCAACTGCGATTCGGCGCGACGACGATGGCA
>PLET01000004.1 GCA_003137095.1 Gammaproteobacteria bacterium
CGGTTCGGTGCGCGCCTATCGCCGCGCTCAATGCCGGGCGGAATCTTGTAACTCAACCGGTCTGCTCTTCCCAAGTAACCCCGGACTGGTTCTCGTGAGCGCCGCAGGCCGGGGCACGGCGAATCAATCCGCCGCTCTACAGCCAGAGGAGCGCGATGCTTTCGCCATCTATCGCCGTCTATCGTCCCCAAGCGGAATTATTTGGCGGTAGATCTGACGGTAAGTTCGTTGTACGCTTAGGAAAAAACTAACAGTTTCAGTCGCTTATGCGTGCCGGAGACAATTGAGTGGGAGTGACGAGGGCGTCCCGTTTGATCTTGCCACGGTTCGCGGTCATTGCGTAAGCGCGTAAATGGGGGCAAAACTGGCAATAACTCGGCGCGTCGCGCGCGACGAGACGCAACTGCAGGAATTTCCCGTAATCCAGGGCAGCTCAGGCAGCCGTGATCGGACGCTGGATGATTGGGCGCACCTTGCCTCGAAATTTCTTCTTGGCCTGCCATAGGTCGAAGTTGACCTGCATGCCGTACCAGAATTCCGGGGAAGTGCCGAGCGCCTTGGATAGGCGCAGGGCCATCTCTGGNNTCGCTCAAGGCTTCCTTGAGCACATCCCCGGGGTGGCAAGGGTTGTGCATCTGGCTCATGTCGCCTCTCCTAGTGATAGTCTTCATAATTGAGCAGCACCACGTCCGTGCCCTCAAAACTAAATGTCAGTCGCCAGTTTCCGTTGACGGTGATCGACCAGCGACTCGCCTGATCGCCCTTTAGCTCATGAAGGCGCCAGCCTGGGATCACCGCCAGGTCCTGTGGCTGTGTCGCGGCATCCAGAGCGGTCAGTTGCGTACGCAGCTTCTTGTCATGCTTGGGCTGGATACCAGCTTTGGAGCCAGTGCGATAAAAGCGCTCAAGCCCGGCATGACGGAATGTCTTGATCACGTTACATTGTATCCTGATAGGATACAGGATTCAACGGTGTGGCGTTCCTCGGCTCTTGGGCCGCTGACCGTCGATAGCGCCTAAAGCAGGCGGTGAAAGCCCTTGGGCCCTTTTCGGCAACTATCGCTGTCTATCGCCCTCAAGCGGACGTTTTTGGCGGTAGATCTGACGGTAAGTGCGGCGCGTGCTTGTAAGAAATACAGTGATTTCATTGGCTTAGACGTGCTGAAGACAATTGAGTGGGAGTGAGACGGCTGCCGACAAAGCATGCCACGGTTTGCGGTGAATCCGGAACCTCGTAAAGTAGGGCAAAACTGGCAAAAACCCAGAGTATTTTGGCAACTTAACCGGCGCAGGTATGGTCGCACGTGAGTCCGCAGGTCACCATGACCAGGTGAAGGCACTTTTCATCTAAGGCCGCCGGCCGAACTGACCACTCAGAATAATTTCAATGTGCGCAGTCGATGAGCGTTGCGCATCGTCACCTTCTCAGTATGGCAACGTCCGTCTGCCACCGAACAGACCACCAGAACGGGTCACGCCTACAATCCCCCGCACTTCTCGCTGGACGCGCTCTGGTTGGGCGGAAGCGTGGATAAAGATGCAACCCCAATAGCCGACTAACTGGAAGTAAGGAATATCATGAAAACCGATTCACAGCTGCAACAGGACGTCATTGCCGAACTGAAATGGGAACCGCTATTACGTGAGGCGGAAATTGGTGTTGCCGCTAAAGATGGCGTCATCACTCTCACCGGAACTGTTGATGGCTTTGCCAAGAAATCAGAAGCGGAAGACGCGGCCAAGAAAGTAGCAGGCGTGAAGGCCGTAGTCGAAAAGATCGAAGTCAAGTATCCCAGCAGCTGGGCCAAGAAGGACGATAGCGACATTGCGACCGAGATAGTCAACGCTTTCAAGTGGAACTGGGAGGTTCCCGGCGACAAATTGAAGGCCCGTGTCGAAAAAGGGTGGGTTACCCTTGACGGCGAATTAGAATGGAACTACCAAAGTGACGCCGCAGAGGAAGCTGTGAGAAATCTGGTGGGCGTAATGGGAGTCTCGAACAACATCAAGATCAAGTCCCGAACTGAGGAGGTCGTCGAAAAAGCGGCCATCGACAGCGCGCTCAAGCGCAATTGGTCCCTATCGGATCAGGAGATTCGGGTTTCGGTCTCCGGTCACACGGCAACGCTCACCGGGACGGTGGACTCGTGGTATCAAAAGGACGAAGCGGGACGCCTCGCATGGAACGCTCCTGGGGTTTGGAATGTTGGGAACGAACTGGTTGTTGAATACGCTTACGATTGAACTCGAGTTCGCGGGTGAACGACGCGGGGCCGGATGCTTTCCGGCCCCGTGGGTCGTTGGGCCGATTCGCCTTCGCATGATCGCAGTGAGTGAGTGGGCGCTGAAGATGGACCAAAGTTTGTGCGAAGCTGCGGTCGAGCCATGACCGGATCGAAATTGCTGTCTCCCGAATGGGACCAGTCATTCGGGAAGTAATAGGCCCGCATCGACTTCATGCCCCTTTTTGGTCAATGCCCAATGCCGGTCCCCGGAATATGCACTATGGGGATAGTGACAAATAATACGGACGCCCTGCGCGCACCTTCGGCGCCAGCATCTGTCAGGGTCCCTGACTTCGCCAAAACGTCAGTTCCCGATACGCTCGCGACGCTGCATGTAAACCCGGACGCTGGCCTCACGAATGCAGAGGCGGACAAGCGCCGCAAGGCAGCCGGATATAACGAAGTAGCTGAAAAGAAGAGGCACCCGGTCATTCGATTCCTCAGAAAATTCTGGGGACTGTCGGCCTGGATGCTCGAAACGATTATGGTGCTGTCTGCCGTTCGGGGAAATTACTCCGACCTTGCGGTCGTCGGTGCGCTGCTTGTAGTCAACGCGGTTTTGAGCTTCACGCAGGAGCAGCGAGCCACCGGTGTCGTTGACACGTTACGAAAGCGCCTGCAGGTCAGCGCGCGCGTCCGTCGTGATTCGAGTTGGCGGGTCATTGCTGCCCGGGATCTTGTCCCCGGTGACATCGTCCGCGTGCGCCCGGGCGATATCGTTCCCGCAGATGTAAAACTCCTTACGGGCGCGTTGAGCGTGGACCAGTCAGTGCTAACGGGCGAGTCGCAGGACGCGGACAAGGCACCGGGCGAATTGCTCTCATCAGGGTCCGTCGTTCGGCGTGGCGAAGGCAATGGGGTGGTACTTCTCACCGGGGCAAAGACATCCCTTGGCCTCACGACGGAACTTGTGCAGGCGGCCCGCCCCAAGCTGCACATCGAAGCCGTCGTGGCGAAGCTCGTTCGCTGGCTCTTCGGTATCGTGGGCGTGCTGCTGTGCGTGGTGGTCGTGCTGTCCGCGATCCGGGGCGCTCCGCTCATGGAGATGCTCCCGCTCATGCTGGTCCTGTTGATGAGCGCGGTGCCGGTCGCGCTCCCAGTCATGTTCACGGTCAGTATGGCGGTTGGAGCGAAGGAGCTTGCCAGGTGCGGCGTTCTCGTCACCCGCCTCAGCGCCACGGAAGACGCCGCGACGATGAATGTGCTCTGCGTCGACAAGACGGGCACTATTACGATGAACAGGCTGACGGTGACAGGGGTGGTTCCGTTGGAGAATGTGACAGAAGCTGAGGTGCTGGCGGCCGGCGCACTCGCCTCGCTGGAATCGAACCAGGACCCGATTGACCTGGCCTTTCTCGCTGCAGCGAGAGAGCGTCACGTATTCGACGGTGTTTCCGCCGTAACGACGGTTTCATTCGCCCCATTCGACGCTAAAACCCGTCGGACGGAAGCCCTGGTCGAGCAGAACGGGAAACGACTGCGTGTCATGAAAGGCGCCGTTCGCGCCATCGCGGAAGCGTGCGAACTCGACACTGCGGCCATCGCGGCTCTTGATGTGCGCGTCAGCGCGGCAGCCGAGAAGGGCTATCGGACTCTGGCTGTAGCACGCGGACCGGAGAGAGGCACGGCGGTATTGGTCGGACTCGTGTCCCTGTATGATCCGCCAAGGCCGGATGCCAAACAGCTCATCGCCACACTCCACGACCTTGGAGTGGCGGTAAAGATGTTGACCGGCGACGCGCTCCCGGTGGCTCTTGAGATAGGTCGGGGAGTAGGACTACCCAACATCCAGCGTATGGCGGACCTAAAGGCAGCGAGCGCCCGGGCGGACAACCAGTCGGTCGATCTCTTGGCGGGCGTCGATGGCTTCGCGGAGGTGTATCCCGAGGACAAGTGCATCGTGGTGAAGCATCTTCAGGCGTCCGGGCATGTGACCGGCATGACCGGGGACGGCGTCAACGATGCTCCGGCACTTCGTCAGGCCGAAGTCGGAATCGCTGTCAGCAGCGCAACCGACGTGGCAAAGGGCGCCGCCAGTGTCGTGTTGACCGAGGCGGGGCTGACGAACATCGTCGCGCTGATTGAGCAGGGGCGGACAATCTACCAGCGCATACTGACGTGGATCATCAACAAGATCAGCCGGACGATCCTGAAGGCTTCCTTCGTGGCCATCGCTTACGTCGTGACCGGAAAATTCGTCGTCTCTGCGTTTGCAATGCTATTGCTGGTTTTTCTGACCGATTTTGCGAAGATATCTCTATCCACCGACAATGTTCGACCGTCCCAGAGTCCGGAGACATGGAAAATTGGCGGTTTCGTCACGGTGTCCATCGTCCTTGGTATCGCGATGGTGGTCGAGACGCTGTTCCTGCTGTGGATCGGCTGGACACGATTCGGGTTTGCCACTAATGATCCACGCATATATACCTTCAGCTTCTTGATGCTGCTCTACTTCGCTGTATTTTCTGTCGTGTCTGCGCGGGAGCGCAGCTGGTTTTGGGAAACCTTACCCAGCAAGACATTCATGTCGGCCCTTGCGGCCGACGCCGTTATCGGCACCGTACTCACTTGGGTGGGTCTCAAAGAACTTGCGCCTTTGCCTTGGTGGCAGACGGTTGCGATATTTTCATACGCCATGGTCTCCTGCCTGATTGTCAACGATAGTCTGAAGGTACTGATGATCAAATGGCGCGTTCCTAACGCCTTAGCTGCGAACGCCATAAATGCGATCTCACGGACATTTAAAAATGCGGCCAAACCGGACGTCAAATTGGAGACCGGTGCGAAGGTAAGCCTTCCCCCAGAGGCGAAGGTCGAGGCGGGTTCCTTATGAGGTTACCGACGCACGTTCGGCTACGGCTGAAGTCAACGTTCATCCCAATCAGGTAGCAAAAGCAGAGCCGGTAAGGCCATTTTCGCCTTGCGTACGGGTACGCACGGACATCAACGCGTCGCACCGATATTCTCGTGAAAGAATCTAAAAGCCCTGCAACAAAACGTAGCACCTGACCGATGATCTTCGAACACAGAGCGAGACCCTTGCACTACCTGGAACGGGGGCGTGGGACTCCTTTGCTTCTGATACACGGGCTCGGATCGAGCGGAGCCGATTGGGCATTCCAGGTTCGCGCGTTAGAGGGGCGTTTTCGTGTCATCGTACCGGACCTACCGGGGTGCGGACACAGTAGTGCGCTCCGCGACGGCTGTAGTATTGCGGGATTTTCAGCATCGCTGTGGGCGCTGCTCGATCGGCTGGAGATTGGCCAACCGAACATCGTCGGCTACTCCCTCGGTGGCGCCGTCGCACTGGAAATGGCGTTGCAGCGGCCGGAATCGGTTCCACGCCTGGGGCTCGTCAACAGCCTGGCAAGCTATCGGATCGACTCTTTAGAAAAATGGCTTGAGGCACGCATGCCGGTGCTTCTATTACAGTTATTCGGCATGCGGTTAATGGCGCGACTCTATGCGGCGCGTATGTTTCCGCAGCCATGGCAGCACTCGCTTCGCGAGCGCGCGGCGGCAGTCGTCGGCGCCGTGCCAGCCGAAAGTTACATCGACATTGTCGAAGCATTGGTGCACTGGAATGCGACCGACCGATTGAACCGCCTCAGAAGTCGTGTGCTCCTCATCGTAGCTGAGCACGATTTGACGCCGTTGGCGCAAAAACGCGAACTGGCTTCCCAATTGGGGGCTGCAATCGCCGTGATTCGCGGTTCACGGCACGGAACTCCGTTCGACGCGGTGGACGCGACGAACGCATGCTTATTGGCGTTTTTGACCGATCTGATACCACCGCATGCCGATCGACTGGTATGTGATGAGCCGGAAGTATTCCACCCGCTAGAGTTTGCAGGTAGCCTGGCCGCGCAACATGCATTGGGCCCTTAACAATGGCCTGTCGAACTGGTTTCCAGCCCTATCGTGGAGGGGCAGCAAACTGGAGTTGCGAGTGCCTGCAAACCAGGGATACCCGAAACCGTATTGTGTCTTAGGGGAAAATTGAGACCTCACCGAATTGCGGCGGTCAGCAGGCTCTGCGACCGTCTCTCCAGCGCTTCGATCAGGCCACCCAAGTCAGCGATGGCGCCCTCATCGCTGAGCGCACGCGCCAGCCGACTGTCCTGCAGGGCCCTGAAGATCGATTGGCGTTGGCCGTTCACGAAGATATCGGTACTCACCAGGCGCGCTCCATGGCTGTAGTCGGCGTAGCGCCAACCATGAACCGTGCTAAGCGGCTGAATTGGCCTGCCATTCGCTGAGTGCCAGCCGTAAATCGCCACGCGATCGAGGTGGCTTCGCAATCGGTTGGTCAGAACGAGGTCTTTTTTGTCGCCAGCGATCAAATCGCCCAATTCAACTCCGAGGGTTGCGCGCTGTTCGGAGACCATCGCATTGTGATGCACCGAATAAGTGGTCGAGCGCATTTCATTGCCGGCCGGGAGCGGTTGCGGGACGAGATGTGCCGCCGCTTGTGCGTATATGGCATCCACCATCCGTGGCGTCGGCAGTGTAAAGCCCAAGTCATGGGCGGACAACAGAGCCGTGCCGAGGCGCATCGGTACCAGCAGGTAGTCCTCATCGGAACCTATGGCCAAGTAATCGGGCGCAGCGCAGATGATGACGTCGATCCGTGCCGCATCGACCGATTGCGGGCGCAACTGAATCGGTACCAACTGGCGCAAAAAGTTAGGGATGTTGCCTGCAATCAATTCACGCCGGATGATCGACTCCCGTTCATCATCGCTCATGCCACGAAGCCGCTCGGCGAAAGCGTGACCGCCCAGCGCATCCGGCGCGCGAACCGGGATGCTGCGGGTGAGAGAATCATCGCACGGACCCCGTGCGGCCGCGCACGCGGCCCGTGCGCCGCTCACCGCGAGCATAGCGGTACCAATCAATATTGCAGTGCGATAGAACATGCTAACCAGTATCGCAGTAACTCGGTGGCCACTGGAGGATTTCTTTGTGACTGATTGCCCAAGCGCAGGCCTTGGGGGCTAGCCGGGCGATTTGGTCATCGCCTAGTCTGAGCCGATCACCTGCAGTACCGATCGCGTAAGGGCCGTCTGGTAACGCACAGATGCCGTGGATCCGGGCGACTAGGCTGCAGTGATATTGGCGCGGGAGCTTGGCTGGCCGTAGACCAAGCACACCACATTTAGGTACCGCCAATGACGCAGCCGTTAATTTTGGTCACCGGCGGCGCCGGCTTTCTGGGCATCAATCTGATTCGGCACTTGCTCACACTAGGCCATCCAGTCAGATCGATGGATATCGCGCCGTTTGACTATCCAGAACGCAGCGCCATCGATGTCTTTCAGGCGGACATCCGAGATCGCTACGCGGTCGAAAAGGCGATGCGCGAAGTGGCCATCGTCGTGCATTGCGCAGCCGCGTTACCGCTCGCCAGCAAGGAAGACATTCATACCACCGATGTCGAAGGTACCGGGCTGCTGCTCGAGATCGCGGCGCAGTTCGCCGTCCCGCGTTTTATCTACATTTCCTCAACCTCGGTCTACGGAATCCCCGATCATCATCCCGTGCATGAGCAAGATCGCCTGCAAGGGGTGGGTCCCTATGGGATCGCCAAGATCGGCGCAGAACAACTATGCCTGGATTCGCGGCAGCGGGGTCGCTGCATTCCAATACTTCGTCCCAAGAGCTTCGTGGGCCCCGAGCGTCTCGGTGTCTTCGAACTGCTTTACGATTGGGCGTATTCAGCCAAGAATTTCCCTGTTCTCGGTTCCGGTGACAACCTTTATCAACTGCTCGATGTCGCCGATCTCTGCGATGTCATCTATTCGTGTGCGACTCTGAACGCGCACAAGGTGAACGATACGTTCAACGTGGGCGCCAAGGTGTTCGGCACGATGCGCGATAATTTCCAAGCGGTGCTCGACCGGGCCGGCCACGGAAAGCACGTGATCGAGTTGCCTGTTAAACCGATTATCGCGGCCCTGGAGATCCTTGAATACCTGCATCTCTCCCCGCTCTATGAATGGATCTACGAGACGGCTGCTATCGAGAGCTTCGTCTCGATCGAACTCGCGGAAGGAAAACTGGCCTTTGCGCCTCGCTATTCCAACCGCATGGCGCTCGTCCGCAACTACGACTGGTATGTCGCCAACCGGGGCGCTTCCCTCGGTAAGACCGGTGTGACTCATCGTGTTCCGTGGAAAAAAGGCGCACTGCGACTGGCAAAATGGTTCTTTTGAGCTCGGCCGTCGCTACCGGGGATCCAGTACCGCTTGCCGTTGATCTCGACGGTACTCTGCTGCGTACAAACTCGCTCATCGAGTCGCTCGCTGTCCTTGCAAGAAAAGATCCGCTGAGTCTAATCCGATTACCGCGATGGCTATTGCAAGGCCGCGCGAGCTTCAAAAAACGAGTCTCCGAGAGTGTACTCCCCGATGTGCACACTCTGCCGTATCGAGACGGCGTGGTGTCATTTCTGCGCGCGCAGAAACGAGCAGGCCGAACTCTGATCCTCGCCACAGCCGCCGACGAAGCGATCGCCCAGGCAGTGGCAGGCGACTTAGGCCTGTTCGACCGCGTATTCGGTAGTGACGGGGTGACCAACCTGAAAGGTGAGCGAAAGCGTGACCAATTGGTCGATGTGGTTGGAAACAGAGGCTTTGACTACCTCGGCAACGGCGCGTCCGACTATCCTGTGTGGTGCGCTGCCCGACGAGCATTATTCGCCACGGCCTCGCCCGGACTTGCCCGACGGGTCGCAAAGAGTACTCCCGTGCAGGTGATTACGGACGAGCGTAGACCGCGTTGGCAGGACTACTTACGCATGCTGCGGCCGCTGCATTGGTGCAAAAACGGTCTCGTATTCGTTCCCATCGCCGCCGTGCACCGAATTTTCGAGGTCCGGCTCTTGGGACGGACGCTTCTGGCTTTCCTGGCGTTCTCGCTATGCGCCTCCGGACTGTACCTGCTGAACGACCTGCTCGACCTGCCCGCTGATCGAAGTCACCCGAGCAAGCGGAACCGTGTGCTGGCATCCGGTCGGGTACCCCTCGCTCATGCGCTCGTCATGCTGCCGTTGTTGTTGGCCGCCGGCTTCGGGATCGCTGCGAACCTATCTATCGGCGTTGCCACCCTGTTGGGGGTCTATTGCGTGCTGATGATGGGGTATTCTCTAAAACTTAAGGACATTGCGCTCGTGGACGTTTTCGTGCTGGCGATTGGCTACTCACTGCGCATTGCAGTAGGGTCGGTGGCCACCGGGGTGACCATCTCCGCGTGGCTGCTGAGCTTCTGCATATTCCTGTTTTTCAGTCTGGCGTTGATCAAACGCTACGCGGAGTTGATTGTTCTCGAATCCGAAGTCGAAGCAAAACTCGTCCACGCGCGCGGCTATCACGACGTCGACAAATTGATACTGGCGGCGCAGGGCGTTGCGAGCGGCTACCTTGCTGCGATGGTGCTGGCGCTCTACACCAACACCGAGATCAGTCATCGGCTTTACGCCCGGCATGATCTGTTCTGGGGGGTCTGTCTGCTGTTGATGTATTGGGTGAGCTACATGTGGTTGATGGTCAATCGTGGCCGCATTCACGACGATCCGGTGATTTTTGCGCTATCGGATCGTGGCAGCCTTTGCGCGATCGGCGCCATGGGCTTGCTGGTGGCGCTGGCGTCATGAAAGGGCTGGCACGCGTCCGGCGCCGGCGCAGGGTGTGCTTCCTTGTTGCGATGGTGCTCGCCATGGGGAACCTTCAGGCGGCGGATATATCTTTCGGCGAGCCAAATTCCGCAGCGACGGTGGCCTCGCAATGGGTTCAATATCAATCCGACGCACCAAAAACCATTGTGGAGTTGCAGCCATTCAGGCGTAGCGAGAGCGTCGAGTTTCCTGCAGGGCACGACCCCGACTCGGCAACTCTGGTGGATTTAAATCCGCAAATCAACTCGTGGTTTCTCCTCACACTGCGCTCGGTGGCAACCGGGAAACTCTTGGCTTATCACCTGGAAAACCCAAAACCTCGCATCCAAATGTTAAGGCTCATCCCGACCAATCCCTACGGGATTGAACTCATCGTCGGCGGTCACGCGGTGGACTGTAATTTGTGGCGGGACGGAGCAGCGACACCCTTGGAGCAGGCGCAACGTGGGGACCTGCCATACGCGCCGCTATGCGGAGATCGGCTGTTCCTTCGAAATCAGGTCGCGGGCAGCTATACCCACCTGGAACGCGTCACCAATTTTTTGCGCGATCATGTATGGGGTGGAGAGCGGATCGTGGGGTTCGTGCGCAAGCAATTTTACGAAGATGCGTTCATTGAGAAAGCTGCGTCCGAAGCGGACTCCAACGCGGGCGCAAACCCGGGTCCTCATGCCGGCGGTCCACAGGATCCGAAGCTCACAGCCGCGTTCGCGGACGTCGCGGTGGTTCCGGAACATATGGGAATCGACTTAGGAATGGGATCGCAGGCTCTGCGCATGGGACGGTGGTATCCAATCCGGGATGAACCGGGGATGTTTCTGAGCCTCGTTCAACCGAAGGCGGTCGGCGGGAAGCCCTTAGATTCGATCGAGTCGGTAGCCGTCGAGTATATGGTGTCCTTCGATCTATCACGTTTTGACCTGGGGTTCGTTCTCGGCACGGATCATCCCCGAGTGGGCTGGTCGGAGCGCGTGCTGCCCACCGCCCGAGATTCGCGGTTGGCCGGTCCCGATGGCATTGGCACCGCGGCGCCATTGGTGGTTAACGGCATCGTCAATCCGTCGCTGGTCGAACAGGTGGCGGCGACTTTCGCGGGCGGCTTCAAGCGTGAACATGGCGCATTTCGCTTCGGAGCGCTTGCCCAGCGCAATCACGGCACCCACTACGGTTTCATTGAGCAAGGGGTAGTATTCAGTAAGCCGCAGCCTGACTTGGCGACATTATTTGTGACGGACGACGGCAAGGTGCAGATGAAGACCTGGACGGCCGCGGACGAGGCGTTGCTGCCGCATATCAAGTTTGCGCGCCAAAATGGCGTACCGTTGGTCGAATTCGATGAAAAGACCGGGATCTCATCGACCGGCGCGCTGGTCGACAACTGGGGCGCAGGGAATTGGTCGGGCTCCGACGATGAACGCCTGCGCACCCTTCGGGCCGGAGTCTGCCTGCAAGTCGCGGGAGAGACTCGGTATCTCGTCTTCGGCTACTTCTCGACGGCGACGCCCCGCGCCATGGCGCGCGTTTTTCAGGCGTACGGCTGCCGCTATGCCATGCACCTGGACATGAATGCGTTGGAACATACGTACTTTGCGATCTACACGCTCAAGGCCGGTCGGATCTCCGTGCAGCATCTGATCGAAGGCATGGAGGAGGTCGATCGCAAAGGGAGGGAGGAACTGGCACCGCGGTTTCTCAGCTTCCCAGATGACCGGGATTTCTTCTACCTGACCCGACGGCGAGGTGCGCCATGATGAAGACCGGGTTACTTTGGGTTCTGCTCGGTGCGGCGTCATCCGCATCAGCGCAAGTTACCCTGTCGGAGCAGAATGACTTTCTGTTGCAGCAATTGCAGCAGATTCATGGATTGAGCGACGCGGAGATCCGGGAAATTCGATCGATATTCGCGCAGTCCAAGGTCATCGGGCAGGGAAATCCCGCCGTCACGCGGCATCCGGTCACGCCTGAGCAGTGCGCCGCCATGCTGCACAGTCAGGCCGTCAAGTACGACAATCCCCAGTTCGAGCAGATTTGTGGTGCCAAATACATGGNNGCGCGCGAGGCGGCGCTGATCTGCGAGGCCGAAGGTAAGCGCCTGTGCGATGCGCACGAATGGGAAGGGGCCTGCGCAGGCAATCTGGAGCCGCCGGACTACGGGTTCGATCGCCTCAAGGGTGAAGCACCGGAAGCGGCGATTCACCAGATGCGGCTTGCCCACAATCGTGTTGACCAGGCGGGCAAGAGCTGGAGTTACGGTCCCAAATATAGACAGGGGATTTGTGCGACGGGGAGCTCGAAATCGCCTGGATGCCCCGGCGGCAACTGGAAGCTGTGCGGATCAAACACGTATCCTGCGGGCGATTTCCCCGCTTGTCACAGTTCTTCCGGGGTTTACGATCTGAACGGCAACGCGGCCGAGCACATGAACTTGCCCCTGAGCGAGCAGCAGATGGCGAGTCTCGGCAGCAAGGAACTCGGGTACACCGAGATGAAGGGGAGCTGGTTCATCTTCGACACGTACCGGGCGCATGAGGACTGGTGCCGGTGGCGGGCGCCATTTTGGCATGGCACGCGCGTCATGGCGGCCGATAGCCATGCAAATTATCACCTGGGTTTTCGCTGTTGCAAGACGCTGGAACCTACGAGCGGCATTGTTCCAGCCGCCGGATCGCTTCGGCAACGGGTGCTGCAAGCGCCAGCACCGTGAGCCCGGTGGTCAAATACGCCGAGAACACCTCGCCAAGATCGATAGAGTCGGTGACCACGATGGAGTCCGGTTTGTCGGCACCAAACAGACGCACTGCCTCCGCGGAGAACGACGCGTGAGTCGCCGCCACATCGACTCGAACGGCGCCAGCCTTGCGACAGGCCTCGACGGCACGAATCACCGTTGTGCCGGAGCTGATGAGATCGTCCACAATGATCACCCGGCGCCCTGCGACATCGCCGGCAAAAAGACTCCCGCTGACCACGCCGTGGTTGCGCGTCTTGTCCATGAAAGCGAAATTGACCACGCGCCCCAACGCAGCCTGGAGAAGCTCTTGAAAATGGCGTGCACGCTTCGCCCCACCGATATCAGGGGTCGCGACGGCGTAGTCGTGACCCGCCGCATCCACGACGAAATGCTGCACGAATGCCGCGGTGGCGTCCAGGCGGATGGTCTCGCAGCGAAACGCGTTGTCAAAAGCAGCTGGATTGTGTACTTCCATCGCCAGAACTCGGTCGACGCCTACGGCCTCGAGCAGCTGGGCGACGTAACGAGTGCTGACCGGATCGCGATCTTGCGTGTGCCTATCTTGCCGGCCATACGCAAGGTAAGGCACGCAAGCCGTCACCCGTTTTGCCCCAGCATCCTTCAGCGCACCAATTAGGAAGAGCAGCGCACACAGCCGATCGTTCGCGGAGCCGCGCGCGTCACCAAACAGCGATTGGAGGACGTAAACCGAAAGCCCGTGAACGCGCTCAAGCGGCCTAAGTATTCGCTCGCTGGAATCGAACACAAATTCCTCAAGAGGGCTTAGAGGGATATCCAGCG
>PLET01000070.1 GCA_003137095.1 Gammaproteobacteria bacterium
TGCAACAGTGCCGCCTGCAACAGCGTCGCCGTCCATCGAGGCCTACAGCACCGAACGCCCCGGTGCGGATTTCATGGTGGATGTGCTCAAGTCCCTGGAATTCGACTATGTCTGTGCCAATCCGGGGTCGAGCTTTCGCGGATTGCACGAGTCGCTGGTCAATTACGGCGGCAACAGCCGCCCGGAACTCATCACCTGCTGTCACGAAGAGTCCTCGGTTGCGATGGCTCACGGCTACGCCAAAATCGAGGGCAAGCCGCTGTTGGTGATGGCCCACGGCACCGTCGGCCTGCAGCACGCCTCCATGGCGATCTACAACGCGTACGCCGATCGGGTACCCGTGTACATCCTGCTCGGCAACATCCAGGATGCCACCTGGCGCCGCGGCGACGTGGAATGGGCGCACAGCGTCCAGGATGCGGCCTCGATGGTGCGCGACTACATCAAATGGGACGACAATCCCGTCTCGCTCGCCCACTTCGCCGAATCCGCGGTGCGCGCCTACAAGGCGGCGCTCACGCCGCCCTATGAGCCCGTGGTCATCGTCGCGGATGCAGTGCTGCAGGAAGAACCGATATCCGAGCAGGACCGGCGCAGCGCGCGCATTCCGAGGCTCGCCATACCGACACCGCCTGCGGGGGATTCCGGCGCCGTCCTCGAGGCGGCGCGCCTGCTGGTGAACGCGGAGCATCCGCTCATCATCTGCGGCCGATCCGCGCGCACGCCGGCGGGCATCGATCTCGTGGTCGAGCTCGCCGAGACCCTGCAGGCACCGGTGCAGGATCGGCACTTCCGGATGAACTTCCCGACCCGCCACCCATTGGCCGGCGGCAGCATCGGCGAGGCCGACGTCATCCTGGCGCTCGAAGTGGGCGATCTGTGGATGGCAACCCATGCGCAGACGCCGGTGAACCGTTTGGGAATGGACTCGAAGCCGCTCACCAAGGCCGGCGCGAAGCTCATCAGCATTTTCTCCGGCGACCTGTACGGCAAGAGCAACTATCAGGACTTCGGGCGCTACTGCGAGATCGATCTGTCGATCGCCGCGGATGCCGAGGCGACGCTGCCCGCGCTGATCGAGGCTTGCAAACGCCTGCTCACGACGGGACGCCGCCAGTTGCTCAAGCAGCGAGGCGGCATGCTGGCGGACGCCGCGAAGCGCCGACGCGCGGCGGATCTGGAACTCGCAGCGGCCGGCTGGGACGCCTCGCCCATCAGCACGGCGCGCGTCACCCTGGAGTTGTGGAATCAGATCAAGCACGAGGATTGGTCGCTGGTCTCCGAAACCTTTCCCTTCTTCAGCGGCTGGCCGCTGCGATTGTGGGACATGACCAAGGCCTATCATTATATCGGCGGCCACGGCGCCTATGGCATCGGCTACGGCGCGCCCGCGGCCGTCGGCGCCGCGCTCGCCAATCGTAGGCATGGGCGCCTCACCGTCAACATCCAGTGCGACGGCGATTTGAACTATGCGCCGGCCGTGCTGTGGACCGCGGCGCATCACCGCATCCCGATACTCAACATCATGCACAACAACCGGGCCTATCATCAGGAGCTCATGTTTCTCACCGATATGGCGGCGCGCGCGAATCGCGGCATCGACACCGCACGCATCGGCACCGGAATCGACGACCCCAACATCGATTATGCAACCCTCGCCAAGGCCTACGGCGTGTTCAGCATCGGACCGATCAGCGATCCGAAGGAATTGGCGCCCGCGATCAAGCGGGCGATCGAGGTCGTCAAGCGCGGTGAGCCGGCCCTGGTCGATGTGATCACCCAACCTCGCTGACTGGGCGCGCCATGCATCGATTCATCACACCGTTACTGCTGCCGCTGCTGATGCTCGTACCGGGCCTCGCCGGCTCCGAGGATCGGGCCGGTGATCCACAGGCGGGTCAGGTCCGCTTCATGCGGGTCGGTTGCTACGAATGCCATGGCACGGTGGGGCAGGGCGGCGCCGGCATGCGGCTCGTGCCGCTGCCGCTGCCCTGGATTGGATTTCAGATCTACGTGAGACGTCCCGGCGGACAGATGCCGGCCTACTCGGACAAGGTGCTCGGCGATGCCGACCTCGCCGACATCTACGCCTATCTGAAATCCATTCCCGAAGGTCCGCGCGCCAAGGACATTGCGCTCATTGAGGATGCGGCGGATAAATAGCGCATGAAGCGCCGTTCGTACTGGTTTGAATCCGCGGCGATCCTCGCAGCGCTCGCACTGCCGCCGTCATGCGCATCGGCGCAGGTGCCGCTGGCTCAGCTCAAAAGCGGCAAGGACGTGTATGCGGCCGTCTGTTCCAGCTGTCATGACACCGGGCTTGCCGGTGCACCCAAGACCGGGGACAAGGCGGCCTGGGCGGGCCGGCTCGCGGAAGGGATGGGCCTGCTCTATCTGCACAGCCTCAAGGGCTACACCGGCAAGTCGGGGGTCATGCCCGCCCGCGGCGGGCGCGCGGATCTGCCGGTGGAACTCGTGAAACAGAGCGTGGATTACATGGTCTCGCGGTCGGACTGACCGTCTTTAAGACCGTTCAGCCGGGCAACTCCCGACGACCTGCCGGGAGTTGCCCGCGCGGTTCACCGGCGCGCGGAGTCCGCGCCGATCATGGATTCCCGACCTTCGCCGTGACCGTGATGCCGTAGGTGCGCGGCGGATTGAGCGTTCCGGTCACGATCCCATTGTTGGCGGTGCCCTGATAAATCGCGGCATTCCACACGATCTTGTCGGTGAAGTTGCGGCACCAGACGCTGACCGACCAGCGATCATTGCCGGGGGCATATCGCAGGAGCCAATCGCCCTGAACGTAGCTCGGGCGCTCGACGTCCTCGATGGTGCCGGGATCCGCGTCGGCCATCGGGGTCCTGCCGGCGAACTGGCCATTCAGCCTGAAGGACATGGTACCGTCGAACGCATGCCAATCATGTGAGTAGCCGGCGGTTCCGGCCCATCCCGGCACTGCACTGACCGGATCGCCTGAAAAGTCACCGACGGGCTGTCCGGTCGGGACGCCGAGCATGTTGACCGGCAGCGAGTTCTTGAAGATGGGTGGCAGCACGAAATCCACGTACTTGGCGTCGATGTACTGCACCGACAGACTCAGGCGGTCGGCCTGCGTGACCGCCGCATTCACATCGAAACTCACACCCTTGAATCGGATGTGCCCGGTGCTGAAGCTGGTGATGTCGCCGAAGGGCAGGAACGGCAGGAAGGCCGGCGGATAGGTCTGCTCGCTGCGCTCGGAACCATAGTACTCGTACTCGAACGCATCGAGGTTGACCTGCAGCCGCCGGTCGAGGAATTCGTTCTTGCTGCCGATGTCCCAGGCATGAATGGTTTCCGGGGGTACGTAGGGGTTGGCGCCATACTGGTAGTTGAACGCCCGGTAGCCGGTGGAATTGCTGATGTACAACAAATTGTCACGCGTCAGATCGTAGTTGATGCCGACCTTGTACGTGCCCTTCTCCGCGGTCTTGTTCAGATAGGGCCGGTAGATATTGCCGTTGGCCAGGGGGAACACGGCCTTCTCGAAATCGCTCGAGGTGACCTCATCGTTGTTGTAGCGGGCGCCCAGCACCACATGGATCCGATCGTCATCCACCGCTGGGGTGTAGATCCCCTGTGCGAAGAGCGCGTAGGAGATCGAATCGTTGTTCGGTCCCTCGTTGAACACGCACAGCGGGCTGCTGTAAGTCGCCTGCACGCAGATCGGGCCGACGGTGGTTTCCTTGAACCCGTACACGCCGGTTACCCATTGCAGCGGTGTGGTGGACGTGGACGCCAGGCGGATCTCGGCTGAATAGCTGTTGGACTTTGCCGGAAAATCCTGGGTGCCGATCGCCCCGCCCACCAGCGGCGAAGGCGGCTCCAGGAACTCGGCATAGGCCTTCACCGAGCGATAGCCGGCTATCGCCGTGAGAGCGGCAAAATCCATATCGTAGTCGAACTGCAGTTTCGCGCCGTACAGCTCCGAGTTGTTGGTCGAATTGAGGCGTCCCTTCGGGTAGAGCACGGACGTGTCGCTGAAGGGGTCCGAGGGCACGGTGACGTTGGGCGCCGGTGCCACGCTGACCAAGCCGGCCGGCGTCGTGGTGACGGCCGGGCGCACGCCGAGCAACCCCAGGCCATTGCCGTGGTCGTTGCTGGTCTCGTAGTCGACGCTCCCCAACAGTCTCGCCTTGTCGCTGATATTGAGCAGGGCGGAGAAGCGCCCGCCATCCTCATGCGCATCGTTCAGCCCGTTGTTGAAATAGCCCTGATGTTGATATTCGCGACCCGCGAACCGCAGCGAGAGTGCGTCCGACACGGGAAGGTTCAGGGCGCCTTCGACACGGGATTCGCCGTAATTGCCGGCTTCGAATTCGCCGTAGGCGCCGAATTCCTTGCCTGGCAGATTCGTGATGACGTTGATGGCGCCGCCCGTGGCGTTGCGTCCGTACAAGGTGCCCTGCGGGCCGGCCAGCACTTCCATGCGCGTCACGTCGTAGAACATGCCCGTCAAACCCGTCATGCGGGCCAGATACACTCCGTCCAGGTTGATGGCAATCGGTGACTGGGTTGCCTGATCCAGGTTATAGGCGCGGATGCCGTTGATCGCGACGACCGTCGCGCCGATGCCGCCGGTGGCGCCGCTATTGACGTTCACGTTGGGAGCAATTTTGTACAAGGTGCCGAAGTCTTCGACACCACTGTCCTTCAGCGCGGCGGCGCTGAATACCGCAATGTCGAGCGCGGTGTGCTGTACGGTGGATTCGCGCTTCTCCGCGGTGATCACGATCTCCTCGAGACCCTGGGCCTCGGAGGCTGCCGCCGCTTCGACGGCATTTGCGGTCCGGCTCGCAGCCAAGCCCGCACCGAGCAGGACGCCAATACAACAGGCAGTACCTTTTGATACGAAGGACATAGACCCCCTCCCCTGAAAACGACGCTGCGTGTGGGTGGCGCGGCGCCAGTAGTTTTTCTTCAAACCAGCATGTCAGTCGGCACGCCAGCGTGGTGCGCCGACCGTCACATTAGTTGGCGCCAAAACATTTCGCTTGTCAATACGTATCAGTATGGTCGACGGTACGACCGTGGCACTAACGCAACTCCGGCGAGCCCGGCGATTGACAATTTTTTGGCATGCCGAATAACATCCCAGAACAAGACACAAGCCGGCACAGGCCGTTCGCCAGGGGGAATATGGGCGCTGACACAGTTGCCGGCCGGCCCGGGTTCATGCACGGCCTCGTCATCGTTGCGCTCGCCTGGGTGGGGCCGGCAGCCGGCGTGGTCATCGCCCCGATCCTACCCACGCTGGTGCAGGTGTTTCGCGCCGATCCGCACGTCGACGTCAAGATAGCGCTGGTGGCCACGGGTCCCGCGCTGCTGGTGGCGCTCAGCTCCCTGACCTATGGGTTCCTGCTTGACCATTTCGGCCGGCGCAGGATCCTGATCGCGGCGCTGATCTACTACGGCCTCGCCGGTACGGCGCCGTTCCTGCTCGATTCCCTCGATTGGATCGTGGCCACCCGCCTGGCGGTGGGGCTGGGTGAAGGCGCCGTGATCACGGCCGGTACGGCGCTCATCGCCGACTATTTCACGGGTGCCGAGCGTGAGCGCTGGATGGCCGCGCAGACCGGTGCGGCGCCGCTTGCCGCGGTGGGACTGGTAGTCCTGGGCGGCGCGCTCGGGGCCATCGACTGGCATGCGCCGTTTCTGATCTATACCGGCGGCTGGTTGCTGGTGCTGCCGGTGTTCATGCTGATATTCGAGCCGGCGGAAAGCGCGGCGCAGAGCGGCCAGGCCCCGGCGCCTCCGACGGATTTCAAGTGGACCCAGTCCATCTGGATCTCGATCGCACTGGCGCTGTCCATGCTGTGCTTCATGATACCCATCATCCAATTCAGCTTTCTCGCCACCGAGCGCGGCATGACCTCGCCGAGTACCATCGGCCTGTTCTCCGCCCTGGTGACCCTGGGCAATCCCTTGGGTTCCCTGATCTTCGTGTTCCTGCCGTTTTTGTCGGCGCCACGCAAGCTCGTCATTGCCTATGTGCTGTTTGCGGCCGGGTTTCTGCTCATGGGCGCGGTGGCGACCACAGCGGCCGCCATCGTGGGCTCGCTGCTGGCCAACATCGGTGCCGGCATCATGTTCCCGGCACTCGCCACGTGGCTGCTGGCGACACTGCCGGCGACGGTTCGCGGCCGCGGCTCGGGGCTGTTCACCACGGCCACCTTCCTGGGCCAGTTTGCGAGCCCGCTGGTGATTCTGGGCTGCCAACGGCTCACGGGCAGCTTGAGCCACGCGGTGTTCACCGTCGGCTGCGTGTGCGCAGTGGTGGCCGCGGTGGCGGGCTACCGTTCCTTCGGCACGCGGATCAGTCCGGCTGCAGCGGCGGCTGGCGCCAGGCGAGGATGATGGCGCACAGGCTGCCGACGCAGACGATGGGCAGCAACCCTGTCAGCACTGCGGACGGCGAGCGGCCGGAACCCACCAGCAGACCACCGAGCAGGGGTCCCACGATGGAACCGATGCGTCCCATGGCCACGGCAAAACCCACGCCGGTGCCGCGCATGCGGGTGGGATAGCACAGCGGCGCATACGAATACAGGATGGCCTGCGCCGCCAGGACCGCGACGCCGAGCACGGCGGTTACCAGCGCGAGCAGCGCGGCCAATTTGGCCCCTTGAGCCAGCACCAGCAGCAACAGCGGCATGCCGACAAAAGCCAGAATCACGCCACGATGCCGCAGCCGCGTTTCCAGATGGCTGCCGATATACAGCGCCGACAAGAACCCCCCGAAATTGAAGCCGAACATCGCGATGCCAACCTGGGATTTGCCGAAGCCGCTGCTCGCGAGCAGGGTGGGCAGCCAGTTGAGCAGCAGATACAACGTGAGCAGCGCCAGGAAAAAACTCACCCACAAGAGAAGTGTGCGGCCGGCCCGCCCCTCCTGCAGGAATTCGAACACGCCGCCGCCGCCGCGCGCGTCCGCCTGGCTCTTGAGCCGGCTGAAGGCCCGCGACTCCTGCAGCCAGATGCCGATGATGGGTGCAACGATGAGCGGCACCACCCCGCCGACGATGAAAATCCAGCTCCACTGCGTGGCCGTGGTGAACAGGCTCACCAGGCTGGCGATCGCGCCGCCCAAGGGCGTGCCCGAGTAAATCATGGCCACGCTGGCACTGCGCCGATTCAGCGGCGCATTCTCCGAACCCAGGGACACGAGATTCGGCAGGGCACCGCCCAACCCCAGGCCGGTCAACAGACGTGCCCAAGTCAGCGAGGCGATGTCCCAGGCCAGCGGCGTGGCCAGCGAGAACACCCCGAAAATCACGATGGACGCGACCAGCACGCCCTTGCGGCCGATGCGGTCCGCCAGGCGCCCGCCGATGATGGCGCCGATGAACAGACCGACGGTGCTGGCGCTGAAAAAATATGACAGCAACTGGCTGTCGGGGTGGAATTGTTGCCGTATCCCGGCGGCCGCCACGCCGGCGGTCTGCAGATCGATGCCCTCGCAAAGCGTGGCCAGGAAGCACAGCAGGATGGTCCGGCCGGCCCCGCCGCGCGCCGCCGCTGGTTGCGAATTCGTCATGCGCGCCAAGATTACGCGCAATGAGGTTATTCGGGTAGGTTGATCCCCGCCAATACGCAAGCGTATTGACAGTGGGTAATGCAGGGGTTAAACGATAGCTCGACAAACGGGGGTTGGCCTTGAAGCTCGGAATTCTCGTGGCGGTGCTGCTGTACCTGCTGGTGCTGGTCGTGGGCGTCGGCACGTGGCTCGCGCGGCGCGCCCGCGGGCGCGCCGCCGTTCAGGGCGAATTCGCGCTCGCCGGACGCAGTCTCTCGACGCTCGAAGTCGCCGCGACGCTGGCCTTCTCGGTACTCGGCACCGCCCATATTCTCGGCGTGTTCGAATTGTCCTGGACACTGGGTGCCGCCGCCGTCTGGTTCTCGCTGGCGCACGTCGTGCTGCTCGTCGTGGTCTGCCTGTCGACCGGCCTGTGGGTGCGGCGCCTCGGGGTCTCCACGGTGCCGGAAATCCTGGAGCTGCTGTACGGCGAGAAAATGCGGGTGGTGGTGAGTTGCGTGATGGCCGGCGTGGTGACCGGCCTGCTCACCGTGGAAACCCAGGGTTTGGGCATCCTGATGGCCACCATGACCGGCTGGTCCCTGCACCAAGGCGCGGTGGCCGGTGGGCTCATCGGCATCCTCTATGTGATCGTCGCGGGGATGAAGGAGGTCGGCTATCTCAACGTGATCAACGCCACGGTGAAATACGGCGGGCTGATCCTCGCCACCCTGTTCCTCGCCGCGAGTCTGCCGGGCGGCAACTTCGAGAGCGTGCGCAGCTTCTACCTTCATCGCGGCGAACCGCAGATGCTGAGCATCTACGGCACGCCGCAGATCCTGCTGAGCTTTGCACTGGCGAGCATCATTGCGGTGCTGTTCAGCCAGGGCATCAGCCAGAATCTTCTGCAGCCGGCCATGGGTGCGCGCGACGAGGCCACCATCCGCCGAGCGCTGTGGATCGCGGCGCCGCTCAATGGCATGTTCGGGGTGTTCGCCGTGGTGATCGGCCTCACCGCGAGGTCCTTGCCCCAGTTCCAGGCGCTCGGCCCCAAGGTGGCGGCGACCAGCATGCTGGTCGCGCTGCTGCCGCCGTGGCTCGCGGCGCTGCTGCTCGCGTCCTTTCTCACGGCGGTGCTGTCCACCTTTGCCATGGCCTGCCTCGCGCCGGCGACGCTGTTCAGCGTCGACATCTTTCAGCGGCTGTACCGGCCGGACGCCACCGAGGCCGAGGTCAAACGCGCCACGCGCGTCGCGATCCTGGCGGTCGGCGGCAGCGCCATCGGCGTGGCCTCCGCGCTGCCGCCGATACTCGCCGCCGTGAACTGGCTGTTCTCGTGGCTGGTGCCGGTGTTCTGGGTGGTGGTCTTCGGGCTGTGCTGGAAGCGCAGCGCCGGGGTGGCCGCGCTCACCCTGGGATCCGCCTGGGTGGTCAACAGCGCCTGGTCCTTCACCTCGCTGCCCGCGCTGCTCGGCGTGTCGGCGCTGCCGAACGTGTACGTCACGCTGGCCGTGACGCTGGCGGTCAGCGTAGTGGGCAACGCCTGCTCGACGGGGAGCGAAGCGTACTTCAGCTCGGGCGCGTACCGCACGCGGCGCGCATCGATTTCGCTGCGCCTGCCGGAGACCGTGCGGATGACTGCGAAGTCGGGCTGATGTTCTGGCACATTTTCATTCAATCCTCGCTGTTCATCGCAGCCGGGACCCTGCTCGGCGGCCTGATCAACTGGTTGACCCGCGGCCGGGGCCCGGGCGCCTGACTCGGGAGCACCTCGTGCGGGACACCTTGGCAACTCAGATCTGGATGGGCGGGGTCATGGCGATCATGGCGATCTATGGCGCCATCGCATGGTTCGGTTTTCTCAGGCGGCGGCGGAGCAGGTCATCGCGGCGGGTCGGCCCATGAAGGCCCACGCCATGGTGCAGGTTGCGGATCGCGAGCTCGAGATGCGCGACATCGAGATCCCGGCCGTCGGCGCCGATGAAGGATTGCTGCGCGTGCAGGCCTGCGGCTTGTGTGGCAGCGACGTCGAGCAATATGCCGGCGGCACGGTGTCGCGCGGATTGGGCAGCTATCCGATGATTCCCGGTCACGAACCGGTGGGAGTGATCGAGGCGGTGGGCGCCGCGGCCGGCGCGCGGTGGGGGGTCCGGGTTGGCGATCGCGTCGCGCTCGAGCCGCATCTGTCCTGCGGCGCCTGTGCGAACTGTCTGGCGGGGCGCTATCACCTGTGCCGCATTCTGCGGCCGTCGGGGATCTCATCCTACGGCTACCTGCCCATGGAATTCGGACATGGCCTGTGGGGAGGCTATGCCAGCCATATTCATCTGCACCCGCGCAGCGTGCTGCACCGGCTGCCGGATTCCCTGCCCCTGAAGCTCGCCACGATGTATCAGGCGATCGCCGGCGGCGTGCGCTGGTCCGTGTATCTGCCCGAAACGGCTCTCGGCGACACCGTGCTGGTGCAAGGCTGCGGCCAGCGCGGCCTGGGCGCGGTGATCGCCTGCCGCGAGGCGGGCGTGAGCCGCATCATCGTCACGGGCCTGGCGCGCGATGCCTTCAAGCTGGATCTGGCGCTCGCCCTGGGCGCGCAGCACGCCATCGTCGCGGATCGGGAGGACACCGTGGCGCGCGTGCTGCAGATCACCGGCGGCCGCGGCGCGGATGTGGTGGTGGATCTGGCGCCCGGCGCGCCGCAGACCGTGAGCCATGCCATCGATGCCGTGAAGGTCGGCGGCACGGTGGTGCTGGCCGGTCTGAAGGGCGGCCGGGCGGCGTCGATCGACACCGATCGGGTGATCTTCAAGGAGATCGCCCTGCGCGGCGCCTTCTCCCAGGGCTGGCAGGCGTATGAACAGGCGCTGCGCATTCTGGACGAGAACCGCCATGACCTGGCGCGCCTGAAGACCCATGAATTTCCGCTCGCACAGGCGGCCCACGCCATCGGGATTCTGGCCGGTGACGTGCCGGGCGAGGAAGGCATCTGCCTGTCGCTGTACCCGTGAGCACGCCGGTGCACCCCGTGAGCACCTCGGCTGCACCCGGGAACACGCCGCAGGGCGAATTTCGCCGCGGCTGGCGGGTGGTGCTCGCCGGATTGATCGGCAACGGCCTGAGCGCGGGCACCCTCGGCTTCTACACCATCGGGGTGTTCGGACCGGAGATCGGCCGGGAGTTCCACTGGAGTTCGGGCCAGATAACCGCCGGCTTGCTGCTCAACACGTTGGTGGTGATGATTGCGGTGCCCATCGCCGGCATGCTGTCGGATCGCTTCGGCGTGCGCCGGGTGGTGCTCGCCTGCACGGCGCTGGTGATGCCGGCCTACGTGGGCTTTGCACTCATCGACGGATCGCTCTGGCGCTACTACCTGTCGTGGGCGCTGGTCGGCCTGCTGGGTGCAGGCACGTTTCCGCCCACCTGGTCGCGCGCCATCAACAGCCGCTTTCAGGTGCACAAGGGTCTGGCCCTGGGCATTTCGCTGTGCGGTACCGGCATCTCGGGTGCCATGCTCAAGCCCTTCGGATTCATGATGCTGGCGCACTTCGGGTGGCGGACGGGCTATGTGGCGCTCGGCTGCCTGTCGCTGATCAGCTTTCTGGTGGCGCTCATGTTCCTGTTCGACGTGCCGAAGGCGGCGCACCCCGGCGCAGCGGCAATGCCGGCTACGCCGGCCGATTCGGCGGCGGCGCAGGGACCCACGCTGGCCATGGCCACCCGTCAATGGAGATTCTGGGTGCTGGCGCTGGCGATCGGCGCCGCGGCGCTGGCGGTGGGCGGACCGTTGCCCAGCGTGGAAAGCATCTTGCGCGAAGCGGGATTTTCGCGAGAACAGATCATCAGCCTCGCCTCGATGGTGGGCCTGTCCATCATTCTGGGACGGCTCGGCAGCAGCTATCTGATCGATCGGCTGTGGGCACCGTTGGTCGCCATCGTCATGGTCGCGGCTGCCTCGCTCGCCATGCTGGCGCTCAGCTGGCTGAAGCCGAGCTTCGAAATTGCGGCGCTCACGCTGATATTCATCGGTGCCACCACCGGGATGGAAGTGGACATGGCACCGTTCCTGGTGGCCCGCTACTTCGGCAGCCGCCACTTTGCGGGCATCTACGGCGCCCTGTACGGCGTGTTCTCGATCTGCACCGGATCCGGCGCCGTGCTCTTTGCCGTGGGGCATGACCGGCTGGGTGCCTACAAGAGCGTGCTGCCGCTCTTTTCCGCCCTGCTGTTGGGCAGCGGCATTTTGCTGCTGTTGCTCGGGAGCTATGTCTATCCCTCGAAGGCTTCCCGATGAGAGCCGACGATCTTGCCGGCACCGTCGCCATCGTCACCGGCGCGGGCAGCGTCTCGGACCTGGCGCTCGGCATGGGTACCGTGATCGTGCAGCATCTGCTCGATGCCGGCGCCACGGTGGCGGGATTCGACTGGAATGCCGAAGGACTCGAGCGCTTCGCGGAGCGCAATCCCGCCGCGGTGAAGGAGGGCCGTTTCCTGCCGGTGGTCTGCGATGTGTCCGCGCCGGCGGATTGCGCCGCGGCAGTCAAGCGGGTGATCGCCGAACTCGGCGTGCCCAACGTCCTGTTCAATCATGCGGGCATCGGTGAAACCGATATCGGGCAGACGGGCCAGACCCGCTTTTGGGAGACCGATTATGGTCGTTGGGAAAAGGTGCAGCGGGTGAATGCCTTCGGGCCGTTCGTGATGGCGCGCCTGGTACTGCCGGGCATGCTCCAAAAGCACTGGGGCCGCATCATCAACACGTCGACGAGCTTCCAAACCATGCTCGACAAATTCCGCTCGGGCTATGGCCCCTCGAAGGCGGCCCTCGAGGCCCATTCCGCCATCTGGGCCAAGGAACTTCAGGGAACCGGGGTCACGGTCAATTGCCTGCTGCCCGGGGGAATGGTGGCGACCAATGCCACGGCGCGCCTCGGCGTGGACTTGAGCAAGCTGCTCAAGGCCGAGATCATGGGGCCGCCGGCGCGCTGGCTCGCCTCGCGGGCTTCCGACGGAGTCACCGGCCGGCGCTTCATCGCCCGCGAGTGGGATGCCAGTCTCGAGCCGTCGGCCGCCGCGCTGCGCCAGCAATATCCCATCGGCTGGCCAAACCTCGGGCCGGGTCGCACCGTCGATCCCTTGCTCGGGACCTAGAGGCGCCGGCTATTTCGCCTCGGCAATCCGCTTCATGTTCTGCAGTGCCCCCTCGAAGCGGGTGCGGCGCATCGCGACGTCCGCGTCTTTCGCCGCCTGATCGGGCTTGTCCGATTCGTCGAGGAACAAGGTGTAGAGGATCCGCGAGGTCCCGCGCGTCACGGGCCGCGCTTCCAAGAAGCCGTGGTAGAGGTTGTAGAAGCGGCCTTCGACGGCTGGCTGGGTGTAACCATAGGACAGCCCGGTCCGGGCGATGAGGATCTCGGTGACCGCTCCGCCCCTGAGCGAACGCACGGTGCCGATGTCGCCGTCACCCGCGGTGACCCTGCAGTCGACTCCGAGCCACGCGCTGATGTCGCAAAATTTGCCCACCCTGGCCCACACCGCCCCGGCCGGCCGCGCGACGTCGATTTGCATCCGGATGGCGGTGTAGTCGGGCGCAGCCTGCGGCTGATAATCCCGCCACACCCACTCGAGGGCCTCGGGCAGCACCTGGAATTTCGCCTCGCCCAGGCCGTGGCCCACGCCGAGCGCAAACACGTATTGATAGCGGTAGCCCTTGGCCGCGAGCACGGATGCCATGCGATGGTTGGCCTCGACCCAGTCGTGCATGCCGTCGCGGATGACGCCTGGATTCAGCAGATCGGCATCGCCCACGCCCATCCACAGGCGGATGGGCTTCCGCGGACTTTCGGGGATGAGTTTTTCATGAAGTTCCCAGGCGCCATCGGGCAGGTCGGGGTTGAACGGCCACTGTTGATTCACGAAGGTGCCGGAAGTCGTTATCACGCGCCGATACAGATCCGGGTGATACCAGGCCATGATGAACGCCGCAGCACCGCCGGAGCTGTTGCCCATCACGGCACGCCCCTCCGGGTCCTTGGTGAGCCGCACGCCGTAATTCTTCTCCACCAGCGGCAGGACCTCGGCCTCGATGAACTCGGCATATTTGCCGGACACGGTGTCGTATTCGCGGCCGCGCTCGCTGCCCATGCCATCGCCGCCGCCATGCGCGATCAGGATCGCGATCTGCACCGGCACGCGCTTCTGGGCGATCAGGTTATCGAGGACATGTGCGAGGGGGACGTCCGTCTGGCCGAGCGCGGGGCCGTCGTGCTGCACGATGAAGGGTGCCGCGGTGCCCGGTACGTATTGCGCGGGGATGTATACGGTGATGGTGCGGGTGTAATCGGTGGTATGGGTCGGAACGATCAGCGTCTTCGGATTGGCCGGATCCAGCACGCCGAATTGATCGCGGGCGGTGCCCATGGGGTAGAACTTGCTGTCCTTCGAATCCATGGTGAACTGCTTCACCTGGCCCTGCGGAACCCCCGCGACCACGCTGAATTCGGGAGACCGCAGGTACGTGGGTCCGATCACGTAATTGCCCGTGGCATCGACGGGTGGATTCACTCCGGGCGTGCTGATCCGCGTGAACCGCGGCGCACCCGGGGCGTCCGGCGAGCGCGTCGGCGGAATCGGCCGCGGCGGCGGAGTGACCGTGGCCGGCGGCGCGGCGGCCGGTTGCACGGCGGCTTCGGCGGCAAGCAATTGCGGGCAAACGGCGGTGCCGGCCACGCACGCCATCAGCAGCGCCGAGCGCAAGCGGGTTGCTTTCATCGATGGAAACCCCTTGTTGTTGGAATTCAACTCATGACGCCGGAGCGTCCGGTGGAATCTCCATGCTGTGCGATGCCCTTGGTGCCCATCGCATCGGCCATGGTGAGGAACAGATTGGTGACCGGCTCGGCGTTGGTCGTCACGTAGCGGCCTGATCGGAATGCGCCGCCGCCCGAACCGGCCACGAGGATGGGCAGGTTCTGGTGGGTATGGCGGTTGCCGTCGCCGATGCCGGAGCCATAGAGGATCATCGAATGATGCAGCAAGGAGCGGCCGTCGATCTCCTTGATCGATTCCATGTTCTGCAGAAACCGGGCGAGGCGCTGCACGTACCAGCGGTCGATCTGCTTGACCTTGTCGATCATCTCCGGCTGGTTGCGGTGATGCGTGAGATTGTGATGCCCCTCGGAGATGCCGATTTCCGTGAAATTGCGGTTGCTGCCTTCACGCGCGATCAGCACCGTGGCCACGCGGGTGGTGTCGGTTTGAAACGCGAGCAGCAGCAGATCGAACATCAGCGCAATATGCTCATCATAGCGGGCCGGAACGGCGCCCGGCGTCTCCATGCCGGGATTGGCCACCGGCATGCGCTCGGAGTTCTCGATGCGCGCCTCGATTTCGCGGATGCTGGTCAGGTACTGGTCCATCTTCTGCCGGTCGCGGCCGTCAAGGGTGCGTTCCAGGCTGCGCGCGTCAGTCAGCACATAGTCGAGGATCGATTGCTGCTCCTTCTGGCGACGCTTGAGATTTGCAACGCGCTCGCCGCGCGGGCCGGCTCCGAACAGCCGCTCGAACACCAGACGCGGATTCGCCTCGGCCGACAGGGGTTGCGTCGGCGTGCGCCAGGAGAGGTTGTATACGTAGGCGCAGGCGTAGCCCGAATCGCAATTGCCCGACTTGGTCTCGGCATCGCAGGTCAGCTCGAGCGATGCGAACCGCGTGAGATGCCCGATCTGACCTGCCACGACCTGGTCGATCGAGATCCCGGCGCGCAGATCCGAACCCGCCGTCTTCTTCACGCGCACCCCGGTGAGAAACGTGCCGCCTGCCCGCGCATGATCACCGGGTCCGTCGAGGCCGGGATCGGCGGACAGATCCTGCAGTCCGGAGATCACCTGCAGCCGGTGGCGCACCCCGGCGAGCGGCTCGAGCGTGGGAGGCAGCGCAAAGTCGCTGCCGCCGTCTCCGGCCGGCCACCACGCCGAGGGTATGGTGCCGTTCGGTACATAGAGAAATGCCATGCGCGTGGGCACGGTGATCGCGGCGCCGGCGGCGTGGGCCGATTCGAGGGCCGGCAGTGCGATGCAGGCACCGAGGCCGCGCATGAATTGGCGACGGTCCAGACTCAGACGGCGTTCGGCGGCGAAATTGCGGTTCATCATGGGGTTGTCGCTCATATGGTCAGTTGGCGGCCGTGGCGGTTGCGCTGGTTCTCATCTTCTCGAACGGGGCGGACTCGATGACGCCCATCAACAGGGCGGAAAAACGTCCGTCATTCTCCTGCAGCCGCTGCACGATCCGGTCGATGGTCTCCGTATCGTAGTACTCCGTGCCGCGTCCGAGCGCATAGGTGAGCAGTTTGTCCGTCAGAGTGCGGTAGAAATCCAGGCGATGCTGGGTGGCGAGAATGTGCTTGAGCTCGTTGACGCTGTTGAACGTTTCCCCCGTCACCAAGGTGCCCTGCGCAATGATGGGCTGCTTGCGCTCCTGATCGCGCCACATGCCCATGGCGTTGAAATTCTCGAACGCCAGCCCGATCGGATCCATGCGGCTGTGGCAGGACTGGCACAGAGGCTTGTCGCGATGCATCTGCAGCGATTCGCGCAAGGTGGGCTCGTGATCCTTGAAGTCCTTCTCGCTGGCCTCCAGGGCCGGCACGTTCGGCGGCGGCGGCGGGGTCGGCGTTCCGAGAATGTTGTCGAGCACGAACAGCCCGCGCTTCACGGGCGAGGTGCGGTCCGGATTCGACGTCACCACCAGCGCGCTGGCCTGCGTGAGCACGCCGCCGCGAACACTGCCGGGCGGCAGGGTCACACGGCGCATGTCGGCGCCGGTCACGTCGGGAATGCCATAGAGTTTGGCCAGTTTGTCATTCAGGAAGGTGTAATTGCCGTCGATCAGCTCGGTGACCGGACGGTCCTCGTGGATGATGCTGGAGAAGAACATTTCCGTTTCGCGCTGCATCGCCGCGCGCGTGTCGTCGTCGAGCTGCATCCTGGGCCGGCCGAACTTGTTGCGCAGTTGGGGTGCCTTCGAGAAGTCCCCCTGGTTGCGCACGGCGTCGAACACCGCGTGCAGTTCCTTCTCCTCGCCATCGTCGCGGGCCAGGATCGCCAGGGCGTCATTCGCGATTCCCTTGACGTCGCGGGTCTGCAGCCACTGGCCCGAGAAATTTCGGGCGAGCTGTTCCGAGCGCGGATCGGCCAGCATGCGCTTCACCTGCGCCGCCAGGCTGCTGCGCAGCTCGCCGCGTGCCGCCAGATCGGACAATTCTTGATCCGGCATGGTCGACCAGAGAAAGTATGACAGCCGGGAAGCGAGCGAGTATTCGTCGATCAGCGCCGTGCGGGCCAAGGGCGACGCGGCGCCCGCGGGCGATTCCAGGCGGAACAAGAAGCGCGGAGAGGCCAGCACCGCCGCCATGGCGTGGGCGACGCCCGTCTCGAACGTCTGCCCGCGCTGATGATAGGTGCTCTCGGCGAGCGCCGCGAGGCGCTGTGCCGTGTCGTCGTCGAGCGGCCGCCGATACGCCCTGGCCGCGAATGCGCCGAGCAGCTCGCGCGCATAGGCGCGCCGCTTCGCACCGCCGAAGGGGACGGGTCTCGGGAAGAAGCGCCGGTAGTTCGGCTGTTCCACCCATTTGCCCCGCTCGAGCGGACCCTGGATCAGCACCTTGGCGATCACCAGATCGACGCGGTTCTTCTTTTGAGCAACCGGCGTCAGCGGCTGCAGATCGAAGCTCATGCGATGCCCGGCCGCAGCCAATCGATGCGTGGATTCCAGACTGAACGTTTTGTCGCTGTAGTAGCCGAATTCCTGATCGAGGATTGGCTTTCCATCCAGCTTCACGGTGAGGCGGCAGCGTCCCGGGTCGAATTCGAAGCTGCCGTTGACGTCGAGGTCGAGCACCACCAGATAGGTTCCCGGGCCATCCAAGGTGATCGATTTTTCCACCGCCGCCGGTTCGTAGTACGAGAGCCGCAACCGGCCGTCCTTGCGGGAGGCATCCGTGCCGCTGCCCTTGCCGGTGAACTCGGCGCCCGGCACGCTGCGTTCACCGATCTTCTTCTCCACGGTCGGCACGGCCTCGGCGATGATCGCCTGGGCCGCCGCGACGTACTTCTCCATCAGCATCGGCGAGACCGAAAGCGCATCGCCGATGTTGTCGAAACCGTAGCCCGCGTCATCGGGCGGGAATTCGATCTGCGTGTCGAAATCCACACCGAGCAGATCCCGGACGGTGTTGCGATACTCGACGCGGTTCAGCCGGCGCACGGTAACGCGGCCCGGATCGGGGTTGCGCGGATCGATGGCGAAGACCTCGTACTTGATCCAGTGTTCGAGCTTCTGCTGCTCCTCGGGGGTGGGCCGCGGCTTGTGCTCTGCGGGCATGAGGCCGGCGCGGGTGTTCTTCAGGACCTTGAGCCACAGATCGCGATTCAGGATGTCCTCATCCGAGCTCAACTCATCGAAGGCGACCCGGCCCTTGTCATTGCCGTCGCCGTGACATTCGTAGCAACGGTCCTCGAGAATGGGGCTGATTTCATTGCGGTAATCGCTGACGGCAGATCTCTGCGCGACCTGTGCGGAGGCCACAGTTGTCATAATCAGTCCAGCCAGGAATGGTGCAATGCGAAGCGTCAATCGTCGACTCCTGCCTGCGGTAGCGCCAACAGCCAGAGTCTAGTCGACACCCAGCCTCCACCGCCATACTGGCGCAAGGGAGGCGGGCATGATGAGTCAGGGTTCGTGGAATGGAAGAGGGGTCTCGAACCGACGTGCAAGCCAGCTGTCCACACCGCCCGCCGTGCCCGGGCTGCCCGCGCTTCGGTGAACCGGGCATCGCCCCGGCCGCCCGCGGCACTCTCGATGCGCTGGCGCATGCCCATGGGCTGCCCGCAGTTCCGGTGATCTGCGGCAAGTCCGCCGGGTTTCGACTGCGGGCGCGGTTGGCCATCCGCGGCCGGCTGGGCTCGCCCAAGCTTGGGCTGTTCGAACTCGGCACGCATCGCGTGGTCCACATCCCCCGCTGCAGCGTGCAGCATCCCTTGATCAACCGGGTTGCCGCGATCGTGCGGCGCGCGCTGGTGGAGACCGGGGTGACCTGCTACTCGGACCGGGCCCACCTCGGCCTCGCGCGCCACCTGCAGGTGGTGGTGGAGCGCAGCACGCAGACCGCGCAGGTGGTGCTGGTGGCCAACAGCGCCACGCCCGATCCCCTGGCCGGCTGCCTGGACATGATCGGCGAGCGTTTGGGACCCGAATTGCACAGCCTGTGGTTCAACTCCAACGTCGAGCGCTCCAATGTCATCATGGGTCCGCGCTTCGAGCTGTGGTGCGGGCCGGCCAGCGTGGTGGAGCGCTTCGGCGGGGCCGCCGTGCACTATCCGCCGGGCGCCTTCGGACAGAACAATCTGGACATCGCCGAGGCCATGATCGGAGAGGTGCGCGGCCAGATTCCGCAGGGCGCGCGCGTTGCCGAATTCTATGCGGGCGTCGGCGCCATCGGCCTGTCGGTGCTCGACAGGGCCGGCGGGATCACGATGAACGAGGCCAGCCCGCATGCACTGCAAGGACTGCAATCGGGGCTGGCCGAACTCGATGCCGCGAGCCGCGCGCGGATCGAGGTCGTTCCAGGGCCGGCCGGTGCGGCGTGCGCCGCCGCCTCCGGCGCCGACGTGGTGATCGCCGACCCGCCACGCAAGGGGCTCGATCCCGAACTGACCCGGTATCTGCTCGAGAATCCGCCCGAGCGCTTCATCTACGTGAGCTGCAGCCTGCCGTCATTTGACCTGGACGCGCGGCGCCTGACGGCGGATGGTCGGCTGCGTCTGGCCGCACTCAGCGTCTTCGATCTGATGCCGTTCACCGAGCACGTGGAAATCCTCGCCCGCTTCGAACGGGTTTGATCCGCGTCACTGCGAACGCGACATTCGCAGGCATCACGATTGACGATGCTCGCGATCGCCACAAACCGTTGTACAGGCATGACGGCACGCTCGTAACCTGCCCCCCGATCAAGACCTACGCCGCGCCCTGCGTGGCGAAGGTACAACAAAAAATGGACGTCGGAGACGATCGCGTCTCGAGCCGGGTTGGATCGAATCGGTTCATGTGCCGATGAAAACGACGGGGGGTGGGCTGGCATGCGCAATCATAAACTATCGTTGGCTTGTGCCGTGTTGGGACTCGCTGCGGGTACGGCATCGACCCCGGTCATGAGTGAGCCGGCGGCCAATGCCGCGCCCGAACTGGAGGAAATCGTCATCACGGCGCAGAAGCGGCCCGAAAAACTGCAGGACGTGCCGGTGGCTGCAGACGTGCTGTCCGCCCGGACCCTCGCCAATGCGAACATCGCCGACCTGTCTGACCTGAACAACCTCGTGCCGTCCGTGCAGCTCAACGGCACCATCAACGGCCGCGTGCCGACGGGAATACGCGGCATCTCCAGCGTCTCGAACGAGCAGACCGTCGGCATTTCATCGGGCGTCGCGATTACCATCGACGGGGTTCCGGTGCCGTCCGACTCCTTCGATGCGAACAACGTCGCCGGCGTGCAGAGCGTCGAAGTGCTGCTCGGCCCCCAGTCGACCCTGGGCGGGCGGACGGCGGCTTCGGGCCTCATAAATTTCACGACCCGCGGACCGAGCGATGTCGCCCAGGGATTCGCCACGACCACGGTGACCGACGACGGCGAATACCGCATCGAAGCGTTTCTGTCCGGACCGATCACGAGCCGCCTGGAGGGCAGCCTGTCTCTCTACAAGAACACCACGCCTTACCCGATCACCAATCTGGCGACGGGCGACAAGACCACGCAGGACGTGTCCGGCGGCCGCGGAAAACTGCGTTTCAACGTCACCGACGATCTGGATGTGACCTTGATGGTTCACAGCGAACTCACGCAGGGACACGGCTTCAATTTCGTGTACACCTACATCACGCCGGGCAACGATCTGCTGTTCACGCCCGGCCCCTTCACCCAGGCGAAGCTGCTGCCGGGCATCACGCCCTCGTGGAACAATCTGGCCTACGCGAGCCCGGTAACCACGGCCGGCGCGGACCACCGCGACGGGGATTACAGCGTCATCATCGAGGATCGACTGGGCGGCGGCTACACGCTGACCTCGACCACGGCCTACGAACAGGAGAACCAGGATCAGACCCAGGACCTGTTCGCCGTCGACAACTTCTTCTGGAATACGTTGACCGGCCAAACCGTGTTCTTCAACACGCAAAATCAGGTGACCACCGTGAAACAGGAAAGCGAGGAGATCAAGATCACCTCGCCCACGGATCAGACGCTGAGCTGGCTGGCCGGTGTGTTTTACTCGGATGTCAATGTGGATGAAACCTACAATCGAACCCTGCCGCCCGCGCTGATCGGCGTGCACGTGATTCCGGACACGAAGACCTACGATGTCTATGCGCGCTCGACCTGGCGGTTCACCGATGCGACGTCTCTGGTGGCGGGTCTGCGGTTCAATCACGATGCAATTTCCAACAATTACACGCAGTATGCCGACGCCGGCGTCTCGCCGCCGGTTTACACCAGCGTGAGCAGCGCCTCGTCCAACAACCTGGTCGGCGACATCGCGTTGAAGCAGCAGTTCACCGAGAATGTGATGGGATATGTGAGCTATTCGCGCGGCTATTCGCCCATTGCGTACAACACCTCGCAGGTGCTCACCAGCAACGCGTCACAGACGCCGGTCGGCACCGAATCCATCAACAGCTTCGAGATCGGCACCAAGGGCTCGTACCTCGACCATACCCTGAACTTCAACGCCGACATATTCGACACGATTTACAACAATTACCAGATTCAAAGCTACGCCTATGCACCCGGCGAGCTGACGCCGCCGCTCAATTTGAGTTCGGTCGGAAAGGCTCAGACCCGCGGCGCCGAGTTCTCGACCGAGTGGCTGGCGACGACCCTGACCCGCCTCAGTCTGAGCGCGGCCTATATTGACGCCAAATTCGTCGATTACGACAACGCACCCTGCTACGGATTGCAGACGGCCGCGCAGGGCTGCGTGACGCCGCTCAGCGGCGCAAGCCCTGCGCAGAACGTCTCCGGCGACGCCATGCCGAATTCACCCAAGTTCAAATTCGCGCTGGGCGGCGAACAGCGCGTGCCGGTGGTGGACCACCGCTTCGAGTGGGTGCTGGGCGGTACCTACACCTATCGGAGCTCGGCACAGATGCTGCCCGATCAGAACCCCTATGCGATCCAATCCGGATTCGGCCTGCTCAACCTGAGCGCGGGATTCGGCAGCAGCGACGGCCGGTATTCGGCGACGGCCTTCGTCAAGAACGTCACCAATCACCATTACTTCAGCGACGTCGAGGATTTCTGGAGCGGGCCGTGGAACGGCAATGCCGTCATTGGTCAGCCGGCGCGCGATTCGCAGCGCTACGCAGGCCTGCGCCTATCGGTGAGCTTCTGATGAAACGCGTTGGTGGGTTTCTGATGAAGCGCGCGGTCCTGGCGTCGGCCGTGATGGTGGCCTGCGCGGCCGTTGCGCAGTCACCGGCGCCGGCACCGGGGCCGGCCCAGGGCCCTGCGCCGGGTTCGGGATTCCCGGGGGATCACGGACGGCCCTTCGATGGTCTGCCGTTACCCGCCGGACCCCTGCCGCCGCGGCCGCCGGAGCGGCCGCTGCCGCGTGCGCCGTCCTTGGACCTGTCGCTGGAGGCGGCGATGGCGATCGTCGAGGCCTGCAAGGGTTATCATGTGGGAGTCAGCGTGATCGACTCCGCGGGAACACCGAAGCTGTACTACATTCCCGACGGCACGGATGGATCGCATGCCTACACGGGATTTCGAAAAGCGTACACGGCGCTGGTGTTCAAGATGCCCACCTCACAGGTCGGTGCCTTGACGAGGACGGATCCGACCGTGGTCGCGCGCATCCGGGCGGACAAGAACCTTCTGAGCTTTGCCGGCGGACTTGTGCTCATGGCCGGCGGACAGGCGATCGGCGCGATCGGCGTGAGCGGCGCGGAGCCGAGCGCCAAGGACGAGGAGTGCGGGCTCGCCGGCATTGCCAAGATCCGCGACCGTCTCAAGTAAGGCTCGAACTGAACCGCCTCGAATCGATAAGTTTTCCTCGATTTGACTTATCCGTCAAAATATCTGCGTTTCGAGACAACATTGGATATCAATATCGGCAAAGGCGCTGTAGAACCTGTCCACGACTGACTGATACAGAGACCCAAGCAATACGCGAAGCTCTTGGACTGCACGGACCGCACTATAAGAGGAGTCGGCGCGAGTGACTGACCGCAGCGGAGTGAAAACGATCACCGGCGCGTTGCGCGACACCCCTGCCAAATCCATCGGCGCCGCGAATTATCGTCGAAATCCCGCACTGACGGGAAATCTTGAAATCTTGTGGGAGGCACATGACTTTGCGGTCGCTGTCAAGATTAATACTATTCGTGGCCGTGCTTGCTGCCAGTCCTTCCTCTTTCTGCGGCGCCGCGAGTGCGGAGGAAAGCCTGACCTACCTGGAAACTGCGGGAAGGTATGCAGACCTGCAAGCAGAGGCGGAACACAGGCTGTCGAGTGGGCAAAAGGCCAATGCGACATTGCTGAGCTATCTGTGCATCTCATACAGCAGACTCAAGCAATACGCGAAACTATTCGACTGCACGGACCGACTGGACGAGGAAACGCGGCGCGGCGATTTCGAGATGGCGCTCGACAGCAAATGGATGTTCGTGGCCTCGTCGGATGCCCGTCCGATGTCGGAGGTGCTCCGAGCGCGGGCCTATTTTGAACTGGGCGATTATCCAAAGGCCATCGCTTCCGGCAACCGGGCATTGGATCAACTCGGGGCCATTCCGAATACCGGTGGCCTGTCCCTGTATCCAAAGGTGAGATACGAAATAATGGCTCTTGCGGTCATCGGCGTTTGTGCGGTTCAAATCGGCGATCAGCAGATGGCCAAGAGCATGGAGCGTCGGCTGCAGAAGGTGTCCCTTCCAATGCTCGGTTTGCGCATGTGGTTATGGACGAAAAACGCCGCCCTTACACAGGTGTATATGGCAATGCATCAGTATAACGACGCCCTCAAACATATTCCGGACGAGCTGCCGGCGGTAATGAGTCTGATGATCAGCGGACTCGGACCGTACGCCTACCACGGCGACGACGTCAACACGATACTCGACATACCCAACCAACTGATGCGCGGGAAAGCGCTTTCCGAAATTGGCAGGAAGTCAGAGGCAAAAGCGGTATTCGACAAGATTCTCTCTTCGCCACGTATCCGAGACGTGGGCGATCTGTACTGGCTCGCCCTATTCGAACGTGGCCGCATCGCGGAAAGCGAGAATAATCCCGAGCAGGCGTCGGATCTTTACCGCAATGCAGTGGATGTGGTCGAACTGCAGCGCTCCAGCGTTACTACCGAGGCCAGCAAGATCGGATTCGTGGGTGACAAGCAGATTCTCTACGCCAAGTTGATTGCGGCACTCATCGCCCAGGGGCACACGGCCGAGGCGTTCGACTACATAGAGCGCTCCAAATCGCGGGCTCTCGTAGACACGCTTGCCTCGAAGAAGGATTTTTATTTGGCGCCGGGGAATACGACGCAGATTCACGAGTTGCTGGTCAAGGTGGAGCAAGCGGAAATGGAAGCGCCGAATACCGCTTCCGATTTAGTTGCGCAAAAAGACGAGTCTGCGACGTCTCCGTCCGCGGCGGTCTCCGGCCCTCGCAACCTCAGGATCTCAGCCGCAAGACAGGCTGCTGCCAGCATCCCCCCCGAAATCGCTTCGCTGGTGTCGGTCGCCTCGACACCTATCGAGGAAATCCGCGCTCTCATTCCAGCCGACGAAGTTCTGATCGAGTATTACTACGACGATAGGTCCCTTTTCACTTTCCTGCTTTCGCAAAAGGGGCTGCAGATGGTGCGCGGCGAGGTCGGTGACCTGGTCGCGGATGCGCTGGCACTGCGCGATGCGATACAAAGCCAGGACGCGGACGCCTACCTGATCCCGGCGCAAAGGCTCTACAAGCGACTCGTTCTGCCAATCGATCCCCTGCTTAGCGGGGGCTCGAAATTGATTATCGTCCCACAAGGCGTGCTGCATTACGTGCCGTTCGCGGCCCTGCACGATGGCCGGGGCTATCTGATCGACAAATATGCCTTTCGCGTATTGCCCAGCGCCAGCGTGATGAAGTACCTGCGCGGTAAGCACGAACTCAAGGAGGGCGGCATCCTCGCTTTCGGCAACCCCGACCTTGGCGACACGAGGTACGATCTTAAATTCGCTGAAGAAGAGGCAAGGGCAATCGTCCAGACAGTTGCAGGATCCCGCCTCTTCGTGGGCAAGGAAGCCACCGAAGCGGCGCTGCGGGAGAACGCGACGGCCTTCACCTACCTTCACTTTGCGACGCACGGGGAATTCGATGCCGACCACCCGCTGGACTCGGCGCTCATCCTGGCGAAGGATGCTTCCAGCGACGGCTTTCTGACGGTCAGCAAGCTCTATTCGATGCACCTTGACGTCGACCTGGCAACGCTATCCGCCTGTGATACAGGGTTGGGCAAAATCGCCAACGGCGATGAGGTCGTCGGCCTGACACGAGGTTTCCTTTTTGCCGGAACCTCGACCGTCGTCGCGAGTTTGTGGCATGTGGACGACCAGGCTACCTCGACACTGATGCGACTGTTCTACGATCAGATAAAAGACAAGGGCAAACGTGAAGCTCTTCGTGAGGCCCAGATAGTCACACGCCAATCATTTCCCAGTCCCTATTTTTGGGCGGGCTTCCAGCTCACCGGAAATGCGAACTGAGAGCGGGAAGATGGTCTGGCGCGGCGAATGAACTCATATGCCGTTTTGCACGGCAATCCAAGCGTGATGCGAACGGTGCTCGCAGTGATCCTGTGCACCGCCGCCACCTCAAGAACCCGCAGCCGGGTCTCGTGCCGCACCCGGTGGATCTCACGCTGCGGCGCGCTCATGCAATCTCGTGCGAAATCAAAGCCTGCATCAGCGCCTTCAAGCCTTCAGCTTGATCATCTCGGACGGCGGCGGACCCATGGAGCCTTTCTGCCGGATGCCCCGAAAGGGTTCGAGTGAACTGCGATCCTTGTCGAATTTCATGTCCCATTCGATGTTGGCACCGCGCCAGAAGCTCGGCGTATAGGTGGCCCAGAGCAGCGAGCCGAATTTCCAGTCCCAGACGCGTGGCACCCAGTTGTCGTCGAGGTAATCGGTGTCGGCGTGGTATTCGGCCTCGCCGCCGTTCGGGTTGTCGAAATAGTAGTAGATCGCCGATGAAATCCGGTGCCGCGATAATCCGCCGAGCGTGTTCAGCCCCGAGTTCTTCCAACCCTTCATGTCCATCTGATTGACGCCGAGCATCAATTCGTCGATGTCCTCCAGGCCGAAGGCGATGTGCATGAAGCCGGGCTCATCGGGCGCCATGGGCAGCGCCGTCGACACGAAGAAAATGCTGTGATGTTCGTTGGTGCCGTCGGCGCGCGCGAATGCGCCGGCTCCGCGCGAATGGTCCGTGTAGCGGAATCCGAGGCGGTCGACGAAGAACTCGAGCGATGCGACATAGTCGCGCGCGAAAAACACCACATGATTGATGGTCTTCGGAATGGCGCGCTGGCGCCATTTGCGATGCAGATTGAGCCGTTGAATGCGCCCCGGCGCATTGACCGCGTCGGGTTGACTGACCACGGCGCGCTTGTTCCAGACGCGCAATCCCAGGGGCATGCCGTCATCGGCGAGAAAGTGCGCCGTGCCGTCGGCATCGCGATGTATCGGCCGGTCGCGACCCAGGTCGGCGAGCAGCCGATCGAGCGCCTCCGCGGTGTCGACACCCCAAATGGTTTCCCGGATGCCCGGTTTGTCGGCATAGGCCGATGGCAATGACGCATCGTCGCGACGCCGCACCACTACCTTGGAACCGCTGGCCACCTCGAACACCGCTTGCGCGGCGCTGCGGGAAACGCCTGTCAGGCCGAAATCCGTCCAGAATTTGCTGCAAAGTTCGATGTCGTCGACGCCGAAAATCGCGCTCTCAACGCCCAATATCGCCATAGGGTTGTTCCATTGTCCTGTGTGTGGTCAAGCATCCGGAAAGAGCCTACCGCTGCGGGCCGCGCCCTGTAAAAGCAATTGTCCGGATTGCCGACATCAGCAAAGGCGATGCGCGATCCCGACGGCGGCGCGCCCTTCACGAAGGGGTGTGCGTATGCAGCAAACGTTGCGCATTGCCGCTCAAAATCGCCGCGCGATCCTCCGCGGTGAGGCCCGCCGTGCCGCCGACCAGGGCATGCACGTCGTAATGCCCCATGTCGAAGGGGTAGTCGGTGCCGACGATCACCTGGCTCACCCCCACCTGATCGATCAGATGGCGCAACGCCGGCGCCGAATACACCAGGGTGTCGAACCAGATGCGGCGCAGGTAGGTGCCCGGCGGTTCGGCCATGCTGTGGGCGTCTGGACGCACATGGTAGGCGTGGTCCGAGCGTCCGATGTAGGTGGGCAGGTAGCCGCCGCCGTGCGCCGCGCAGATCTTGAGTTCCGGATGACGGTCGAGTACGCCCCCGAAAATCAGATGCGATAGCGCGACCGCGGTCTCCACCGGCTGACCGACGCTGTTCGAGAGGTAGGCGGGCGCGAGCCGCTCGCCGAGCGAGCAGCCCATCGGATGGATGAACACCACGCAGCCGAGTTCCTGCGCCTTGGCCCAGACGGGCTCGAGGACGGGGTCGGACAGCTCGCGCTCATTGACCGCGGTCGAGAGCTCGAAGCCGTGCAGGCCGAGGCGCCGCACGGCGGTCTCGAGCTGCATCACTGCGAGGTCCGGATGCTGCAGAGCGAGCGTGCCGAGACCCGCGAGCCGCTCCGGGTGCTGCGCGCACAGTGCTGCGATGTGCTCGTTCTGCAGACCGACGATCTGCTCCGCGAGGTCCCGGCCGGCCCAGTAATAGTACTGGGTGGGCAGCGGGCTGATGACCTGCATGTCGACGCCCAGGTGGTCCATGTCGGCCAGCCGCACGGCCAGATCGGTGAGCGCGGCCGCCGCTTGCGGCAGCATGACCGCATTGTTGTGCGCCACCGAAGCAGCCCCCATGGTGCGCAGCCTCAAGTCCGGCTCCGCCTTCTTCTGCGGACAGTCGGCCACCAGGCGTTCGACCGTCGGCGTCACCACGTGCGCGTGCATGTCGACGGTGCGCACCCGCCGGCCCGCCGCATCGCGCACCCAGGTAGCCGGATCCGTACGAAAGCGTTGTTCCGGATGCATGGACCTTCAGCCTGTCATCAGCGTCGCATGGTCTTCGGTCGGCTTGGGCGCTTCCACGAACTCGACCAGATTGCCGACATTGTCGCGAATGAAGATGTTTGAGCCGTGCGCCATCTGCCTGGCCCACACGATGTCGGCGCCGCGCCGGCGCAATTCCTCGGCGAACTCGGGGACGCTGTGTATCGCGAACGACACGTGCTTGTTGCCGATGGTCTGCACATCCGTGTCCGGCATGCGCCGTTCCGGCGGCAGCGGCCTCGCTCCCGGCACCTGGAACAATTCGATGTGCAAAGGACCGTTGCGCAGCATCGCCACCTCGGCGGGGATTGCCGCAATGGGAAAGCGGCTCGCCAGTTCGAAGCCCAGCACCTCGCGCCACCAGGCGATGGCGGCATTCAGATCCGGCACGCTCAAGCCGCCATGGTGATGCCAGAATTCGAGTGCCTTAGCCACGGTTGCCGCTCCCGGAATGCTTCGAACGCCGAAAGATGAGGCGAAACAGAAAAGGAATCAGCGAGGATCGCATCATTTTGAACAGGCGGCGCGCCTGCTCGGGGCGCAGCGTCACCACCATCGGCATCGTACCGTAGGCTTGGCCCTTGACCACCAGATCATCGCCGCTGCGCTCGATCGTGCGGATGGTGAGCAGATTCTCGTCGGCGGCGCCGAACAGCGTGGCGCCGGTCGAATCGCCGTCCGCTGAGCCGCCGTCGCCGCCCAGACTCGTCACAGCGCCGCCGGCGGCGCTATCCGAACCTCCCGCGACCTTGTCGAAATCGAGACCCAGGTGTTCGAACATGCGCATGGCGGTTGCGCGGCCGGCGCCGTAAACGCCGCCGCCGGGGTGCTGGAACGGCCCCACCAGATAGAACCGCGAGACGCCCGGAACCGTGTACTGCGCCAGATCCGGCGTCGGCCGATGACCGCCGGTCTGGTAGAAGTACGGCGCCACGCCGTGCACGTCGCCGCCGACCATGCTGTTCGGCATGTTGCGGGCATGATCCAACGGCGTGACGATGGTGCGCTTGATGATGTTCTCCGCGGTGAGATTCCCGATGAACTTGCGATAAGCGGCGAGGCTGCGGTCGCCCATCTGCTCTGCGATGTCATCCCAGCGCGCGGCACCCCCGTCCTCGAGGTTGTACGGCGCAAAGGTGATGCCGTGGAACATCCCGCGGCCGGGCGGCACCCGCGAGGGATCGGTGATGCTCTCATCGCCGCCCGCGATCAGCACCCGCTCTGAAATGCGGCCGCGCTTCAGCGCGTCGAAATCATCGAGCATCTCGCCCAGGGTATGACTGCTCATGAATTCGAGCATGATCGCCCGCGAGACCTCCTCACCGGCGATGAACTGCGCCTGCTGCTTGAGGTCGTAGTGGCTGACCATGATGCTGAACGCCGCCAGGCTGGTACGCTCGGCGCGCCCGAGCACGGGCCCCGGGACGCCGTCCAGGAACGCCCGCAGGCGGTGCGGATGGATCGCGCCGATGACGGCATCGTTCGCCGTGATTTCTTCGCCGTCGGCGAGACGTACGCCGGTGGCCCGTCCCGACGCGGTGAGGATCCGGGTGACCTCGCAGTTGCAGCGGACTTCACCGCCGTAATGCTCGATGCAGCGCACCAGAGACTCCGACAATTTGCCGCTGCCGCCCAGCGGCTGCGACACGCCATAACCGTGCATCAGGCCGGGCATGAGATAAATGCCGAAACCGGTGCCGAGCTCGTCCGGCAATTGCAGATTCTCGGATACCAGCCGCAACAGCCAGATCTTGACCTTTTCGCTTTCGAATTCCTGATTGCAGATGTCGAGCGAACTGCGCTGCATCGCATCGAGAATCTCCCGTCCCTCCGGCGTCCCGTCGAGCATGCCGACCATCGCGCCCATCGGCGTCGGCGGAACGTACATGCCGGCGCCGATCATGGGCAGCATGCGGATGGCCCGCTGCGCGAAGCGCCGATAGGTGTCGGCGTCCTTTTGCGAGATCCTGGCGATGCCTTCGCAGGTCTTGTCCAAATCCTGGTAGGCGATCAGGGTGCTCTGATCGGGAAACACCATGGCGTAGGGAATGCCATATTTGTATTGCAGGCCAAATTGGCTTTGCAGCCCGAGTTCGTCCCGACGGATCATGGGGTTGCCCTGGATCATGATGTGCACACTGGAGTGCTCGTCATGCCAATAGCCGGGGGTGTTGATTTCACGGGTCACGACTCCGCCGCCCGGCCACGCCTTGCGCTCCAGCACCAGGACCTTCTTGCCCGCCTTGGCAAGGTAGGCGGCCGCCACCAGCCCGTTGTGGCCGGCCCCCATTGCCACGATGTCGTAGGCCGCGCTCACGTCGTGCTCGCGGCGACCGGCGGCACCACCCGGCGCCAGAGGATTCCCGCCACGCCGGCGATGACGGCAAATATCAGCGCCGCCCTGCCCATCAGCCCCAAGGTCGGCAGCAACCCGCCGAGCTGCTTGCTGAGCAGCGTGACCACCATGCCGCTCACGAACTGGCCGATTGCGAACGAGGCCTGCCACATGCCGTTGCCGCGTCCGCGTATCGAAAAGGCGAGGCCGCGGGTCGCCCAAACCAGCATGGTCGGCAGGACGATGCCGCAGCCGATTTGATTGACGAACGAACCCCAGGCGTAGCCGGTAGGTTCGGTGGCGCGGCCCATCAAGGTGAAGCCCGCGCCGATCAAGGCAAAGTCGACGAGCAGCAGCCAGCCGATCGGCAGGCGCGCCAGGCCCCAGAATAGGAAGGTTCCCAGCGGCACCCCGATGCTCGCCAGCATGGTGTACTCGCCGATCACCGCCGGATCCGATACACCGAGCGACACCATCGCCTCGGCATTCTTGGTGATCACCGTGTAGAAGCTGACCGAGGCCAGCACGGTCAGGGCGCAAATGCCGAGGGTGCGCGCCCAGGGAAACGCCACCGGCGCCGCCGGCCGCGCATCCGACGCAGAGCGGCTCTGCGCGGCGGCAGGTTCCCAGATGAACCAGTAGACGCCGACCGCCAGCAACAGACTATATAAATAGAGATAGAAAGGCCCGCGCCAACCGAGCGCGGCGCCGAGCCGTCCCCCCAGATAGATGATGCCGAGCGCCGACACGGACGCGACCGCCGTCTGGCTCGCCAGCCATCGCTCGCGTGCGCGACCCTTGAAATAATCGCTGATCAAGGTCGTCGATACGGTCATCAGCACGGCTTCGCAAATTCCCACGCCGACGCGCGACAGGATGATCAGGTACAGGTTGTCGAGAAACGTGGGCATCACGCCGACAAAGGCGTAGACCACCATGGACAGCAGCAGCAGATTGCGCCGGCCGTACCGGTCCGCCAGCCAGCCCGCGACCGGCGAGAACAGCAGGATCCAGATCGCCGGCATGGTGAGAATGCCGCCGATGACCCAGTACTCGTGATGGGGCACATCCTTGAACTGATCGAGCATCAGATGCACGACGGGGGTGAGCACGGTGATTCCCATGACCGACAGGGTGATCGGCAGCAGCAGCATGATGCCCTGCCAGAATCCGGGTTCGCGGGAGCTCGATATCGCCATTCGGGTACTCATTGCGGGCGCCGGGGCCGCGTTCAGTGCTGCTCGAACAGGTTGCAAAATTGGGCAAAACCCGGCACGTGCGCCACGGTGCCGCCGTCGACCACCAGGTTGTGGCCGGTCAGGTAGCGCGCCTCATCGGAGGCGAGAAACGCCACGGCATGGGCGACGTCCAGGGGCTCTCCCAGATGCGGTGTCAGGGTCTCGCCGGCCACGATCTCGAGCAGCCGCGGCGGCAAATTGTCGCGGGCGGCCTGGGTCAACACCAGCCCGGGAGAGACCGTGTTGCAGCGGATTCCGCGCCGGCCGTGCGAAGTCGCGATGGAGCGGGTCAATTGAATCACTGCGGCCTTCGAGGCGGCGTAGGCGGCCTGGCCGAGGTTGCCCTGCATCCCCAAATTCGACGCCGTATTGATGATGGATCCCGCACCCCGGCTCACCATGTGCGGCAGCACGTGCTTGCAGCACAGCATGGTACCCCGCAAGTTGACGTGGAAGGTGCGATCCCAGACCTCCGTCGGCATGGTTTCGATGTCGTGATCGCGGCCTGCGGTGGCCGGCGTGAGATCAGCGGCGTTGTTGTGCAGCACGTCGATCGATCCGAAGTGCGCGAGCGACGCCCGAACCATGGCCTCGATGCTGCCCTCATCGGCCAGATCCAGATACAGGGCCAGCACCGCTCCGCCGGCGCGGCGCAGCGGCAGGGCGGCCGCTTCCGCGGCCGCGAGGTTCATGTCCGCCAGCACCACGCTGGCTCCGCGGTCGACCATCAGGCGCGCGGTTGCCGTCCCGATCCCGCCGGCGGCGCCCGTGATGATCGCTACCTTGTGGTCGAGTAGCCTCATACATCCCCGTCAACGGCGGCGATGCAGGGGCTGCGCTGCGCACCCAGACCCTCGATGGAGGCGTCCATGACGTCGCCCGGGCGCAGGAAACGTCCGTAATGCGAACCATTGCCGGAGGGTGAGCCGGTCAGCAGCAGATCACCGGGAAACAGCCGCACGTGACTCGTCAGGTACTCGATCAGCCGCGGGATGCCGAAAATCATGTCCGCGGTGCTTTCGTCTTGTTTGACCTCGCCATTCAGCTTCAGCACGATCCGCAGGTCCTGGGGCACCGGCACGAACGCCGCCGGCACCACGTACGGTCCCATCGGCAGATAGCCGGGTGCGCACTTGCCCATGACCCAATCGCTGCCGATGGCCTTCAGGTCGGGGCGATGCACCAGCTCACGATTGGTGATGTCATTGCAAATCGTGTAGCCAGCGACGTGGTCGTAGGCGGCCGCGCGGGTCACGTGAAACGCCGGCTTGCCGATGACCACCGCCAGCTCCAATTCCCAATCCGGCTGCTCGACGTTCGCCGGAATCCCGATGGGATCGTAGGGACCGCTTATCGACGAGCAGACGCGCGAGAAGACATAGGGCGTGCCGGTGGCCGCCCGCTCATCCATCAATTTCACCGCATAGGCCACGCGTTCGTCCCGGCTCATCGACTGGGTCGCCGGATCGCGGGCCTGGTCGACGATCAGATCGATGACGTGCTTGCGGTAATTCGCACCGGCGCAGAATATCTGGCGCGGCTCCACGGGCGCATGCGTTTTCAACTGCGACAGAGGCGCGGACAGCACGTGGAAGCGGCCCGCCGCCAGGTGCGCGACCACCGAGCGCAGGGCGCGCTCGTTGATCGCCCAATCCTCGAACAGCGAGCGCAGGGATTCGGTGCGGCGCAAATCCAGGCCCAGCCGCCGGCATTCCGGAACCAGCGCATGCAGCGCCAGCACACGGCTGTCCATGACGATCCCGGGAAATGCCGGTGAACCCGCCGCGGAGAAGGTACCCAGGGCATACGGAATGTTCGCTGATTCGGCCATCGGCATTCTCCGGTCAATTGAGCGGGCGGCCGCCGTCGAGGCCGAGCACGCACCCGGTCGTGAAGGTCAGATCGCGCACCGCGGCCACTACCGCCCGGGCGACTTCGACCGGCTGCGCCAGGCGGCCGAGCGGAGTGCGTGCGGCCTGCTCTTCGCGCCAAGCCGGATCCAAGGATTTGACGAACTCCGTGTCGACCAATCCCGGTGAGACGGACACCACGCGCACCTGCGGTGCCAGTGCGCGGGCGAGCGATTGCGTCATGTTGTCCAGGGCCGCCTTGGAGGCGCAGTACATGATGTTGCTGCCCATGGCGGTGCGGGCCGCGATGGAGGAAATATTGACCACGGTGCCGCCGCCGGGCCAGACGCTCGCCCGCAGCAGCGGCGCCAGGGCGCGCGTCGCCGCGAAGCTGCCGCGCACGTTGGTCGCCAGGATGTCGTCGATCAAGGCGTCGTCGAGACCGTCGAGGTCGCGATGGGCGACGAAGCGCGTGGTACCGGCACAATTCACCAGCACGTCGCACCGTCCATGCCGCTCCTGAACGACGCCCGCGAGCGCCCGCAGCGCCGCGCTGTCGGTGACCGGCGAGTGCACGGCCATATGCCCGGTTCGCGGCAGGCTGTGCGCCAGGCTATGCGCGGCGGCGGCCGAGCTGCGGTATCCGGCCACGATCGAAAAACCGCTTTCCGCCAGCGCATGGCAGATCGCGGTGCCGATTCCGCCGGTCGCGCCGGTGATGACGGCCACCGGATCAGCGGACGGCATTCGCGCGCGCTTCCGGGCTGCCATAGCGACGGACACGCAGGTCGGCCTGTTCCTTGTGTCCGGCGAATCCCTCGAGCTCGCACAGCCGCGAACCATAGCTGCCGATCAGCGCACTGGCCGCGTCGGTGGTCACCCGCTGATAGGTGCAGGTCTTGATGAACTTGCCGACCCAAAGTCCCCCGGTGTAGCGCGCCGCCCGCATGGTCGGCAGGGTGTGATTGGTGCCGATCACCTTGTCGCCGAACGATACATTGGTGCGCGGACCGAGGAACAGGGCCCCGAAGTTCGTCAGATGGTGCAGGAAGAAATCCGGGTCGCGGGTGAGCACCTGGACGTGCTCCGAGGCGATGCGGTCGGCCTCCTGCACCAGTTCATCGACGGTGTCGACCAGAATGATCTCGCCGCAATTCTGCCACGCCTGGCGTGCCACATCGGCGGTGGGCAGCCACGTGAGCAGGGCCTCGACCGCGGACGGCACTTCGTGCGCCAGCCGCTCACAGTTCGTCAGCAGCACCGCGGGGCTGCCGGGTCCATGTTCGGCCTGGCCGATGAGGTCCACGGCGGCCATTTCCGCATCGCAGGTCTCGTCCGCGATGATCAAGGTCTCCGTCGGACCGGCCAACAGATCGATGCCCACCCGGCCGAACAGCTGACGTTTTGCCTCGGCGACGTAGGCGTTGCCGGGGCCCACGATCATGTCGACCGGCGCGAGCTCGTCGGTGCCGAGCGCCATAGCGCCGATGGCTTGGACCCCGCCGAAGGCGAATATCTCGTCCGCGCCGCCGAGATGCATGGCCGCAACGATGGCCGGATGCGGCTTGCCGCCGAACGGCGGCGCGCAGGATACGACACGCCTCACCCCGGCTGCCTTGGCCGTGACCACGCTCATGTGCGCCGAGGCGACCATGGGATAGCGGCCGCCCGGAATGTAGCAGCCCACGCTGTCCACCGGCACATTGCGGTGGCCGAGCACGACCCCGGGCAGCGTCTCGATCTCCAGATCCTTGAGGCAATTGCGCTGCGCGACCGCGAAGTTGCGGATCTGGGTCTGCGCGAACCGGATGTCCTCGAGGGTTCCCGGCGGCACGGCGCGGACGCAGTCGGCGATCTCATCGGCGGTCAGGCGAAACTGCGGCGGCGACCACCGGTCGAATTTGGCCGAAAACTCGCGCACGGCCACCGCGCCCCGTGCGGCGATGTCGCCGAGTATGCCCTCCACCGTGGCGCGCACCTGGCCGCTGTTTTCCGCCTTGGCCGCGGCACTCTGGCCGGTCTTGATGCGCCGAATCATGGGTGACCCCCTCAAAGATCGCGATAGTGTTCCACCGCCGGCGGCACGGCAAAAAACGGCCCGAGCAGCGCGCGCCAGGAGGCGAAGGCCGGGGAGCCGCGAAATCCGACGGTATGGTCCTCGAGCGTATCCCACCGTACGGTCAACAGGTAGCGATTGGGCGCCTCGATGGAACGGCGCAGCTCATGGCCAAGATGCCCGACGCTGCCCGCCAGATGGCTACGGGCCTTCGCATAGGCGGCTTCGAAGTCCGTCTCCCGGCCCGGATGAATCGTGAGCAACGCGGATTCGACGATCATGACCGCACATACCGCTGGTCGATCGCGCCGAAAATCGAGCGCCCGCCGGCGTCCAGCATTTCGAAGCGCACGCGCTCGCCGAAACGCATGAACGGCGTCTTGGCACCGCCCTGCTCCAGCGTCTCGATGGCGCGCCGCTCGGCGATGCAGGCGGAGCCGGCCGTTCGCGCAGCGTTCGACATGGTTCCGGAGCCGAGGATCGTGCCAGCCCGCAGGGTGCGCGAGTAGGCCGTGTGCTCGATCAGGCGGAAGAAACTGAACGTCATTTCACCGCCGTGCGGGTGCCCGAACCATTCACCGTTGCGCTGCACCTGCAGCGACAGCTGGACGCGGCCGTCCTGCCAGGCGGCGCCGAGTTCATCCGGAGTCACCGCCACGGGCGAGAACGCGGTCGAGGGTTTGGCCTGTATCCAGCCGAAGCCGGTTTTCATCTCGCGGTTCGCGAGAGCGCGCAGACTGACGTCGTTGACCAGCATGAGCAGCTTGATGTGGCCGGCTGCATCGAGGAGCGAGGTCCCCATCGGCACCTCATCGACGACCACGGCTACCTCGCCCTCGAAATCCATGTTGTCCGATTCGCTCGGTAGACGCACATCGTCCAGAGGTCCGATGAAATCGTCCGAAGCCCCCTGGTAGACCAGCGGGTAGCGCTGGTATTCGTTCTTGATGCCGTTATCGAAGGCGCGCTCCATGAGGCCGCCGTGGTTGGCGAACATCGATCCGTCGAGCCATTGATAGCAGCGGGGAATCGGCGACATGGCCTGAGCCGGATCGAAGGCAACGATGCCCCGACAGTCGCCCCTCGCGAGTTCCGCGGCGAGAATCCGCAGACGCGGCTCCGCGACGGACCAGCCCTCCAGCGCTTCCAGGAGCGTACCGGCGATGTCGGATGCCGGCACGGCCCGCGTAAGGTCCGTCGAAACCACGGCCAGTCGTCCGTCGCGCGTGCCGTTCTTGAGCGTCGCAAGTTTCATGTGTTCAGCCTCGGGTCGTTCAGCGCCAGTGCGTCATCGGCAAGCCCGGCACCGGCGATTCGAAATACGGGATCCACGTGCCGCGCAGGCTGCCAAGATACACCGTGCGCAGGTCGGGTCCGCCAAACGTCACGCTCGCCATCCACGGCGCAATGCTGCCCTGTGTCGCCGCCATGATTTCCGGCGTCATCGTGCCGGCGTAGAAGTGCTCATCGTAAATGCGCCTCTGGAGCGGGTCGCAATCGTCGAGCAACGTGAGCACCTCGCCCTCCGGGGTCAGGGCGATCAGCCGGTCCGTCTGCACGATGGTGGTCCACAGATTGCCCAGGGCGTCGAATGCAAAGCCGTCGGGCGTGCCGCGCAGGTCCGCCGGCCCGAATATCTCCCGGCCGAACAGGCTGCCGTCGGCGCGCAAGCGCAGGCGCGAGATGCGCCGCGCATTGGATTCGACGACGTACAGCCACTCTTCGGCGGCATCGAAGCGAATCTCGTTGGTGCCGACGAAGCCGTCGGCGACGATCCGAATTCCGTGGCCGTCGATCAGTCCGACGTAGCCATCCGCCGCTTTTTCGTTGATCGAGCGCGTCCACGGGACGAGACGCGTGGTGACCGTGAACCAGATCCGGTCGTGCGAGTCGCACAGCACGAAATTGGTCTTGCCGAGCGGCTTGCCGTCGATTTCGGTGTACAGCGTCTCGGAGCGGCCGTCCCGATGCATCAGTTCGATCGCATCGGTGCCGAAATTGGCGATCAGGAAGTCTCCGGCACGGTTCAGGGCGATGCCGTTCGGCAGCGTCGCGCCGCCCAGAATGAGGCTGCTGGGGTCGCCGGCGTCGACGCCGGTGTGCTGCACCTGGGCGATCAATTCCTGGGCGCCGTCGGGCCGGATGCACATCACGCCGCCGCGGGCATCTGCGCTCCACAGCGTGCCGTCGCGTTCCGCCAGGATGCATTCCGGACGCTGCAGGCCCGCGCCGACGGTGCGTATCGCCGCACGGTCCACGGACCAGCCGATGAGGGGATTGGACCGGGGACTCATGTGATCGGCAGCAGCGCGCGGCGCACGAGGGTCGGCAGATCGCCGTCGTGGCGAAAACCGGCCGCGTCCGCCGCCGGGGTGGACAACGGCGGATAGCGGCCGAAATTCGCCTCGAGGGCGGCATTGGATACATAACTGACGAGGCCCAGCCGGTCGCTGCCGTGCACCGCCGCGATGGCGGCCACCAGCTCGGTCATGGAGGAGCGCAGCGCGGGCAGCGTCCAGACGCGGGCATCGCCCCGCTGCTGCGCCGCCATCGAGGCCGCATGCAGCAGATTATCGACGATGCCATGCACCGACATCAGCCAGGTGGTCGAGCCGGCCGCGACCGGGCAGACGTACGGCCGGCCCTCCGCCAACTCGCGGATGATGTCGCTCAAAAAGGCCGACATCTGGCCCGTGCGCTGCGGCGGTCTCGCCACGATGCCCGGCAATCGGACACAGCGTGCATCGATCCAGCCGCGCCGGTCGAAATCCGCCGCCAGGATCTCGCCGATGAGTTTGTGCGCGCCGTAGGTCAATTTCGGTTGCGGGGGCGTCGAGTCATCCACTGCAGCGGGCAGCGGCGAACCCAGCGCCGCGATGGAGCTGGCGAACACGAAGACCGGCGCCTTGCCGCAGGACAGCGACTGCGCACGGGCCTTCTCCAGCAGCTCCAGGGTTGCATCCAGATTGACCTCGCGTCCCAGTTCATAATGTTGTTCGGCGGTTCCCCCCGGCACACTTGCCAGGTGAAAGACCACGTCGACGGGTGTGTCGAACGCCCGTGCGAGCAGGGACGGATCCGAAATGCTGCCCGGCAGCCGCCTGACCAGCGGTGTTTCGGGACCGTCGAAATTCAAATCGACGAGGGTCAGACGGCCGAGCCGGCCGAGAGCCCGGGGCGCCGCCGCCTGGCCCAGCAGCCGCGCGGTCAGCGCCTTGCCGATAAAGCCGTTTGCCCCCGTCATCAGCAGATTCATGCTTGCCACTCGCCCGTCGCCGGCCGACGGCCCCTATTTTGCCGGTGCAATCATGTCGGCATCGGCCACTGCGCGGAAATCGAACCTTCCGATGATACGCATCACATTCGGCCATGTGGGGCAATTGTGCCGGTTATGCGAGGCGTACAATTCCGCCGGCGGCCACGCACCGTCATCAGGGGGAGAGGCGCCAGCGATGCGGTATCACAAGCTCGATCTCAATTTATTGACCGCACTCAAGGCCTTGTTGGCGGAGAAGAACGTGACCCGCGCCGGTGAAACGGTTCATGTGACCCAATCGGCCATGAGCGGCATCCTGTCGCGATTGCGGGAGTATTTCGGCGATCCGCTGATCGTGCAGGTGGGCCGCAGGATGGAATTGACGCCGCTCGCCGAAAGTCTGGTCGAACCGATCAACGATGTCCTGCTGCGCATCGATGCCACGATCGCCACGCGGCCGGAATTCGACCCGCAAACCACGCGGCGTCATTTTTCGATCGTCGCCTCGGACTACGTGATCCATGTGCTGCTGCTGCAGGTCTTGCGCCGCGTTCACCGGGAATCGCCCGGCATGTCCCTGGAATTTCGCGGCCCGAGCGAAGCCTCGGCGTCGGAGCTCGAGGCCGGCGAGGTCGATTTCATCGTCCATCCCGAAGGCCAGTCGTCGCCGACGCAATCGACTGCCGTGCTGTTCGAGGACACGTACACCATCGTTGTCGATGCGCAGAACTCCGAGGTCGGAGATTCGGTGGGCATCGAACAATACTTGAGCCTGCGCCATGTGACCTTCATGAGCGGCAGGCACGGCCTGCCGCAACTGGAGAGCTGGCTGGTCAATCGCTACGGCGACCAGCGCAGCGTGGAGGTCGTCACGCACACCTTCTCCCTGCTGCCCCAACTAGTGGTCGGGACGGCGCGCGTGGCCACCATGCATACCCGGCTCGCCCGTAAACTGGCGGCAGGCATGCCGGTGCGCCTGGTCAAGCCGGCATTCGACATCCCGCGGCTCGTCGAAGTGCTTCAATGGCACACATACCGCGATTTGGATCCCGGTAGCATGTGGCTGCGCGAATGCATCATACGGGCGGCCGGCGAGATGCCGGCGGTCGAAGCGCAGTGAGCGCGCGGATCGGGGGCGGTGAACACCCGGATCGGTGGCGGTGAACACGCGGCTGGCGCACTGATCGCGAACGCCGATGCGGCCAATTGCCACAAACGATTGTGCCTGGCGGCGTGCGGTGCCTAACCTGGGGCCGTCGAGGTGCGTGCATCGGGGGAGGGCGTTGGCGTGGCTGCGATCGACAAGGTGCTGATCGTCGGCGGCGGGGTGGCCGGGATGTCATGTGCCATCCAGATGCGCAAGCGCGGCATCGAGGTCGATCTGATCGACATCGATGCGAATTGGCGCAGCTACGGCGCGGGAATCACCGTCACGGGCCCGACCTTGCGCGCGTTGCAGACGATCGGCGTGCTGAACGAGGTGACCGCCGCGGGTGCGACCTGGAACAACATGAAAGTGCTCAACCAGGCGGGTGAATACCTCACCGATGTTCAATTGGCGCCGCTCGCCGCCGATCTTCCGGCCACCGGAGGCATCATGCGGCCCGTGCTGCACCGGATCCTGTCGGCCAAAACGGTGGCCCTGGGAGCCCGCGTGCGCCTCGCCACGACACTCACGGATCTGACGGATGCCGGCGACCAGGTGCAGGCGTCATTCAGTGACGGATCGACGTCGCGCTACGACCTGGTGGTGGGCGCCGATGGGATCTTCTCGCGGCTGCGCGAGCGCATCTTCCCCCAGGCGCCGAAGCCCACGTTCACCGGCCAGGTGATCTACCGCGTCGTTGCCGAACGACCGCCAGGGTTCGATTGCACGCATTTCTTCATGGGTGCGGATTCCAAGGTGGGTTTCAATCCGGTATCGCCGACCCACATGTACATGTTCCTGCTGCATCGGGCCGAAGGGGATCCCAGAATCGATCCTGCCAGGCAGCCCGAGGCGCTATACGCCGCGATGCAGGGATTCGGCGGCTTCGTGCCGCAGGTTCGCGAGACGGTGCGCACCACGAATGCCCACAGCGTCAACTACCGTCTGTTGGAGGTGCTGCTGATGCCATCCCCGTGGTTCGAGGGACGCGTCGTGCTGATCGGCGATGCCGCGCACGCGACCACGCCGCATCTGGCCTCCGGCGCCGGCATGGCGATCGAAGATGGCCTCGTCCTGGTCGAGGAGCTCGCCGCCCAAGCCACGGTACCGGAGGCACTTGACCGCTTCATGCAGCGCCGCTTCGAGCGCTGCCGTCTGGTCATTGAAAATTCCGTGGAACTCGGCCGGCTCGAAATGGAACACGGATCGCCGATGGTGCATGCAAACCTGATGGCATCGACCATGCAAACCCTGCGCCAGCCCATCTGAGCCGCGTGCATCGATGAAGGGCAATTTCGCCTCACCAGGCGGTGGCGCCTCCGTCCACGGCAAAGTCGGCAGCGGTGATCCAGGAGGACTCATCCGATGCCAGGAAGGTGGCGCACCAGGCGACGTCCTCAGGCTGTCCCAGGCGCTTCAACATGAGCTTCCTCAGGACGTTCTCCTTGAACCCGGGTATCTCCAACACCGGTTTGGTCGCACCCGTCACGATCATCGCCGGTGAGATCGTGTTGGCGCGCAGGCCGTACGGCGCGCCCTCCATCGCCAGCTGTCGCGTCATCGCCAACACGCCGCCCTTTCCGGCACAGTGGGCCAATGCGCCGGATCCTTCGAGCGCGACGAATGCGTTGGCCGAGGCAAAATTGATGATGGAGCCGCCGCGCCTGATCAGATGCGGCCAGGCGGCCTTGCAGGCCAGGAACACGATGTCCAATTCACCGGTCAGCGTCGCCTTCCAATGGGACAGATAGTCCATTTCGTGGATCCAGGCGAATGCACCGAACGCCGCCGCGTTGACCAACACGTCCAGGCGTCCATAGCGCTCCACGGTGGCTTCCACGACCCGTCGCACCGCCTCGGGATCGGTCAAATCGCAGGGATGCACGCTCGCCAACGCCAGACTCTGCGCCTGCCCGGCGCTCAAGGTCGCCTCGGCGGCTGCGGCGTCGATGTCGCACCCCATCACCTGCGCCCCATGCCGCGCGAACATCAGCGCGCACCCCTGGCCGATGCCGCTGCCGATGCCCGTGACGAGCGCCACCTTGCCGGCCAGCCGATTCGATAGCATGGTTTCAGTTTATTGCGCAGCGGCGGTTCCGGCCAATCAATTCGCCGAATGTCACCTATCGCGCAAGCCGGGACGTGGTGCCCGGCCGCTCCGGTACCGCTTCGCTATGTGCGCTACCAGACTGTCGCGCATTGAATCCGCGCGTAAGTTCGCATGTTGGCAATCACTGGGAAATGCCTCTTGCCCCGGATTCAGAATCAGATCATCGCTCGGCTGCCGCGACGTGATTGCGCGCATTTTATCGGCCTGTGCGACGAGGCGGATCTGGTCATGTCCGAGGTGCTGTGCGAAAGCGGTGCCGTCACCCGCTACGTGTATTTCCCGATCAGCGGATTCATCTCGCTGGTCACCGCGACCGATGGCAAACCCGTACTCGAGGTGGGCATGGTGGGCAGTGAAGGCATGCTGGGCGCGCAGCTGGTGCTGGGCGTGGTCACGGCGCCGATGCATGCGCTGGTGCAGGGGTCCGGCAGCGCGCTGCGGATCGCGGCGGCGCCATTTCGCAAGGAACTTGCGCACAGCAAGGCGCTGCGGGCGAGTCTGGAACGATACGTCTACGTCCTGATGAATCAAATGGCGGTTTCAGCGGCCTGTCTTCGCTTCCACGAAATCGGGCCGCGGCTCGCACGCTGGCTGCTGATGACCCAGGACCGTGCCCGGGCGGACTCCTTCCATGTCACCCACGAGTTCCTCGCCTACATGCTCGGGGTGCGCCGGGTGGGCATCACGGTGGCCGCGGTGGGTCTGCAACGCCGAGGTCTGATCCGATATCACCGCGGCAACGTCACCATCATGAACCGCCGCGGCCTCGAGGCGGCGGCATGCAGCTGTTATGCAGCGAACAACAAGGCCTATGCCGACCTGATGAAATAACGGGACGGCGGGCGCCAAACAGAGCAGCCGCCCCGCACGGGGCGGCTCTTTCAGCCTCGAATCTACGAAATTTTCGACTCCGCGAAGTTCGTTCAGGTTCCGCGGCGCGCCGTATAGGAGAACTTCTCGCCCTCGAGGGACGCGCTGGCCATCAGGCCGCCTTTGACGATGGTGAACACCGCCATGCCGTGGTTGTAGGCACCCACGACGGCCGCGTCCTTCATGCCCGCGCTCGCCCCCGCACCGGCGCCCATGGTGCCGACGCCCGCTCCGGCACCCGAGGAAATCGCCACGACGCTGGCGCCCGCCCCGAATTGAAAGTTGCCCGATTCGAATTCGTCAAGCGCACGCTTATCCTGGAAGAAGATGATTTCGCTGTAGGCTGCGCCGCCCGCCTGCCAACCGACGCTCAACTGGGTCACCGCCGTATCGCCGACCCGGATGCCCCGCGAATAAACTCGTCCCCTGCCGTGGGCCGCGCCGACGACGAAGCCGCCCTCTCCGACGGTTGGGAAAATGGCGTAGGCGTAGCTGTTCTTGAAGAAATCCGCGCTTTGCGCGGCATTCTTGAACAGCAGCGTCGCGTCCTGATATTTGCCGGCGTAGGCGGCTCCCGTGGCCAGTCCCAGCGTGGTCGCGAGAACGGCGGTCAATTTGGTCGAATGCTTCATGAGAATTCCTTGTAGCGAGTGATCAGTGGTTCATTGCCACCGCAGCAACGCGAAATTGCGATGCTTCCCGGTGACGATTCCTACAACGCCAGAATGCGCGCAATGCGGCCGGACATCTGTACGCCAGCGCGCTTTGGCGTCGCCGTGGTTGCTCAGCCCATCCAGTGCACCGGCTCGACCGGGGCGGCCAGCTGCTTTGGCAGCAGCCGGTTCATCTCGCTCTTGACGGCGGCGTAACACTCGCAGGAGCGCGATTGCAGGCCGATCCGATCCACGACGTCGATGTGCCCGCGTCGATAGCGGATGAATCCGCCCTCCTGCAGCCGGCCCGCGGCCTCTGTGATGCTCTCGCGGCGCACCCCGAGCAGATTCGCGACCAGCTCCTGGGTCATGGTCAATTCCTGCGCCGGCAGCCGATCCAGGGTCCACAGCAGCCAGCGGCTGAGCTGCTGTTCGACCGAGTGGTGGCGGTTGCAGGCCGCCGTTTGGCACATCTGGGTGATGAGCGCCTGGGTGTAGCGCAGCAGCAGGCGCTGAACCGCGCCGCCGCGCGTGAATTCCACGCCGAGCGCGCGGCGCGACAGCCGGTAGGCGTGTCCTCCCGCACGTACCACGGCCGAGCTCGAGGTGGTGTCGCCGCCCATGAACAGCGGCACGCCGACCATGCCCTCAGGACCCACCCCGGCAATCTCCGAAGACGCGCCGGAGCGGGTCACGTAGTGCAGCGAGACGATGGCGGTGACCGGGAAGTAGGCGTGTTCCAGCTGCCGGTCCGGTTCGTACATCGCGTCGCCCAGACGCATCGACAGCAATTCCAAATTCGGCGACAGGCGCTCGAAATCTCCGGGCGGCAGCGCCGCCAGCAGTTGATTTTGAGTGGGATGAGGGGCCACGGGATGGGTCCGGGTAACCGTCTAATGCTGGCCGTTGATTTCGACGCCGATGCCGCGGTAACCGAGAAAGCGGCAGGCGGCGCTGAACATGGGCTCGCCGCTGACGCGGTAGCGATGCACCGAGCCGTCGGAACCCGCGCAGCTCATGCTGAGATCGAGAAACGGCTGGCGCAACTCGATTTTCGACTGCAGCGCCCGCCGCTGTCCCTCGTCCCAGCCGGGACTCGACGCCGGATGCGCATCCTCCGCGAGCGTGCCGACGCGCATCCCGAGCATCTCGAGGACGGGCCCGGACACCTTGGTGAATGCGCCGCGCTCGTCCTGTTCCCAGTACCAGTCCGAGGCCAGCTCCGTCAGACTGCGGTAGCGCGCCTCGCTTTCGCGCAACTCCGCGGTGCGCTCCTGCACGATCCGTTCGAGATCGGCGTTGAACCGCTCGATCTGCCGGTACAGCAGGCGTACCTCGAGCATGTTGTGGATGCGGGCTCTCACTTCCGCCAGGTCGAAGGGCTTGCTGATGAAATCCCTGGCGCCCGCCTGCAGCGCCCGCAGCTTGTGTCCCGGCTGCGCGGTGAGCACGATGACCGGCATATAGCCGTCCGCAGTATTCGTTTTCAGACCTTCCATCACCTGGAAGCCGTCCATGCCGGGCATCTGCAGATCAAGAAGTATCAGGTCATAGAGATTTCGGCGATTCAGCGAACACACCTCGGCCGGATTCATGGTGGCGCTGACGCCGCGATAACCGGCCTCCGCGAGCAAGTGTGTGAGCAGCTGCACATTGGCGCATTGATCATCGACGATCAAAATGCTCGAGCCGAGAATGTCGCCGGTATCGATCATGGTGCACCTGCCGCGGCATCCAGAGTGCACGGAAGGGCATGCGCGGATGCCAGTGCGCCGTCCAATGTGTCCATGAACCGGCCGACGTTGATCGGCTTGGTCAAATAGCTGAAGAATCCGGCGGCCAGGCCCTTTTCGATGTCGCCCGGCATGGCATTGGCGCTCAGCGCAATCACGGGAATGTGCGCGGTGTCCCGGTCCCGCGCCAGGACGCCGAGCGCCGTCTGGCCGCTGATGCCGGGCAGATTGATGTCCATGAGAATGACATCGGGCCGCGTCGCCCGCGCCAGCTCGATGCCGCTGCTGCCGTCCTTCGCCACCAGCAGACGGATGTCCGGCCGTCTTTCGAGAAGCTTCTCGACCAGCAGCAGATTGGCCGGATTGTCCTCGACGCACAGCAGGGTGTGCAGCGGCTCCTGCGCAAGGGCAATCGAGGCCGCGACCGGCTTGCGCACCGCGGCTGCGGCCGGTAGGCGCGGGGCATGCGCCGCCTGCAGATCAATCCAGAAGACGCTGCCCGCGCCCACGGTGCTTTGCGCGCCGAGGGTGCCGCCCATCATTTCCACGAGCCGTTTGCTCACCACCAGGCCGATGCCGGTGCCTTCCTCGCTACCGGCCTCGCGCCCCAGGCGATTGAACGGCTGAAACAGCTGCGCGAGCTTCTCCGGAGGCAGTCCCTCGCCGGTGTCATGCACGGCGATGCGGGTGCGATTTGCGTCGCTCAGATCGCAGATCACCTCGACCGCTCCGCCGGCGCGATTGTATTTGATGGCGTTCGACAGCAGATTGATGAGCACCTGTTTAAGGCGGGTTCGATCCGCCTTGACGTAGGCAGCCCGCTCGAATTGCGGAAACGTCAGGCCGATGCCGCTCTTCTGCGCCACGGGTTCGATCATGCCGTGACAATCGCCGAGCACCTCCGCGAGCGAGATGGGTTCGGGAGACAGGGACAGGCGGCCTGATTCGATCAACGCGAGATCGAGAATCTCATTGATGAGCTCCAACAGGTACCATCCGGCCTGCAGGATCTGTTCGATGCTCTGGAGTTGCACCGGCGATGGCGGCGGCGTGCCCGATTCCATGAGCTGGGCGAATCCCAGGATGGCATTCAGCGGCGAGCGCAGCTCGTGGCTCATGCTCGACAAGAAATCCGATTTTGCGAGATTGGCCTTTTCGGCCGCCAGCTTGGCACCCTGCAGCGCCAGGTTGCTCTCCTGCAGAGCCTGGTCGAGCACGCGCCGCTCGATCTCGAACCGATTGCGCAGGGTATTGTCGGTGCCGATGAGCAGGTAGCCAATGATGGCATCGTGCGGGTCGCGCAGCGCGGTCACGGAGACCATGGCCGGGAAGCGGCTGCCGTCCCTGCGGATGTAGGTGAGTTCGTAGATGTCTTCGATGCCGCGCGAAGCCTTGAAGAAGAGGGCGTCGACGCCGGGCTGTATGGCGGTCGCCAATTCCGCACTCAGCAAGCGCGCCCGGGCGATGATTTCCAGCGGATCGGAGATGTCCGCCGGGGTGATCCGGTTGATGACTTCGTCGGCTGCGTAGCCGAGCATGCGTTCGGCGCCGACGTTGAAGATCTGGATCACGCCGCCCGCGTCGGTGGCGATGCAGGAAAAATCGGCGCTGTTGAATATGGCCTGCTGCAGAGCCGGCGCCACATCGGGGCGGATGGCGGCCGCCGGTCTTACCAGACCGGGCCGCGCGGACCTGCCGCGCTCTTGCGGCTCTCCCGATTTTTCCATGCACCCGATCATGGCCGCAACGGCGCCGCGTGTCCGTACGCTAGCGAACAATACCCGGCGCCGTGTCGCGGATTCACCCGCTCAGGCGGATATTTCGGATTTCAGCCGGACGTATTCGTCACGGGCGATCTCGCCCTTGGCGTAGCGTTCGTCGAGAATGTCGAGCGCCGGCTTGCGCGGCAGCCGGCCGTACTTCGAATGGGCGCGATAGGTGTAGCCCCAGTTGCCGATGCTCGAAAAGAACAGCAGAAAGACGCCGAACCACAGGAACCAGCCCCAACCGAAATACCAATCGTTCCAATACGTGTGAGCCACGATAATTCTCCGATGATGAACCAGGCCGCCAGTATGCGGCACACATCGCGCGCGTTCTGTACGCTGCCCCACGCGCGGCCGACGGACCGGGCGAACCCGCCCATGGGCCGGCGGGCGCAAAAAGTGACTGTACGCCAACGAACATAGAGTAGGATTGGGACAGGCCGGCATGGCCGGCCGTACGGACGGCAGCTATTCCATGGCACAGGATCTGCGCAAGAATCACCTGCTGGCGGCGTTACCCGAGGGCGAATGGACGCGTTGGTCGCCGTTGCTGGAACACGTGGAGATGCCCCTGGGCGAGGTGCTGTATGAGTCCGGCGTCGCACTGAAATACGTCTATTTTCCACTGACTTCGATCGTATCCCTGCTCTACGTGATGGAAAATGGCGCCTCCGCGGAAATCGCCGTGGTAGGCAATGAGGGCATCGTCGGGGTCTCGCTGTTCATGGGAGGCGAGTCCACGCCGAGCCGGGCGGTGGTGCAAAGCGCGGGATCGGGTTGCCGGCTGACCGCCAAGGCCATGAAGGATGAGTTCGACCGGGCGGGCCCGGTCCTGCATCTGCTGCTGCGCTATACCCAGGCCCTGCTGACCCAAATGGCGCAAACAGCGGTCTGCAATCGACATCACTCGCTCGACCAGCAGCTGTGCCGCTGGTTGCTGCTGAGTCTGGACCGGCTGCAGGGCGATGAGCTCGTGATGACCCAGGAGCTGATCGCCAACATGCTGGGCGTGCGCCGCGAGGGGGTGACGGAAGCAGCGCTTAAGCTGCAAAAGGCCGGGCTGATCCGTTACACCCGTGGCCACATGACGGTGCTGGATCGCAAAGGTCTCGAAGTGCGCACCTGCGAGTGCTATGCGGTAGTCAAAAAGGAGTACGACCGTCTACTGCCGCTGGGAGTGGCCGCGGCGTAGCCTGGTCTTTTTTCGCGCACCGCCGCAACAGGGTCCTTCGATGAATTTCACCCCCAACGCCCCCGGTGCGGCGGCGATATCCACCGCCGATGCCCTGTATGGCGCCATCGAGGCCGGCGGCACGAAGTTCGTCGTTGCCGTGGCGCATGCCACGGGTGCGATCCTCAATCAGTCACGCATTGAAACGCGCGATCCGGCCGCCACCCTGGCGGACGTGTTCGATTTTTTTCGGGCGGCGGAGCGGGCGGCGGGTGCCGTCGAGGCGTTCGGCGTGGGCAGCTTCGGTCCCCTGGAGCTGCGACGCGGCGCGCCGGGCTATGGATTCATCACCAACACGCCGAAGCCAGGCTGGCGGAACACCGATCTGCTCGGCACCCTGCAACGCGGCTTCGCGCGGCCGGTGGGCTTCGACACCGACGTCAATGCCGCAGCGCTCGCGGAATTGCGCTGGGGCGGCGGCCGCCATCTGCAAAGCCTCGCCTATGTGACGGTGGGGACCGGCATCGGCGGCGGCATGATCCATCACGGCCAACCCGTGCATGGGTTGATGCACCCGGAGATTGGGCATGTGCGGGTGCTCCGCCACCCCACCGACAGCCTGTTTGCCGGCGTATGCCCGTTTCACGGCGACTGTCTCGAGGGCCTGGCCTCTGGTCCGGCGATCCTGGCGCGCACCGGCAGATCGCTCGCCGATACGCGGCCGAATGATCCGATCTGGGGAATCGAGGCGGACTACCTCGGCCAATTGTGCGCCCAACTCGTGCTCATGCATTCGCCGCAGCGGATCTTCCTCGGCGGCGGGGTCATGCAGCACCAGCGCCTGTATGGCGAGATCGCGGATCGGATGCGGCACTGGCTGGGAGGGTATCTGCCGCACGAGGAGCTGCAATCGGAAAACTACGTCGTCCCGCCGGCACTCGGCGCCAATGTCGGCGTCATGGGGGCGCTGGCACTCGCCGTCGAAGCCGCCGCCGGCTTCGGTGCGCCAGGCTGATCAGGCGTCGATGAGCACGATGCGGATGTCATTGACGTTGGTGAGCGTCGGCCCGGTGATCACCAGGTCATCGAGCGCTGAGAACAGTGCATAGGTGTCGTTGGCGTCGAGCAGCGTGCCGACGTCAATACCCTTGGCGGCAGCGCGTGCCAGCGTGTCCGGCGACACGTAGCCGCCGGCATTGTCCTCGGATCCATCGATGCCATCGCTGTCGCAGGCCAGCGCCTCGATGCCCGCGGCGCCGTTCAGTCCGAGCGCGAGCGCCGCGAGGTACTCGAGATTCGGTCCGCCGTGTCCGTGCGGGTTGCGCACCTCGACGGTGAGCTCGCCGCCGGATATGAGCGCGCTGCGCCCGCCGGCTGCGGCATGCTTGAGCGCCTCGCGCGCATGGCGGCGTCCGACGTCACGGGCCATGCCATCGAGCCCGCCCTGCACGACCGGCGTGTAGCCGCGGGCCGCGACCGCGTGCGCGATCGCACCCAACGCATCATCATTGTTGGCGAGAACGTGAATCGGATGCGACACGGGACGCACCCGCGCATTCGCGAGCACGCTGAGCCGCAGTTCCGGAGTGACCGCAAAGCCGTATCTTTCCAGCACGGACAGCGCCGATTCCGGATCCGGGGGGCTGAAAATCGACGGACCGGAGGCGACCACCGATGGGTCATCGCCGACCACGTCGGAAATGATGAAGGTATGAAGCTCGGCGGCGCCGGCCGCCGCCGCCAGCCGGCCGCCTTTGACCTTGGACAGGCTCCGGCGCACCAGATTGATGTCCGCAATGGGAGCGCCACTTCGCAGCAGATGCCCGGTGATCGACTGCTTCTGTTCGAGGCTGACGCCCTCGCACGGCAGGCACAGCAGCGAGGAGCCGCCGCCCGAGATCAGAAAGATCACGCGGTCGGCGGCGCCGGCGGCGCGCGCCAGCTCATGGATCTCCTGCGCGGCGGCACGGCCGTTCTCGTCGGGCACCGGGTGCGAGGCTTCAACCACCCGGATGGCCCCCGTGGAGGACTTCGTCACGTGACCAAATCGCGTCACCACGCAGCCCGACACGTCGCCTTCGAGATGGGCGGCGGCCACCCCCGCCATCGCCGCCGCCGCCTTGCCGGCACCGAGCACCAGGGTGCGCCCGCGCGGCGCGCCCCGCGGCAGCAATCCGGGCAATGCCGCCTCGGCGCTGCAGCGTGCCACGCCGAGGGCAAACAGCGCGCGCAACCACGCCTCGTGCGAGGACGGTGCGCTCATGCGCTCGCGGCGTTCAATTGTGCGAGCGCTGCCGGATCCAGCGCCAGGCGCGTGGCGGCGGCCAAATCGCCGAGCTGGGCCACGGTCGTCGCGCTCGCGATCGGTGCCGTGATGCCCGGTCGCGCAATCTGCCAGGCGAGCGCCACGCTCGCAGCCGAAGCGCCCAGGCGCAGCGCCACTGCATCGAGTGACGCCAGGATTCGCCTGCCGCGATCGTTCAGGTATTTGTCGACGACACCCTTGCCGCGCGCGCTCTTGGCGGCATCCGCCGTACTGCGATACTTGCCGCTCAGAAATCCGGAGGCGAGGGCGGAGTAGCTCACGACGCCGACCTGGCGCTGCAGGCAAAGCGGTTCCAGTGCGGATTCGTAACCGGCGCGCTCGTACAGGTTGTATTGCGGCTGCAGCGCCTCATAGCGCGGCAGGCCGTGCCGGCCGCTTGCGTCGAGCGCCTCGGCGAGGCGGGCCGCGGTGAAATTGGAGGCGCCGATGGCGCGCACCTTGCCCGCGGCGATCAACCGTTGATAGGCGCCGAGCGTCTCCTCCATGGGTACGCTCGCGTCATCGCAGTGCGAGAAATACAGGTCGATATAGTCGGTTCGCAGCCGCCGCAGGGAGTCCTCGGCCGAACGCGTGATATGAGCCGCTGACAGTCCCTTGCGGCCGGGCGCGATTTCCATGCCCACCTTGGTCGCGATCACCACATCCGCGCGCTTGGCGCCGCGCTGCAGCCAATGGCCGATGATGGTTTCCGATTCGCCGCCGCGGTGGCCCGCCACCCACACCGAATAGATGTCCGCGGTGTCGATGAAATTGAGTCCGGCGGCCACGGCCGCATCCAATACCGAGAAGGACACGGCCTGGTCGGCGGTCCACCCGAACACGTTGCCGCCGAGGCACAGGGGCGGCACCTGCAAACTGGAACGGCCAAGGTGACGCAGCGGCAAGACGACCTCCGGATCCGGGTGGCGGAAATGGCGATTGTCTCCGATATTGCGGCGGCGGTCATGCTCCCGGGGCGGCCAGCAGCTGCACCCAGTACAGGCCGTGCCGGCTGACCGGACCTGCGACATAGGCAATGCCCATTTCGGCAAACCGGGGATCCATGATGTTCTCGCAATGACCGGGGCTGTCGAGCCAGCCTTGTACCACTTCCTCCGCCGACTTCGGCCCATAGGCGATGTTCTCGCCCACCAGCTTCTCCCGGTATCCCACCGCGCGCACCCGCTGCGCCGGCGAGCGACCGGAGCGATCTTCGTGTTCGAAATAATTATGCGTAGCCATGTCGGCGGCGTGACCCCGCGCGACGTCCTCCAGGGTCGGCGACAGCCGCACGGGCGGCGCCGGTCCGAAGGCGCGTTCACCGCAGCGAACGCCGCGGGCCCGCGCCTGGTTGACGAGCTGCAGGGCACGGCTTGCCAGCACCGGCGCCTGCGCGGCGGCGGGCGCGACATAGGCGGAAGCCAGGATGAGCCACGATTCGGAGCCGCGATGATAGATTCCCACATCGCGCAGGCTGCGCTGCGCTACCGAGTGGCAGCGATCACGCCGCAGCAGCTGCAGGGCGGAGGATTCCGTGCCGCGGAGGTGCACCGCCTGGGTCGCCTCCACGGGGTAGCCGCTGCGCTGTGCCGCTTCAGCGGGTCCGGAGCCGGCGGCCCACCGTTCGGCAGCCCGATCGAGCAGGGCATTGCGGCGCAGGGGCTGCACGGCCGGAAGCAGGCCGCCGCAGCCCCCCTCGCGCAGATACTGCACGGCCGAGAGCACGTCGGATGATGCGGTCACGCCGGCCGACGCGGTCACGCCGGCCGACGCGGCTACGCCGGCCGACGCGGCTACGCCGGCCGATATCCCCCCGGCGAGGATCAGCCAGCCTGCAAGTTGCGCAATAGAAATGCCATTCACGCCGTGACTCCGCCGCCCGTTACCAGGGGTATCCCTACAGGCAACGCACGGCCCGCGCATCGGATGACGCGCAGCGGCGGCGGTGGTCACCGTGGGGTGTGTGCGACAGCGAACAGACCCGCCACCGGCGCGCCTGTAGCCTCGCGCATCGAACCCTCACCGCATGCACCCGGAGGCCCTCGTCATGCCAAGACCCCCCGTCGCGTTCCGCCGATCGTTCGCCTGTTTGCTGATCGCCGCGGCCGCCGCAGTGGCAACGGCGCAGGCGGATCCTGCTTACGTGCAACAGCAGCTGTACGACGCGCTCGCCAAGGGGGACGTGGGCGGGGCGCTTGCGCTGTTCACCGACGACGCGGTGGTCGATACGGAGAGCGGCCTGTGCGCGCAGGCGCCGTGCGTGGGCAAGACCGCCATCCGCAAGGACTTCGAGCGCTACGTCAAGGACACGAGTCGACGGGTCACCGCACTCAGCACCTATGTCTCGGGAAACGTGCTGGTGACGCGCTTCGAGGCCCGCAGTGCCACCATTCAGAAGGCCGGCGTCGATCGCATCATCCTTTGGGGGATCCGCGAAATGCGCGGCGATCTGATCGCCTCGTCGCGCTGCTGCCTGCCGGATCGCACCGACGCGCAGACGGCCCGCTTCCTCGAATGGGATTATGCGCATCCGGGCCACTAGCGGCCGATGCAACGAAACTCAAGGAGTATTGTGATGCGTAGATACGCCATGGCGATCTTGATCCTCAGCAGCCTGCTGGGTGGGTGTGTGGTTGGATGGGGAGGCGGCGGGTTTCGCGGGGGTGGCGGCGGGTTCTATCACCATCACGATTGGCGCTGAGGGGGCCACGGGTTCCCCGAGCAGCTGATCCAGCTCCTCCGGTCGGATGGGCTTGGCGAGATAGCCGTCCATGCCGGCCGCGAGACAGCGCTCACGGTCATCGGTCATGGCATGCGCCGTCAAGGCGATGATTCTGAGGCGGGGACCGCCGTTCGCCTCCTTGGCGCGAATGGCCGCGGTGGTCTGCCATCCATCGACTTCAGGCATCTGCAAGTCCATGAAGACGACGTCGAATGACTCCTCCGCCAGGACCTGCAGCGCCAGCAGGCCGTTGGCGGCAATCCGCACCGAATGCCCGCGCTTCTCGAGCAGACGTTTGGCGACGAGCTGATTCACTGGGTTGTCCTCGGCTACCAGTATGCGCAGCGGCCGGCCCGGCGCAGCCGCCGGCGGGGCGGATGCCGCTGCGGTATCGCCGGCGGAGCCGTGTGCGGCTCCCAGCACCTGCAGGATGGAGTTGCGCAACTCCAGCTGACGTATCGGCTTGAGCAGATAGGCGGCGACGCCGAGCTGCTTGCAACGCTCCAGGTCGCCGCGCTGCCCTCCCGAGGTCAGCATCATGATGGCCGCGGTCCGCAGTTCCGGATTGTCCTGAATGCGCTCGATGAGGTCGAATCCGTCCATGTCCGGCATGTGCATGTCGGTGAGGATGAGGGCGAACGGATCCTGGTCGTGATGCGCCTTGATGAGTGCCCGGATGGCCCCGGGGCCATCCTCGACCGCCGCCGATCGCATGCCCCATAGATTCAGCATTCCGATCAGGATCCGTCGATTGCTGAGATTATCGTCGACGATCAAGGCCTTCACGCCACGCAGGGCTTCCGGGGCCGCGCTGGCGACCGGTTCGTGCGACTGCAGATGCGCCCGCGGCAGCATCACCGCAAAGTGGAAGCAGGAGCCCTGGCCGGGTTCGCTCTCGACCCAAAGCCGGCCGCCCATGAGCCGCGCCAGCCGCGCGCAGATGGTCAATCCGAGTCCGGTGCCCCCGTAATTGCGCGTGGTCGCGCTGTCGACCTGCGTGAAGGCGTCGAAAATCAGCTCGTGCTTGTCCTTCGGGATGCCGATGCCGGTGTCAGACACGGTGAACTGGAGCGGACATGCCGCACCCTGCGCCGTGCCCGCCTCAACCCGGACGGCGACCTCGCCCTTGGCGGTGAACTTGATGGCGTTGCCCACCAGATTGATGATGATCTGCCGCAGTCGGTTGGGATCGCCCCGCACGAACTGGGGTATGTCGCGCCCCAAATCGCACAGCAGCTCGAGGCCCTTCTGGTTGGCCCGCAGCGCGAGGGTCCTCAAGGTCGAATGCAGGCATTCCGGCAGATCGAAATCGACGATGTCGAGCTCGTATCGGCCCGCCTCGATCTTGGAAAAATCGAGCACATCGTTGATGACGCAGAGCAGGCTGTCCGCAGACAGCTTCACGGTATCGAGCATTTCCCGCTGCTCCAGGGTCAGCGTCGTTTCCAGCGCGAGATCGGTCATGCCGATGATGCCGTTGAGCGGGGTGCGCATTTCATGGCTCATGTTCGCCAGGAATTCGCTCTTTGCGCGATTCGCCGCCTCGGCCGTCTCCTTGGCGTCGCGCAGGATCTTTTGGGCCTCGATGCGCTCGCCCACATCGAGGAAGGTCACCACCGAGCCGATGATGGCGTCGCCGCGGTGGATCGGCCGCGACCAGCATTCCGCCAGAATGCGCATGCCGTCCTTGCGCCACATCGCATCGCAGTCCATGTGGGTGGCTTCGCCGCTGTGCAGCGCCGCGTAGATCTGGCATTCCTCCACGGGATAGGGCGAGCCGTCGGCCTTGCTGTGGTGGACCATGGTGTGCATGTTCCGGCCGAGCAGTTCATCGGCGGACGCGTAGCCGAGCATCTGCAGGCAGGCGGCGTTGCAGAAAGTGGCGTTGCCCTGGTCGTCGATCCCGTAGATCGCCTCCGGCGCCCCCTCCAGCAGCAGCCGCACCAGCTCGCCGTGGTCCGCAGATTGCAGATGGGGAGTGTGCATCAGGTTCCCGCGCGTGTAGGACTCGAACTGAATCCGGGTTATCGGCGGCCGCGGGACTTTTTGTAGGCATGAACCCCGATATTCCAGACATTATATAATGCGGGCGGACGAGTCGGTCGTTTGACGACTGTAGGAGCTGATGAAATTGACGAACCTTACCGGTCATCGAGGACTGCACATGCTTCTTTGCATCGCGGCGCTGGGTCTTGCGGCCGCGCGTTGCCCGGCCGACGAGCTGCCGCAGAACGGCAAGGAGGCCTACCTCAAGGGCTGCGCGTCCTGCCACGCCACGGGCATCGACGGAGCTCCCCGGGTCGGCGACCATGCCCAGTGGGGCCTGCTCATCGGCATGGGCAAGCGCACTTTGTACAAGTACACCATCCAGGGTCGCGGCACCATGGCGCCGCGCGGCGGCACCAATTGGCCCGACGCCACCTTGCGCGCGGCGGTCGATTACATGGTGGAACTCAACAAGTAGCCGGGTCGGGAGAGAACCGGCGGGTACGTCCGGATGCCCAGACCGGCGCCTGAAGGTATCGTGGCTTGTGCCTACGCCGCGGGCCGCCGGCAGCAGGTATAGTTCGCGGCGCAATGGCGCCGTGCGCGTTGCCGAATCTTTGGGCGCGTTGCCGCTTTTTTTTGGGAGAACTAACATGCGAAACACGATTTCACGGCGCAGCATCCTCAAGAGCGGCGTCATTGCCGGCGTCTTGATCCCCGCCGGCTTCAGGTTCAATTCCGCCCTCGCCGATGTGCCCGCCTTGGATCCGGCGGATCCGGTGGCGAAGGCGCTGCAGTACACCACCAAGTCGGCCAAGCCCGATCAGACGTGCGCCAATTGCATCCAGTACACCCAGCGTAGCGGCGCCACCGGCAGCTGCAACATCTTCGCCGGCAAGACCGTGGCATCGGGCGGCTGGTGCCTGTCGTGGGTGAACAAGCCGGCGGGCTGAGCGGCAAGCGGGAATGTGAACCAGTCGTTATTCCGAACCGGAAATTCTCGAATTAGGTGATGGCCCTTCGTGGCCGCGGGAAGGCCATCTGCTAGTCTCCGCGCATGACCGCGAATGCATCAAAACCGCACTGCAGGCCCGCGGGCCAACGGCACGGCATTCCGTCATGACGAAGGCCGTGGCGCCGCCGGCAGGCGATGCGATGTTCAAGTCCTACGCGCAATTGGCGGGCAGTCTGCTGGCGGATCTGAGCGGCTTGTGCCTGCTCGGGGCCAACCTGAAGCCGCTCGGCCAGTCACGCACCGTCAAGTCGGAATCCGTCGCCACCTGGTTGCGCTCGCTCGGCTGGGACGGTGAGTGCGAGCGTGCCGCCGTCGGCACCCCGCACGGGCCCGGCCAATGGCTGACCGCCATTCCCGTGGAGCAATCGGACGGCAGCCTGCTCGGGGTATTTTGCGTGGTGCAATCCCTGAAGTCCGCACCGACCGAGGCGAAGCGTCACGCAGAGCAGTTGGCGCGCACGCTCAAGCCTCTGCTCGATTGCATCCACCGCGAGCTGGCGGCCGCGGTGCCGGCCCGTTCGCGCGTGCAGGCGCTGACCGAACGCACCGCCGAACTCGAGTGGCTGTTCCAGGTGACCGGCAATCTGAAAGGATCGACCGACGACCGGCGGCTGGTGGAGGAACTGCTGATCGCCTCGACCAAGCGGCTGCAAAGCGCCTTCGGCGTGATGTGCATCCCCGAGAAGCGCATGTTCATCGAGCATGAGGGCGATATCATGACCGCGGGGCCGCTGCGTGCAGCCTGGAAGAAAACCCAGACCCACCTGCTGACCTGGGCGCAGCGCCGGCATCGTCCGCTGGTGGTCAACGGCGCGGGCAGCGACGGCAAGAAAATCACGCGCTGCAAGATCCTCTCGGTGCCGGTGGTGCGCGATTCGGGGCGGGTGCTCGGGGTGCTGGCGTTCTTCAATCCGCCCGAGGCCCCCGACTTCGCCAGCCGGCACGTGTTCCTGGCGCGCCATCTCGGACGCCAGACCGCAAGCCTGGTCGACGCGCAATTCGATCTGATGACCGGTTTGTACACGCGCGGCGGCATCGAGCAGATGTACGGCGCGCACGCGGACGATGCGGATGCCGACCGCAGCATCCTCTACATCGATGTCGATCACATGCACGTGGTCAACGAGCTGCACGGCTTCGAACTCGGCAACGAACTGATCGTGCGGGTCGCGGAGCTTCTCGGGCCGCCGCTGCTGCCGGAAGGCGCGCTGGCGGCACGCATCTCGGGAGATCGCTTCGCGGTCATCCTGCCCGAATCCGATCCGCGGGCCGCCGCGAAAATCGCCGAGGAGATCCAGGGCGCCGCGCGCCGGCTGGTGATCGGACCGGCGCAGAACGTGGTCGACGTATCGATCAGCTGCGGTGTTGCGGCGCTGGTGACGATGCCCCAGGGCCTGGCACGCGCCATGGCGGCGGCGGAGCTTGCCTGCAAGACCGCCAAGAACCGCGGCCGCAACCGGGTGGAGCTGTACGCCTGCGAAGACAACAGCATGATGCGCCGCCACGATGACGCGCTGGCCGTCGGCCAGCTGCGCGCCGCCCTCAAGGCGGACCGGCTGATGCTGTATGCGCAGCGCATCGCCCCGCTTCAGGACCCGAGCCTTCCGGGCGGCTACGAGCTGCTCATGCGGCTGCGCGAGGAGGACGGAACCATCATCGCGCCGGGCCCGCTGATCGTGGCCGCACAGCGCTATCAGCTTCTGCCCACCGTCGACCGCTGGGTGATCACGCGCGCGTTGCAGATGCTCGGCTCGTACCGCAGCATGCTGAAGACCCGCGGCGTGAGCATGTCGATCAACGTCTCCGGCCAATCGATCGGCGATGAGACCTGCATCCAGACGTTCAAGGAACACCTGAAGAGCGCGAACCTGCCGCCGGACTGCCTCACCATCGAGATCACCGAGCAGGCGGCCGTGACCAATCTCGCGCGGGCGAATTCCATGATCAAACAGCTGAAGGCGCTCGGCTGCCGCTTCGCGCTGGATGATTTCGGCACCGGCGCGAATTCGCTCACCTCGCTCAAGAACCTGCAGATATCGCGCGTCAAGATCGACGGCAGCTTCGTGCGCGACATCCTCACCGACCGCAACTCGCTGGCGACGGTCAAGGCCATCGTCGAGCTCGCCAGGGGTCTGCGCATGGACACGGTCGCCGAATACGTGGAAAACGAGGACATCGCGAACGCGGTGCGCCGCCTGGGCGTCGACTATGCCCAGGGCTACGCTTTCGGCATGCCGGAGCCGCTCGACGGCGTGTTGGAGAGCCTGAGCCGCGACGAATCGCGCCGCCTGCAGAGGATGTTCCTAGAATTGTAGTCCTTGGGATACAGTAGGGTATCCGAAGGAGCAATGCATGGGTTCATCTGTCCGGGAAGAGGTGTTGCGGTTGGGCGTCGGCGGACCCGTCGGTTCGGGCAAGACCGCGCTGGTCGATGCGCTGTGCAAGCGACTGCGCCACAGCCTCGACATCGCGGTGGTCACCAACGACATTTACACGCGCGAGGACGCCGAATTCCTGATCCGCAGCCAGGCGCTGCCCGCGGAACGCATCCGCGGAGTGGAGACCGGCGGCTGCCCGCACACGGCGATCCGCGAGGACGCCTCGATGAATCTCGCCGCCATCGACGGACTGATGAGCGAATTCCGCGATCTCGACATGATCATCGTCGAGAGCGGCGGCGACAATCTGGCGGCCACCTTCAGCCCGGAACTCTCGGATTTGACGCTGTACGTGATCGACGTCGCCGCCGGCGACAAGATTCCGCGCAAGGGCGGTCCCGGGATCATCAAGTCGGACCTGCTCATCATCAACAAGATCGATCTCGCGCCGCACGTCGGCGCCTCGCTCGAGGTCATGGACCGTGACGCGCGTAAAATGCGCGGCGAGCGGCCGTTCGTCTTCACCAATCTGAAGACCGGCCACGGCCTCGACACGGTGATCGACTTCATCCTGCGCGAGGGGCTGCTGCAGGCCGCTAGCGCGTGAGGGCGCGCACCGCCACGCAGGCGGCGGCGGCCCGATTCTCCACCCCGAGCTTCACGAACACCTGTTCGAGGTGCTTGTTCACGGTGCGCGGGCTGATGTTGAGGATCTCACCGATGTCGCGGTTCGGCTTGCCGCGGCTCAGCCACAGCAACACCTCCGCCTCGCGCGAGGTCAACGAGAATTCCTTCTGCAGAGCGGCGCGGTCGTGGTCGGGATCCGCCGCCTCGGCCAGCCTGAACAGCAGTTCGTCCGGACCGAGGGTGCTGACGAACCAGCATTCGAGACGCCGGCCGGCGATCATCACCGAGCACCTGGCCGTGGCCTGGGTGTCGACGCGGCGCAACCGCAGCAGCTGCTCGATCACCTCGCCGGGCAGTATCGCCGGCTCGTCGCGCGCACCGTTGGCGCCGCAGAGCAGCTGGCGGGCCTTTGGCGTGCACCACAACAGCCGGCCTTCGCGGTTGGTCGCGAACAGGAAGCGGCCGCTGGCATCCAGCGCCACATGGGTCTCATGGGCGAGACGCGCGTTGCCGAGATGCACCCGCATGCGCGCGAGCAGTTCGTCGAGGATGATGGGCTTGGTGACGTAGTCGACCCCGCCGCACTCGAGACCCTGTACCACGTGCTCGGTCTGGGACAGCCCGGTCATGAATATCACCGGCAGATGAGCCAGCATCCGGTCGCGTTTCAGCCGCCTGCAGGTCTCGAAGCCGCTGATGCCGGGCATCAGGGCATCCATCAGCACCAGATCCGGCGTGATCTGCCCGAGCAGCTCGAGCGCCGCCTCGCCATCGGTCGCGATCAGCACCGTGAAGCCGGCACGGTCCAGCGTGTTGGTGAGCAGGCTCAGGGTATCGGGCGTGTCGTCGACCACCAGAACCGTGTCGCGCCGACAGGCAATCGCTTCAGGCCTCTGCACGCATCGTCTCCAGTACGCTCATGTAGCGCTTCAGATCGAATTTCGACACCAGTGCGCGCAGATTCGCGGCGAAATCCTCGTTCGCGGGGTCCTCGAGTTCGAGTTCGCGCAGTTTCGCTTCGATACCGCGCACGTGGCCGATGCTTCCCAGACGGTACAGATCGTCCAGGTGATGACGCGAGCGTCCGCTCGGCGCGGTTGCCGCCGCGCGTGCCCGCGCCGGCGCCGCAGCGGCGGACGGCTCCGGCTGATGGATCCATTTGAGATTCAGCAGCGAGCCCACCTGTTCGAGGAGCCGCTGCAGCCGGATCGGCTTCATCACGAAGGCGTCGTGAGCGGCGTCCGCGGCTGGCGAATATTCATGGGCATTGGCCGACACGATCATGATCTTCAAGCCGGGCAGGCGCCCGCCGGCGCGCAGCTCCTGCGCGACGCTCCAGCCGGACATGTCCGGCAGCGTCAAATCGATCATCGCCAGATCCGGCTGGCATTGTCCCGCGAGCTGCAGGCAGGTCTTGCCGTCGCGCGCGATGAACAAGGTGAAGCCGAGCGGGCGCAGCAGGCTCTGCACCAGATCGAGGTGCAGCGGATCATCGTCGGTGACCAGTATTCTCTGGCGCGGACCGGCGTAATCGCAGATGCGCTGCGTCGCCGCCGGCGGGGAGATCTGCTCGCGCACGTCGGACAGCAGCAGCCTGACGAGAAAGGTGGTGCCGGACGGCGAGCTGCGCTGCACCTGCAGCTCGCCCCCCATGATGTGGGTCAGCAGCTTGGAGATCGTCAGCCCCAGTCCGGTGCCGGGAATCGAGCGCACTCCATAATGGCTGCCGCGCTCGAAGGGGTCGAAGATCTTCTCCAGATCGGTGGCGGGAATGCCGACGCCGGTGTCGGCGACCTCGAACTCCGCAACCTGGCCGCGATAGCGCACGACGAGGCTCACGGAGCCGCGTTCGGTGTACTTGATCGCGTTCGACAGCAGATTGATCAGTATCTGGCCGAGGCGTTTCTGATCGGCGTGGACGTGCGAGGGTAGATTGGGCGAGTGCTCGTAATAAAAATCCAGGCCCTTCGCCAGCGCCTGCAGGCGGAACATGTCCACCAACTCGCCGAGAAACTCGCGCAGCTGCACCACGTCGCGGTTCAGGCGCAGCATGCCGTTTTCGATCTTCGACACATCGAGCAGACCGTCGATCAGATTCGACAGATGCTCGGTGCTGCGACGGATCACGCGCACCGCGTTCTCCGGCGAATCCGCGCTGCCGCGCTCGAGCAGCTGCGCGTAGCCGAAGATGGAGTTGAGCGGCGTGCGGATCTCATGGCTGATGCCGACGATGTAGCGGGTCTTGGCGAGATTGGCCGCCTCGGCGATCTCCTTGGCCTGTTGCAGGGCGGCGTCGGTGCGCCGATGCGCCTCGATCTCATCCATGAGCATCGCGGTCTGGCGCGAGGACTCCGCCTCGGCCGTGCGGCGGCTCTCGTGCGCCAGCACGACCAGCCACGCGCCGATGCCCGACAGCAGCAGCAGACTCAGGAAAACCACCCACAAGGTGGCGGCCACGTCTTCGCGGCCGGCCGCCGAAATCCCGCCGAACTGGCGGTAAATGAACGACAGCAAAAGCCCGGTGGCGAGATTGCAGACGATGAGGATGCCGGCGAAGTGGCCGGCGCGGGTGTTGAGCGCGGCGGCGGCGCGTGCCGGCAGCACCCGCGTCAGGAACGCCGCCAACTGATGGGCCACCCGGCCCTGCGGCTTGCAGGCGTCGTGGCAGCGCGACTCGAGCGTGCAGCACAGAGAACAGATCGGGCCGGAATAGGCCGGACAGAGTGCCATGTCGGCGCGCTCGAACACGTTTTCGCAGATCGTGCAGCGCAGCTCCTCGATGTCCGGCGGCAGTCCGCCGTCGCTGCGCGCGAGATAGTAGCGCCCGCCAGTGACCCAGGCGATGAGCGGTGCGGCCGCGAACGCCACCAGCAGCGCCACGAAGGGCGAGAGGATCTGCGCCATGGTGCCGAAAACGCCAAGATACGCGAGGCTCGAGGCGCCGATCGACAGCAGCAGGGCGCCGACGCCCACCGGATTGATGTCGTACAGATGCGCGCGGCGGAATTCGATGTAGGGCGGACTCAAGCCGAGCGGCTTGTTGATCACCAGATCCGCCGTCAGTGCGCCGATCCAGCCGGCGGCGAAATTGGCATAAATACGCAGAATGCCGTCGATGGCGTGAAATATGCCGATTTCCATCAGCAGCAGCGCCAGTACCACGTTGAACACCAGCCAGACCACGCGTCCCGGATGGCTGTGCGTCAGCCGGGAGAAGAAATTGGACCAGGCGATCGAGCCCGCATAGGCGTTCGTCACGTTGATCTTCAGCTGGCACACGATCACGAACAGGCCGGTCAGGGCGAGCGCCACCGCCGGTGAGCCCAGCGCCTCCCGGAAGGCGACGAAGTACATCCGCGTCGGCTGGCTCGCCTCCTCGGCGGACACCCCCTGGTGCAGCGCGAGCACCGTGAGCAGCGACCCGGCGAGCAACTTGAATCCGCCGATCAGAATCCATCCCGGGCCGGTGGACAGCAGTGCGGTCCACCAGCTGAAGGGGCGCCGGCGGTCGCGGGCAGGCAGGAATCGCAGATAATCGACCTGTTCGCCGATCTGCGGCAGCAGCGACAGCAGCATCGAGGCCGCCATGCCGAGCATGGGCAGATTGACGGTCTCCCCGCCGCCCGCGGCGCCGCCGTAGTGCGTCCATTGCGACAGCTGCGAGGGCTGCCAGCCCACGATGTAGATGATGGGCAGGAACTGCAGCGCCAGCCAGACCGGCTGGGTGACGAGCTGCACCCGGCTGATCAGGCTGATGCCGTACACCGCGATCGGAATCACCACCAGGGAACTCAGCAGATGCGCCACGGCGAGCGGAATGCCGAACAGGAATTGCAGCGCGACGGACAGGATGCTCGCCTCGATCGAGAACAGCAGGAAGGTGAATGAGGCATAGATCAGCGAGGTGAGCGTCGAGCCGAGATAGCCGAACCCCGCACCCCGCGTCAGCAGATCGATGTCGACGCCGTAGGTGGCCGCGTAGTACGCGATCGGCAGCCCGATCAGGAACATGAGCACCATGAAGCCGACGATCGCCCAGACGGTGTTCGGAAAGCCGTAGGAGAGCGTCATGGCCCCGCCGATCGCCTCGCACGCGAGGAACGCGATCGGTCCCAGCGCCGTGTTGCCGACGCGAAACGAGGACTTGCGCGCGCCCGCCGCGGTGTAGCGCAGCGCGTAATCCTCGAGAGTCTGGCTGGCGACCCATTGGTTGTACTGGCGTCGTTCGCGGACGATTCGTTGCGGCGCGCTGCTGCTCATCGTCGCGTGTCGTTCTGCATGGGAAAATGCCGTGGCGTTTTTCCTACGGAGACCAGCAATTAATGTGCCATCCATTCCGCTGCGACGTTGCCTCATGTAGCCGCGGCGCCACATACGTCAAACGACTCATTCAGCGCGCCGCTGCTCTCCGTTAGCGTAGATCCAACGAATGAGCGCGCAGGCAGCGCGACGGATGGGGATGCGGGCGACGAGGGCGGCGGCACCAAAACAGGGAAGCCGCGGCTGCTTGCCGCACCAATACCGTGCCCCGCCGCGACGAGGACCGGCTTTTCAACACGTGAGGAAACGAGTCATGGATCCCAAGCAACGAACGAACCGCACCGTGAAGCGCGCGCTGCTGGCCGGCGCCCTGGGCGCCGCGGCTTTCACGGCCTGCATCGGCAGCGCGGCGGCGGATGATTCACTGCCGCCGGTGACGGTCGGCGCGGGCATGCAGACCAGCTTCTACAACTGCAGCACGGGCTGCATCTACAGTCCCGGCACCATTCCCACCGGGGATTCCAGCGTGCAGGGCTTCGCGCTCGACACCATTCGGCTATACGTCAACGGCAACGTGACCAACAACATCAAGTTCACCTTCAACACCGAGTACACCGGCAGCAGCACCGACACCGTCATCGTGATGGATGCGATCGGCCGCTTCGAATTCTCGGATCAGTTCAACATCTGGGCCGGCCGCTTCCTGCCGCCGAGCGATCGCGCCAACCTGTACGGGCCCTACTATGCCAACGACTGGGCGCCATATGCCGACGGAGTCGCCGACTTTTATCCCGACGTCGCCATCGGCCGCGACAACGGCATCGCCTACTGGGGCCAGTTCGGCATCCTCAAGGTGCAGGTGGGGGCGTTCGACGGCGAATCGGTCAACAGCGCGGTGGCGGACAAGAGCAAGCTGGTCACCGCGGCGCGGCTGACCCTGGATTTCTGGGACCCCGAGCCCGGCTACTATTTCAACGGCACCTACTACGGCGAGAAGGATCTGCTCGCGGTGGGCATTGCCGCCCAGAACCAGGACAGCAAGAGCACCTACAGCGTCGATGGATTGATGGAGAAGAAGCTCGCCGGTCTGGGCACGGTGACGGTGGAGGCCGAATACAACAAGGACAACGGTCTCACCGGTACGACCGACAGCGACGGCTGGTACGGACTCGGCAGCTATCTGTTTCCGCAGGTCATCGGCTACGGAAAGATCCAGGTGCTCGGCAAATACAGCCAGAAGACCGTCGACTCGGTGCCGTTCGAGGACAAGATCAAGACCAGCGAGGTCAACCTGAACTACATCATCAAGTCCTTCAGCGCCCGGGTTGGTCTGTACTGGCTGAACCAGAAGGATGATCTCGCCAACACCTCGAAGCAGGAAGTCGGCCTCAAACTGCAATTGCAAATGTAAGCATCAACGGAGAGCAACACATGAATACGGGGAAGATACTCAAATGGACCGTGCCGGCGGCGCTGACGCTGGTGTCCACGCTGGCGGCGGCCGCCGACGACACCATCAAGGTCGGCGTCCTGCATTCGCTGTCGGGCACCATGGCGATCAGCGAAACCACGCTNNCAGAACAAGAAGGGCGGCCTGCTTGGCAAGAAAATCGAGGCGGTGGTCGTCGATCCGGCCTCGAATTGGCCGCTGTTCGCGGAAAAGGCGGCGGAACTGCTGGAGAAGGACAAGGTCGCGGTGGTGTTCGGCTGTTGGACCTCGGTGTCGCGCAAATCGGTGCTGCCGGTGTTCGAGAAGGACAACGGGCTGCTGTTCTATCCGGTGCAGTACGAGGGCGAGGAGTCCTCGAAGAACGTGATCTACACCGGTGCGGCGCCGAATCAGCAGGCCATACCGGCGGTCGACTACCTGATGAAGGATGTGGGCGTGAAGCGCTGGGTGCTCGAGGGCACCGATTACGTGTACCCGCGCACCACCAATAAGATCCTCGCGGCCTACCTCGAGCAGAAGGGCGTGAAGCCCGCAGACATCATGATCAACTACACGCCCTTCGGCTTCTCCGACTGGACCAGCGAAGTGGCCAAGATCAAGGCCTTCGGCTCGGCCGGCAAGAAAACGGCGGTCGTGTCGACGATCAACGGCGATGCCAACGTGCCGTTTTACAAGGAGCTCGGCAATCAAAAGATCTCCGCCGAGGACATACCGGTGGTGGCCTTCTCGGTGGGTGAGGAGGAGCTGTCGGGTCTCGATGCCAAGCCGCTGGTCGGGCATCTGGCGGCGTGGAATTACTTCATGAGCATCAACAGCCCCATCAACAAGGAATGGATCGCCAAGTGGCACGCGTTCACCAAGAACCCGAAGCGCACGTTCAATGATCCGATGGAGGCGACCGTGATCGGCTTTCATCTGTGGGTGAAGGCGGTGCAGAAGGCCGGCACCACCGACACCACCAAGGTGATCGCCGCGCTGCCGGGACTCGAAACCTCGAATCTGACCGGCGGCATCGCCAGGGTCCTGCCCAATCATCACATCACCAAGCCCGTCTACATCGGCGAGATCCGCGGCGACGGCCAATTCGACGTGGTGTGGAAGACCGACAAGGAAGTACCAGGCGATGCCTGGTCCGACTTCCTGCCGGGCAGCAAGGACATCGAGGCCGACTGGGTGAACCTGAATTGCGGCAATTACAATACCAAGACGAAGGTGTGTTCCGGACAGAACTACAAATAGCGTTGCTTTGAACCCGAGCGGCTCCGGTTGCCCGCGTGGCGGCCGGAGCCGCTCGCTCGTCCGGCGCAGCGGATGGCACGAGTATTGCTTGAGGTAGGGTCATGATGCACCGGCTGCGATGGATTCTGCATGCGACGATCTGCGCCACGGCGCTCGCCCTGGCGGGCCCGGCGGGCGCACAGCCGGCCGGCGCACCGGACCCGGCCGCCGGCACAGCGGCGGCGCTGCCGGGCGATCAGCGTCTGGCGGCGCTGCTCGGGGCCCTGCCGGAGGCGAGCTATGCCGACAAGCGGACGCTGATCGAGCAGATGCTGGCGCTGCGCGATGCGCGCGTGCGGGCGCTGTTGCAGGCGCTGCTCGACGGCAACCTGGACGTGCGCGCCGCCGACAACCGCGTGTTCATCACCGCGCCCGAGGGCGATTCGGGCGAGGACCTGCGGCTCACCGACCCCTTGTCGCCGGCGGCCGCCGTGACGGCGCCGTCCGACGGGCTGAGCAAGATCGGGGTCAACAACCAGCTGCGCAAGGAATTGCGGGTGGCGCTGGCGCAATTCGACCTGTCGAGCCCGGACGCGGGCGTGCGTCTCGCCGCGGTCAAGGAGATGCTGCGCGCAGTCGACGATGCGGGCATCGCCGTGCTGCGCGAGCGCATCAAGATCGAGAGCGACACGTCGGTCAAACGCGAAATTCGCGTCGGCCTGGCACTCGCGGATCTGGACAACGGCGATGCCGCCACGCGGCGGGCGGCCGTGGCCGCCGTGGCCGACAGCCTGAATCCGGACGTGTACAACCGGCTGTCGGCCATGGTTCAGTCGTCGCCGGATGGAAGCTACGGCGAGGCCGACCCCGCTGTGCGCGCCGCCGCGCTCGCGAGCCTGCGCGCCATCGACCGTTCGCGCATGCTGTATTCGGGCATCCAGACGCTGCTATACGGATTGAGCCAGGGATCCGTGCTGGTGTTGGCGGCCATCGGGCTGGCGATAACCTTCGGCGTGATGGGCGTGATCAACATGGCTCACGGCGAATTGATGATGCTGGGCGCGTACACGACCTACGTCGTTCAGCTGCTGATGCCGCAGCACATCGGCGCATCCATCATCGTGGCGATCCCGGCGGCCTTCCTGATCTCCGGGCTGGCGGGCGTCGCCATCGAGCGCGGCATCGTGCGCCATCTGTACGGGCGGCCCCTCGAAACCCTGTTGGCGACTTTCGGCGTGAGCCTGATCCTGCAACAGGCGGTGCGCGACATTTTTTCGGCGAACAATCGGCCGGTGGAGACGCCGCAATGGCTCGCCGGTTCCCTGCAGATCAACGAGGTGCTGGCGATCACCTACAACCGGCTGTACATCATCGTATTCACCTTCGCCCTGTTCCTGCTGCTGCTGCTGGTGCTCAAGCGCACCCGGCTCGGGCTCGAGGTGCGGGCGGTGTCGCAGAATCGTGCGATGGCCAAGGCGATGGGCGTGCGCACGGAATGGGTGGACGCGCTGACGTTCGGACTGGGCTCGGGGATCGCCGGCGTCGCCGGCGTGGCGTTGAGCCAGCTGACCAACGTCGGGCCGAATCTCGGGCAGAGTTACATCGTCGATTCGTTCATGGTGGTGGTGTTCGGCGGCGTCGGCAATCTGTGGGGAACCGAGCTCGGGGGCAATGCGCTCGGCATCGTCAACAAGGTGCTGGAGCCCTATTCGGGGGCGGTGCTCGCCAAGATCTTCGTCCTCATTTTCCTGATCCTGTTCATACAGCGCCGCCCGCGCGGCCTGTTCCCGCAGAAGGGCAGGGCGGCCGATGGCTGACCCGGTCACAGGCGGCAACCGGCTGATCGCAGCGCTGCGCGGCGATCCCGGCGGGCGGGTGTTCCTTGCCGTGCTGGCGATCGCGGCCGTTCTCGTGCCGCTGCTCAATCTGCTGCCGTCGCAGAATTCGGCGCTGCATCTGTCGAGTTACACCGTGACCCTGCTCGGCAAGTACATGACCTACGCGATGCTGGCGATCGCGGTCGATCTGATCTGGGGGTACTGCGGTATCCTCTCCCTCGGGCACGGCGCCTTCTTCGCGCTCGGCGGCTATGCCATCGGCATGTANNCTGATGCGCCAGATCGGCACGCGCGGCGTATACGGCGATCCGATCCTGCCGGATTTCATGGTATTCCTGAATTGGAAGGAGCTGCCCTGGTTTTGGCATGGTTTCGAATCATTCCCCTTCGCGGTGCTGATGGTGGTGCTCGTGCCCGGATTGCTCGCGCTGGTGTTCGGGTTCCTGGCGTTCCGCTCGCGGGTGTCGGGTGTGTATTTCTCCATCATCACCCAGGCGCTCACCTATGCGCTGATGCTTGCCTTCTTCCGCAACGACATGGGATTCGGCGGCAACAACGGCTTCACCGACTTCAAGGACATCCTCGGCTTCGGTCTGCAGGCGCCCGCCACGCGCACGACGCTGTTTCTCATCACCGTCCTGGCGCTGGGCCTGACCTATCTGTTGTGCCGCTGGATCATCGCCTCGCGCGCCGGACGCGTCATCCAGGCGGTGCGCGACGCGGAGAGCCGCGCGCGCTTCATCGGCTATCGGGTGGAGTCCTACAAGCTGTGGGTGTTCGTCCTGTCGGCGGTGATCGCGGGGATCGCCGGTGCGCTGTACGTGCCGCAGATCGGCATCATCAATCCCAGCGAATTCTCGCCCGCGAATTCCATCGAGATCGTCATCTGGGTGGCGATCGGCGGGCGCGGCACGCTGTACGGGGCCGTGGTGGGTGCATTCCTGGTGAATTATGCGAAGACCTATTTCACCACGGTTTTGCCCAGCATGTGGCTGTATGCACTCGGCACGCTATTCGTGGTGGTGACGCTGTTCCTGCCCAATGGCGTCGTTGGCGCCGTCGCTTCGCTGCTGCCGTCACGCCGGCGCACGGCCGACGCATGATTCGCGGCGCTCTCAACCGCCTCACGGGCCGCTCGCACAGCGCCACGCCGCCCGGCTCCCCGGTGCCGGACGCTTCGCACGGCATCGTTCTGTACCTGGAAGACATCACCGTGAGCTTCGACGGGTTTCGCGCCCTGAACGCGCTCACCCTGTACGTCGAGGTCGGAGAGCTGCGCTGCATAATCGGCCCGAACGGCGCGGGCAAGACCACGATGATGGACGTCATCACCGGNNACCGGCAAGACGCGCCCGGATTCCGGTTCCGCGTGGTTCGGGCAGAGCATCGACCTGCTGTCGATGACCGAGCCGGAGATCGCGCAGGCCGGCATCGGCCGCAAGTTTCAAAAGCCCACGGTGTTCGAACAGCACAGCGTGTTCGAAAATCTCGAGCTGGCCATGGTCGGCGCCAAAACCGTGTGGAAGTGGCTGTACGCCCGCACCACTGCGGCGCAACTCGAGCACATCGATCAGGTGCTGCAGACCATCGGGCTCACGGAGCGCCGTTTCGCCCGCGCCGGTACCCTGTCGCATGGGCAGAAGCAATGGCTGGAGATCGGCATGTTGCTGATGCAGGATCCGCAGCTGCTGCTGGTCGACGAGCCCGTTGCCGGCATGACGCCCCAGGAGGTCGAGCGCACGGCCGAATTGCTGGTCTCCCTCGCCGGACGTCACTCGGTGATCGTGGTCGAGCACGACATGGAGTTCGTGCGATCCATCGCCCGCAAGGTCACGGTACTGCACGAGGGGGGCGTGCTCGCCGAGGGCAGCATCGATGCCGTACAGTCCAACCTCAAAGTGAAGGAAGTCTACCTCGGCGAATAGCATGCTCGAGATACAAGGCCTGAACCAATTCTACGGCGGCAGCCACACGCTGTGGGACGTGGACATGACCGTCCCGACCGGCTCGTGCACCTGTCTGATGGGGCGCAACGGCATGGGCAAGACCACGCTGCTGAAATGCGTCATGGGACTGCTGCCGAGCACGGGCAGGATCCTCTACGAGGGCCGCGACATCCGCGGACTGCCGGCCGAGGATCGTGCGCATCTGCGCATCGGCTACGTGCCGCAGGGCCGGGAGATCTTCTCCCAGCTGACGGTCGAGGAGAATCTGCGCATCGGGCTGGCGGCGCGCCGACCGAGACTCGCCGAGGTGCCCGAGCAGATCTTCCAGATGTTTCCGGTGCTCAAGCAGATGCTGCGGCGCCGTGGCGGCGATTTGTCCGGCGGCCAGCAGCAGCAGCTCGCGATCGGCCGCGCGCTGGTTCTCGACCCCAAGCTGCTGATATTGGATGAGCCCACGGAGGGCATCCAGCCGAACATCGTGCACGAGATCGGCGAGGTGATCATGCGGCTCAATCGCGAGAGCAATCTCACCGTGCTGCTGGTCGAGCAGAAGCTGCCGTTCGCGCGCCGCGTGGCGAGCGACCTGCGCATCCTGGACAAGGGCCGGTTGGTGGTCTCCGACAAGATCGGTGCCTTGACGGACGAGCTGGTGCAGGCGCACCTGACGGTATGAGCTCAAGGTTATGAGCCCAAGCGCATGAGCGAGCTGCCGATGAAGAGCGCCTGGCACGCGACGCTGGATCTGCGGTTTCAGTGCCTGGACGGGCGAACCCGTCTGACCCACCGCCGCCACAGCGGTCCGCTGGCTGTGCAGCGCGCGTTCTACCCGGAGAGCCGCGCGGCCGATGCGCCGGTGGGCGCGGCAGCGGCGGCCGGCGAACCCTGCCATGTCTATCTGCTGCATCCGCCGGGTGGCGTCGCCGGCGGCGATGTGCTCGACATCGAAGCGCACGTCGGCCCGGATGCGCATGCGCTGCTCACCACGCCGGCGGCAGGCAAGTTCTACCGCAGCGAAGCGGCGGGCGGTGCACGCCTGGCGCAATCGCTGCGGGTGGAGGCCGGGGTGCTCGAATGGTTGCCGCAGGAGAATATCTTCTACCCCGGCGCTACCGCCCGGCTGTCCTGCGTCGTGCGCCTCTCGTCGGGCGCGCGCTTCATCGGCTGGGAGATCAGCTGCCTCGGGCTGCCGGCGCACGGCCTGACCCTGCAGAGCGGGGCGCTGCGCCAGAACGTGGAGCTGTGGCGCGACGGCCGGCCGCTGCTGCTCGAGCACCTGATGCTCGATGAGGCGTGCCAGGCGGCGGCGTGGGGGCTTGCCGGACATGCGGCCATGGGCACCTGCATGGCGTATCCCGCCGGCGCGCGCGAGCTCGCGGCGGCGCGCGCGGCGGCCGCGACGGCTTGTGCGCGACTGACGGTTGCCTGTACGCTGGTCGACGAGGTGCTGATCTGCCGCGCCGTGGGCGGCCGCGCTGATCAGCTGCGGCTCGCATTCATCGACGTGTGGCGCGCCGTGAGGCCTTCACTGCTCGGCCGCGAGGCCGCGCTGCCGAGGATCTGGACAACCTGAGGTGAACGATGGAGCTCAGTCCCCGCGAAAAAGACAAGCTGCTGCTGTTCACGGCGGCGTTGCTCGCCGAACGGCGCAAGGCGCGGGGCCTGCAGCTCAATTATCCGGAATCCGTGGCGCTGATCTCCGCGGCGATACTCGAAGGCGCGCGCGACGGGCGCCCGGTGGCCGAACTCATGAGCTACGGCGCCTCCGTTCTCAAACGCAGCGAAGTCATGGAGGGGGTGGCGGAGATGATCACCGAGGTGCAGGTCGAGGCGACCTTTCCGGACGGCACGAAGCTCGTGACCGTGCATCATCCGATCACCTGACATGATGCCCGCCTGACATGATACCAGGAGAGGTCGACACGGCGGCCGGCGACATCGAGCTGAACCCGGGGCGCGAGACCCGGCGGATCACGGTTGCGAATCTCGGCGATCGTCCGATCCAGGTGGGTTCGCACTATCATTTTCAAGAGACCAACAGCGCGCTGCAGTTCGACCGCGAGCTCGCGCGCGGCTTCAGGCTCAACATCGCGGCCGGCACCGCGATACGCTTCGAGCCGGGCCAGCATCGCGAGGTGGAACTCGTGGCGCTCGCCGGCGACAGGGTGGTATACGGATTCCAAGGCCGCATCATGGGCCCGCTGAAATGACGCGCATCTCGCGTGCCGCCTACGCGGAGATGTTCGGTCCCACCCGCGGCGACCGCGTGCGTCTCGGCGACACCGAGCTGTGGATCGAGATCGAGGCCGACCACTGCATCTATGGCGAGGAGGTCAAGTTCGGCGGGGGCAAGGTCATCCGGGACGGCATGGGGCAGGGCCAGCGCGTCGCGGCCGACGTCGTCGACACGGTGATCACCAACGTCGTCATCATCGATCATTGGGGCGTGGTCAAGGCGGACATCGGCATCAAGGGCGGTCGCTTCGCCGCCGTCGGCAAGGCCGGCAACCCGGACGTCCAGCCGGGCGTGAACATCGTGCTCGGCGCCGGCACCGAGGTGATTGCCGGCGAGGGGTTGATCGCCACCGCCGGCGGCATCGATGCACACATCCATTTCATCTGCCCGCAGCAGGTCGAGGACGCGCTCATGAGCGGTGTCACCACCATGATCGGCGGCGGCACGGGTCCGGCGACCGGCACCAACGCCACCACCTGCACACCGGGCCCGTGGCACATCGAGCGCATGTATCAGGCGCTTGATGAGCTGCCGATGAACTTCGGTCTGCTCGGCAAGGGCAATGCCAGCCTGCCCGAACCCCTCGAGGAGCAGATCCGTGCGGGGGTCATGGGGCTGAAGCTGCACGAGGACTGGGGCACCACCCCGGCGGCCATCGACAACTGTCTCGCGGTGGCCGAACGCCACGACGTGCAGGTCGCGATCCACACCGACACCCTGAACGAGAGCGGATTCGTGGAGGACACCATCGCGGCGTTCAAGGGCCGCGCGATCCACACCTACCACACGGAGGGCGCCGGCGGCGGCCATGCCCCGGACATCATCAAGGCCTGCGGCGTCGCGCACGTGCTGCCTTCGTCCACCAATCCCACCCGGCCCTACACCATCAACACCATCGATGAGCATCTGGACATGCTCATGGTCTGTCACCACCTGGATCCCGGCATCGCCGAGGACGTGGCGTTTGCCGAGTCGCGCATCCGCCGCGAGACCATCGCCGCCGAGGACATCCTGCACGACCTCGGTGCGTTCTCGATGATTTCCTCGGACTCGCAGGCGATGGGCCGGGTGGGCGAGGTGATCACGCGCACCTGGCAGACCGCGCACAAGATGAAGGTGCAGCGCGGCGCTTTGCCGCAGGACAGCCAGCGCAACGACAACTACCGCGTGCGCCGCTATGTGGCGAAATACACCATCAATCCGGCCATCACGCACGGCCTCGCGCACGAGGTCGGCTCGATCGAGGTCGGCAAGCTCGCCGACCTGGTGCTGTGGCGCCCGGCGTTCTTCGCGGCCAAACCGGCCATGATCATCAAGGGCGGCATGATCGTCGCGGCGCCCATGGGCGATCCGAACGCCTCGATTCCCACGCCGCAGCCGGTGCATTACCGGCGCATGTTCGGCGCGCTCGGCGGCGCGCGGGCCGCGACTTCGGTGAGTTTCGTCTCGCAGGCGGCGCTCGCCGGCGGCGTCGGCGCAAGACTCGGGTTGCGCAAACGCCTGGTGGCGGTCTCGGGCACGCGGCGGCTGCGCAAGGCGGATCTGGTGTTGAACGACTATCTGCCGCAGATCGAGGTGGACCCGCAGACCTACGAGGTGCGCGCCGACGGCCGGCTGTTGACCTGCGAACCGGCGCACGAGCTGCCGCTGGCGCAGCGCTATTTCCTGTTCTGACCGCCCATGCTGATGATCTCACAGCGCCTCTGCGGTGATCGTGCGCCGGATGCGCGCCTGGTGCTGCCATTCGAGACGCGCAGCCGCAGCCGCTTCAAGGCCCGCCTCGACAACGGCGAACCGGTTGGTGTGGTCATGGCGCGCGGCGGCGTGCTGCGCGACGGCGATCTGCTGCTCGCCGACGACGGCCGCATCGTTGCGATCGCGGCCGCACCTGAAATCGTCAGCACGGCACGCAGCGGAGACGCGCCGCTGCTCGCACGCGCGGCCTATCACCTCGGGAATCGCCACGTGGCGCTGCAGTTGGGGGCGGACTGGCTGCGCTACGGTCATGATCACGTGCTCGACGACATGGTGGCCGGTTTGGGACTGCACCTGACCGTGGAGCACGCGCCGTTCGAGCCCGAGGCGGGCGCCTATGGCCGCCGGGGTGCGCACGACCATTCCCATCCGCACGTCCATCCGCACGCGCATGGCCATTGAGCGTGCGCGGCGACGACGAACGGCTCGCCCTGCTGCGCCTGTGTCATCTGGTCAGCCCGGCACTGCCGGTGGGTGCCTATGCCTATTCGCAGGGGCTCGAGTATGCCGTGCAGGCCGGCTGGGTCGGCGATGAGGCGACGGCACTGCGCTGGCTGCAGGGAATCTCGGGCCGCGGGCAGGGCACTCTCGACCTGCCGGTGCTGCTGCGGCTGCATCGCGCCTGGAGCGCCGCAGATCCGCAGGCCGTGCATTCCTGGAACTCGCGGCTGATCGCCGCGCGCGAGACCTCGGAGCTGCGCGCGGAGGAGCGGCATCTTGGCCGCTCGCTCGCGCGCGTGCTGGTGGAATTGGACATCGCGGAAGCCCGCAATTGGGTGGCCGGTGAATCGGCTTTCGCGACCCTGTTCGCCCTGGCCGCCGTGCGCTGGCGCATCGGCGAGGCCGACGCGCTCGGCGGATACCTGTGGGCGTGGAGCGAAAACCAGGTGCTCGCGGCCATCAAGCTGGTGCCGCTCGGCCAATCCGCCGGTCAGCGGCTGCTGCACCGGCTCACCGAATCGATGCCGGGCATCGTCGCTCTGGCGATGGACCTCGACGAGGCGTCCATCGGCGTCGGCGTGTTCGCGCCCATCCTGGCGAGCGCGCTGCACGAATCACAATATTCGCGCCTGTTTCGATCCTAGAGAAATCTCACGGGCTTCTCGTAGATGGCGAGCACAATGCAGCCGCCCTCGCTCAGCACGCTGTGGCTGGTGCCGGGGGGATTGATGATCACCGCGCCGGCAGCGGCCCGGCTGTTCTCGTCCACCTGCGCGCCTTCCAGGATGACGATGTGTTCATAGCCCGTATGCTCGTGCAGCGGCACGCGTCCCCCGGGGGCAAAGCGCAGCAGCGACGCCCGCGGGCCGTCGGGGCCGGTCTCATACAGCCGGTAGGTCTCCACACCGGGAAAGAACGGCTGCCAGCTCAGCTGTTTGTGCCAGTCCCGGATCTGCAGCAGGTCATTGAGCTTGAGTACCCGCGTTGCATCGCGCGTCGTTTCATCATGCGTCATGGACCCCCGTTTTACGCGGGCTCGCCGGCTTCGGCAATCTCCGTGTGGCTTTCGAGCGGCGCCGGCGCGGCTGCCGCGAATTTGGCGCACGTCACCAGAATGCCGGCGACCACCAGATAGCTCAAGGCCACCAGGGGCGAGACCGCGACGCCGATGTGTTCTCCGTGCATCAGCCCGAAGAACGAGAGCAGCGCCCCGGAGAGTGCGAAACCCGCGGCTTTCATGAGACGGCGATCGATGATGCAGACGGCGGTCGCACCCAGGATCAGCCCGCCCAGCGTCGAGCCACCGCCGAGCGTCTGCAGCCCGTGGTAGAACACGCCGTTGTTCAGCATGTTTCCCGCCAATTCCTCGGACACCGCGAACACGCCGGCCGCAGCCAATGCGCTGTTGATGATGGTCAGGCCCCAGTTCGCAATCGAGGGCACGATTGCCAGCACGATCGCCGGCGCATGGCTCTTCGGGGTTTCCTGAAACGCCTGCGAACCGATGATCATGCCGATGTACAGCAATATGGGCAGGATTGCCACGGTCGGGATGATGGCCGAAATCACCGAGATCACGCCGAATCCGCACAGCACGACCACCATCAAGCCGGTGGCCGCCGAATAGCCGATGCGGCCGCCCATGTCCTTCCATCCGGGGTGTCCGATGTAGACCGCATTGATGAATGGATTGCCCATCAGGCAGCCGACCAGGCTCACCACGCCGTCGGCCGTCAGCACCCGCGTCGTCGGATAGCTGTCGCCGGCCGCCGAAGCGCTCTCGACGTTGTCCATGGCCTCCACCAGGTCATAGATGCCGAATGGAATCGCCGTCACCAGGATGACCCCGAGGAACTGGAAGCCGTCGAACACGCGCGCGACCGCCGGCAGCGGCACGTGAAAACCGAAGTTCGCGAGCGATGCGCCGAGAGCGGCGGAGTTCATCCCGCCGAAATTCAGGCCGAACGCAGTCGATACCCAGGCGATGAGGGCGCCCGCCGCGATGGCCACCAGTCCCGCCGGGATCTTGCCGTAGCTCACGCCGCCGAACCAGCTCAGGCAGATGATGCCGAAGCACACCAGTCCGATCAACGGCGTCATGAACATCTGCAGCGCCGGGGCCATCGAGATGAACGTGATGGAAACACCGGCGAGGGTGCCGAGCAGCGCCGCGCGCGGCGTGATCCTGCGGATGATCGGCGCGATGTAGCCGCCGATCATCAGCACGAAGCTCTGCACGAAAACCCACGTCAGGCCCGCCTCCCATCCTTTCATCGGATCCTTGGTGGTCAGCGCGATCGGCATCATCACCACGAAGGTGACGATGAACATGTGCGGCACGCTGATGCCGGAGGGCAGTGCGCACACGTCGCTGCGTCCAGTCTGTTTGGCGAGCCTGTAGGCGAGGAACGCGTAGTACATCGTGCTCAGGAACAGCATCAACCCGGTGGCCGGCAGGATGCGCCCGAACACCAGATCGTCCGGCATCTTCAGCACGAAGCGCAGCAGCGCCGTCAGGGTCAGCAGGTTGACCAGGATGTTCGTGCCGAAGCCGAAGAAGGCATTCCAGTCCCCGGGCACCCACAGTTTAGGCTTGGTGTTCATCGATTGCTCCTTGAAGAAAATGGAACTCTCATTGCAGCGCCGACAAGACGTGTCTCGAGTGCGAAACCCAGCCGAATATGCCCCCCTGTGCCTTGATCATTTTCAATCCGGATTGCTGGAACTCCGGAAAATACGAGCCCACGCAATCCTCGGGAACGAGGCACTCGTAGCCGCGATCGTTGGCTTCGCGCACGGTGGTGTTGACGCACACCTCGGTGGTCACGCCGGTGACGATCAGCTGTTTGATGCCGCGATGTTGCAGGATGGCGTGCAGGTCCGTTGCGTAGAACGCGCCCTTGCCGGGCTTGTCGATCACCGCCTCGGACGGCAGCGGATACAGCTCCGGAATGATGTCGTGGCCGGCTTCGCCGCGCACCAGGATCCGGCCCATCGGTCCGGTGTCGCCGATGGTTTTCGGGGCGCGGCCGCGGATTTTCTTCGACGGCGGCAGGCAGCCTAAATCCGGCCGATGCCCCTCGCGGGTGTGCAGCACCATCAGCTGGCGCGCCCGCCAAGCCTCCAGCAACGCCTTGTTCGGTCCGATCGTGCGGCGCAGCTGCGATACGTCGTTGCCGAGCATCTCGCCGAATCCGCCGGGCTCGAGGAAATCGCGCTGCATGTCGATGANNACCCCGCCCTGCATCTTGACCATCTTCAATGCGGCGAGATGATTGCCGAGGTCCGTGGCGCCGGTGCAGTCCGACAACAACAGGCATTCGTAGCCGCGATCGTTGGCCTCGCGCATGGTGGTGTGCACGCACACGTCGGTGGTGATGCCGGCCAGCACGATGTTGCGGATGCCCCTCTGACGCAGCACCATGTCGAGGTCAGTCGCGTAGAATGAGCCCTTGCCCGGCTTGTCGATGATGGTCTCGCCGGGCAGCGGCGCCAATTCCGGAATGATGTTCCAGCCGGCCTCGCCGCGCACCAGGATCCTGCCGCAGGGCCCGGGATCGCCGATGCCCGCGCCGATGCGCCGGCTGCGCCAGCGCTTGTTCTCCGGCAGGTCGGCGAGATCGGGGCGGTGGCCTTCGCGGGTGTGCATGACGTGGAAATTCCGCTTGCGCGCCACCGTCAGGACATCGCGGATCGGCCCGATGGGCGCACGCGTCAGCGACAGGTCGTAGCCCATTTTGTCCACGTAGCCGCCCGGGCCGCAGAAGTCCGTCTGCATGTCTATGATGATGAACACCGTGTTGCCCGGTTCGAGCCCGCCGTTGAACGGCCAGGGATAGGGGTCTGAGTCGACGAACTTTTGCATTTTCTACAGCAACGATGCGGACGTTGATCGGGCCGCCAGAGCACTTTTATTTTGCAGCGATTCGCCGCGCGAATCCCGGGTTTCTTCTGCGTCATTTCGCGTAGTCGCGACCTGCGCGCGTGCGATATTTGGGTGCAACCTGCCGCCGGCGCCGCCCTGCCGCGGTGCATGCGCGGTGATATCGGGTTACCATCGGTGCGCAGTTCCTAAACCTAAGGGGATCGGAAATCATGAAAGCGCTATTTGGCACGGCGATCGCCTGCACCCTGCTCGGCGGTGCGCTGTCACCCGCACGGGCCGCGGATCAGGACCAGACGGCAAAGACCTTGATCGAGCAGGCAGCCACGGCGCTCGGCGGCACCGACCGGGTCAGGGGCGCAAGAACCCTCGCGATCTTCGGCTATGGCCAGATGGCATACCAGGACGGCGGCGGCAACATCGCCAGCAGCCCCGATGCGCCGCAGAAATGGGTGAACATCAACGACTATCGGCGCGTGACCGACCTCGAGCACGGCCGCAGCAACGTGCAGCAGCAAAACGTGCAGGACTTCGTGTTCGCCTACCGGCGCAACATGGTCGGCGAGGTTCGGATCAACGCCACGGTGGATGGCGACGTGGCCTTCAATCCGGACCCGAGCGGCAAGCTCGTGCGTGCGCCCGCCATGGCCGCCCGCAATCGCCGCATCGACATGCTCGACAATCCCCTGTCGATCGTCAGGCTGGCGCTCGACCCGGCCACCCGGCTCGGCAAGCCGCACGCGGCCGGCGGCCTGCAGGTGATCGACGTCACGACGCCGCAGGGCGATCGGGTGGTGCTAGCCATCGACGCCGCAACGCATCTGCCCGCGTGGCTCAGCTGGGTGGCGCCGCACGCCAATTTCGGCGACGTGACCTATCGCACCCACTTTACCGGCTACCAGCCCGTGGACGGCGACGGGCTGAATCTACCGAGCGGCTACAACACCATCAGCGACTTCCGCAACGTGCCGCAGCAGAAGCTCTACGTCGACAAATACGTGGTCAACGGCCCCATCCCGGATCTGGCCGCACCGGCCGAGATCCGCGCGGCCGACGTGCCGGTTGCGGGCCGGCCGCATGTGGACGCGGTACCCGTGGCCAAGGGCGTGTGGTTCATGAAGGTCACGCCCGGCGGCAATTCGACGCTGTTCGAGTTTACCGATCATCTGGTGCTATTCGAACTGTACGGCAGTGAAGCCAGTGCGCTGGCCGTCATCGATCAGGCTCGCGCCACCGTGCCGGGCAAGCCGGTCACCCAGGTGATCGTGTCGCATCACCACATCGACCATACCGGCGGACTGCGGGCGGCTGTCGCGGAGGGACTGACCGTCATCACCAATCGCCAAAACACGGACTATGTCCGTGAGGTCACTTCGCGCCCCGCCATCCAGTTTCCGGATGCGCTCGGCCGGCACCCGCGGCCGGTGCACATCATTCCCGTGGATGAGAAGTTGCAGCTGAAGGATGATTCGATGGAGGTCGATGTCTACCGGGTCGTGAACAACAGCCATTTTGCGCAGGGACTGCTGGCCTACGTGCCACGCGACCGGCTGGTGGCCGAGGGTGACCTGGTGGATGAGGGCTGGGATCTGCTGTGGTGGGGCAACAGCTACCCGGATACCGTCAAATACTGGCGGCTTGCCGTCGACCGGGATCTGCCCGTGCACGGCAATATCCATAGCTATGCAGAAGTCCTCGGGCAGCTGCGACAAGAGACCGCCAACGCACAAAAGTTGTGCGCGGACGTGACGGCGGCGCATTTGAGCCTGCAGGGGTGTCCCGTCAGCAATGTCCTCGAATAGTCTGCACGCCGCTAAAGTATTGCAGTGCAGCGCCGATACCCGGTTGTGTGAAAGCGACCGGTGGAGCGGATTATGTCAATCAGTCAAGTGGGCAGCGCAGCGGCCTATGGTGCGGTCCTTTCGGCCCCGCGTCCCTCAAGGCGTGGAGTGCCGCCGGCGACGCCCGACGCCACGTTCGGGCAGAGCCCGGTGCAGGGCGGGAGTCTGGTCGCGAGCCTGCTGCAGGCCTTGACTCAATCGGCCGGCCTCAAGTCCGCGTCCGCCACCGGCGGCGGCAGCGCCGCGGTCACCACCGCGGCAAGCTCGGCTGCCGGTGCCGCGAGCGGTGCCAGCTCTGCGACCGCCAGCACCCCGGCCTCCTCCTTGGCGCAGGATCTGCAGGCCTTCTTGCATGACCTGTTCCAGGCGCTGCGCCAAGCAGGACAATCCTCGGCCGGCAGCGCCTCCTCGAGCACGGCAGCCTCCGCGGCCCCGGTCGCAACGCCGGCAGCCGCCGCCTCCGCGAGTGCGGCCAACGCCGCCGCGGCAGCCACCGCTGCGGCCAGCTCCACGACGGCCAGCACCGCCGCCACCGCCAATGCGGCGACGAGTGGCGCGGCAGTCAGCACGCCGGCGGCAGCGTCGTCCGCAGGAAAATATGGCCAGCAGGGCATCATCGGCGCACTGCAGGCGGTCATCAAGGATTTGACCAACAGCCAGGTGCTCACCGGTGCGAGCAGCTCCGGCTTGTCGTCGAACACGCTGTCACAATTGAACTCGGCGTTCGGCAAATTGATCGCCGATCTGGGCGGCACGCAGGCAGGTTCGAGCGGCACATCGGCTGCCGCCGCAGCGGCCGCGAGCAGCTCATCCACCGCCAGTGGGTCATCCGCGGCCGGCGCGTCGGCCGCAACCTCCTCGACGGCGGCGCTGCAGTCATTCCTCAGCAACTTCCTGCAGGATCTGCAGGGCCAGAACAGTTCGACCAGCACCCTCGGCGGCACGGTGAACACCGCGGCCTGATTCAGATGTCGATCTGTCTCGCGATCTCGATCACGTTGTGCGGCGGCAGATTGAAGCGATCGACGACCTTGACCGCGTTGCGGTAGAGAAAGGCGAAAAGCGACAGCCGCAAGCGCCGCAGCAACCGGCGGTCGGATTGATTCACCACCAGATCGCGCGACGCGACGAAAATGGCATGATCGAGGTCGATGGCGGGGTCTAGTCCCTGTGTCTGTTTGAGCGCGGACTGCAGATCCGGGATCTCGATGAATCCGAAGCGCGCGACCACGTGCCACACGCCTTTGGCGACCCTGTCGATCATCGCGCAGCGCGGACCCTCCACGCGCGGCGTGTCCTCGAAAATCACACTCAGCGCAATCACGTGCTCGGGCAGGACGCCCGCGAAGTGCACATGATCGATGATCAGTCGCGGGATCTTCTGCACGCTCCTCGTCAAAAAGACGGTGGTGCCCGGCACGCGCGGGATCAGGCCGCCGGCGAGATTCGCCGAGAAGCGCGCCTCGGTATCGGGCGAATGCGCGAGCGCGGTGCGTATCGCGTCCGTGCCGGTGCGCCAGGTGATCATGATCATGAACAGGATCGCGGCGAAGGTGAGCGGCAGCCAGCCGCCGTCGGCGACCTTCAGGAGATTCGCGAGAAAGAAACTGGCATCGACCAGCAGGAAAATCCCGCCCACGGCCAGCGCCGTGATGGCCGGCCAGTGCCACACGTCGTGCATGGCGCGGTACAGCAGAAAAGTGGTCAGCAGCATGGTCGTCGCGACCGCCGTGCCGTAGGCGCCCGCGAGCCGGTCCGAACTGCCGAAAGCAACGGTGACGCCGACGGTCGCCGCCATCATCAGCCAATTGACGATGGGCACGTAGATCTGGCCATAAATGCGGTCCGACGTCTGGCGGATGGCCACCCCCGGCATCCAGCCGAGCTGCATGGCCTGGCGCGTCATCGAAAACGAACCGGTGATGATGGCCTGGCTCGCGATGATGGTCGCCACCGTGGCCAGCACGACCAGCGGATAGATCGACCACGCCGGCGCCATTTGAAAGAATGGGTTGCCGGTGACGGCGCCCTTTTCGATCAGATAGGCGGTCTGACCCGCATAGCTCAGCAGCAACGCCGGCAGCACGATCACATACCATGACCAGCGGATCGGCGCCTTGCCGAAATGACCCATGTCCGCGTACAGCGCCTCGCCACCCGTGATGCACAGGAACACGCCGCCGAGCACCAGGAAGCCGGTACCCCCGGCGTGCGCCAGAAAGCGGGCGCCATGACGCGGATCGAGCGCCGCAAGCACGCCGGGATAGCGCACGATGCCGCTGATGCCGAGCGCCGCTATCACCAGGAACCACAGCAGCATCACCGGTCCGAATGCCCGGCCGATGCTCTCGGTGCCGAACCGCTGCGCCGCGAACAACACCACCAGGATGGCGACGGTGATCGGCATGACGAACGGCTTCAGCGATGAGGTCACGACGTTCACGCCCTCGATGGCGCTCAACACCGAAATCGCGGGCGTGATCACCCCGTCGCCGTAGATCAGCGCGGCGCCGAGCAGGCCCATCCCGGTCATGATCTTGAGGCGTCCCGAGAGGCTATTTGCGCCGATCAGGGACATCAGCGCGAGGATTCCGCCTTCGCCGCGGTTGTCGGCGCGCATGACGAACAGGCAATACTTGATCGAGATGGTGATGATCAGCGTCCAGACGATGAGCGAGAGGATGCCGAGCGCGCTTTGCGCCGTGAACTTCCCGCCCTCCGCCTGCACCACGGTCTGCAGGGTGTACAGCGGGCTCGTGCCGAGGTCGCCGAAAACGATGCCGAGGGCGGTGAGCGAGGCCAGCGGCGCCGAGGAGTCCGCGCCCGGCGGCGTGGAGGCGGTTGCTGAGGTCATGCAGCCGGCCGCCTCAGGATTCGCAATTGCGCGAATGCGCGAACGCCGGCGACTCGTCCGCGCTCAGCGGCATCAACGCCGCCTGCAGCCGCGCGAATGCCGCCGCCGGATCATCGGCGAACTCGAACAGATCGAGATCCTCGCGGCTGATCATGCCATGACGCACGAGTGCGTCGAAGTTGAGGATTTCCCTCCAGAAGGCTGATCCATACAGCAGCACCGGGATCTTGCGGCTGAGCTTGCGGGTCTGTGCGAGCGTCAAAATCTCGGTCAGCTCATCCAGCGTGCCGAAGCCGCCGGGGAACACCACCAAGGCGCGCGCGAGATGTGCGAACCACAGCTTGCGCATGAAAAAGTAATGGAATTCGAAGCCCAGCCCCGGCGTGATGTAGGCGTTCGGGCGCTGCTCGTGCGGCAGGCTGATGTTCAGCCCGATGCTCCGGCCGCCCGCATCGGCGGCGCCGCGGTTCGCAGCCTCCATGATGCCGCCGCCACCACCCGAGCAGACGACGAAGCGGTGTTCGGCGGACTCCAGCGTTTTGGACCACTCGGTGACCAGGCGGGCGAGTTCGCGCGCCTCCCGGTAGAAGCGTCCGGAGGCGCCGTCCGGCGTGAGTCTGGCCGAGCCGAAGAACACGACGGTATCGTGGACGCGGGCGTCACGAAAGCGCTCGAGCGGCTCCAGATACTCCGCGATGATCCGCAGCGGGCGCGCCTCGTCGCTGCCGAGAAAAGCCTGATCCTGATAGGCGATCTGCGGCGCCGGGAGGGGTGGGGACATGGACGCTTACCTCTGATGCGCAAAATCGATGAAGCCGCGTGCGATGTCGGTGTGAATCAATTTCACGCGCACGCGGTCGCCGACGTCGAGACCCTGGAAACCCGTTACCACCCGGCCTTCCGCGGCCGGTTCGCGGATCCGCACCCAGGTACCGTCCTGCGCCGCGCCGGTGACGATGGCGTCGAATTCCTGGCCGATGCGCGGCGCGAGCAGCATCGCGGCGGCGGACTTGCGCAATGAGCGCTCGACCTTGGCGGCGTTGTCCTCCTGGGCGGTGCAATGCGCCGCCAGCGCCTGCAATTCAGCTTCGCCATATGGAGCCGGGTGGCCCACGAGCGCCGCCTTCAACAGTCGCTGCGTGATCAGGTCCGGAAAGCGCCGATTCGGCGCGGTCGAATGGGTGTAGTCGCGCGCCGCCAGTCCGAAATGGCCCGCGGCCTGCTCCCCGGGCCGCTCGAGCACGTATTCCCCCCTGCCCAGCAGTTTGATCACCGAGAGCGACAAGTCCTCGAAGCGCTCCGGGTCGGCCGTCCGGCGGCGCGCGAGAAACGCGCTGAGCGCACCGGCATCGGCCACCCCGGGCAACTGATCCCCTTCGCCGCGCGCCAGCGCGACCAGCCGATCCCAGCGCTGCGGCGTGCGCAGGATCCGGCGCAGCGAGGGCAGCCCCTTGTCCGTGAGGAAGCGGGCACTCACGCCGTTCGCGGCGATCATGAAATCCTCGATCAGCTCCTGTGCCCGATTTTGCGGATCGGGGCGCAGGTCGACCAGCAGTCCACCGTCGAACACCGCGCGGGCCTCCGCGCTTTCCAGATCGAGCGCGCCCCGGGTACGGCGCCGCGCCCTGAGCGCCTGGGCGGCCCGATCCTGAATGCGCAATTGCGCATCGAGTCCGGTCACGTCCGCGAGGCGCGCCGGAGGCGGACCCGTGCCCTCGAGCCACGCGGCGACCGCCGGGTAGGCAAGTTGTGCGCGATTGACGACCAGCGCCCGGTAGATAGCCGATCGGCCCACGCTGCCGTCCGCCGCGACGGTCATCTCCATCACCACGGCCATGCGCTCCTGATCCTGGGCGAGAGAGGTCAGGTCCGTGGAAAGCCGCTGCGGGAGCATGGGGAAAATGCGCGCGGCCGTGTAAACGGAGGTGGTATTGGCACGCGCATGCGCATCGATGGGCGAGCCGGTCTTGACGCTGCCATCCACGTCGGCTATCCCCACCAGCACCTTGATGGATCCGTCGGCCTGCGGCTCCGCGACCTCGATCTGATCGAGGTCGCGGGAATCATCATTGTCGACCGAGGACCACGGCAGTGCCCTCAGGTCGCGGATGGCGGGTCCGGTCTCGATCTCGGCCCGGTCCAGAGCCGCGGCCTGCTGCAGGGCCTGCGGCGAGAATTCCGGCAGCAGCCCGCGGGCGCGCATGGCCGCCACCGCGAGACGGTCCAATTCGATGGCGGCGGCGGATGCGGCGGGCATCCGGCCATGATAATTGAAATCGGCCGGGAGAATCGCGGCTAGGAAAAGCGGTCCCAGGCGGCCTGCCGGCTGATGCCGAGCGCCCCGCCAATGGCCGCCCAGCTCACCTTGCGTTCGCGCAGCAGATCGACCTGGGTCCGCAGCACTTCACGCGAGGCCTCGAGCGCGACGCCGGAGGCCGGCAGGGTGTCCAGCAGATCGGCGTCGGTCAGCCGGGCGCAGCCGGCGACGGATTCGTCGGCAAGAATGCGGTTGCACAGCCCGACGCAGGCCTCGCAGATGTAGACGGTCGGGCCGCCAACGAGCTTCGTGACCGTGCGGTCGTCCTTGCGGCAAAAGGCGCATCGCAGCCGTTTTGCACGCCGCCGGACCGTTTCGAGGGGTTTCTTCATCGTCTCAAGGATAGCCTGACGACTTGCGCAAGACCGAATCGCCGTCACACATTTGCCGGCCTCCCCGTTGCGCGGTCGGCACGGCACCGAGCGGCGCCGGTGCGGTCTGGAGGCTACTCGACGATGCGCCGCCGCAGCACGACGAAGCGCAGATCAGCCACCCGCGGCACACCGAATCGCGCATCGCCGTACGGAAAGGGGCGCAGCTCGCCGGTAGCCGCATAACCGCGGCGTTCGTACCAGGCGATCAGCTCGCGGCGCACGTCGATAACCGTCATTTCCATGAAGCGCGCGCCGAAGTACTGCCGCGCATAGCTCTCGGCCGCCGCCAGCAATTGGCGGCCGACGCCGCCGCCCTGCAGATCGGGGCGGACCGTGAGCATGCCGAGATAGCAAACCTCGTCGGATTGGCGCGCAACGTGCACGCAGGCGCAAGGTTCGGTCGGCTCGTGCAACAGCAGCACGGCGCTGCCGGGCGCTGCGATCATCTCGCCGATCTTTTCGGCATCCGTGCGTTGTCCACCGAGCAAATCCGCTTCGGTCGTCCAGCCGCGCCGGCTGGAATCCCCGCGGTACGCGCCATTCACCAACCGCACGATGGCCGGCACATCGTCTGCACCCGCCACGGCGAAACGCGTGGAACCGGCTTGTGCCAGATCCGTCAGCATCGCTCAGTTGCTGTCATTGGCCCGAAATGTCGCATTCAATCCGCACCTCGACAAGTATGCGCGGAGGCAGAGGAAGCGGCGCCGTTGGTTTTACATAACCGTCGAAATTTCGCTGCGGCGCAAGACACTTCGCGCAACGAGATCGTAAAAATCGTGTGATCATCCTCGTCCGAAGTGGTGGCATAATCACCCGGCCGCCGTGACTCAATTCGCGGCAAGCGCACAGCGAGTCGGTGCAGAATAATTCATCGCCGAAAAAAGAGATGAACCCATGGCCCAGCGCCAAAGCTCCAACAAGCTTGCGTCTTGCAACGCACTTTCATCGATTCGGCAACAGTCTTCCGTGGCGAGTGGCAGTTCTCCTGGCGTTGGATTCCCCTGCCTTCTTCCCGTGTCCGCCATAACACTGCCGCTCGCTACGGGAACCATTCTAGGGTAGCTGTCCGGCGTCCCAGCCGCCACCCAGGGCCTCGATCATCGCCACACTGGCCTGCAGCCGGCTCGACAACACACCGAGGGCGGTCTGTTCGCTGCTCAGCGTGGTGGTCTGTGCAGCGATCACGCTGCTGTAGGGGACCGTGCCCGCCTTGTATTGATTGAGCGTGAGTCTCTCCGCTTCCTGTGCGGCGGCCACCGCGGCCTCCTCGATCACCGCCTGCTGTTCGAGAATACGCAGGGTGGCGATCTCGTCCTCGACCTGTTGGAAGCCGGCCAGGACCGTCTGCCGGTAGTTGTCGACGCTCGCCACGTAGGCGGCGCGGGCCTGCGCGGTCTGGGCCCGGCGCAATCCGCCGTCGAACAGCGTTTGGGCGAGAGACGGTCCTAAGGCCCAGACGCGGTTCGATGCGCGTATCAAGCGGCTCATACTGCTGCCGGTGTAGTCGTCCGAACCCGACAAGGTGAGGCTTGGAAAATACGCCGCCACGGCGACGCCGATCTGTGCGTTGGCCGCGGCCATCTTGCGTTCCGCCTGCGCCACGTCCGGACGGCGCTCGAGCAGCTGCGACGGCAGACCCGCCGGCACCGTCGGCACGTCGCTGCGCAGAGGCGCCGCGCTCACCGAGAAATCGGCCGGCTGCCGGCCGATCAGCACCGCGATTGCATGCTCGAGCAGTGCGCGCTGTATCTTGGCGTTGACCTGCTGCGCCTGGCTCGAGAGCAATTGCGCCTGGGCGCTCACCACGTCGGCCTTGGCGGCGACGCCGAAGCGGTAGCGGCTTTCGGCAAGCTTCAGGGATTGGCGCTGCGCTTCGACGGTGTCGTCCAGCAGGGTCTGCAGCTGATCCTGGGCGCGCAATTCGAAATAATCGGTGGCGAGCGCGGCCTGTGCCGAGAGGCGCGCGGCGGCGAGCGCGGCCGCACTCGACTGCGCCGAGGCACGATTCGATTCGGTGGCGCGGCGGATGCTCCCCCAGATATCGAGGCTCCAGTCGGCCGACAGCCCCGCACTGTCGGTGATGCGCGCCGGGGGGCCGTAGGTCGTGCCGCGTTGCCGCGCGGCGCTGGCCGACAGCGTCGGCCAGAATCCGGCCCGCGCCTGGTCAACCAGCGCCTCGGCTTGCTCGTACGCGGCGGCGGCGGCCTTCACGGTCTCGTTCGAAATCGCAACCTGCGCTTCGAGACCATCGAGCACCTCGTCCTTGAAAATCTTCCACCAGGGTCCGCGCGACAACGCATCGGCGGGTTCGCTCGGCTTCCAGTCCCCGGCCTCCTTGTATGCCGGTGCCGCATCAAAGGCAGGACGCTTGTAATCCGGACCCACTGCGCATGCCGCCAGCAGCACCGAGGCGATCATCAGCCCGGGGCCCCGAATGGCGGGCAGTGGCCGCGCCGCACCCGGCACCCGCACGGCACCCGGCGCCCGCACGCAGCGCATCAAGCGTTCACCGGCGGACCTGCGTCCGGAAATGCCGGTGCGGCCGCCCGCTTGCCGCGCTTCCAGTAGCGGTGCACATACAGATAGACCACCGGAGTGGTGTACACCGTGAGCAGCTGGCTCAGCACCAGGCCGCCGACGATGGAAATGCCGAGCGGCCGGCGCATCTCGGTACCGTCGCCGGAGGCGATGGCGAGGGGCAGTGCGCCGGCGATGGCGGCGCAGGTCGTCATCATGATGGGCCTGAAGCGCAGCGAGCAGGCGTGGGCGATTGCCGTGCGCGGGTCCATGCCGAGGTTGCGCTCGGCGTCGAGCGCGAAATCGACCATCATGATGGCGTTTTTCTNNCTTGACGATGCCGATCAGCAGAAGAATGCCGAGGAAGGCGATCAGGCTGAACTCCGTCCTGGTCGCGAGCAGCGCGAGCAGCGCGCCGACCCCGGCGGAGGGCAGGGTGGACAGTATGGTCAGGGGCTGGCTGAAGCTTTCATAGAGCATGCCGAGCACGACGTAAATCGCGAGCAGCGCCGCCGCCAGCATCAGCGGCAGGCTGCCGACGCTCTGCTGAAAGAGCCGCGCCGTGC
>PLET01000069.1 GCA_003137095.1 Gammaproteobacteria bacterium
TTGACGTGCTGGCCGCCCGCGCCCGAGGAGCGATAGGTATCGATGCGCAGGTCCGCAGGATTGAGTTCGACCGCCTCGACTTCGGCAAGTTCGGGAAGGATGGCGACCGTGCAGGCCGAAGTGTGGATACGTCCTTGGGCCTCGGTGGCCGGGACGCGCTGCACGCGGTGCGTGCCGGACTCGAACTTGAGCAGCGAAAACGCGCCGTGGCCGATGATGCGGCTGATCACCTCTTTGTACCCGCCGTGCTCACCTGCGCTCTCGCTCAAGACCTCGACGCTCCAGCCCTTGGATTCGGCGTAGCGGGCGTACATGCGCAACAGATCGCCGGCGAACAGGGCGGCTTCGTCGCCGCCGGTCCCGGCCCGGATTTCCAGAAAGATGTTGGCGTCATCCTGCGGGTCCTTCGGGATCAGCAGGCGCTGCAGCGCGAGTTCTTCGGCGCCGATTTGCGGCCCGAGTTCGGCGAGTTCCTCCTGGCCCATGGCCCGGGTTTCAGGATCCGCATCCGAGGCCATTTCGTGGGCAATGGCGGCATCGCCCTCGAGCGCGACGAAGTGCCGGTAGCGGTCGACCACCTCGCGCAGTCTCGCGTATTCCATGGACAGCTCGCGAAATTGGTTCTGGCGCGAGATGACCTCGGCATCCGACAAAAGCCGGCCGATTTCCTCGAAGCGCTCGTCCAGCTTTTCGAGCTTGTGACGGATGGAATCCTTCATGGCGGCGGATTATAGCGGCGTTGCCGATCAATGCCGGTTGCGTTCTTCCGTGAGAAGCCGTGCAACGGCCTCGGCCAGCTCCGTATTGGCCAGTTCCGACGCCTGGCGCAGCGCCTGCGTAGGGCCATGCAGGAGCCGATTCATGAGGGTATTTGCCAGATACTCGATGACCTCGTCTTGGGGTCTGCCCGCGCTCAGCATGCGGCGCGCCTGATCAACCGTTTGCAGACGGATGGCTTCGGCCTGCTCGCGCATGAGGCGGATGGCGGGGCCGGCGTCTTGAACACGGGTCTCGGCCAGAAATCGGGCGACTTCCTGCTCGATCATCAATTTGGCGCCGCCGGCGGCCACTTCGCGTTGCTGCCGGTTCTCATCGACGAGCTGCTGCAGATCGTCGATCGAAAACAAATAGATGTCCTCGAGATCCGCAACCTGCGGCTCGATGTCGCGCGGTACGGCTAAATCGACCATGAAAATCGGTCGCCGTCGGCGCGCACGGACGGCCGCATCGGCGAGCGTCTTGGTGATGATCGGCACGGGACTCGCGGTGCAGCTGATCACGATATCGGCGTTCGCCAACTCGGTGCCGAGATCGTTGAGCCCAACCGCATAGGCGTTGAGTTCGGCCGCGAGCGTTTGCGCGCGTCCGAGGCTGCGGTTCGCGATCACCATGCGCTTCACGCCCTGGCCCGCAAGGTGCCTCGCGGTCAATGCGATCATCTCGCCGGCGCCGACCAGCAGGGCCGTGCGCTCGCTCAAGTCCGCATAGACCCGCCGCGCCAGGCTCACGGTCGCCGAAGCCAGAGATACGGCGTTGGCGCCGATGCGCGTCTCGGTGCGCACGCGCTTGGCCGCGGAAAAGGCGGCCTGGAACAGCTTGTTGAGCGCGGGGCCGGTGCTGCCGGCCTCCTGCGCCACGCGATAGGCGTCCTTCAGCTGGCCGAGGATCTGCGCCTCGCCGAGCACCATGGAATCGAGACCCGACGCGACGCTGAAGGCATGCGTCACGGCGTGCTGTTCCTGGTGCACGTACAGGCTTGCAGCCAGATCGAGGCCGCCGCCGTGATGCTGGTCGAGCCATTCGGACAGCTCCGCGCCGGTGGCGGAACCGGACCAATACACCTCGGTGCGGTTGCAGGTGGAAAGGATCACCACCTCGGAGATGCCGCGCGCCTGCCGCAGCGCGCGCAGCGCCCCCACCAGCCGCTCCTCGCTGAAGGCCACCTTCTCGCGCAGTGCGACCGGTGCGGTTCTGTGGTTGATGCCGAGAATGTTGAATGCCATTGCAGCTGTCATTTCGCTATAGTGCGGCCGTGTTCCCGATTTCCATTTTCCTGCGTGCGTCGGCGGGTCTCGGCATCCTTGCCGCGGCCGCCTGCGCCGACGCCAGTTCCCGGGCCGAAGCGCCCGAGCCGGAATCATTTTATACCGTCACGGCCGAGATAGCGCTGGCCAGAGGCGAGGCGCGCATCGCGGCGCTCCAGTACGAGGCGGCCGCGAAGCGGTACGCGGACCTCGCGCCGCGGGCGGCCGATGTGGCAGCCCTGTGTCTGCAGCCCACGCTCGAGGCGAACATTGCGGCCGGCTGGCTGCGGGCTGAGCCCAGATCCATCGACGCGCACCGCGCGGCCGGTGCGGCGGCGCTGGCGCTCGACCGGATCGACCAGGCGGCCGAGTTTTACCACTTCGCGCTCGCCAATGCCGCGGACGGCGCGGAGGCCCAGTTCACCCGGCTCGACGCCGAATTGCGCGCCACCGACAATGTGTTCGGCGCGCGCCGTCTGGCGGATCGCCTGGCGGGTTGGTATCCGGCATCGCCCGCGGCCCTGCGCATGCAGGGCTTCGCCGCATTGCGCGCCGATGATCCGGCCGCCGCGGTGCGCAGCTTCCAAGCCGTGCTGGCGCTTTCCGGCGTTGCCGCGGAAACACGCCGGGAATTGGCCGAGGCGCTGCCGCGCGCGCGCGTGATCGCCGGCGACCTGGGTGCGCTCGAGGAGCTGCAGGCGAAAGCGCGCGGCGGCACCCCGGCCGACCGGCTCGACTACGCACTGCTGCTGGTCACCGCGCACCGTGACGAGGAGGCGCGCGCGCAGCTCACCGAGCTCGCGACAGATCCAGCCACGCGTCCGGCGGCATTGCGTGTCCTCGGGCTGCTCGAATTTCAACAGGGCCATTGGGACGCCGCCGGCGCGCGCTTCACCGAGCTGGTGACGACCGGGCGCGACGTCGACGACTCATTCTATTATCTGGGACTGGTCGCCGAGCGGCACGACGATCCGGAGCGCGCGCTGCGGCTGTATGCGCGGGTGCAGAACGGCGGCTTCGTGACGGCGGCGATCCTGCAGGCGGCAGCCATCCTGCATGCGCACGGCGCCCCGGATGAGGCCGATCACCTGCTCGATCAGCTGGCCGAGGACGAGCCGGACCGCGTGCCGGAGGTCCTGTCCGCGCGCGCTCGGGTCTACGCCGAAGGCGGCGATGTGCGCCGGGCGCTCGCCACCCTGGAGCGGGGTCTCGCCGAATATCCGGACAGTGTCGAGCTGCGCTACGCACGCGCCTCGCACTATGACGATGCCGGCCAGAGCGCCGACGCGCTGCGCGAGCTGTCGCAGATCGCCAGGCTGCGGCCGGAGGATCCGGCGGCACTGAATGCGCTCGGCTACACCCTGGCGGATCACTCGCGCGAGCTCGCACGCGCACGCGCGCTGATCGAGCGGGCGCACGCCGCGGCGCCCACGAATGCCGCGTTTCGCGACAGCCTGGGCTGGGTGGTCTACCGCCAGGGCCATGCCGCCGAGGCGCTGCCCATTCTCGCGCAGGCCTATGACGATGACCGTGACGGCGACATCGCGGCGCATCTGGGCGAGGTGCTGTGGCGGCTCGGCAAGACGGCCGAGGCCGAACGCATCTGGACCCAGGCGAGCCAGGCCGAGCCCGACAACCGTCTCATCAAATCGACGAGACTGCGCCTGCACGTGCAGTGAGCCGCGATGCGCCGCCCGCTCCTGATCCTGCTGTGCCTGGCTGTGCTCGCCGGCTGCGTGACGAGTCCACGGCCCGCGCCGCCGCCGGCGACGCCGTGGGCCGAGCGCCTCGCGGTGCTGCAGCAGGCCAACACCTGGCAGCTCGACGGCCGCGCTGCGGTCGCGATGGGCAGCCAGGGATGGCAGGCCAACCTGATCTGGCAACAGTCGGCTGAGGACAGCGAGGTACACCTGACAGGCCCCTTCGGCGCAGGATCGCTCGCGCTGCGGCTGACGCCGCAGGGACTGTGGCTCAACGGCGCGCCGCCGAGCGATGCCGTGCTGGCGCAGGTCAGAGAGCGCCTCGGCTTCGATCCGCCGCTCATGCACTTGCGCTACTGGCTGTTGGGAGTCCCCGATCCGGATGGACAGTGCAGCGTGGTTCGCAATGCCGCGGACCGGGCTCAAACCTTGAGCCAGGCGGGCTGGAACATCGCCTACGAGCGCTATGCGCCGGTGGGCGAGGACTTGCTGCCCGACCGGTTGGTGCTGACGGCGGAGGGCGTGCGGGTGCGCATCGTGGTCGATCACCGGGCAGGGCCGTGAGCGCGGAAGCCTGGCCGGCGCCGGCGAAACTCAATTTATTCCTGCACATCCTCGGGCGGCGGCCCGACGGCTATCACGAGCTGCAGACCGTCTTTCAGTTCCTCGATCTGTGCGATGACATCGCCATCGAGGTGCGCCGCGACGGTCAGCTGCGCCGTCTTGCCGGTGCGGCCGGCGTTGCCGAAGAGGCGGACTTGTGCATGCGCGCGGCGCGCGCCCTCAAGGCGGCCGCGGGCAGCGCACTCGGGGCGGACATCCGCGTTTACAAGCGCATTCCGCTGGGCGGCGGCCTCGGCGGCGGCAGTTCGGATGCGGCCACCTGCCTGGTGGCGCTGAACCGGCTGTGGGGATTGCATTTCAGCACCGATGAATTGGCGGCGCTCGGCCTCAAGCTCGGCGCCGATGTGCCGGTGTTCGTGCGCGGACGTGCCGCTTGGGCGGAGGGAATCGGCGAGCGGCTCACCCCACTGTTCCCGCCGGAGGCGCCTGCGGAGAGCAACTATCTGATTTTGAAGCCAAATATCGCCATCAGCACGGCGCAGGTGTTTCAGGACCCCGAATTGACAAGGAATTCCCCGCCCATCACAATTCACGGTTTCCTGGCGTCCGGTGGACGCAACGATTGCCTGGGCGTGGTGCTGCGCCGGTATCCCGAGGTGGCGCGAGCGATCGAGTGCCTGTCGCCCTTTGGGGCTGCGCATCTGACGGGCACGGGAGCCTGCGTGTTCATCGATGTCGCAACGCTGGCCCGCGGCCGGGAAATCGTGCGGCAGCTGCCGCCGGAGTTCGAGGCGTTTTTGGCCCGTGGGTTGAACGACTCGCCGTTGCTCGCAAGATCAGCGGCCGGTTGATCGCGGGGTCGATCACCGTTCCTAAAGCGTTGGGGTGTCGCCAAGCGGTAAGGCAGCGGGTTTTGATCCCGCCATTCGGAGGTTCGAATCCTTCCACCCCAGCCAGTTTGAGAGCCAGGCGTTTGCTGTATGTCGCGCAAAAATGAGTTCGATTCGTCCTCGATGGCGGTGTTCACCGGCAACGCCAACCCGGCGCTCGCGCACGAGATCACGCGTCATCTGCACCTGCCCATGGGCCGTGCGCACGTCGATCGCTTCAGCGACGGCGAGGTGAACGCGGAGATCATGGAGAACGTGCGCGGGCGGGACGTGTTCATCGTGCAGCCCACCTGTCCGCCGGCCAACGACAATCTGATGGAGCTGTTGATGATGACCGACGCCTGCCGGCGCGCCTCGGCCAAGCGGGTCACGGCGGTGGTGCCGTATTTCGGCTACGGGCGCCAGGACCGGCGGCCGCGCGCCACGCGGGTCGCCATCGCCGCCAAGCTGGTGGCGAACATGATCGCGAGCGCGGGCGTGGACCGGCTGCTCACGGTGGATCTGCACGCCGACCAGATCCAGGGCTTTTTCGACATACCGGTCGACAACGTCTACGCCTCGCCGGTGCTGCTCGGCGACGCCTGGCGGCATAAGCACGACAACATGATCGTGGTCTCCCCGGACGTCGGCGGCGTGGTGCGCGCCCGGGCCATGGCCAAGCGCCTGGACGACGCCGAGCTCGCCATCATCGACAAGCGCCGGCCGCGGCCGAATGAATCGAAGGTGATGAACATCATCGGCGAGGTGGAGGGCAAGACCTGCGTGCTGATCGACGATATGGTGGATACTGCCGGCACCCTGTGCCAGGCGGCGCAGGCGCTCAAGGACGAGGGGGCGGTGCGGGTGGTGGCTTACATAACGCACGCGGTGCTGTCGGGCGCTGCCATCGAACGCATCGGCAAGTCGGTGCTGGACGAGATCGTGGTGACCGACACCATACCGCTGTCGCAGGCCGGCCAGGCGTGCACGCGCATACGCCAGCTGAGCGTGGCGGGGCTGCTGGCGGAGACCATCCGCCGCATCAGCGATGAGGAGTCGGTGAGTTCGCTTTATGTGGATTAGGGTGGATTAGCTTGATTTAGGACGGTGCCTGCGCAACTGGTCGCGGTGTGCAGGCGCTTTTGACAAACGATGCAACTGGAGACAATCATGAAAACCTCTTTCGAACTCGTCGCCGAGTTCCGCCAGACGCAAGGCAAAGGTGCGAGCCGCCGCCTGCGTCGCGACGGTAAAGTGCCGGCAATACTCTACGGCGGGCACGCGGATGCGCGCGCGCTCACCGTCAGCCATCAGAAGCTGCTGATCATGCTGGAGAACGAGCGCTTCTATTCGACCATCCTCAATCTCAAGGTGGGCGAGGAGGCGCAGGCGGCCATATTGAAGGACGTGCAGCGCCACCCCTTCAAGAATGCCATCCTGCACATCGACTTTCAGCGCGTCGAGGAGAACGAGAAGATCCGCATCAGCATCCCGCTGCACTTCAAGGGCGAGGCGGTGTCGCCGGGCGTCAAGTCGCAGGGCGGCCTGGTGTCGCACATGCGCACCGAGGTGGAGGTCTCCTGCCTGCCGAAGGATCTGCCGGAGTTCATCGAGGTCGACATCTCGGGCCTGTCGCTCAACGAGAGCATCCACCTCTCGCAGCTGAAGATTCCCGCCGGCGTGCAGCTGGTGGAACTCGCCAAGGAAGATGCGGCGGTGGTGGCCATCCACGCGCCGCGTGCGGAAGAGCCGGAGCCCACCGCAGCGGCGGCGGCACCGGAGGGTGCGGCGGCGCCGGCCGCGGGCGCGGCGGCGGGAGCGGCGGCGGGCGCCGCGGCTCCGGCTGCGGCGGATGCGGCGAAGAAGGGCGAGCCAGCCAAGAAGGAAGAAGCCAAGAAGGAACCGGCGAAGAAGGACGCGAAGAAGTAATTCGCGGGTTCGAGGGCTGGGAGCCGCAGCGGTTCCCTTAGGGCCGCGCCCGTGGCGGCCCCTTTGGTTTTCAGGCTTTCTTGGGCGGGCGCGCACCATGGCTGAATTGCCGTTGAAGATCGTTGCAGGCCTCGGCAACCCGGGGCCCGAGCACCGGACCACGCGCCACAACGCGGGATTCTGGCTGGTGGATGAGCTCGCCCGGCGCCATGGCGGCGAGTTTCGCGATTATCGCAAGTATTCGGGTGAAACCGCACGCATCACCCTCGGCGGCAAGGAACTCATTTTGTTGAAACCGACGACGTACATGAATCGCAGCGGTCTGTCGATCCGTCAGTTGAGCGATTTTTTCAAGATCGCGCCCGGCGAGATTCTGGTGGCGTACGACGAGCTCGATCTGCCGGTGGGTGCGGTGCGCCTGAAATTCGGCGGCGGCCACGGCGGCCACAACGGTGTGCGCGACACCATGGCGCACATCGGCGAGGGCTTCTGGCGCCTGCGGCTCGGCATCGGCCATCCGGGCAGCAAGGCGGACGTGATCGACTACGTGCTGTCGCGAGCGCCGCAGCGCGAGGAGGAGGCGATTCTGGAGGCGGTCAAGGCGGCCGCGGATGCCCTGCCGCTGCTGCTCGAGCAGGGCGCCGAGCGTGCCATGACCGTGCTGCACAGCCGCAGCGGAGCGGCCTGATGCCCATTCGCTGCGGCATCGTCGGGCTGCCGAACGTCGGCAAATCCACCCTGTTCAACGCCCTCACGCGCGCGCAGATCGCCGCGGAGAACTATCCGTTCTGCACCATCGACCCGAACGTGGGCGTGGTGCCGGTGCCGGATCCGCGGCTCGATGAGCTCGCGGCCATCGTCCTGCCGCAGCGCATCCTGCCCACCACCGTGGAATTCGTGGACATCGCCGGGTTGGTGGCCGGCGCCTCCAAGGGCGAGGGCTTGGGCAACAAATTCCTGTCGCACATCCGCGAGGTCGATGCCATCGCACACGTGGTGCGCTGCTTCGAGAACGACGACATCGTGCACGTGGCCGGTCGAATCGACCCGGCGAGCGACATCGAGGTGATCAATACCGAGCTCGCGCTCGCCGACCTCGACAGCGTCGAGCGCGCCTACCAGAAGGCGCTGAAGGCCGCCAAGGCCGCGGACAAGGAGGCCGTGCGCAGCCGCGACCTGCTGGAGAGGGTGCGCAATCAGCTGAATCAGGCGCGGCCGGTGCGCTCGATGGGACTCGATGCCCACGAGCATCTGCTGCTCAAGGATTTGCACCTGCTCACCGACAAGCCGGTGATGTACGTGGCCAACGTGGATGAGAAGGGCTTCGAGAACAATCCGCGCCTGGATCGGGTGCGCGAGCTCGCGCGCGCGGAAGGCGCGGTGGTGGTGCCGGTGTGCGCGGCCATCGAGGCCGAGATCGCGCAGCTGGAGGAAGCCGACCGCGCGGACTTCCTGCACGAACTGGGGCAGGAGGAGCCGGGCCTGAACCGGGTGATCCGCGGCGGCTATGCCCTGCTCGGTTTGCAGACCTATTTCACCGCGGGCGTCAAGGAAGTGCGTGCCTGGACGGTGCATGCCGGCGCGACCGCGCCGCAGGCGGCGGGGGTCATCCACACCGATTTCGAAAAGGGCTTCATCCGTGCCGAAGTCATCGCCTACGACGACTTCATTGCATCCAAGGGCGAGGCCGGTGCGAAGGAACATGGCAAGCTCAGGCTCGAGGGCAAGGAATACATCGTCCGCGAGGGCGATGTGATGCATTTTCGGTTCAACGTCTAGGAGTAATCCATGAAGCGATTCCTGATTTCCGTCTGCGGATGCTGCGTGCTCGCCTCCCCGCTGTACGCAGCCCTGAAGCCGGGCGCGGACGCCCCGGATTTCACCACCCAGGCAACCCTGGCCGGCAAGCCGTTTACGTTCTCGCTGGCCGAGGCGCTCAAGTCCGGTCCGGTGGTGCTGTATTTCTACCCGGCGGCCTTCACCCATGGCTGCACCATCGAGGCGCATGACTTCGCGGAGGCCACCGACAAGTTCAAGGCGCTCGGCGCCACGGTGATCGGCGTGTCGCACGACGACATCGACACCTTGAACAAATTCTCGGTGAGCGAGTGCCGCAGCAAATTCGCGGTGGCCTCCGACAAGGACGCCAGGATCTCCAAGGCCTACGACGCGCAAATGATGTTCACCTCGTATTCCAGCCGCACGTCCTATGTCATCGCGCCCACGGGCAAGATACTCTATGAATACACGGCGCTCGATCCCGACAAGCACGTGGACAACACCATGGCGGCCGTCAACAAGTGGCGGGAGGCGCATAAGTCGGGGTCTTGAGGGATACCATAATCGTCCACCGGGTGCCTTGACACGGGTGGGTCCGGCTGCGCAATATCCGCGGCCTGTTTAAACGGTCACCCCGTGAGCAGGGTCGATTGGTGAGGTAGCTCAGCTGGTTAGAGCGTGGCACTCATAATGCCGAGGTCGAGGGTTCGAGTCCCTCTCTCACCACCATTTTCCTAGGTTTTTTCGCGATTTTCGTGCGGCGCCTTTTTCAGTGTGCCGGTTTTTGTGCGAGGCCTTAGCCGAACCTTGGCCGCCGCCAAGGCCAGGTGGCCGGGCGCGAGGTGCGCGTAGCGCAGCACCATCGAGAAGCTCCGCCAGCCGCCCAGCAGCATCAGTTCATGGAGCGTCACACCGCTCTGCACCGCCCATGAGGCCCATGTATGGCGCAGGTCATGCCAGCGCAGTGGGTCGACCTTGGCTGCCTTGACCGCGGTCTGAAACGCCAGCGTGTTGCAATCGTCGATGCGCTTGCCGCGCCACTGGAACACGTAGTCGCCGTTCTTCGGCAGGGACTTCAGAACCTGAATTGCGTCCGGCGTCAGCGGCACGCCCAAGGAATGGCCCGCTTTCATTTCGCTGGCCGCGATCCATGCACGCCGCTTCACAGAATCAATCTGCGGCCAGGTCAAGGAGAGCATCGCGCGCATGCGCAGGCCCGTCAGCACGGCGAACCTGGCCGCGGCCTTCAGGTGATCCGGTAGTTCGCATTCGAGTCGCGCGAACTCCGCGCGTGTCAGCCAACGCGGCTCCCCAGTCGGCGGCCGATACATGGGGACTTTCGGCGCCGAGTCGAGTACTTCCCACTCCCTCACGCATTTGTTCAAGATTGCGCGCAGCAGCGCCATATGTCGATCCGCCGTCGCTTCGCTGGTCTCCGCGGCCTTCAACGCGCGCAGTTCCTGGACGGCCTCGCGCGTGATGGCTTGAACGTCGTAATCGCTCAGGTGCTCATCGAACCAGGCGAGGATGGATTCGTCGCGACGCTTGGACCGCTTGCGAGTCTCGGCAAGCCAACGCGCAGCAGCATCGGTCCATCGCAACGGCGCCCGCTCGCCGAGGCGCGTTTGGCGCCACGCACGCGTGCGTGCGACGGTTTCAAACTCCTCCGCTTCGCGGCGATTTCCCGTGCCAGTTGTGAGCCTGACCTCATGCCCGCCGACTTGAAATCGGGTCCACCAATGCGCAGAGTTGGGGCGGCGGTAGAGCGACATGTCCTTTTCGTCGATCTTAAGTAGTTCAGCAGTGCGAGCGAGCAGCTTCGTCCAAGACAATTGTGTTATCGGAGCGACCATGAGCAACCTTGGTGGTTACGGTCGTTTAGCGGCGAGTTGTCACGCGTGGAAATTATCGTAGAGGATTGGAAGGAATGCAGCGTGAGTTTCGCGCCGAAATGGGGCGAAACTCGATTTCAACGTATCAGGCGTCAAAGGAAGGTCGCGGCCGGCTTCGGTTTTAGATTGCGACGACCTTGACGATTCGCTTCAGCGCAGCGAAGTTGGAGGGGTTGCGTGTGGTCGCGTGTGGAACCTGCGGCCGGACGTGCGCATGCCCCTATGCCCGACCGATTCAAACGCCTGTAGCCCGGAAAAGCGCAACTCCCCCGGCGGCCGTCATACCTGCGGCTGCATCAGCGTGTCCACGCTGACCGCCGAATCACCCGCCCAAGTCCCCAGGGTACGCCGATCGCGTACGCCGCCAACAGCATCATCAGCAGCGGCGCATCCATGGGTCCGCTCGTAATCGGCCAGACTCCGTCCAGCATCCCGGCCAGGATCAGAAATCCAACCGGCACCACGGCGCCCACCGCCAGCGACGCAACGAGCAGCGGCATGGTCAACCGCCGACGCCCGACGCCCGCCGCGAACATCAACCCCGTCAACGCTCCCAGCCCCAGGCCACCCGTCCACTGCGACCACACCATGCCGTGAAACAAAAGTTTCGCCACCTGCCACCATTGACTGTCACCCCGATTCAGCGAATCGAGTCCCGCGACGAACAGCAACGCCCAGGTCAGCAGCCCTTCAAAAGCAACCACCGCGGCAACGATGGCGCCATCCCGGAGTCCGCGACCCGCATCCAGTTTTCTTCCATTCGCTACGTCCGGCCCATCCTGCCATAAAAGCCGATAAAATCCTCCCGGCGCGCGCAACAAGGAGAATAAACGTGGATGCGATCACACGCGAAACATGCAAACTCGGATTCATCGGCATCGGCTTCATGGGCCGGCCGATCGCGCAGAGATTGCTGGAATCGGGCTTCCGGCTGAGCGCCTACGATCGGCACCGCGCCAAGACGGAAGAGCTGATTCGATATGGCGGTACTGTGGCGCAAAGCGTGGCAGAACTTTCCGCCGGTTGCGACGTCGTGTTGTCGTGCCTGGCGACCGATGAAGCCGTTCTGGGTACGTACCAAGGCGCAGACGGCGTGTTTGCCAAGGCGCAGCGCGGCTCGCTGGTTATCGATCTGAGCACCGTGAACCCGCAGACCTCGCAGGAACTCTCGAGGCTGGGCTCCGAGCATGGAGTCCAGGTCCTCGATGTGACCATGTCGGGAAGTACACCGGTCGCCGAGCAGGGGGCACTGACCCTGTTCGGGGGCGGAGATCCGGGATGCTTCACCGCCGCCGAATCGATCTTCAAAGTGATTGCCAGAAAGTATTTTTATCTGGGTCCAAGCGGTTCCGGGGCGACCATGAAGCTGGTCGTGAACAGCCTGTTGGGAATCGGGATGCAAGCCATTGCCGAGGCCGTTGCACTTGGAGAGAAGGCGGGTCTCGATCGTGATCGACTGCTGAATGTTCTCTCCGAGACCGCGGTGGTCGCTCCCGCCCATGCGGGCAAACTGGAAAGGGCGAGGAAGGGCGACTATAGCCCGCAATTTCCGCTAAGACTCATGAACAAGGATTTCGGTCTGATCCTCAAGCTCGCGGCTGCGGTGGGAGCGCGCATGCCCGCCACACGAGCGGCTTATGAGGTCAACGCAATGCAATCGGAGCAGGGAAAGGAGCAAGGCAAGGAGCAAGACTTCTCCGCGGTGATTCTGCAGATGGAGAAGCAAGCTTCTTTGGGTTGAGACGAGCTGACGCGGGTCGCTTGCGGCGGTGCAGAATGCCCCGGTGTCACCGGAGTCCCGCCATTCTGGGGCTGTCATGGATTGCCAAATTCGCCCCGTTGAGCGGATGATAAGCTGGTGAGCACCCGAGCCAATGTGTGGTCCGCGCGTTCAGTGTGCGCACTGCTCGGACTGTTGGCGCTCGCAGGCTGCCATACGGCGGTTCTTGATCCTGCGGGACCGGTCGGGGCGGCCGATCGCAGGATCCTGCTCGATGCACTGGCGATCATGCTGGCCATCGCCGTGCCGACGATATTGGCGACGCTGGCATTCGCCTGGTGGTTTCGCGCCTCGAACACCCGTGCGCGTCACCTGCCCACCTGGTCCTACTCGGGGCGCGTCGAGCTCATCGTCTGGTCGATTCCGGCGCTGGTGGTGTTCTTCCTCGGCGGCATCGCCTGGATCGGATCGCACTTGCTCGATCCCGCCCGGCCGCTCTCCGCCGGCGCCAAGCCGCTCGAAATCCAGGTGGTCTCGCTCGACTGGAAGTGGCTGTTCATTTACCCCGAGCAGGGGGTGGCATCGGTGAACGATCTGGTGGCTCCGGTCGGAGCGCCGCTGCACCTTCAAATCACCTCTGCAAGCGTGTTCAATGTGTTCTTCGTCCCGCGGCTCGGCAGCGAAATCTACTCGATGTATGGCATGACCACCCAACTCTACCTGCAGGCCGACCGACCTGGCACCTATCATGGCCTGTCCGCGCATTTCAGCGGTGATGGCTTCTCCGACATGGCGTTTGACGTGCAGGCCGTCACGCCCGAGCAGTTCTCGGCATGGGCCACGGCGACGAGTGCCTCCGGCCCGGTGCTGGACGAGGCGGCGTACCGCAACCTGCTCACCCAAAGCACGAACGTCAAGCCGTACACGTATCGGGCGGTGCAGCACGATCTTTACAGCGACGTCGTATCGCAGAGGCTGCCTCCCGGAGAGGGGCCGCCCACGGGGAAGGAGAATTGACATGTTGGGCAAGCTGACTTGGCGGGACATCCCCTTGGATCAACCCATCCCGCTCGCCGCCGGGGCGTCCGTGGTTTTATTGATCTGCGGCGTACTCATCTGGGTGTGGGCCAGGGGCTACATCCCCTATCTCTGGCGCGAATGGATCAC
>PLET01000012.1 GCA_003137095.1 Gammaproteobacteria bacterium
GATTTCTCGCGATTGATTCTCCGCCAACTCGAAGGGAATCCTGATCGCCGCACAGGGATCGAGCCCCGCGCCGACGGCGCCTGAGAGGTCCTTCTGTGCCATCGCCGCAGGCTTTTGCAAAGTTCCGCCAGCCCCCAGGAACTCGCGGCGATCGGCGCACCAACTCGATCCCGCTATCTCATCGCTATCGAAGAATGCGCATCTTCCGGCGAACTCGGTGTTATAGCGATTTCTCGCCAGCAACGCGCCGGTGCGTGGATCGATCTCGCTCACCACATGCATCGCGGTCTTCGTCCGGTCATCCCCCAAAACCCACTCGAGGTAGCCGGTCGCGGAAAGGCGACGCGCGCGCCCCGATTCATTGACCACCCTCAATACCGCGAATTTGAGGGCCGCGTCCGTCGCCACATAGACGGTTAAGTGTGAACGGATGCCGCCTTCGGAGTGTTCGAAGCGACTGTAGCCAAAGCCGTGCCGCGTCTCATACGGTCCCGCACCGGCGCAGGGCAGGAGGGTCGGCGACCAAAAATGGCCGGTCGCTTCGTCGCGCAAATAGAACGCCTCGGTATTGGCATCGCCGACCGGATCGTTCGACCAAGGGGTGAGCCGGAACTGCTGGGCATTCTCGCTCCACGTATTGGCGCTGCCGGCCTCCGAAATCAGGGTTCCGAACGACGGATTGGCAAGCACGTTGACCCAGGGGTTCGGGGTCCGGTGCTTTCTCGTGGTTTTGATCACATACTCGCGGCCGTCGGGCGTGAATCCGCCCAACCCGTTCTGAAACACCCAATCGCGCTCCGCTGGATCCTTCGGAGGCTCCGTCGGGGGACGCCCCCGTAGATCCTCGGGAGTGGCACGCAACAATGGCATTGATGTCGATGGGCCGAACGCCCGGTCAAGCTGCTGCGCGAGCGATCCGTCGCCGAGAACGACGCGCGCGACTGCTTGCAAAAGAACGCGATCTGCGTCGGGCACCTGAGCGAGGGCTTTGATGAAGATCCCACCGGACTTGTCCAAGTGCGCTCCAGAGACGGAGGAGGACTTTACAAGCGTGGTGATGTCATGGACGAGCGACGGCCGTTGCCCTTTGTCGTCATCACATAGAATGATCAGGTCCGCTGCGACTCCCTGCAGGCGCCAATAGGCGTGGGCATTGACCAACTGGCGCGCCAGCGTAATATTCGCGGCGTCCGAGGTCTGCAGCAGTACGATCGGCAAATCACCCGAAATCCCGTAGCCCCAAAGCCCCGACTGACTCTGCGCATTTTGCGCGAGAGTGCTTTTGTCGGCGCGCAGCGACGGATTAGCGTAGAGAACGGAATGAGCCAGCTGTGCATAGAGCCGGGCCTCTACTTCGCTGGAATGAAGCGTCGTCAAGAGGGCTTGCGCCCGCGCTGATGCCGCCGGCAATACCCGATCGACGACCTGCCGATCCCGATATCGGCGCAGCAGTGCGATACACGCGTCGCGCGAATCGCCGACGCCGGTGATCAGATCGACGATGCCGGTCTCACCTGGCGCCAGCGCGACCTCGCACCGTATCGCCACCACCGGGTCGAGCACGGCGCCCTCGGTATCCGACAAGGCGCGCTGCTCGTCGAGGGCTTGTGGATCTGCGACGCTGCGACCGCGACCGATGAACCGCATTCGATCGGTCTCATAGGAAATGTGCCCATGAGAGGTTCGGTGATGAATGAGCTGATGAAACATCCACGGAGTCAGCTCCTCTGGGGTACGGGCACGGCGCTTGCACAGGATCGCCTGATCGGCACGCAGAATCTCGGTCTCCACGAATAGTTTCTCGAAGGCGGGATGGGCGATGTCCGCGGCAGGATCTCCGAGGACAATCTCCGTATAGCTGGTGATGTCCAGTGACCTAGGAACGGCCGAGAGATTGGTGATGCTCACCCGGCGCAATTCGACGTCGTCGTCGGGCGACACCGCAAGGTCGGTAGACACCTGGATATCGTGATCGCGCCGTTGAAAGGACACTCGGCCTGGCTCGACGATCACCGTGTAACGATCCGGCGGCCGACGCGTCGGCTGATAGGTGGTGGACCAGCAATGCCCGCTCGACGAGTCGCGGAGGTAGCAGAACGAGCCCCAATTATCGCAGGTCGTATCTTCCCGCCATCGCGTGAGGGCAAGAGTCTTCCACCGACTGTAACCACCCCCGGTGTTCGTCACCATCACGTGATAGTTGCCATTCGACAAGAGCTGCAGCTCCGACGAGGAGGCGCTTGGAGATTCCGGTCGCGGAGCGGCTTCGGACGCTCTTTCTGTCGACGCGTGCCGAGATGCGCTCATATGCGTGCCTTGTTCTGCGGAAAAACACTTACCACCGGGCGTAATACGCCATTTTCAGCCTACAGGACCTGGCTCGTACGTCTGTACGCCGGCGCACCCAAAAAGACTGGCCGATGACCCAGATGTCCGGCAGGTTGCCGCTCAGGTTGTTGAGAACCCCGGGGCCGGTTGGCACAGGGCCCACGCTTGTCGGGCAATCTGCTCGTCTTCCTGTGAAGGCAGGACGCGTACCTGGCACCGCGATGCCACGTCGCTGATCGGATCACCTGCATCACGATTGCGGGCGGCATCCAAACGGACACCGATCACGCCCAGATGGCCACAGATGAGAGCGCGGGCTTCGNNGGCGAGGCGCGCATCAGTGTTGGCGCGGGCCGCTTCGTGCAAGTCACGCAGGTCTGCGGAGACGCCGGAAACCCCTAACAGACCGCTACGCCGGTCGACCAGTTCCTCAAGCTCGCCGGCATCGAGCTTCTTCTGCCTTGCAAGGTAAACCAACACACCGGGGTCAAGGTCGCCGCTTCGCGTCCCCATGATGATTCCGCCGGTTGGGGTCAATCCCATGCTCGTGTCGATCGACCGACCGTTCTTCACCGCCGTGATGCTCGC